>LSHP01000073.1 GCA_001555775.1 Acidovorax delafieldii | reverse complement strand
GAAAATGCAGCCCGCTGGCCACAACCGAATTTACACCACGTTGACGGACACGACCGGCTGCCACTCCGGTGAGAGTTATCTGGGGTGTCGACTCGGTGAGTCAATCTACGCCTGCTGACAATTTCTCCGGCTGAGATAAATCAGCGCCGCTCCCAGATTCGACCTTATGACTCGCCCTTTACCGCTTGCCTTCCCGGCAGCGGCCGAAGCGAGACGAAGCGCTAGGATGATCCGCACGTTCTCTCGCAAAGGGAGAAAGCCGATGCATCCACCCCCTGGCGGTTCTGCGGCCGCGTTGGTCGCGCTGCAGACCGATGCCAATTGCAGGCCCGCCCTCCCCTCAATCGGCGCCGCGCGACTAGCAATGGCGCCGCGGACCGACATCCGCCATATCGCTCTACTCGGGAACTACCCTCCCCGCCGTTGCGGCATCGCGACCTTCACTGCCGACACGGCCGACGCATTGCGGCAGGCCTTCCCCAATCTGCAGATCGATATTTATGCGATGAGAAACAAGTCGAGCGGCGCGAGCGGGCCCCCGGTGGCGTTCGAGATCCGTGAAGACGCCATGGACGACTACTTGCTGGCGGCTGATCGCATCAACGCGAGTGGCGCAACCCTCCTATGGGTGCAGCACGAATACGGCATCTTTGGCGGGCCGGCCGGCGAACATCTCCTCGCACTTCTCGAACGTGTTCGTCTCCCGGTCATAGCAACTCTCCACACCGTTCTCGAGCGGCCGGACGCAAGCCACCGCCGCGTCACGGCCGCAATGCTGCACCGTCTTTCCGCTGCGATCGTTATGGTTGAGCAAGGGCGCCGCATCCTTGCCAACGTCTACGGCGTCAACTCCAGGTCCATCCATGTTATCCCGCATGGCGTTCCCGACCGGCCGCTCACACGACCCGCGCCATGGAAGCAGGTCTTTGGCTGGGCTGGTCGCACTGTCATTCTGAGTTTCGGATTGCTTGCGCCGAATAAGGGTATCGAACTCATGATCGAGGGGCTGCCGGCGATTTCGCGCGAGGTGCCAGACGTCGTCTATGTCGTGCTCGGCGCCACACACCCCAACCTCATTGCCGCCGAAGGCGAAGCATACCGCCGCCGACTAGAGGCCATGGTGAAGGGGCGCGCAATCGAGAAGCACGTGGAGTTCATCGATCGCTATGTCGAAGACGACCAGCTGGTCGCCTATTTACAGGCTTGCGACATATACGTCACGCCCTACACGAACCCGGACCAGATCACCTCGGGCACGCTGGCCTATGCCGTCGGGCTCGGCAAGGTGGTCGTCTCCACGCCCTATGTTCACGCCCAAGAGATCCTGTCGGGAGGGGCCGGCCTCCTTGTCGGTTTTGGCGATGCAGCCAACTTCGCTCGGACCGTGATCGACGTCCTGAGTGACGAAGGTCGTTTTCGCGAGCTATCGCGGCGAGCCTATGCACGCGGCCGGTCGGCGACCTGGCCACGCGTGGCCGAGGCGGCAATGTCGACGATGATCGAGGCGGTGGGCAGACCTCCCTTAGTGACCGGACAAGAGCCCCAGATCATTTCTGCGGTCTGATGGAGCCATCCAGGGACGTTCGTCGCGTAAGTGCCCGACGAGAAACAGGGGCCTGTTGGACGCTTTGCCTGTCGCCGCTTCCCCTGTCGCGATGGTGTATGATCCGAACCGGAACGTCCTAAAGCCCGCGCGGTCGACGGCTCAAAAATTTCAATGCGTTCCTCTTGAAGGAAGTTGCGCTCCACCTAATTCAAAGTCGCCGGATGCCGAGATCCGGGTCCGGCGGGACATAGAGGGCGCCGCTCTCTTTTCCGGCGCAACTCATGCCCAAATTGCTTCACATGGAGGATTTGGAAAATGAGAACCAATTTCGACTTTACGCCATATCGGCGTTCCACCGTCGGGTTCGACCGCTTGTTCGACCTGCTTGAGACAGGCGCGCGCAGCGATGCTGACGGCTATCCCCCCTTTGACATCGTTAAGGACAGCGATGAGTCGTACCGGATCATGCTTGCGGTCGCGGGCTTCCGGCCGGACGAGATCGAGGTGGTGGCCCAGCAGAACCTGCTGACGGTGTCTGGCCGCAAGGCCGACAACGAGGAGGGCCGCAACTACGTCCATCGTGGCATTGCCACCCGGTCCTTCGAACGCCGCTTCCAGCTTGCCGACTTCGTTGAAGTCCATTCGGCGAGCTTCGAAGACGGCCTCCTGACAATCCAGCTCCAGCGCGTGGTGCCAGAGGCGATGAAGCCGCGGCGCATCGAGATTTCGGCCCCGGCCGCTGAGGCCGTCAATGTGCCGAAGCTCGAAGAACGCCAGGCAGCCTGACGCAAGCTTATCTTGGTCTTGTCGGCGCGCTGCGCGCGGCCGGCAGGATGGCCATCAAAGCTGATTGGAAAGGAGGAAGTAGTTAAAATGGCCCTTCGTGATTTGATCCCTTGGGGCAAGCAGGACAGCCAGGTTCCGGTTCGGGTGAGCTCGGCCGGAGACCACCCGCTGCTATCGCTCCATCGGGAGGTAAACCGGGTATTCGACGATCTCTTTCGCGGCATCGGCCTGCCGGCGCTCAACGGCTTCAGCGCTGGCCACGAATGGCCGCATGTCGAACTGTCCGAGAGCGAGAAGGAAGTTCGCGTGACCGCCGAACTTCCCGGCCTCGACGAAAAGGACGTCGACGTGTCGATCGACGATGGTGTCTTGTCGATCCGCGGCGAGAAGAGGTCGGAGGTCGACGACAAGGAGCGCGGCTATTCGGAGCGAAGCTATGGCCGCTTCGAGCGTCACATCCGCCTGCCGAGCGGTATCGAGGAGGACAAGGTGAGCGCCACCTTCAAGAAGGGGGTGCTCAACGTCGTGCTGCCTCGGTCTGCCACTGCGATCGAAAGTCGGCGCCGGATTCCGATCACCACACATTGAGCCAGGGCGTGCGGCTGCGTTGCGCAGCCGCACGCTCGTGCTGGCAATAGTCCCAATGGAGGAACGATATGGCAACATCATTCGGTGGGATGCGCAGTTTGCATCCCGCGTCGCGCGCCGTTGAATACGATGCCGGCCTGCGACGCTACATGCTGGGAATCTACACTCATATGGGGCTCGGCCTGCTCTTGACCGGGATCGTCGCGCTTGGCGTGGCGATGACGCCGACGCTCTATCAGCCGATCTTCAACACGCCCCTCAAATGGGTGGCGATCTTCGCTCCCCTGGTCTTCGTGCTCCTGCTGTCGTTCGGTCTGCATCAGATGACAGCCGCGATGGCTCGCACTGCCTTTTACGTCTTCGCAGCTGTGATGGGCGTCTCGATGGCGAGCATATTCCTCGTCTTCACCGGCGAGAGCATCGCCCTCGCCTTCTTCACCGCTGCCGCAGTGTTCCTGGCGATGAGCCTTTGGGGTTATACGACATCGACGGACCTGTCGCGCTGGACGAGCGTGCTCATGGTCGGCCTCATCGCGGTTGTGATCGCGAGCATCGTCAACATCTTCCTAGCCTCGAGCACGCTTCAGATTGTGTTCTCGATCGCAGGTATCCTCGTGTTCACCGGCCTGACTGCTTGGGACACGCAGCGCCTGAAGAATGAGTATGCCGCCCATGTGGGGTCCGAGACAATTTCGAAGATGTCGATCATCGGCGCGCTGTCGCTGTACCTGAATCTCATCAACCTCTTCCAGCTGCTGCTGACCTTCATGGGGCAGCGGCGCGAGTAGGGAGGGGATATGATCGCGACTTCGAACCTCGAACGCACGGCAGGCGCATGTCGGCTCCAGCGCAACTGGAGCTGGCTGCTGCTGCGCGGCATTCTTGCGCTGGCGCTGGGCATCGTCGCGCTGCTGGTTCCGGTGACCACGCTGTTCGCCTTCACGATCGTGTTCGCCGCCTACGCAGGCGTGGATGGCTTGCTCTCGCTAATTGCTGGCGTGCGCGGCGCAACAAACAAGGCCGATCGCTGGTTGGTGTCGGTCCTGCGCGGCGTGCTGGGCATCGCCGCCGCTGTCCTCTTCGTGCTGATGCCATGGACGTTTGCGGTTGGTTACGCGCTGGCGACCCTGGTCGTCCTCAGCGCATGGGCGATCAGCACCGGCGCGATCGAGATGGCCGCTGCCTATCGGCTGCGTAAGGTGATCGAGCGCGAGTGGTTGCTTGGCCTTTCGGGATTGCTGTCGATCCTGCTCGGCCTGGCCGTACTCGCGCTGCTGTATCTCTATCCGCTGATAAGCATCCTGTCGGTCGCGTCGCTCATCGCGGCCTGGGCGATCATCGCAGGCGTCGTTCTCGTTGCCCTCGCGCTCAGGCTTCGCCCACGCGGCCCAAAACCGGGCCGTCACGGCGCGACCGTTGCGCCGGCGGCCACCTGAATTTCTTTCGATCAATTGGGGCCGGCATCGAAGTCGCCGGCCCCACTTTTTTCGCTCGGCGATCACGACCTCGGTGGATCGTGAGCGGCCGGTTCAGCCGCGCTAGATTCGGTCTGATCTAAGTTTACGGTAAGCGCTAAAACACTCCCACAGGGGAGCGCTCAGGCGGCCTGATCGATGACGGGGCTGGCGGTGGCGCGACTATCTACCCAGTTGTAGGGGAGCAGATCATCGATGGGATCTGTGTCGCCGCACAGGACGATGCGTGCGAGGACATCGGCGAGGTAGGCCTGCGGGTTGATACCGCCCAGTTTGCATGTTTCGATGAGGCTGGCGAAGGTTGCCCAGTTTTCAGCCCCCAGGTCATGGCCTGTGAACAGGGCATTTTTCCGCTGGAGGGTAATTGGCCTGATTGAGCGCTCGACGGTATTGTTATCCAGCTCGATCCGTCCATCCTCAAGGAAGCGGACGAGGCCCTTCCAGTGGTTGAGTGTGTAACCGATGGCCTCGGCTGTATGGGAGCCGCGGGGTAGTTTGGGCAGCATTTCCTTGAGCCATGGCAGCATGTCCGCGATGATCGGAGCGGATTCAGCCTGGCGTACCGTCAGTCTGTGTTCGGGGCTGGAGCCTCGGATACGAGCCTCGATCTTGTAGAGCCCGGCGATCCGCCGCAGGGCCTCATCGGCGACCGGTGCGTTGCCGCCCTTGGCATCGTCGAAGTAGCCCCTCCTGACATGTGCCCAGCAGAAGGCGAGCGTTCCGGGACCGGCCCTTCGGTCCGGCGCCTCGATATGCTTGTACGCGCCATAGCCGTCGCACTGGACGATGCCGGTGAAGTCCCCGAGCAGCTTTTCCGCCCAGACTTTCCCGCGACCTGGCATGTAGGTGTAGGCGACAGCCGGTGGATCGGTGCCGCCATGCGCCCCATCATCACGAGCGATCGCCCAGAGATATCCTGTCTTCACCTTGCCAGTGCCGGGAGCCAGGACCTTCGCGGTGGTCTCATCCACGAACAGCCTCGCGCCCGACAGGAGGTCGGCCCTCATCCGGCTGGTCAGGCGGCCGAGCCAGGCGGCGGCTCTGCCTGCCCAGTTACACATTGTCCCCCTGTCGATCTCGATACCCTGGCGCCGCAGTGCCTGTGCCTGCCGGTAGAAGGGAGTGTGATCGGCATATTTCTTGACGAGAACATCGGCGATCAGCGCCTCGGTGGGCAGGCCGCCTGGCACTACATGCTTGGGCGCAGGCGCCTGGAACACGCCATCGCTGCATGCCCGGCACGCCATTTTCGGACGGGACGTCACGATGACGCGATACTGGACAGGGATGACATCGAGCCGGCTTGATATGTCGCTGTCGATGCAGTGCAGCACGCCTCCGCAGCAGGGGCATTCCGTCTCGTCAGGGAGGATCACTTCCTCGACACGGGCCAGATGTGCCGGCAGCGACGCCCGCGCTGTCCCGGGCTCCCTTCGCGCCCGTTCCTTCTTTTGTCCTGCGGCAGCCGCTGCCTGCTCGGCCAAAGCCTCCAGTTCAGCGCGGGCGACATCGAGATCGTCGAGGCCCAGCGCCAACTGATCTTCGTTCAGTTTCTCCGACCGTTTTCCGAATGTCGTCCGGGTAATCTGGTCAATGATATGCTGCATCCGAGCTTCACGCTCGAGGCCGGCCAGGACCATCGCCTTGAGGATGGCGACATCGTCAGGAAGGTCGGCTGCCGTGGCGGACATGCCCTATTTCTGGCAGTTTCCGGGCAGTCCGCAATGGCATTTCGATCAGGGGAATCAGGCTTGCGACCTATCGCGTCGTCACCGGAACCTGAGCGCGCGGCGTGTGCATTTTCGACCATTGCAGCCCTTCGAACAAGGCTGACGCCTGTGATGCCGACAGCCGCATCACGCCATCCTGCGCCCGTGGCCAATGGAAGGCCCCCGTCTGCAAGACTTTGCTCACGAGCACCAGGCCGCTGCCATCCCAGACCAGGAGCTTGATCCTGTTCGCCCGCTTGGAGCGGAAGATGAAGACCACCCCCGAGAAGGGCTTGAGTCCGAGTTCATGCTCGACCAGCGCCGCCAGGCTGACGGCCCCTTTCCTGAAGTCGACCGGCTTTGTCGCCACCATCACCTTGAGCGGCCCTGGCGGGATGATCATCCCGACCGGCTCACCGCGGCAAGCACACGGGCGATATGATCCTCGCTCGCCCCTGGCGGCACATGGATCGCCAGCCTTGCCGTGCGGATCACGATCTCATCGCCTCCACCATCAGCCGGGCCGGAGCCGCCCGCATCTTCTACCACCGCCGGGACGAAGCCCAGCTTTTTGCTGGCCAGGCGCTTGCCTGGAATGCTGTCATGCCGCCACGCATAAAGCTGCTGCGGCAGTAGCCCATGCGCCCGTGCGATTTCTGCGATGTTGGCGCCGGGCTCAAAACTCGACGCTATGATCCGGGCCTTGGCCTCGGCCGACCAGCGGCGACGCGAAGGTCCCGCTGGAATGACATCCATACGCGAGGGCCGCTGGCCCTCCTGCCTTGCGAAACCTGTTTCGAATGTTCTTACATCATCAGCCACTACGATACCCCTCGGATGAGGGGCAAAACATAGACAGATCAGCAGCTACGAAAATGTGGGGAGGTTTTGGCGCTTACAGTTTACGCATATCCTGCCCCTTTGATGTAGTTTGCGCATTCGTTGGGAGGGAAGTTGTCGAGGAGGGAACCGATGCGGCGCCATGTGGCTTCGACGGTTCGCTCCTTGGCTTTGCGTAGCAGGCGTTTGAGTTTGGAGAAGACCTGCTCGATCGGATTGAGGTCCGGCGAGTAGGGCGGCAGGAAGAAGAGCTTCATGCCGGCCGCCCGGAGCATCTGGCGCACGCGGGCGCTCTTATGACTTCCCAGGTTGTCGACGACGACGATGGAGCCGGGCTCCAGTTCGGGGATGAGGAACTGCTTGACCCAGGCGGTGAAGCTGTCTCCATTGATCGGCCCGTCGATCACGCAAGGCGCGACGATGCCGTCGTGGCGCAAGCCGGCGATGAAGGTGAGCGTCTTCCAGTGTCCGTGCGGCACCTTGTCGACGAGCGGCTTGCCCCTGTCGCCCCGGCCATGGGTGCGGGTCATGTTGGTCTTGGCCCAGGTCTCGTCGACGAAGACCATGCGCCTGACGGTCGCAGGGTCTATCCGGCTCTGGAGCCAGAACCAGCGGGCGCGGCGGCGGACGACGTCTGGCCGGTCCTGCTCCTTGGCGAAGAGAGTCTTTTTTTGAAGGACTTGCCGCAACGCTTGAGGAACCGCCACAGCGTATCCCGGCAGACCTCGATGCCACGTTCTTCGCGCAGAGCGCCCCCAGGTCGGCCACTGTCGGATCGCACTGCCGCTCAAGACGAGCCAGCAGCCAGTCCCGCTCGCCCTCCAGAACCACCGGCCGGCGACCACCCATCGGCTTGGCCGTCAGCGTCCCCGTCGCCCGTCGCTGCTGCGCCCACTTCACGCCCGTGCTCGCGCTCACCTCAAGATGCCGGGCCGCAGCCCGAGCCGACATCCCGCGATCCAACGCTCTGAAAAAGGCGTTCTCGCAAATCTTCTGAATAGGCTCGAGCCATCGCTGCTGGCCTCCTCACGCCCAGCCAGCAGCTTGATGGGGTGGACGGCCCCTGACCCAACGGCATCGCGATGTGCCAAGGTGGCGCGTCAGCTTGCCACCTGAGGGAAGGAGCCGTCCACATGCAGATTACCACGATTGGCCTGGATATCGCCAAGACCGTTTTCCAGCTTCACGGCGTTGACAGCGAAGGCAGGGTCGTGCTGCGGCGCAAGGTCCGGCGCGATCAACTGCTGGGGCTGCTCGGTGGGTTGGAGCCGTGCCTGATCGGGATCGAGGCCTGTGCCACCGCGCACCATTGGGCCCGGCAGCTTACAGCGCTGGGCCACGAGGTCCGGCTGATGCCGCCGACCTATGTGAAGGCCTATGTCAAGCGCAACAAGAACGATGCGGCCGACGCGGAAGCCATCTGCGAGGCGGTGGCACGGCCGACCATGCGCTTCGTGCCGGTGAAGTCCGCCGATGCGCAGAGCGTGCTGATGCTGCATCGCGCCCGCCATCTGCTGGTCCGGCAGAGAACAGCGCAGGTAAGCGCGATGCGCGCTCATCTGGCCGAGTACGGCATCATCGCGCCGAAGGGCCGGGCGCACGTGCGTGAACTGGTCGAAGCGCTCGACAGCGACGATACGACCATTCCCGACCTCGCCCGTCAGACCTTGCAGCTGATTGCCGGGATGATCGAAGAGCTGAGCGCTCAGATCCGCAGGATCGAGACCGAACTGATGGCATGGCATCGTGCCACGCCCGCAAGCCAACGGCTCGAGACGATCCCAGGGATCGGTTTCATCACCGCGACCGCGCTCGCCGCTACCGTTGGGGATGCGCGCGTCTTCCGTTCGGGCCGGCAGTTCGCCGCCTGGCTGGGGCTTGTGCCCAAGCAGAACTCTTCCGGCGGCAAGGAACGCCTGGGCGGCATATCGAAGATGGGCGATCGTTACCTGCGCCACCTGCTGGTGGTCGGCGCCACCGCGGTCATCCGCTTCGCTCGCCGCAAGCCGACTGCGCTCACCGGCTGGGTGAACCGGCTGCTCGACAAGAAGCCAGCACGGCTGGTGAGTGTCGCACTCGCCAACAAGCTGGCCCGCATCGCTTGAGCCGTCATGGTCCGCAACGAAGAGTATCGCGCCGCGCCGGCCGCCCGCTGACGCACTCGCCACGAGATTGGGCAGGAGAGAACGACACGCCTGATGCCAACCCGGTCAAGCCGGGGATCGGACAAACCTGGCTGATTCAACGCGCAACCCAAGCGCGGCAGTTTGATGAGGACCCGATCCACCGACACCATCATGGCCAGCGGCCTGTCGCGCCGCGCTAACAGGCCGGACACATGAATGAACCTGACCAAGACAGCATCAAGTCATCAAATTCCCCCTTGCCCAACAGGGGCCGTCCACACATGAATCACAAAATCAGCACGGGGGGAATCCCTTTCCGATTCAAACTCGATCAGATCGACTCTAATTCCCCGGCTGCAGCTCGACCGTTGCGTCGCGCGTAACGCCGCCTCTTTGCAACGTGACCCGAACTTGTTCGCCGACCGCATAGTCGTCGAGGCGCGCGAGCAGCGCACCAAGGCTCTCGACCTTTTTCCCGTCGATAGCGGTGATGATGTCACCGGGTGTGATGCCATCGGGCCCCGTCGTGACACCGACCAATCCCGCCTTGGCAGCAGCGGAGCCGGGCTGAACGGCAAGCACGAAAACGCCTTCGCGTCCCGTCAGCTCCTCCAGTCGGCTGTTCACCTGCTCATCGGCCACGATGCCCAGTGAGGGACGAATGTACCTGCCATTCTTGAGCAGCTGCGGAATGACCCGCATGACCGTGTCCACCGGCACGGCGAAGCCGATTCCCGCGGACGCGCCGGACGGGCTGTATATCGCCGTGTTGATGCCAATCAGACGACCGCTGGAGTCGAGCAGAGGCCCCCCGGAATTGCCGGGATTTATGGCGGCGTCGGTCTGGATCAAGTGCTCGATATCCGGCCCGCCATTCTGGCTGGGCAGCGATCGATCCAGCGCCGAGACGATACCGGTGGTCAATGTCCAATCCAGGCCAAACGGATTGCCGATCGCAAAGACCTTCTGGCCGACCTTGAGATCTGCGCTGGTTCCGATCGGAACCGGAGACGGACGACGCAAACCGACGCCGATCCTCAAGAGCGCGATATCGTGCTGCGGGCTCGCACCGACAAGCACCGCTCTATACTTTCGCCCGTCCGCAAGGAGCACAGTCGCTTCGGATGCGCCCTGGATGACGTGGAAGTTGGTGACGACGTGTCCCGCCGAATCCCAGATAAACCCGGAGCCAGTGCCGCGCGGAATGGAGAAGATATTGCGGGACCAGACGTCCTGGACCAGTTGCGAGGTGGAGATATAGACGACTGAGCCGCGCGACTTCTCGAAGAGCTCGATTGTGGACCGCTCGTCGGTCGCGAGCTCACCGCGCGGAGTGACCAGGCGCTGCGTGTCTGACGGGCTTTCCGCGCGCCAGGGCCTGCTCGACAGGTAGTACCACAACAGCATCAGCGCCGCGACGCTCGCGCAGACGAGCAGCCATCGCCCGACAAAGCCCAATTGGCGTGATTGTGTCCGCATCGAAAGTAGGATGAGGAACCTCACCTGCCTCGGTCAAGCTTCAAGCGCTCGGTCGCTGATCGAAATGGTCTTACCATTCCCCTCGTCCACCGATCGCCGCCGGCCCGCTGGAATTCGAGGTTGTTAGCGAGCGCGTCGTACTTAGCGGCCAGACAGGAGGTCCCCTCACAGAGGACAGAGGGGACCTCCCCGCGCCGTCATTGCGACGGCGGGCTTGCCGGGGCTGCGGGCTCGTCGCCGGCAGGCTTCAATCGAACCTGCGGCAGGTTAACGGGCACCGCCGGGCCATCCGGCGCAACTGTCCATTCGGTCGATGCCGTGTCTCGGGCCGGCGTTGCTCGCTCGACATAGCCGAGCGGATCGGTGAACCACGCCACGACCAGCATGAACATCGCAGTCAGCAAGGCAACCCACAGCCAGGTGGTGCCCGCCGACCGTCTCAGGGTCAATCTGGGCATCATAGGTCTCCATTAGCTCTCGACTTACAGTTGCGAACTGCATCATTTGAACGGTGAAAGCCGGACGATCGTTCCCGAATTTTGCCCGCGAGCCATTGAAAAATACAGGCAAAATTTCTCATGGTAGCGAATTCCGAAATTTGCCCTGGCGTGCACGGTGCGCTGGGAACTCAAGCCGACGACGCCGTTTTTATGAGCGCGTGATGTTCGACGCCTCGGGAAAGCCCACGCCAGATTCGCGCGCCGACATCTCGAAACCGTCGTCGAAGGTCACGCAGCATTCAGCTTGTCTGAATAGGATGGGCACACTCAAGCCATGGAGGGACGATCGACGCAATTGCTTCGTACAGCCGTTCTACGGACGGTGCGCGTTGACCGGCCGCGCACGAGAGAACCGCGAGACCGCTGGGAGCAGGGCTAGAATGCAGCCAGCTACCTCCTCGCCGGCCTGCACACCTGATGCAAGCGGTACTCCATCCTGCTTTCTGGTCCCTCCACCGCCCCGTACGGTTAGGAACTCGCCAACGACGAGTGCTGCACGTGTCTCGCGCCGATCGCCTCTTCATCTGAGACCGTTTGCCTCCGCTCCGGGATGGCAACGGTCATTCGAAAGGAGGAAACGGAGGTGAAGCGCGTGCGGTACACTTACGGGATAACAGCTGCGCTGCTGCTCGGAGGCAGTGCTCTTTCGCTCGCAACCGGACACCCGGCCGAAGCTCAGGTTGCCCAGAACGAGCCAAGTCGAATTGCATCGATCGTGCCCCGCGCCGGAGCGCCGACGAGCTTTTCCTCTTTGACCGAGCAACTCGCGCCCGCGGTGGTCAATATCTCGACGCGTCAGCGGGTTCGCGTTCCCATCTTCAACCCGTTCGCTGGAACCCCATTCGAAGACCTGTTCGGCGGCGGCCGTTTGGGACCACGAACGCGGGAGGCGCAGTCTCTCGGTTCCGGTTTCATCATATCGGCCGATGGCTACGTGGTGACCAACAATCATGTGATCACGGCGAGCGGCGGTCAGGCGGAGGTAGACTCGATTACCGTCACGATGCCGGACGGCACCGAATATGCTGCCAAGCTTGTCGGCCGGGACGCCGCTTCGGACCTGGCGGTTCTCAAGATCAACGCCGGCAAACCGCTGCCCTTCGTGAAGTTCGGTGACTCCCGCGCCGCGCGGGTAGGCGATTGGGTGCTCGCGATTGGCAACCCCTTCGGGCTCGGCGGCACTGTCACCGCTGGAATTATCTCGGCGGTCTATCGCAACACCGGCATTGGCACAGCGTATGACCGCTACATCCAGACCGATGCCTCGATCAATCGTGGCAATTCCGGTGGGCCCATGTTCGACATGAAGGGCCAGGTTATCGGCATCAACAACGCGATCTTCTCCCCAAACGGGGGCAATGTCGGCATCGGTTTCGCCATACCGGCTGAAATCGCGGCGCCGATCATCGAAAAGCTCAAAGCCGGGCAATCCATCGAACGCGGCTATCTTGGCGTGCAAATCCAGCCGGTCGCGGACGACCTCGCCGATTCGCTCGGATTGCCGCAGAGGCGCGGCGCCTTCGTCCAGTCGGTGGAGCCTGGCGGGGCGGCCGCGAAGTCCGGTATCCGGGCCGGCGATGTCATCGTCGAGGTGGACGGCAAGGAAATCACGCCCGGGCAATCCCTGTCTTTTCTCATCGCCAACCGCAACCCCGGTGATCACGTGCCGATCGAGCTGATCCGCGACGGCAAGCGGATGAGCGTGCGCGTCACGCTCGACGAGCGACCGAACGAAGCGACGCTGACCGATCAGGATTTCGGATCCGGTCCCGACGAGGACAGGTTCGAAGGTCCTTCCCAGGATCGCGATGATCCGGTGGTCGAAGATGCCTTGGGCCTGTCAGTCCAGCCCCTCACCCCGGATATTGCGCGGCAACTCGGACTTGATCTCGGAACGAGAGGCCTTGTCATCGACGGGGTCGATCCTGTGTCCGATGCGGCAGGCAAAGGGCTCCGTCGCGGTGACGTCGTGCTCTCGGTCAACAATCGCCCCGTCAGCACCATTGCCGACCTCGAAGCCAGGATCAGCGAGGCTAAGCGCGCCTCCCGCGAAGCCTTGCTGCTGCGCGTGCAGCGTCGCGGTCAGTCACCGACTTATGTTCCGGTCCGGCTTCGCTGATCGGCGTTAGGCACCAACCTGTGCGGGACGCCCTCTGGTGCAAGAGGCCGTGGGCGCTCCGACCCGGCGCTCAGCCAGCATGGCCTGATCTGAGCCGATGCTAGCATGGATTGAACTCAGGCAACGAGGTTGATCTCCTAAGCCCGCAGCAACTGGACCTGGGTGACTTAGACGGCACCCGCTTTATGCGGCGCGCCGATCTTGCACCGCTAGCCATTACAATGCCACGCCCGAATCAACGTCGGGACAGTGTGCTTTCGTTTTTCAAAGCGACGGCCAGTGACTCGACTGGTTTGCAGCTTATGGGCCTCATGGCGTCACAAAACTAAGGTCGATGACAGGCTGTCTCGGTCCATCGCCAGCCACATCTGCGCTTCGAGCTCGACGGACTGCTGCCGGGAAAGACACTGCCGCCGCGACGCGCCCAATGCACCTCCGGAAAATGACGCGCTATGGTTCGTCAACCGACAACGACTTGCCTACTTGGACGACGGCAATAGCACAATCGCGTGGTCACTTTCTGCGTGGCGCTTTTCGCCTAATCGTAAGACGCAATATTAGCAATCCAGGCGTCAATCTCCGCTTCGATCCAAACAGCGCATTTCGGGCCAAGCGATCGCGACTTCGGAAACTTCCCTTCGCTCATCCGCTGGTAAATTGCGGAACGCTTCATTCCCACGCGCGCCATAACATCTGGCAAGCGTAGAAGGCGGGTGGGCAGAGGCGCCGCCTCGTCAGAGTGTGGAGAGACGGCTTCTTTCGGGGGTTCAGAGGTCATTCGTCATTCCTGTTGGCAAAGCTCGGTCCCCTCCGAGGGTTCGGATCATCTTGGCAACGACATCGCGATGTCACGGTTGGTGAAGTCGTCGATGTGCTTGGCGAGCATGCGCGCGACGAGCTGCGAAGTGCCATTCGCCCAGCGTGGCCTCAAATCCGCGACCCGGCGGCCTAGAGTTCGATCAAGGTGGCCCGGCAAGGCGCTGAAGAATTCCTCGAGAAACCCGCCCATCTCGCTGCGCATCCACTCGCACGCCAAATCTTCTTGCCCGGCGAGGGCGAGGATCATGCTGGCGCGGGGGAAAGCCCCGCAAACGACGAGAATGCATGCGGCTTCATCGAGCCCTATCGGCCGTTCGCCGCGCATGACCCGCAGCAATGTCTCCCTGTGCATGCCGACCTCGCGGGCGATCTGGTGTTTCGGTTTGTCAGCCGCTTCAACAGCGTGAGTGAGGATGCGTGCGAGGCTGTGATTAGCCTGGCCGGTCGTTGATGGGGTTGGGTGCATGGCCGATTCTCCTCATTGGCTGGGATGAGTCGCAGCCATATCCCGCCCCCCTCATGTAGGAAAACGAAAAGAACATATACGGAACTTATCGTTTATAGGCGAATCGCTCACAGAGACCGATTCGTCGGAGATTGCCGACGCAGAGGACGGATAATGCCGCCACAATGTCGCAGGAGTTCCGCCATTTTTGCCAACTTCGCCGACAGTGCCCATTTGATTTGTCCGCATCCGTCCGCGTTCCAGGCGTTGGGCCCGGCCACACTTTCCTACATCGATTTCCTAGATGCATGTGGAAGGCACAGCGAACGAAAGGACGCTGTGTTCACCCCTCCAGACGGAGCTCCATATGCAGTCCCTCACCCTCCCCCGGCGCATCGGCGCGAACGGCTTTGGCCCCTCCAAGCTTTCTCGGGCCGTCAATTTTGCCATCCCGGTCGCGCTCGCCGCTCTTGCCGCAAGCGCAGCTTACGCTGGCGCCGACACGACGTTCACCCCGGCACTGACCAAGTTCACCGACTTTCTCGAAGGCTCGGGCGGCAAGATCATCACCGTCCTCAGTCTCGCCGGCGGTCTCATCGGCCTCGCCTCGGGCCGGTTCTCGCTCGGACAGGTCGCGGTTCCGGTCGGCGTCGGCATCGGCGTCGGCACGGGTGTCCCGATCGTCACGTCGGTCGTGACCGCGGTCATCTGACGGTCGGGCACGGGAAGGCGCGTCGTCATGGCGGACCCTTACATCATTCCTCGGCGGCTCGACGATCCGGAACTCATCGGCTTCTGGACCATCGACGAGTTCGCCGGGATGATCGTCCCCTTCACCTGGGGGATCCTCAGCCAGCATATCTTCATCGGCATTGCTGTCGCCTTCGGCGCCTGGTTCGCGCTGCGAAAGGCAAAAGCAGGACGCGCCAGTTCCTGGGTAGCCCATGCCGCATATTGGTATCTGCCGGCCGGATTTCTGGGTCTCAGGTCGACGCCGCCTTCCCACTGCCGTCTGCTTGCCGGTTGAGGGGAGAAATCCATGTTTGCCGACATTTCACACGAGCGCCAGCAGTCGCTGCTGCGCCAGCGTAATCTCCTGGCCTTGACCAGCACGGGACTTGGGCTTGCGCTGGCGATCGCGACCAGCCTCGCCGCGACCCGCGACCGCGAGGTCGTGCTGCTTCCGACCCTGCCCAAGCAACTGACCGTGACCAGCGCCGGCGTGCAGGCCGAATATCTCGAGCTCGTCACCCGTGACACCGCGCTCATTCTCCTGAACCGGAGCCCGGAAGGTCTCGACTACTGGATGAACGAAATCCTGAAGCTTGCCGATCCGGCGAGCTACGGGCGCCTCAAGGCTGACCTCGTCCGCATCGTCGAGGAGCAGCGCGGTTCGGACGTCACCCAGGCGTTCGTCATTCGCTCGATGACGGTGGACCCGAAGGGACTGACGTCCGAGGTGACCGGCACGCTCAAGACGTTTGTCGGTGCCCAGGTCATCGCCAGCGACGAGCGCCGCTTCCGCTTCAGCTGGACTTACCGGGGACTGCGCCTCGCGCTGTCGGGTTTCGTCCAACTCCCCAACCAAGACAAAGCCAAGGAGGCTCAGTGATGGCTTACCGAACCCAGAGGCGTGCGGGAGCCGCACTCCATGGCCTTGCGGCGATCGCCGCATGCATCGCCGGGCCGGCGTTCGCCGACCAGTTCAAGCAAGCCGCCGATGGCGCTGGCATCGACTGCGTGGTCTCGGCCCGCGAACTTACGCGCTTCGCCCTGGTCGGCGATCAGTTCGCGAGCGTGTCGAAGATATCGACGGGCACACCGTACAATGATTTCGCGGTCACCAACGAACCGCTGCGCGGCGACATCTACGTCTCCGTCCCCGAAACCTATGCGGCGAGGAGCATCAGCTTCTTCGCCACGACCAAGAAGGGTTTCGTCTACAAGATCGCCTGTCAGGTCGAGAGCATCCCTGCGGCGCAGGTTTTCATCACCAATCCGTCGATCGCCAGGAATGACGCGGCCCGCTGGGAAGCCGAAACCCCGCTCGCCACGAGCGCGGTTCGCCTCGTCCAGGCAATGGCCAACGATAGGACTATCGAAGGCTTCGAGGTCCGCCAGTCCTCGGCCGTGCCCGCCCGCATCGGCGACATCGAGGTCCAGCTCATCGCCGACTATCGGGGCGCCAGCCTTGCTGGAAAGGTCATCCGCGTCACCAACCGCGGATCTAAACGGCTGAACCTCACCGAGCGCGACCTTGCGCCGAAGGACAGCCTCGCCGTCTCGATCGCCAATCCTGCGCTCGACCCGGGCTCCAGCACGACCGCCTTCGTGGTGGGCATGAACGGGAAGAGCAACGATGACTGAAACGCCTGACCTTCAGACACCCCTGCAGGCTGAACCGGCTTCGCCGTCGGAAGCGGCCGGTCTCAACGCCCGCACCGCCAAGCGGCAGAAGGTGCTCCTCTCCTCCATCGGCGCGATTGCCCTGGTCGGTGGCAGTTGGCTCATCCTGGGCGGTGGCGACCAAGCGAAGTCGAACGATCCCGAAGCGGCCCGGACCATCGACACGGCAGGGCTCGTCAACCGCGATCTCTCGCAGCGCGAATTTGTCGCCACCTATGGAAACCGCCTCGACGCCGTGACGCGTGAGCAGAAGGCGCTCAAGGATGCGGCTGTCCCGCGTAACGAGGTCGAGGCTCAGCTCGCTGCTCTCAAAGCAGAGAACCAGGCCATGCGGGTCGATGGTCAGGCGGCGATCGACGCGATCTCGGCCGAGAATGCAGACCTCAAATCCCGGCTTGCCACGCAAGGTTCCGCTCCGGCACCATCTTCCCCCGCACCGGCATACGGACCGCAGGCGGGTGGGTATGACGCGCGTGGCCGCGCTGTTCCCCCACCGCAGGCCGGCGCAGGCGCCGTGGCTGGCGGGGAGGCGGTAGCCTCTGCCCCCGGCGAAGTGAAGCTGATGAGTTTTGCTTCGGACAAGGCGAACACCGGCGGCCTGAAGGCAACCAGACCAGAAGCGCCGCCGGTTGTGGTCGAGGACTCGCCCGACTATCTGCCGCCAAATTCCTACGCATCGGCGCGCGTGATCGTCGGCGTCGATGCCTCCGCTGGGGTTGCAAGCCAGACCGATCCCCTTCCGGTGGTGTTGAGGATCACCGGGCCGGCGCGATCAGTCTTGCAAAACGGCAAGGTCCTGACAACCCGGATCCAGGGCTGCGTGGTGAACGGCGCAGCGCGCGGGGATCTCTCGTCGGAGAAGGTCTACGTCAAGCTTGCCCGCATGACCTGCGATCAGCCTGGCGGGCGTGTCGCGGTCAGTGAGGTCAAAGGCTTCATCAGCTTTGCCGGCAAGTCCGGGGTGCGTGGGCGTGTCGTAAGCCGCGAGGGCAATCTCGTGACGCAGGCGCTGCTCGCCGGGATCGTCGGCGGCTTCGGGCGCGGCTTTTCTGCCAACGCCAATTCTACCTTCTCTGCGACCCGCACCAATCCCGACGGCAGCCGGTCGAAACTCTCGCCAAGCGACATTGTCGGCGGAGGGTTCGGACAGGGCGCGGCAGATGCCGCCGACACGGTCAGCAAGTACCTGATCGAACGCGCCGAACAGTACCAGCCCGTGGTCGAGATGCCGACCGGCATCGATGTCGAAATCGTCTTTCTCGACGGCGTTTACGTGAGGAACTCCCGATGATTGAAGCCCCCAAGCAAGGGCGAAGCCGCTGGCTTCGTCCCGCGGCAGGCATTGCCGCTCTGATCACCTTGTCCGCGGCCACCGGCTGGGGCGTGGCCAGTCTCGCCTCCCCGGCCAGCGGACCCGATACCGCCAAGGTGCGCGCAGCGCTCAAGCTGCGCCTGCCCAAGACGCCGATCGACGCCATCACTTGCAAGGGGCTCGGCGGCCTGTGCGAGGTCGCCTCTAGACGCACGCTCTTCTACGTCGACCGCGGGGCCAAATATCTGGTCATTGGGCGGGTCTACGACATGGAGGCGCGCCAGGATCTGACGGCTGCCCGTCTGCTAGCGCTCAATCCCGACCTGCTCGCAGCAGGCGCGGCCCGGCGTCCGGGCGAGGAGGATGCCCCTCCCCCGCAGCGCGCGAGCGTTCCGGCACGCGTTTCGCTCGCCGGACTGCCTGCCAGCGGAGCGATTTCCTGGGGACCGGCGGGCGGTCCGAGGGTGGTCGTCTTTTCCGATTTCCACTGCGGCTACTGCAAGAAGCTCGAAGCCGAATTGAAGGCGATCGGCGCGCGCGTCGAGGAACGGCCGATTTCGATCTTCGGGGCGGAAAGCCGCAAGGACTCCGAGCGTGTGATCTGCGCGCGCCGGCCGGATCTTGCGCTGCATATGGCCTATTCGGGCCTGGCGCTGGCCAACCCCAAACCGTGCGACACGAGCGGCCTCGACGCCAACGAAGCTTTCGCAAAGGCGCATGGCTTTGGCGGTACGCCGGTCATTGTCCGTCCGTCCGATGGCGCGGTCCTCGAAGGCTTCCGACCGGCGGCGGCGCTGCGCGCCTTCCTCTCCGGCGCCCCCACCACCAATACCGTAAAGGACAAAACCCATGGCTAATCCGATGCGCCTTGCCGCGTGCGCCTGCCTTGCTGCCTTGGTGAGCGGTTGCGCCACCTTCGGCACCAACGTCAAAGGCGATTTCACCTGCCGCGCGCACAAGGGCGACTGCGCTCCCTCCCACGTGATCGATGCACGTGCCACCACCGAGATCGATAGCGCGGCCGCGTCGTCCGATCTGGCCCGAGTTCGAGCAGGGGTCGCCGCGGGCGATACCTCGCGAACGTCCGAGCGCACGCTCAAGATCGTGTTCCCGGCGCATGTCGATGAGGCGGGAACGCTGCATGACGAGGCCGTCGCCTGGACCGTCATCGAAAATCCCCGCTGGGCGGCCGAGCTGCGGCGCAGGCCGGGCGACGAAGCTGACCCACCGCTCATGCGCGAGCTGCGGCGAAAGCTCAAATCGGCGCAGCAAAAGCCGGTGCCGCCTGCCGATGACGCGACGCCGAACATAATCGAGGAGTCGGAACGGCCACGCGAAACATCCGATGCCGTGCCTGAAGCCTCGCCCTTTTCACTCGCCGCTCCTCCAGCCCTCCAACGCCAAGTTGCCTCGCCGCCGGTCCTCCCCTCCACGGCGCGCGAGGCCGTTGCCGGTGCCAAGGCACCGGCGGTCGAGGGGTTCGACGTGCCGCCCCCGCATGATCGAACCCCTCGGCCTCCTGTTCAGGGCGTGCCCCCGACCTTCCCCAGCATCGAGGCGATCGAAGCCGCCAAGGCAGCAGCAGCCAAGGCCGCCGCGCCCAAAAAGGATCACAAGTGATGGCCGAGAAACTGAAGTCGATCGTCGACCGGGTTCTCTCGGGTCTGCTGGGCGATGCGGAACATGCCGAAAAGGGCCGTCCGCAGCTGATGCTGGATATGCTGTCGGACTGGCTTCCCTACCGGGTCTACGATCCCCAGAGCCGGCTTTATTTCAACGCGCGGTCGAAGGGCTTCATCCTTTCGGTGACCCCGTTGATCGGAGCCGACGAACGGACCGGCGAGATCCTGGGGCAGTTCTTCTCCGAGGGACTACCGGCGGGCGCCTGCCTGCAGGTGCTGCACCTTGCCAGCCCTCGCATCAGCCGGATCGTCGCTCCCTGGTTTGCACCGCGCTATGTCCAGGGCGGCGTCTATGAAGCGATCGCCCGGCACCGAGCAAAGCGGCTCTACAGTCTCGTCTGGCAGTCGGGCTCGAGCGACGCTCCGTTCCATGCCCGCCATCACCAGGTGATCGTTTCGGTCGGCGTTCCCGCGGCGAAGGCGACGAGCAACGAAGATCTCAAGCACACCCGCGACGGCCTGATCGCGATGCTCAAGTCCCTGAACCTCGGCGTGGCTGAAGTGGGGCCGCAGGAACTCATTGCGGTGATCGACGATCTGACCTCGCCGACGACCGCACCGCAGGACGATGCGGTTCCCTACAATCCCAACGACCCGATCGCTGCCCAAGCCATCCGTCACGACATCGAGCTCGTCGTCCACGAGGACCGGATGCAGCTCCGCACCGAGCGGTTCCGCCCCACTGGCAAGGTCAACGACGGCGTGCCCGAGATCGGCACCGTCTATCCCGATGCCTTCGACGTGCGGCACTATGCGTCGCGCAACATGCCGCAGCGATGGGCGCCGTGGGAATGCGCGCGGCTGATCGGCGACCTCTTCACCGACAAGCTGCGTTTTCCATGTCCTACCGCGACCATGCTTTGCCTGGTCTATCCCGATCAGGAAGCCGCCGCGGCAAAGGCTGGTTTCAAGTTCATGCGCACGACGAGCCTTTCCGGCACGCGCAGCGCCCGTTTCCTGCCGCGCATCGGCGAACAGGCGGCCGAGTGGCAGCATGTGCAGTCCGAGCTCCGGGAAGGCCGCCGTCTTGTTCGGGTCTTCTACGGCCTGACGGCCTTCTCGCCGCTTGGGTCGGGCGACCGCCACGAGCGCGCCATCAAGTCGATCTACAAGGCTGCTGGCTGGGATCTCGCCGACGAGCGCTATCTCCAGGTCCAAGGCTTGCTGGCAGCCATGCCGTTGACGCTGGCCGACGGGCTTGGCGCGGATATGGAGCGGCTGAAGCGGTTCAAGACCGTCCTGTCGACGACAGCCGCCAACATCGCCCCGATGCAGGGCGAGTATCTGGGCAGTGCCCATCCGCATCTGCTCTTCGTCGGACGCCGGGGCCAGCCCTTCTTCTGGTCGCCCTTCGAGAATGATGCCGGGAACCACAATGTCGCGATCTGCGGCAAGTCCGGCTCAGGCAAATCGGTGCTGCTTCAGGAGATGTGCGCGGCGCTGCGAGGGGCGGGCGCGCAGGTGGTGGTCATCGACGACGGCCGCAGCTTCGAGCATTCGGTCAAGCTCCAGGGCGGACGCTTCGTCGAGTTCACGATGAAGGCAGGCTTCTGCCTCAATCCCTTCTCGATGATCGACGTCACGCGGGCTCAGGCGGACGAGGATTACCGCCTCGACTGCTTCGGGATGATCAAGGCGATCGTCGGCCAGATGGCCCGGCACTCCGCCCGCCTCAACGATACCGAACGCGGTCTTATCGACCGGGCGGTCAATTCCGTGTGGAACGAACATGGCGCCGATGCGAGCATCACCGCCGTTGGCGATGCTCTTGTGGCCCTCGGCAGCGAGGCCGCCGCCGATCTCGCGACGGCTCT
This sequence comes from Acidovorax delafieldii, assembly GCA_001555775.1. Taxonomy (GTDB): domain Bacteria; phylum Pseudomonadota; class Alphaproteobacteria; order Sphingomonadales; family Sphingomonadaceae; genus Blastomonas; species Blastomonas delafieldii_A. Next base: position 28,029 of record LSHP01000073.1, on the reverse strand, counting down.
CGCCCCGTTCACGGCCGGCGGGACCTACGGAGCCTTCTTCGAGGGGCAGGCCAGCCTCGACCTCGATGCCGATTTCACGGTTTTCGAAATGTCGGACCTGGCGAGCCGGGAGGAACTGCGCGCGGTTGTCCTGTCCGCCATTATGTTCATGACCAGCCAGGCGATGACCCGAAGCCCTCGCTCGGTTCGCAAGCTGCTGCTGATCGACGAAGCGTGGTCGATGCTGAAAGGCGGCTCGATGGGCGAGTTCGTCGAGACCTATGCCCGCACCTGTCGCAAATATGGCGGGGCGCTCGCCACCGCGACCCAATCGCTCAACGACTATTACAAGTCCGACGGCGCAACTGCCGCGCTCGAGAACAGCGACTGGATGCTGATCCTCCAGCAGAAGCCGGAAACCATCGCCGACTTCAAGGCATCGAAGCGCCTCGACATGGACGACCGGACCGAGACGTTGATCCGCAGCCTCAAGCGCTCGGGCAACGACTATTCGGAGGTCTTCATCAAGGGGCCGGAAACCGAGGCGATCGGCCGGCTCGTCCTCGACGATTATTCGGCGACGCTCTTTTCGAGCTCCCCGCAGACCTTTGCCGCGATCGACGCCGAGATCGCCCGTGGCCACCAGCTCGCCGACGCGATCGAGCGGATCGCCTTCGCCAATCGCTCCTGAAATCCCCCTTCATTCAAGGATTGTTGTTTCCATGCCTCTTCATGTCGTCACTCCCTTCGATCGGGCTCACGAACCCCAGCTGGACGAGAGCCTCGATCTTTTGCCCGGGCCAACCTGGCGCCGGTACGCCGCGGATACTTGCTTCATCCTCGTCAAGGCCGGCGGCTTCCTTGCCTCGACCTATCTGATGACGCTTGGCCTGCCGCTGCTCTTCTTCCTGATGATTTCGGGCGGCAGCGTTGACGTGTTTTTCGCGCAGATCGCCAACCTGGCCGACCGCTTTCTGTCGGCCGATGCCGCCCGCCAGTCCGGCTTCGTCGAAGAACTTAAGTTCGGTCTCATCGGTCTCGCCACCCTCATGGCGATCTGGCGCATGCCGCGCTTCCTCAATGAGGTCGCCGACGGACTCCGGGAGGAAAAGCTGTGAAGAACATTTTGGCAACATCAGCCGTGTCAAAGCGACTTTCCGGGCTCAACCTTACCGCAATTGCGCTTGCGGTGAGCATGCTCGGCTCAACACTCTGGGGCGTCTGGGCGACCCAAGCACTCCTCGATCTGCGCAAGCGCGAGGTCGTGACGGTCGGGCTGAGCCGCATCATGGGCGACTTCGTCGAAGCCGAAGCGCGCACCGGGCGGCCGCCGGAAGAAACCAAGCAGCGGGTGCAAGCCTACCTCCAGGCGGTTGAGGCGTCCGTCCAGCGCCTGGCGCAGGACGGACGCACGGTCTTGGTCGCCGAGGCTGTGGTTGCAGGCAGCACCCCGGACCTCACCGAAACCGTGCGCGTCGATGTCGAGCGCCGGATGGGGGCCATTCCCGATGCGCGCCGCTGATATCATCCTCCGATCCCCCACATGGCGCCGCGTAGCGCTCTGGAGTGGTCTCGGCGCCGGGGCTTGCGCGCTCTCGTCGCTGGCCGCCTTTGCGGCAGGCCATGCGCTGATGATCAATGCGAGCCCGAGCCTGCCTTACTGGGCGATCTGGCTGGACCGCGGAGCCGCTCCGCAGCGCGGCGATATCATCCTGTTCGACCCGCCAGCCTCGCCGCTCCTCGCGAGGCATTTCGGCAAGGAGCCGAAGCCCTTCGGCAAGCGTGTCAGCGGCATGCCGGGTGACGTCGTCACCGAAAAGAACCGAGTCTACTTCGTCAACGGCCGCCAAGTCGCCAAGGCCAAGCTCAAGAGCCGGCTGGACGAGCCGCTGGCCCTCGGCCCTACCGGTACGGTGCCCCGAGGCTGCTACTTCGTGACGACCGGGCACAAGGACGGCTTCGACAGTCGCTATGCGGCGATCGGTTGGATCTGCCGCCAGAGCATTCTGGGTGTGGGGAGGCCGATCCTGTGACACACCGCCTCCTCTCTCTCGGCCTCCTCCTTGGCTGCACGGTGGGTGCAGTCCCTGCCGCAGCGCGCGACTACGGTCAGCAGGGCGCTGTCTGGCCGGTAATCGAGCCAGATCTCCTTCGGCAGATCCACGCGCGGCTCCAGCATCTGGAAGCGACTGGCGAGACCGCACGGCTCAACGAGGAATTGAAGCGGCGGACCATCGCGCGGGTCAACCGACCCGAACCTGTCGCCGGCGTGAGCCTGGCTGCGGATATTCGGGTGTGGCGGTTCGATCCGACGATCACCGTCGAACGCGATATCACCGACGACAGGGGGCGGACCATCATCGCGGCAGGAACACGGGTCAATCCACTCGACACGGTTCCGCTGCGTGCTCCCCTCGTCTTTCTCGATGGCGATGATCCCGCTCAGCTGGCCTGGGCGAGCCGACGGTTCGGTCCGGCCGCGGCGAAGCTGATCCTCGTGCGCGGTGCCCCGCTCGAACTCATGAAGGCCCGCCAGCGCCGCTTCTATTTCGACCAGGGCGGCACCCTCGTGAAGCACTTCGGCATTCGCGCGGTGCCGGCCACCGTCGAGCAGCAGGGCCGCATCCTCATCGTCAAGGAATTGCCGATCAAGCCGCAGGAGCGAACCCCATCATGATCAGGAAAAAGGGCATTGTTGCATGGCTTTGCGGCATGTTGCTGTTCGCGAGCCTGAGCCTCGCGGTCAGCGCACCGGCTCAAGCCTCCGCCGGGCCGGGCCGCTGCACAGGCAAGTTCGTAAATCCCATCACCGACATCTGCTGGTCCTGCCTGTTCCCGATCTCGATCGGCGGCCTGAAGATCTGGCCATCGAGCCGCCCCGACACGGGTAATCCGGCGCTCCCGGTCTGTCTGTGCGGCCTCCGGCCCGGCATCGCGATGGGGTTTTGGGAACCCGTCCGGCTTGCCGACGTCAGCATGAAGCCGTGGTGTTTCGTCAATCTTGGTGGGATGAAGCTCGATCCGGGTTTTGACATCGGCTTCAAGTCGATGGCCGGCCCCTCGGCCGTGGGCGGTGCGACGCAGTACAACTCGCAGTGGCACGTCCACTGGTACGCCTATCCACTGATCTACTGGATGGAGATCGTCGCGGATTTCCTGTGTCTCGAGTCCGGCTCGATCGACATCCTCTATATCACCGAGATCGACCCGCTCTGGCAGGACAGCGAACTCACCGCGATCATCAATCCCGAGGCGGTCCTTTTCGCCAATCCCTTGGCGCTTGCCGCCTGCGCCGCCGATTGCGTGGCGGCGACCGCGAAATTGCCTACCGACGAACTGTTCTGGTGCGCCGGATGCCAGGGGACCATGTACCCGCTTAACGGCAACGTCTCGGCGACGATCGGTCACGTCCAAGCCTCTCGCCTCGCGCTCGCCCGCTTTTCCTACAAGCTCCACCGCGAGCTGGTCGCCTGGGGCACCATGGGCAGCAAGGGCCTCTGCGGCAAATACCTGATGCCGGTGATGCGCAAGCAGCAATACCGCTTTCAGGCCACCAATCCCAATCCGCAGACCAAGGGCCGCTACGCCTGCGCGCCCATTGGCGCCTCCACCACCTTCATGTCGGCAGGCCAGGTCTATCCCGCCATCGGCGAGGACATGGGCTATCTGGTCTGGCGCAAGCGGAACTGTTGTGCGCTATGAAGACATTTCCTCATCTCGCTGTAATCGCTTGCCTGGCAAGTGTTGCTGCTTTCGCTGGCGCCGCGGCGCAGACGGCAGCGCCCGACCTCGATCTTGACGCGATCCGGGCGCGCGCCGCCGTGCAGGCGGCCGAAGCCGACGCCCTCGCGGCGAACGCCCGCTCCCGCGCCGAAAGGGTGGCCGATGAGGCAAGGACGAGCGCGGCAAGCGCCGAGGCCCATGGCAAACGCTATATCGGCGCGGCTGCGAAGGCGAAACGGGCCGGCCCGGACAGCACCTTCGATTTCGACAAGATGGTCGCCGATGCGGGTGCCATGACGAGCGAAAGCATAGGCCAGGCGCCCCGGTTCATCGCCTTCGCCAGCACTTCGATGCCGCCGGCGGCGCTTCGCGCGATGTTCGACGATGTGACCCGCGCCGGCGGCGTCGTGGTCTTTCGGGGTTTGCCGCAAAACAGCGCCAAGGCGCTGACCGCCGCACTCTCCAACGTCGCCCGTGAAGGTGAGCAACTGGACGGCGTCGGGATCGATCCTCGGCTGTTTCGCGCCTTCGGGGTCGATACCGCTCCGACCTATGTCGTTACCACCAGCGACTTCGACCTTTGCGACGGATTTGACTGCAAGGGCGAGGTTCCCCCGCACGATCGCATGACCGGCAACGTGACGGCGCACTACGCACTGGAGACCTTCGCACGCGGTGGCGGCCCCGGAGCGCTGCTCGCCGCCCAACATCTTGCCCGCCTCGAAAGGGCACCTCAATGAAAAGGTTTTGGCCCATGAAACGGCTGCTCCCCTTGACTGCTAAGTGGGTCATCGCCTGCCTCGCTGCCACCGCCCTCAACTCGGCCGTGCCGCTTCGTGCCCAGACGACGACCGATGCGGCAAAGGCGGACGGCAAGGCCTTCGGGCGCGACAAGTCCGCGGCTGCGCAGGGTGCCGCCACCACCGATCCCGATGGGAGCCGCGTTCCCAATTTTGGCGGGGTGCCGAGCCAGTCGGGTTATTTCGACGATCCGGACCGGATGAGCCGGGAGGCCGCCAGTCAGGCCACGTCGAGCACGGGTTACCGGACGATGCGGGACTCGATGGATCGGCGCGCGCGCTTCGCCCCGCAGGACCTCGATGCCACCATCGCGCGCAGCAAGGTCATCGGCGGCGACCCGCTCTCCTATACCAGCGGAATGGGCATAAGCGGCAGCCAGGGCCGCTGCGTCCCTTTGCCTCCCGGAAGCGGCACCGCCGGCTGGTACATGGCCACCTGCAATACCGGCTACACCGCAACCCAGGAGACGCGAAACTGCCCGGTCACGCTGGTCGCCAAAGTCGAACAGCGGCAGGCCTACGGCTATTATTGTTTGCCGGCCTCGGGCGACCCCAACGCAGTTTATGACTGCGCGCGCTACCCCGCTCCGCAATGCCGCCTGGTCCAGTCCATCCCGGTCAACATCTGTGACCCCTCATTCGGCTGCATGTCGTTTACGATCAACGAAATGAGTTGCACCGCGCCAATCGATGGCGCCACGCCCTACACGGTGACTGGCGAGAACGTCGTCACGACGACCCGCGACGAGAGCCAATGCGCAGGGCTCGCAGCAGACAGCACCTGCCAGCAGGACACTGAGAGCTGCACCGACAGCGATCCGGTCACGCGCATCGTCGATGGGGTTTCCGTCACGCAGCCATGCTGGGCGTGGTCGCGCAGCTATACCTGCGCGAAGTTCACGGAAGCGCAAGACTGTCAGACGCTCGAAACCACGCCCGGCTGTAATTTGGTTCGCGAAGACTGCCTGACCGACGAGCCTTGCCGGACTTGGGAGCGCGTCTACGACTGTCCGGTGCCCGACCAGCCGGCGAGCACCAATCAGTTCATCTGCGATGGCGATGTCTACTGCATCGATGGGTCGTGTGAGACGATCGAGCGCGAGGCCAATGACGAGTTCAAGGATGCCGTTGTCGCGTTGAACGCGATGAACCAGGCCCGGCGCGAATTCGACCCGGACACGCTCACCTTGTTCAAGGGGACTCGCGAGACCTGCTCATCCAAGGTCTTCGGGGTCCTCAATTGCTGCAGGGGCAAGGGCTTCCCGCTCATTCCGGGCATCCAGCTGCTCGTGGCGCTGGGCTGCAGCCGAGAGGAGATGCTGCTTCACCAGAGAGACGCGCAGGGTTTGTGCGCCTACGTCGGCACCTATTGTTCGTCGTCGTTCCTCGGCGTGTGCCTGACCAAGCGGAAGGTCTACTGCTGCTTTGAATCCAAGCTCTCGCGGATCCTCCAGGAGCAGGGCCGCCAGCAGCTGAACAAGCCCTGGGGCAAGCCCAAGACCGAGCAGTGCCTCGGCTTCACCATCGACGAGTTTGCTCGGCTCGACCTCTCGAAAATGGATTTCAGCGAGGTCTACGCCGAGTTCACCGATGCCGCCCGCCTGCCCGACGAACTGCAAGCAACCCAAGAAATCCAGCAGAAGATCGAGGACTACTATGCCCGCGCTCGCCAGTAAGGTCAGCCGGCGGCTTTGTGCCGCCGGCCTGGCCCTCGCCGCCACCTATCTCTTTTTCACCGCTCCAGCGCGGGCCGACGAACCGCCGCTCGTCACAACCGATGACAGGCAGGACAGCTTCTACTGCCAGGAGCGTAGGCTCGGCTACTGGTTCTATTGTACGCGGCCAAAGCCGCCCGAGCGTGACAACGCGCAGACGGCGCCGGCGACAAGCGCGGCAAGCCAGCTCGACGCGGTCACCGCCGAGCTGCGGGAACTCAAGGCGAAGGCGATCCTCGAGCCGACTCCGGCCAACGTGACGGCGTACATTCGCTTCCAGCGCGAGCAGCTCGACCGAGCATCGCTGTTCAGCGACGTCTGGCAGCGGGCGATCTGGCAGGATCCGGACCTCGACTACACGCTCCAGCGTCCGGTTTCGACGCTGGGCAAGCGCCAATGGCAGGACGCGCGCGGTGCGGAACGCAGCGCGGTGATGGCGCATCTCTCCGAGCGCTACGGCCTGTTCTATTTCTTCGCCCAGAGCTGCGGCGCTTGTGAGGTGATGTCGCCGATCGTGCAGAGTGTCGCCACGACCTGGCATATCACGGTGCGCGCGATCTCGACCGATGGCGGCCCCTCCCGGCACTTCCCGACCTACACGGTCGAGACCAACCAGCGGAGCCGCATGGGGCTCGAGCCCAAGATCACCCCGGCCGTCGTGCTGTGGGATGCCGCCAAGGGGCAGGCGATACCCATCGGCTACGGCGTGATGTCCGCCGACGAGCTTCAGGATCGCATCTACCTCCTCACATCGAAGGAAGCCGGACGTGACTACTAGGATGAAACGCGTCGTTGCCGCTATCGTCGCGGCCACCCTCCCCCTCGCCAGCGTTTCCGCCGACGTCGGCAGTTCGATGGACTCGTTCCTCAACGATGTCGGCGGCGCGGCCAACGTCAACGGCCCGACTGCGTTCCAGGGGCAGTCGGCGGGCTATTACAGCCTTGGCAACATCTGGACGCGCTTTCCGCAGAAGACGACCAACATCGCGAACCTGCAACTGCCACGCGCCCGCGCCGGCTGCGGCGGCATCGACATCTTTGCCGGCTCCTTCAGCTTCATCAACGCGAGCGAGATCGTCGCCATGCTGAAAGCGGTCGCGAACAACGCCGTGGGCTTTGCCTTCAGCCTGGCGATCGACACGGTCTGCCCGGAATGCTCGAAGATCATGCAGGAGTTCAGCCAGAAGGCTCAGCTCATGAACAATCTCAACATCAATAGCTGCGAGCTGGCCCAGGGCCTGGTCGGCGGAATCTGGCCCAAGGGCGATCTCGCCGACAAGGCGATCTGCGAGGCGATCGGCAATTCCGAGGGGATTTTCACCGACTATGCCGCCGCCAAGCACGGCTGCGGCACCAAAGGCCAGCGCGCCAGCACTACCGCCCAGGGCGCAGGGAAGTACGACGACGTCAACACGGGCGTCGCGCGCAACTACACCTGGACAATCCTCAAGAAGTCCGCGTTCTTTTCGCCGAACGGCACGTTCGACCAGGAGCTTGCCGAATACGCCATGACGCTCCTCGGCACGATCATCTATGTGCCGCCCAAGGATGACGAGCCGGGCAAGTTCGTGCCGATCGTCGGGGAATCCTCATCCACCCTCGTGACGTCGCTGCTCGATGGCACGAGCGGCAGCAATGTCCTGATCTTTCACTGCGACGAGCCCGACAAATGCCTTGATCCGGGATTCAAGTCGCTGAGCCTGCCGGCCTCGAAGGCCCTGCGGCCGCGTGTCTCTGCGCTCATCGCCGGCATGGTCCAGGCGATTCGCGACGATACCGCAATCACCGAGGCTCAGAAGGAACTGCTCCAGGTCTCGTCGGCGCCGCTCTACAAAATCCTGACGGTGCAAGCTGCATATGGCCGCGGCATGCCGACCGATGATCGTGAGACCTTGGCCGAAATCGCGAGTGTCGATCTGCTGTTTGCCGTTCTCGACCGCATCGTCGGGGAGGCCGGCCGCTCGATGTCGAGCTTCATTGGCGCGGACGAGGCGAAGATCGCCATGTGGCAGGGCCAGGTCAACGTGGTGCGCCAGGCGCTCGCGGACCGGCAGGCGAACACGCACCTCAAGGTCAACGCGATCATGCAGATCATCGAGAAGACGGCGTTCATCGAGAACGTCCTCGCGGCCTCCATGTCGCCGGGCATGGCCGCCTCGCTCGACTGGTCGCGCGGCGTCCAGAACCGCGCCCTCACCCACTGATCACACCCGAGCGCATACCCAAACGGGACACAAGACATGGTTGAAATCTTCACGGTCGGCGGCGGCGATTATCTGGTGAACGTGTTCCAGGCGGTTGCGGCCTGGACCGGCAATGGCGGCTACAAGAGCCTGCTTCAGGTCGTCATGGTGATGGGGCTTGGCCTGTCCGCCATCACGCTCGCCTTCAATCAGGACTGGCGCGCCTGGATCAACTGGTTCCTTGGCGCGACCCTGATCTACTCCTGCCTGATGGTGCCGCGTCTCGACGTCCATGTGACCGACCGGCTTAATCCCAGTCTTGCTCCCGCCAATGTCAGCAATGTGCCCTTGGGCCTCGCGCTCATGGCGAGCTTCACCAGCCAGGTGGGCGACTATCTCACCGGCTCGGCCGAGGTCGTATTCGGCCTGCCCGGCGATCTCAACTACTCGAAGAACGGCATGATCTATGGCGCCAGGCTCTATGATGCCACGCGGTCGCTGCGCATCTCCGATCCCGAGTTTGCCGCCAACCTCGACGAGCATTTCCGGCAATGCATCTTCTACGACGTACTGCTCGGCCGCTATTCGATGAAGCAGCTCGCCGAATCCAACGACATCTGGGCAACGATAGCGCCGGGCAGTCAGGCCCGGGCACAGCGCTTCCTGACCCGCGATGCGGCATCCGGTCAGGTAACCTCGACCATCGTGACCTGCCGGGAAGCCTACGACGCGCTGAACAATCAGTGGGCGGGCCTAGTCGACGACATGGGAACCGTTTTCGGCCGCCAGCTCTATCCCAACCAGACGGCGGCGCTCGCCAAGGCCAAGCTGTTCGCCGACCTGCCCGTGGCCTACCAATACCTGAGCGGCGTCTCGGCCAACGCGACCGACATCTTCAAGCAGACGCTGACGATCAACGCGATGAGCCAGGCGATGCATTCGATGGCCGGCGGCAGCGGGGCGTCGAGTGTCGACGTCTATTCCCAGACGCGCGCGGACATCCAGACCGAGCGCACCTATAGTTTGATCGCCAGCAATGCGATGAAGTGGGTGCCGATGCTGAACATCGTCTTGACGGTGCTGTTCTACGCGCTCTTCCCGGTCCTCTTTCCGCTGTTTCTGCTGCCCAAGACCGGCCCGGTCGCCCTCAAGGGGTATATCACCGGCTTCTTCTACCTCGCTGCCTGGGGGCCGCTCTTTGTGATCCTGCACATGATGCTGATGTACAAGGGCGCCACCGACATGACGGCCGTCGCCGGATCTAATGGCCTCAGTCTTGCGAGCTTCACTGGCATGGCCGACGTCAACAGCGATATCGGGTTGCTGGCAGGCTACCTCATAGCTTCCGTGCCCTTTCTCGCCGGCGGTGTCGCCAAGGGCGCGATGGCCATCTCGCACCACGCGACCAGCTATCTCAATCCCAGCCAGAATGCCGCCGAAGAGGCTGCGCGCGAGGCGAGCACCGGCAACGTCGCCCTCGGCAATACCAGCTTCGAGAACTCGACCGTCCTTACCCGGCAATTCGCGCAGGGGACGATTGCGCCGAGCTTTACCTATGGTGCGGCCCAGACCCGAACCTTCAGCGAAACCGGCTCGATGACCACTAGCTTTCCCGAAGGCAGCTACGACCAGATTCCGAACTCGAGCTACCCCTTCACGCCGAGCCTGGGTCAGGAGTTCACCGCTCGCCTGTCGACGATGGCATCGCAGGCCCGTTCGAACAGCGAGAGCTATGCGAATGTCGCGACAGAATCGACGGCCAGCGCCGTGACAAGGTTCCGGGAATTGAGAGATCAGTTCAGCCGCGGCTCGGCTTTTGAAAACTCCACCGGGACATCCAACTCCGACAGCATCCAGACCGCCTTTAGCGAGGTAGATCAGGCCTCAACCAATCTGCAACGGCAGTTCGGGCTTTCGCGAAGGGCAGCGGACGACATCACTGTAGCTTGGTTCCTGAATGGGGAAGCTGGCGCCAGCGCAGGCGTGACGAACGGAGTCGCTTCCGCCAACATAGGCGCCAAGGGAGGGCGAAACCAAGCGTGGACTGACAGCGACATTGGCATCGCGTCGGAGGACCGCTCGCGGATATTCGGCAGCTTGGCCCAGATGTCCGACAGCAGGAATTGGTCGAGTACCCGCGACGGTTTCGTTCGGTCGGTCAGCACCTCTAGCAGTTCCTCAATTTCGAGCACGGCAAGCGGCATGAACGCGTCCCTCACCGAAGCGCAAAGCTACAGCCGCGAGGCAAGGCGCGCGGAGGAACTTGCTAACCGCCTCGAAAGCCAAGCATCGTTTCTCAAGGGCAACAACGCAGCAGGAAGCCTCAATCTGTCCCAAGCCTACCGTGAATGGGGATTGGCCGAGATCGAGCGCAACCGAGATTTCTATGGCAATGTGCGGTTCGACGATGTGACCTTCCAGATCAGCCCGGAAGGCCAAGCGTTGCAGGCCAAGTTCATTGAAGGTTATGCCGAGCAGCTTCGCGACGGGATCGAAGATCGCCTCGTCCTGGCCCCCGGACAGCCGGTATCCCGCCCGGCTATCTCTGGCGCCGGATCAGTACGCGGGCGCGCGCAGACCGGCGGAAGCGGATTGAGCACAGTGCCCCACGTGGACGCTGGCGACCTTCATGATGAGGTCCAAAGAGCTCAGGCTGCTGGTCGCCAGAAAATCGGCGGATCCAGGAGACGTCTGGACGCCGTTACAAAGGGAGCACAGGGTGCAAGTGCTGAGGCCGCCGATGATGTCAAGGAGTGGTGAAACGTCACCCCTTCAGGACATCCCAATAGAGGACGAAGGCGGCGAAGATCGCGAGGAGAAGGAGGACCGCTACCGTCAGGGTTCGCGACCATGGATCGGCCCATGACTTCTTGATCCGATATTCCATCAGGCGATTATCGCGGATCGCCTGATCGATTTCGGACAGCCCTTCCCACTTGCGGGTTCCGTGCGCCTCGGCGTTTTCAATGTCGAAATTCGTCATGATGGCGTTCATCTCGTTTCTCCTCAGAACATAGCAGAAACAGGACCTAGGCATAGAAATTTCGATCAGACCCGGAGCTTGCACCGAGCCTCAGCAGCCTCTCCCCTGAAAGACGATTTTGTCGGAAACTCCCGAAAGTCGGCTGTCAGCGCTGAAAGGGCGTTAGCGGTCGTTCCCCAGCGGGTGCTTATTCGGAAATCGCAATGCGGTTCTGTCTGATGTGCAAGCCGAAATAGCTTCCCGTATAGATCACCATGTAGAGTATAACCTGCAAAGCACGCTAACGCCGCGCAAGTCGAAAGCGCTCCTTAAGCACTCGGGCAAGCGAAGCGCCGCGCACATAAATGCCGATTTCACGCCGGATGTTGAGATCAGATGGGTCCGCCGATAGGAAATTTTGGCTGGAAATCAGCACGTGATCGTTGTCCCAAGCCAAAATCTTCGCATGTAGGCGTGGGTCATGGACCGGCGTGATGCTCACGCCTAACTTCGCACCTTCGAAGACATTCTCGGAAACGGCCTTGCTGGCGCCTTTTCCACTTGGCGTCCCGTAGAAGACCGCAGAAGCGATGCCGCGCTGCTCGGCCGCCGCGAGAGCCGGCACGATGACGGCCTGCCGGCCGCCTGGACTGAAACGATGGCTGGTGACGAAAATGTCGTGTTCCGCGTTGTCACGCGCTTCGCGCACAAACTGTTTGTGCTGAGGCCCAAGCACAAGCGCGGCGTCACTGCGGGAACCTGAAGGAACCGGCATGTCGCGGACATGATCCGCCAGCCGCAGAAATTCCGAGGTGAGTTCGGTCCAGTAGGCGGAGCCGCCTTGCGACAGCTCGACCAACTGATTGACCAGAGCGCGCAGGATGCGGGGATCACGCAGCCGAACAGACGCTTCGAAACTTTGATAGCCGCTCGACAGCCAATTGCATGAACCGAGTACTCCAACGAAGCGATCGGCGCGGCCGGTGTCGGCGATCAGCATTTTGGCATGCGAGCCCGTGGAGAAGCTGTGAAGGCGGATATCGCCAGCTTCGTTGGCGAGTTCGCTGCGCAACGCCAGGACCGCCTTCAGCGTCCCATTGGTCTCTCCCTTGTCGTCGCTCTCGCCCCAGAGAACATCGATGCGCACGCCGTTCCTTGCCGCGGCCCGTATTGCCGGCAGCCAGTTGTTGAATTTCTCCCGATCGATGAAGGTCGAATGGATGATGACGCGATGGCGGGCGCGGGCCAGCAGATCTTCAAAACTTCGCCTGTGGTCCTGGCCACCGAGAATCAGATCCTCGGATGCGAACGCGATGCTGGTCGTCGTCGGCAGCGCGTCGCTCTCTTCAAGCATAGGGATCACCGGTGTGAAGTGCACAGGTTCATCGGTCGCGCGCGCCGGCGCTTTACTTGCTGCTTCCAGGACAGCATCACGCAGATGCTGAGGGGCGCGACCTGACAAGCCCTCGATCTTATCTTCGCGTACGGTGACGAGCGCGTAACGCGTCACGAGGCGGCTGCCCTCCGGGTCGATGCCGGCGAAGTGCTCGTCCTCATGGAACAGGGTCCCGACAATGTCATGGACTTCGGGGATCACATCCCCGGAGGGCGGCTCAAGCCAGACGATGCGCTCGCTGCGCGCCCTTTCCTCAAGCACATGCTTCTCGAAGCACGGCATTTCGCGAGGACGGTAGACCGTACCGGATATCCGGTCGATCGCGAAACCCATCCAGCGCGAGAGGCGCTTGGGCACGATCGGCAGTTCATCGCGCTTCGCCGCTTCGACGCCGCGCGGGCTGGCGGAAAACAGGACCCCCTTGCTGTCCTGCGACAGCTCGACCCAGCCTGCTCGCATCAGCCGGATGAGAAGCTCGATGATGAGCCGGCGGGGAAGCTTGGTCTGTTCGGCGAGATCGGCCGAGAGCCACGGCCGCTCGACGAGAGCAGCGAGCACGACATGTTCGACAATGCTCCAGGGACGCCCCTTGTCGATATGAAATCGCCTCTTGCCCCTGAGCATCGGGATCGCAACGCGGATCACGCTCATCGTCCGCCCCCCAAGTCCGCGGGCGAGCGGAACGCCGCAAATCCCTTATTCTTCTCTTCAGCCAGGCCGTTTAGAAGCAATTGCAGGAATGCCACTTCCGCTTCGCTCTCGGTGCCCTTGGCAACTTTCAATATCTCGGCGAGAAACTCCATGCTGCCGATCAAGATGAGCTGCCAGCGGGCGCGGCTCAGCAGGACGTTCATGCGGCGAAAGTCTGAGAGAAACCCAAGGGCGCTTTTAACATTGCTATGATCGTTGTTGCGGACCAGCGAGACGATGACGACGTCGGCTTCGCTGCCCTGGAAGGAGTCGACGGTCTCGACATAGCGATCATGCCGGGTTGCGGCCGCAAAGCCCGCCAAATGGTCAAATCCGTCGACCGCATCGTCGATCATTCGGCGTAGCCTGGTTACCTGTTCGCGATAAGGTGACAGGATGGCGAGCTGGGGTTTCTTGCCCTCGCCCGGGCGCAACTGTGCAAGCACGTCCAACACCGCTTTCACTTCGTCCGGGTTGTGCCAGCGCGGGCGACGATCGCCGCTTTTCTTGTCGATCGTTGCCTGGAGCGAGGGCATGTCGACAACGACGATCGGCTTTTCGGGAAGGCATTTGGGATCGGCCGATCGGAAGGGGCGCTCCTCGGTTTCGAACCGTTTGCGGCAATCTGGGTGGGTGTCGAGCGTGCCGTCATAGAAGCATTTGGAGACGATCCGCGCTATGGCCGGATGCATACGGTGCTGGAGCTCCAGACGTTTGGCGATCGGCCGGCCGCCCCGGCCTTTTGCCTGGCGCTCCAGTTCAGCCTCGATCATGGTCTCGAACAGGGTGACGAGTTCGAGCGCACGGCCACACAGCGCCGGCACGTCAAGTTCCTCTTCGAGTTCGTCGAGTATCTCGTCGGTGGTTTCATCGCGCAATGTGCGACCGATAAACTCCTGGCCGACTGCAAGCGCGGTAGCCACCTTGTCTGGATCCTTCAGTATCTCGATCATGCGATCAGCGCCGAACGGGGGCAGCTGCTTATGATCGCCGATCATTAGCCGGCGGTGCGAGAGAAGCTGCGGGGCGATCAGTTCGCCTCCCGTTGCCTTCCCCGCCTCCTCAACGATCGTCCAGTCGAACTGGCTCTTCTCGTCGATCATCCGTTCAAGATCGCCCGCGGCCGTGGTCGCGAAGACCAGATTGGCCGAACGCAGGACGACGCTCTCAAATGCCTTCAGCATGGCGCCGGGTGATTGCGTGCCGATCGCGCGTTTTGGCCCGCCTTGTCCTGCCAGCGCGACCAGCCGTTTGCGGAGACGCTCATCGGCCGCTTGCGCGAGAGGGCTCGTGACGAAGTCGGCGAGCAGGCCCTTTGCCTTCTCGCTGGTGTCGTATTCGCTCGCTTCAGCTTGCGCGTCGCGTGCCCGCGAGCGCACGATCAGCGGAGGATCATCGCTTTCTGTAATCGCCGGCACTAATTCCTCGAGCAGATGGTCGATCGCCGCATTGCTCTGGGCCGTCAGCAGCAGGCGCACCGTTGGCTCTTCCTTGAACCGACGCATGGCGAGTTCTCGGACGAGGAAGGTCTTGCCTACACCGGGCGGTCCCTGGACCAGATAGATGGGCAAGGTGCCGATGATTTCGGCGAGCGCCTGCTGTTTGGAATCGTCCAGCGCCAGAAAGGCCGCGTCGCGCTCGACGGGATCGTGGCTCTCCATCAACCGACGCCTGCGGTCGCCGATCATCTTGAGGAGTTCCTCATGATCGCGCAGCGCCCGCATTGCTTTGATCCGGCGCTGGAAGACGACATCGCGCCCCACCGCGTCACTCGGAATGAGATAGGCGCTGGTCAGCGGTAACGGCGGCGTCTCGCCAGAAAATTCATAGAGCTTGGGTCCCTTGCCGCTGCTGTCGAGTTGCTCGAACTTCCAGTCGGTGTCGTTGCTTTCCCGACTGCCCAGCAATTTGCTTTCGGTCAGCGTCCAGCCTTCGCGGCGCATACCGTCGCCGGCTAGCATCTCGTGCAGGCGAACAGCGGGCCGGCGCAAACCGAGTGCATCGGAAAGGGCGTCGCGCTCGCTCTCGACACGGGTGCGGACCTTGAGGCGAAGCTGATCATCGGCATCAGCTAGCCTCGCAGGCTCTTTCACCACATCGACCGGAAAGACGTCCGTCGCGGCGAGCAAGGTTTCAAGAAACTGGGTGAGGACGAAGGCGCGGTGCGTTAGGTCCTCTTCGCTCACGCTTGTCGCCAGGCGGGCAAAACGGCGACGCATCTCGTCCCAGCTGCGCAGCTTGCCCCGTAAGCGCGGGAACCGTTCGCGGGCTTCACGCTGCGTCATCAATTCCAGCGTCTCGACGGGAACGGGCTGCTGGCCGAGCAGATTATAAGGAACGGGTGCGTCGCGCTCGACGCTTTCGCACAACGCGAAGTCCCAACTCGGCGAGGCCTCCCGATTCACCTGATAGGGCTTGAGCGAATAGCACAGGCGGTGGCCCCGCAGCACAAGCCGCCCATCGTCGCCTTCCTCTCCGGTGCGCACGAACAGTAGCAGCGGCGTCTCGGCAAGATCGGCGCGAATCCATTCGAACTGCGCGATCAGATCATCGGCCTCGATATCCGGATCCTCGCGACGGATTCGGTCGGTGATCGGCGCGCCGGGTGCAAGACGGAAAACAATGTGAAGCTTGGCGTCTCGCCCTGCCGCTTCCGCCCCTAGAGACCCGATGATCTCGTCGATACGCTGCGCGACAACTTCGCCGTCAAGGCGGTCGAGCGCGTCGATATGGAGGAGTTCGCGTAGCAGCCGCACCTCGCTCGCCGACAGATGGTCGGCGACCGCCGACGGTATGATAGCCTTGTCAACGAGGCGCTGGCGATCGGCACCCAGCAGCAAAGCCGCGAGGCCGCCAAATTGGCTCCAATCCTGATTGAAAGAATCGGTCCCGCTCTTGGCGGCAGCACGCCGGCGCGGCGTTGTGGTCGCGCCCATGATGCGCATCGACCATTCGAAACCGGTAAGCAGGAAGTCCGGTTCTTCCGAACCAGTGGTCAGGATAGACCAGCCATCGAGATTGCGATGCAGCAGGCCTTGGGCATGGAGCGTCTCCAGGCCGGCGGCCACTCGCTTGAGATTGCGCCAGATGCGCGCGCGGGGACCGGGAGAGCGATATTGGCGCAGCCAATGGCCGCCCGGCGCCCGATCGATCAGCAACTGGAGCGGTCGGCGCTCTCCCGGCGCCAGAGCGAGGTAGAAGCCCTTGGCGTCGATGCCCGCCGAATGCAGCGGCGCAATCGTTTCGACGGCATTGGGATAACCACCCAACCGATGAAGCTGGCGCAGCTCGTGGTGCCAGATCTCCTGGAGATCGGCATCGTCCTTATTGGCCGCCCGCTTCCATTCCTTGACGATGAGCGGTTCGTCATTTTCGGAGAAAGCTTCAAAAAGACCGGGCCGGCCGGTCTTGACGTCAGGAGTGATCAGATAGTCACCGGGGTCACGAAGGCTTTCAATAAACCCTGCGTTTTTCGGTCTACTTCGACGTGCCAACCCCGGCCTCCCACATTCTAGAAGTCGATTGGAAATGACGCGGCTCGTGACGGATCATAGTCATGGCCGCAAGCTGCCAGCGCACTCCCTCGAACGGGCGCCAAGCAGGAATCACGCCCAGGCCGCTTCCGCATCGTCGTCCTCGTTCACCTTCGCCGCACCCAGCCTTCGGCTGATGCTCCGGTACGCGGTACTAACCGCATCTCGCCACCCATCGGCAGCCAAGCTCAAACTCTCGGGTTCGAGCGCCTTTTTCACATCGTCGGAAGTCCATTCGCGGATGAGCTGCTTGGCCTGGGCGTACACAACCGCGTAACCGACCCTCCCCATCACCAGACGTTCCGCCCACTGGCGCGCCAACTCGCGGACGATCTCGGGCTCCTCGTAAGTTGCATACCGTAGGCCAAGGTCTTCCTGCGCCGCTGCGACTGCCGAATAGGTCAGGTTCACGAAAAGCTGATTGGTCTCCCGCACATACCGCGCCGCCTTCGAGGTGATGCCCTTCTCCTCCACTTGCTCGGGGTCGCGTAGAGGAATGATCTCGGGTGCCTGCTCCAAGTTCTTGGAGATGTCGGCACGCTTGGCACCGCCCGGATTGAAGATCAGATCGGTCGGACTGATAGGTGTCCTGTCGCTATCGCCGCCGGAACCGTCCTTGTGATCAGGACGTGCGCCCCTCGCCCCACCATCGTCCACGAGGTGAAGCCCAGCCTCGGCCTCGCGCGGACTCTTGGTCTTGACGCGAAGCTGGTTGAGCAGGTCTTGCAGTTCCTTCCGCAGATCGTCTGTGGACGCCGAGGACTTCGGGGCAAGCGAGTTTATGATTTCTATCAGCCACTCGGGGCGATTGCGGAATACAAGCTCGGCGAAGTCCTCAACGACCACTTGGCGCTGATCGCCGCCGGTAAGCTGTACGAACCGACGATACGGTTCGTGCCGGACAGGGAAGTTGCCGGGCAACTCGACGTGGACGGAGATATGGCGAGCACCGAACGGGATACCGAAGGCCGGGGCGTCCGCTGCCCACTTGCGGCCCTTGCGGACATCGTACATCTCATCGCGGAATACGATAGCCGTTGTGCTGACCGATGAAGTCAACGAACCCGAAATAGACTTGTTGTGCCCGCCGTCCTGATAGGCCGGGTCGTACAGGTAGTGGATGCGGATACCGTCCCCAACATCAACAGCCTCGACGCGACCGAATGCATCTGCGCGTTCCGGGATCGGTTTGAACTGCCGCCGACCGTCGCGGGGATGAGTTCCTTCATGCAAGTTCAGCTCGACACCTTCGGGGAGGCTGTAGAAGCGGTGATATAGGTAGGTCGTGATCCACTGACGGTCCTGCTTCGGGTCGCCATCATAGGGATCGGCCACCGTGTCCTGATCGGGCCGGTTGCCGTACAGGACCACCTCGGTCCAATCCTCGTCGAGCCGATATTCTAACTCCTGCGCAACCTGCTCGGTCACGTCGACAACTTCCTCGAACGAGTCCTCGATCGGAATCCAGACCTTGCCGTAGATGCCTTCGCGCTTCCCGAGCACCACTTGGCTGACCACGCCATTCCGGCACGACCGATAGCGCATACCGAGGGTGTTGGATGGGAGCGAAGCGACCTTCGCGCCCATGCCGAAATTGCCCTCCAGCGCCATGTCCTTGCCAAGCGACGCCGCCAGATCGCAGATATGGTCAAGCTCGGTGCTGCTCATGCCGGGCCCGGTGTTCCAGATCGTGAGCTTGCGAGTATCGCCACACTCGGGGATCGCCTTGCCCTTGATCTCCACGATCCGCCGTCCGGCAGGTGCTTTCGCGGCAGCCTCAATGGCATTCATCGCCAGTTCCCGCAGCATCATGGTCTTCGGGCACTGCTCAATCTGGCGGGAGACGGTGAAGTCGATGTCCGCAATTTTGATCGGAGTGACTTGCTTGATGTGGCTCACGATTGATCCTTCGCCTTACAGCTTGAACTCGCCGCCGCTGCGGCCCGATGTCTTGCCGAACCGCGCTTCCACCTCGGAAACCGCGTCCCGCAGCGCCTTCATGATTTTCCGCACTTCGGCTTCCTCATAAACATAGGTCTGCCGGTTCGCGAGGTTGCCAATCAGGCGCACGGCTTCGAGCGCCTTGTTGGTGCGCTTCTCGGCCAATTCCCGGAACTTTGCGTGCTTTTTTTCGTCCGCGCTCATCAGCGAATCGCCCAAATATGTTTCGTTTACGCTGTCTATTCTGCTCTTAAGTCCGCGCATACGTCAACATGTACGGAATATATTCCAAATATATTCTCGAAAAATATGTGCATCACGAGTTTCGAGCGACTTACCCAACCGCTATTGGCTCATTAAAATGTCGTTAAAACAGATGCTTATGAAGAGTCCGACTTAACTCGACGTTTTCCGTTCGTCCTAGCGCCTGTCCCCTGGGGGAAGACGCGCCGACAGCATAGCGGCAAAGGGGATGCTGCACCCTTCGCTGTGGCCGTCGAATCAAAGACCTCGCTGCTAGCTTCGTCTCGGTTGGCCCGAGCTCAGCCGCCCGGCGCCGATCCGCTAGCCGAGAACTGAGTCCATGCAGGCTCGGTGTAGCTGTTGGACGAGCCCACTGGGTAGGCAGATTGCATCTGAGCGCTGCCCCGCTCGATCAGAAGACTTCGACGAAGACTTCGACGTTGTCGGCGATCACCTCGCGGCTGTTGCGAGTGACGCTTTGGGGTCAGCGCCCGCACTGAAAATGAATGAGTGACCGCTTTGAGACGCCCGAACCGTGGGTTGCAGCGTGGCTGTGTCAGGCGCTCCCGACGTTGTTCGGTTCAAATTTTCGTTGAAAGGAATTGCTTTACACGCTCTTGCGTCCGCAGCCTCGGCCTCCTCCCCAGTCGAAGGTCGTCAACAAATCTTGGATCACCAACCGCCAGCCTGCCGAACGTGCTGGGCGAAACGCTGCTACGCACCAAATATGCTTCGATCTGCTCCAGTAGCTCCATCGCCTTCGACTCGCTTTGCGCTTGCGTTCTTGTTATGTTCCTACTAGGAAGGCTTCCTAGAGTCTAGGATCGAATTTCCTAGACGGATGCGATAGGACTGCCAGCGATGGAAGACGCACGTAGAGCCCTGGACGAGCTGATCCAGAAACGAGGGGTCAATTACTCCTCGATATCGCGCCTCCTGGGACGCAATGCCGCCTATATCCAGCAGTACATCCGGCGCGGCAGCCCCAGACAGCTGGACGAGCAGGATCGCGCGGTGCTGGCCCGTTTCTTTGGCGTCGATGAGAAGGTTCTCGGCGCCCCTGAACGGCATTCAGGACCCGTTGTCGAACTGGTTCATGTGCCCGTGCTCGCTGTCGAGGCCTCCGCCGGCCACGGTGCGCTCGCCGAAATGGAAGCCAAATGCGCCCAATTCGGATTCGATGAAAAATGGCTGCGACGGCTGACAGCCAGCAAGGCAACGAACCTGTCGATCATCGCGGTTCATGGAGACTCGATGGAGCCCACCTTGCATGACGGGGACGAAGTGATGGTCGATCTTGGCGATGGCCAATCGCGCCTGCGCGACGGAATTTATGTGATGCGCATGGATGATATGCTCAACGTCAAACGTGTGGCGATCGAGCCGCAAGGCAAGCGGATCTCGGTGTTGAGCGACAATCCCGCCTATCCCAGCTGGCGCGGTCTCGAAAAACGCACCATCAATATCGTCGGCCGCGTCCTCTGGTTCGGCCGAGCGCTGCGCTAGGCTGACCATCCCGATGCTTGTCATTCTTGCCGCCTCGATCGTCGCTGCCGGGCAGACCTTCACTTGCACGCCCACCCATGTCTGGGACGGCGATGGACCCGTCTGGTGCGCCGAGGGACCGCATCTCCGCATCGCGGGAATCGCGGCGCGCGAAATGGATGCCACATGCCGCTCCAACCAGCCCTGCCCTTCTGCCTCGGCGGTAGAAGCCCGCGACGCGCTGGTTGGTCTGTTGGGCGGGCCGCGCGGCACCATCCCCACCGGACATGTCGTGGTTCGAGGTCCGAGGCTGACCTGCCGCTCCGAAGGATCTGCCGGAGGCAGCAGGACGGCCGCCTGGTGTCGCCTGCCTTCGGGCGCCGATCTCTCCTGCGCCATGGTCCGCACCGGCACAGTTCTTCGCTGGGATCGCTATTGGAAAGGTCCGGCGTGCCGGTAGGCGCCGACCTGCATCTCACCGGATACCTGGAAGAAGGTCCATATGGCCTGCTTCTTCGGAGTGGCGGCGGATGTGGGAACTGGACGCGCGGCGCCCGTCGCGTCGTTTGATCGGCTGCGAGGTCGAAGTCACGGGCCAGCGTGCCGGGTTCAACGGCATCGTCTGCGATCAGATTTGGCCGGCAGGACAGCCCCGCCCTAGTCGGCGCGGGCTGGGGCTCAGGCTCAACATCGAATATCTGCTGACCGCAGCATTCGTGGGCTACGGCTTCATCGCCTTACTCCTCGGCCTCGCCGGACATTTCCTCTGATGCGCAGCGAGTGGGAACTCTGGGCTTGTGCCAACCAGGTACTAAAGACGCATGGCGACAAGGCCCCGCTCCATGTCGCCGAACAGATTGGCGCCCTGGCGTTGGCCGGCGACGAGGCAGGCATCCAAACCTGGCAGGCTATCGCCCGACGGATTGCGCAGTTGACTGGAATAGGTGGCGATACGCCGCTGCAATGAGCAGAGCGTCGCGTAGGCATGCGGCTTACCCGATCGGCGCCAGGTCGCCGGGAAACAGGCAGGGCTGACTGTCGCCACTGGCATAGCCGTCATCCTCGATTACGAAGCCACGCATCCTCTCGACCAGATGCCGCGCAAGATCGACACGGGCGCTGCGCTGGGCGCGCGGATCATCGGCGTTGAGACCAGCGAGCGTCGGCTCGGGCGCCACGGCAAGCGCAACTTCAAGATGGGTCAACAGGACATCGTCAGCGATTCGAGACATGGTCGCGATGAGAACAAATATAGAACTTCGAGTCAATCGGCTGCATGCGGACGGATGCGGAAGGTCCGGTTAAATTCCGATCTCAAAAGGCTTGGTAAGTGAGCGGTCCAGTTCCGGCGGCTCGCGCGCCGGTGCCGGCGCCCGATCCTTCGCCTGGCCTCGCGCCGCGGCATCGCGCAGGAGATCCACAGTCTCCAGAGCCGAACGCTTCATTCCCGGATTGCGTTCGACCGCGGCCTCGAGCTTGCCGGCATTGTCGACGAACAGGGTCAATCCATCACGCAAGCGGGTGACCGTCACCAGGAATGTTTGCTGGTTCGCCAGATTACGCTCCCGGCTGTCCATGACCGCGATCCCCCGATCGGACGTCAGGCCCTGTGCCATGTGGGCATTGAGTGCATAGGCAAGATCGAGCCGCTCGAGCATCGGATCATCGCGCCCCAGCGTATGCTCGGCGCCGAGCGAGGTCTTCACCGTGATGGATCTGCCATCGACGGCGGTAATGCGCGCCTGATCGGCATTGAGGAGGCCACGCTTGTGATCGGTCTCGGTCCAGCGGATCCGGTCGCCCGCATGGATGTCGAGGGCGTGAACTTCGAACAGGCGCAGCGGATCCTGCTCGCCTTGCGGCCGCAACTGGCCCGGCCGGAATTCGAAGCGGCGGCCACGCTCGTTCTCGAGGCTGACCCGCTCCCGTGCTATATCGGTTTCGACCACCCGATAGCGCCCGGGCCGCAGACCCTGGGCTCGCTGGCGCCGGTCGACCTCAACCACCATCCCGGCTGCGTAGCTGCGTGCATAGCGCAGTTCCTCGCGCGTCACGTTGACGCGCGAGAGGGTTCCGAGCCGCATCGACCCTGGCCCCAGTTCGCCGTTGGCCTTCAAGCCGGTCTGGACGGCCTCATTGACCTCACCGCGTAGCGCCCGGCCCGAGGCATAAATTGACGTCGTCTCGCGCTCCGCCGGCGACAGGGAAAGCCAAGCCGCAGCCGCTTCGACGGCAGCCCCATTCCCGGCTTCCACGACATGAGCTCCCAGATGCCGCAGCGCCTCATCGATATGACCGCCCTGGGCTGCATATTGGGCGTCGCGCAGCGCCTTTTCGCGCGCGCGCAGGTTGACGCTCATGATTGCGGTTTCGACGCCCGCCTGCTGCATGACATCGAAGGGTTTCCCGGCATCGACCGCGCCAAGCTGCTTCCTGTCACCGATGCTGGCGAAGCGGTCCAGTTCCAGCAGATTGGCGAGACGAACGAGCTTCTCCTTGTCGGCATTGCCGACCATCGAGGCTTCGTCGAGCAGCACGACGGTGCCGCGCATCGCGGCCTTTGCCTCGGCTACTCGCGATGAGTCGGCCCCTTCGAGCAGGTCTCGATGCTGGCGCAGGAAGCGCGACACCGTCATGGAGGGAATGCCGGTTTCACGCTCGAGCATCTGGACCAGCGTGTTTTGCACCGCGAGGCCGAGCACGGCCCTGCCTTTCTCGCGCAGCACATCGGCAACCGGTTTCAGGACGGTGCTCTTGCCGGCGCCGGCGACACCCTGGATCGCGACGATCCGGTTGTGCGAGGCCAGCAGCAGTCGTCCCGCGCCTTCCTGGCCCGGGTTCAGAGTCATGCCGTATTTGAGCTGGGAGAGGGCTTGCAACCGCTCCCCGGCAACATCAGGCGGGACGATCGCGGGGGCGAGGCCGCGCCCGCTTTCGACGGCGGCAATGACGCGCTGTTCAAGGCCGAGCGCATCGCGGGTCGTGACAAGATCGCGATCGGCGCCCTTGCCCTTCAGGAGTTGCCCCTGGCGCAGCAGCTGGTCGACACGGTTCTCGATTTCCATGATCGATGTGGGGAGCGCGAAACCGAGTGCTGCGCGGAAAATATCGGCGCGTGTGAAGGCCGCCTCGCGTTCGCCGAGATGACGGATGGCGGAGGCAACAGCATGGACAGCGGCAATCTGCTCCGGTGTCCGGTGCCCCATCCGCGCGGGTACGAGTGGGTCACTGTCCTTGAGACCGAGACGGGTCGCGAAGGCGGCGGCAAGCGCGCTGCCCTGCCGCACGAGCCGGAGCGCCGCCTGTCCGAAACCCGCCACGTTGCCGATGTCGTGCGCCGCGCGCGCGTTGGCCCGGGCGATCACCTGTGCGGGATCGAACCCGAGCTTGGCCGCGGCCTCTCCCCACTGCCGCGCAAGCGCATCGCGATCCACGATCCGACCTTTTTCCGCTCGCGTCATGAGGTTCGCGACATTGCGTGCCGCAAGCCCCTTTCCCTCCATCGTGGCGAGCCGATCGAGGATTTCCGCGCGCCGGGAACTGAAGGCGTCGCGAATGGCCTTGGGGACGCCCACAGCCTCGAAATTGCCGTGCTTGCCATATTCGCCGACCTCATAGCCGAGCTTTTCGACGGACAGGCGAAAGCGCGCCATGGTCATCGCGTTGAGCAAGGTATTGTGCTCCCAGAGCTTGTCGTTGCGGAGTGCCCGCCACTTGCCGTCTGGACCCTGCGTCACATTGGCAACCACGCCGTGAAAGTGCGCATTGGGCTCCTGGTTGCGGTTTGTGTCGTGCTGGAACAGACCCACGACGAGATTTCCCGTCGTGACAACCCGCTCCTTGCCGCGCACCTCCATCCGCGTCTGAGCGAGGTTTTTCTCGGCCCAGGCCAGGGTCTCCCTGACCGCTGCGGCATAGGCATCGAGGATGCGCTTGTCCCCGCCGACGAGCGCGAGGATCGACCAGCTCTTGGGCATCGAGAAAGTGAGATCCGTGCCCGCACGATGAACACGATTATCGCTGCCGACGCGGCTCCCGTCGGGCAGCATTCCCTTCAATACGGCCTCGAACTGCTTCGCCTCGATAGGCCCACGAAGGCCAAGTCTGTCTGCGCCCTTGCCGAGCCATTCGCCCGATCGGTCGGCATCGGCGCGCGTGTAGTAATTGTCGGCGGCGAAGTAATTGGCAGCGCCGCCGGCGGTGCGGACATTGGCTACAGAGAGCATGATGCCCAACCCGGCCGTGCGGCGCCTAGCTCACGCATCACAGTTCCAGATCGCCGAGATCGGGACCTTCGCGTGACGCGGTACCGCGCTCAGGCAATCCGTCCTCGACCATCAGCCGACGGGCCTCGGGCTCACCGGTTCGACCTGCCGCCTTGTCGGAATCGGATGACCGGCTTGCGGGGTCCTTTGCCGGTGGAGCATCCGGCCGGCCGGCTTCTTTCGCGTCCCTTTCAGGATCGCTCTCGGCGGTGGTCCGATCGCTGCGAGATCCTAGTCCCGTGCGAGACGCAATCGGAATTGGCGCGGCATCCGATGACGCCTTCGCACCCCTCGTTTTCTCTGGTTGGGCGGCGCGGGAGGGCTTGTCTGTAGGAACATTCGCTCGCGCACGATCGGCCTCCCTCAAGCCTTTCTCTGTCGTCGGCGTGCGATCGCTGGCGCCCGGATCAAGCGCGAGAACACCCTGCTTAGGAACCACCGGCTTGCCAGCCCCGTCGTCGTTGGAAGACGGATGCTCGGCAGCGGTAGAGGTCGATGGATTGGGCGAAACGCCGGCGGGCGCCTCGCGCCGAGATGAGGCGGCGACCGGGCGCTCCTCGGCCCGCCCGATGAAGGTCTCCGCCAACCTCGGCCGACTTATCGGCTTCAACCTGATGGGAGCCGCCGGGAAGCCGTCGGGGAACTTAATATACCCTGAAAGCCGGGACAGGTTCATCAACTGGTCGGGCAGGAGCAGCGGCTCGATATGCTTGCGCGGCGTCAGGCTGACCGCATCTCGGGCGTTGTTGTAGCCGTAGGTATAGCCTTCCTCCATGTCGCGGACCTGACGGTGGCCGATGAAGTCCGAGCACCAGGTCGCCGTCTCGCGGTCCGCCGTGCCGAGGATCAGTTTGGTGCGGGCCAGCGACGACAAGGTCATCGCCATGTTCTCGCCGTAGACCTCCTTGAGCTTGGCGTAGGCGTGCAGCCCCAGGACGATCGCGCCGCCGAAATTGCGCGCGGTCTGGAGCCCTTTCTCAAGCGCCGGAAGCCTGTGCAGCGCTCCCAGCTCGTCGACGAAAAACCAGCACTTGAGGTCCCGGGTTCGTGGACCAGTCATCAACGTGTTCATCGCCATGTCGAGCCAGAGCGTGAGCAACTGCGCGCAAACGCTCATGTCGACATAGCGCGCCGAGATGAACACGACCGAGCCCTTGCCCTCGGCATCGTGACCGCCGTTTTCGATCCACCGGCGAACCGAGAAGCGCCTCCCCGAGCTGGGCAAAAGCTTCAGCGCCTTGGCATTCACGTTGAACACCGCACGGATCGATTCCGCCATGCGGGCCGCTTCCGGCGCGGTCAGCGGATCGGCGATCGTGCCGCGCATCATGGCATGGACGCGCGACAGATCGGCGGTCATCAATTCGCGCGCGAGCGCCTCGTTCGTACCCCTGCCCTCGGCGACCAGCTTCAGGCAGAACTCGACGAACAGCGCACGGGCAGCGATCACCCAGAACTGTGCTTCCCCGCCGCCATCATGCGGGACAAGCGCTTCGGCAGCGGCCCAGAACTCACCCTCTGTGCGGCATTCGTCGAACAGGCTCCACTGCGGGCAGCGGGCGTCGAGGGGATTGAGGATCGTGTCCCGATCGCCCTCGTGAAAATGCTCGATGTACGCGCCGGTGAGATCGAAGACGACGCAGCGTTGCCCTTTCGCCCGGGCCTCCGCCAGCATGTCCGACATGGCGACGGTCTTGCCCATTCCGGTCGTGCCGATGAGCATCGCGTGGCTCTGTTCGAGACGCCAGGGATAGATGACCGTGGCGATGTGCGATGGCTGGTAGGGAAATGCCCGGGCCAGTTCGCGCGGGGTACACAGGCGCCATTTCCACCCGAGCGTTTCCGACAATTCACGGGCACGCTCGCGCCGGTTGTGGTCACGCAATTCATCGACGAGTTCGGGAAGCGTGACAAGCATTGCGCCGCGCTCGTGCTTGCGCTCCTTGGAGCGGCTGCCGAACCGCGCGGCGAACCAGTAAAACAGCACGAAACTGGGCACGAGAAACAGCGCCGATCGCACGAGCGCAGCGCCAAGCAAATCGAGCATATGCTCCCAGGCGCGAACCACAGGCGGGAACGTATCGAGCATTGCGATGGGGAACTGAACGGAACCGCCAAAGGCCGTTTCGAGCGCGATCTTCTTTTCGGAATCGAACTCCATGAAGCCGTAGAATGCGCCATAGGCCCGCATCCAGACGAGATAGACTTCCTGGTCGGTTAGACCCGTCGAAAGGGTCCACCACGAGGTCCACGCGATCACGATGGCAGCGATGATCAACGGCCCCTTGAGGCCGGCTGCGAACATGAAGCTGAAGTGTCCGAGGAGCTGACTTCCGCGGGTGAAATTGACGAGGTTGCGTTTCATGAGACGCCTCCCTCGCCGGCGGCCCCGGCCACACCGATTTCCTTGCACTTGCGGGCGTAGGCCTGGTGCGCCCGTTCGCGCAAACCATGGTCCGCATGTCCTGCGAGAAGCGCATCCACACCGACCATCAGGAAAACAGACTGACGCGAAATGCGCTCGACGGTGGTGCTGAAACGGGAGGTGAGTTCTTCCTCCGCGCAGGCATTGGCGAGCAGCGAGCGAACCCATTCGCTCATGCTGATTCCCTTGGCTTTGGCGGCCTTGCGGATCAGCGAACTGAGCTCGCTGGAGATGTAAACCTGGAGACAGATTGGCCGTGTCATGCACGGACTCCTTGTGGTCAGGAGCCCGGTGCGCACTGCGAAAGGCAATGCAGGGTCTAAGTCATTTCTAAGAACATGTCAAGAACATCGAGGAGTGCGCGTTTCCGCGGGTTGCGCCGGGCGATGCGGTCACTTCCACGTAAGGCGAAGAAGCCAAGTCATTTTTGACGGAGAAGGTGCCCTTTTGGATTTCGAGCAAAAATGAACGTATTTTCAGCGATATACTCGTAGAAACCATGGCGACCTGTCGCGTACGGTGTGCCCCCCTGTTCCCAGCTTTCGGAGTAGGACCAGCAAGCTGATCCGGCCTATCCAGCATGACCAGGAACGATCCTCCAGCGGGATGGAAGCGCTGTCCTGCGCACGAAGGATCGGTTAGCGTCCGCGCTCGTGGTGTAATTTTCGGTGGAGATTTAGGTGCTGCTG
>LSHP01000072.1 GCA_001555775.1 Acidovorax delafieldii | reverse complement strand
TTGATGGGGGAGGGTTTGGGTGGGGGTGATGGCGCCGGATCAAGCATGCATCGCGAAGCCGCGCCCAGTCGCACGATCACCCTCACCGCTGCGACTAGCCAGCAAGCTGGCAAGTCTCGCTACCTCTCCCATCAAGGGAGAGGCGTAACGTGGTTACCTGCCATCGAGAGAGGAAAACAGGGTGACAACCACCCCAATCAAAATATCAAGGACTCTTGATATCAGGCGCGCCAAATGACAAACACCCTTTACATCGAATCAAGGGAGCTTGACCCATGAATGCCTATCTCCTCGCGCTCTGCTGGGCCCTGCCGATGCTCGGTCTTGCCATATTGAACGTCTATGGTCTGGTATCCGACGACGCGATGAAAGTGATGCTGGCGATCACGCCCGCACTTGCCGTCGTCTCGATCAACAACGCCCGTTGCTGCGCCAATTCCGAGGCAGTCGACTGATGCGCGCCAAGGATCATCCGGCGATGCGGCGTTATGTCCGTCGTTTCGTGCCGATCACCTTTGCCTATGTCGCGAGCATCGCGCTGGCGACCTTCATCGTGGTGGACAATGCGCCCGCAAACGGGCTCACCATCGGCATGGCACTGCTGCCGGGGCTTGCCGTGCTCGGCTGGCTCTGGGCGATGGCGCGGCTGCTCGTCGAGCTCGACGACGAATATCTGCGCATGCTCGAGGTGCGCAAGATGCTGGTCGCCACCGGGCTCACGCTCGCGATCACCAGCGTCTGGGGCATATTGGAGCTCTATTCGCCCGAAATTCCGAACATGCCGGTGTTCTTTGTCTTCCCGATGTGGTGCCTCGGGTTGGCGATCGGCCAGCTCGTCAACCGCTTCGGCTTTGGCGATGCAGGGGATTGCGGATGAAGAACCGCCTCAAGGTGCTGCGCGCCGAGCGCGACTGGACGCAGGGCGATCTGGCCGATGCGCTCGGCATCTCGCGCCAGAGCGTCAATGCGATCGAAACCGGCAAATACGACCCCTCGCTCCCGCTCGCCTTCCGCATCGCCGACCTGTTCGGCGTCCCGATCGAGGCGATCTTCATGCGCGATTGAATGGCTCTTCAAAGCCCTCCCCCTTGATGGGGGAGGGTTGGGTGGGGGTG
>LSHP01000008.1 GCA_001555775.1 Acidovorax delafieldii | reverse complement strand
CACCAGCAGCACCTAAATCTCCACCGAAAATTACACCACGAGCGCGGACGCTAACAGGAAACCTGCGCCTCCCGCCGCCACGCTCGACATAAACTGCGACTGCAAAGAATATGTGTAATGCTGAGTTCAACATTACACATATTCACGGGGAGAGAGATCGATCTCGAGCGCTTCGCGTTCGGCGTCGGAGAGGTCGGCCAGGCGACGATCGAGCATTGCCTCGGCCGTCGAGACGAGTTGTACGACCACGGCATTGCCATCGGCGAGAGCGCAGTCGATCGCGGGAAGCAGGCTCGGCAGCTTCATTGAAAGCAGCAGCTGCGCAAAAAACCTCTGCTTGGTGCCTTCGAAGATCGACAGCGCGGCAGCCTTGGCGCCCGAGTTCAGGGTGTCGCCGCTGTCCGCGTCGATAATCCGGGTGGCTTCGAGAGCATCGCGCAGGTTTGCATGAATGATCGCTTATCACGAGGTCGCGATAATGTGAAGGAACGCGGCAGCGACGTGGATTCTCCTAATGCGGGGCGATGTTGCTGCGCATTATTTTGATTGCGAACCTCGGCGGTCTCTGGACCAGCTGAGGATAAAAGCATGTTGAAATTGCACGACGAGTTGATCGCCGAACTCTCGAATTTGCTCACGACGCAGAATTATAACCCGGTGGTCGTAGCGAACCATCGCCTGTACGCCCGCGCGTTTCTCGATTATCTGGCCGAGTGCGGCGTGCAGGTGGAAACTGTGACGCTGGCGCAGGTCGATCAGTATCTTGCCTATGCAGTTCAGGATTTCGAAGCCCAGTACGGGCGGCCTCCCTGTGCGCGCTGGCAGATGTTGCCCCGCACATCGATCAACAAACTGCTCCGGCTTGCCCAAGGCAAATGGCCGCCCGAGCCAGAGATGACCGAACCGGAAACCGCGTATCGGCAGGCGATCTGCTGCGAATACGAGGCATGGCTGCGCGACGAGCGCGGTCTGGCAAGCGCTTCCATCTCGGCGCTTCTGTGGGAGGCACGGAACTTCCTGCGATGGCAGTTCGAACGGGGCGGGGCCGCCAGCCTCGACACCTTGAGCATCGGGGAGGTCGATCTCTACATGGACATGCGCGCCCCTGGATTACGGCGCAAATCATTGGCCGATGTCGCTGAGCGGCTCCGGTCGGTGGTGCGGTATCTGCATCGGACGAGGCGCATCCCGATGGATCTCACGCCGCACATCATCGGCCCCATGCTCTACGCCTATGAAGACGTGCCCTCGACGCTGGACAGGCGCCAAATCGCCGCGGTGCTGGCGGCGACGAAGAAGGATGGATCGCCGCGGGGACTGCGCGATTTTGCGGTACTTCAACTGCTTGCCACATATGGGTTGCGCGAAGGTGAGATCTGTCGCCTTCGGCTTGAAGACGTGAACTGGCGCGGAGAAGCCCTGCGTATCCGTCACACCAAGACCAATGCGTACTCCTACTTGCCGCTATTGGCGCCCGTTGGTGAGGCGCTCCTCGACTATCTGCGTAATGGGCGCCCCCTGGTTGAGGGGCGGGAAATCTTCATCCGGTCCTGCGCGCCCTATATCGCAATGACAAACCTGTATGGCATGATCCGCGGGCGGTTGTCAGCCGCTGGCGTCGAGCCGCCGGGAAAGCGAGGAGCGCATGTCTTTCGCCACGCGCGGGCGGTCGAAATGCTGCGGGCGTCGGTCCCGCAAAAGATCATCGGCGACGTGCTCGGACATCGATCCACCGAATCCACCAACGCCTATCTCAAGCTGGCGACAGATGATCTCCGAGCCGTGGCGCTCGACGTGCCCGGATCGGAGGTGCTGCCATGAGCGCCTGGCACGATCCCGATCGCACGGTCATCGACGCCTTCCTGGAAAAATCGCAGTTCCGGCAGGGAAGCAGGCCGACTTATCGCTGGTTCCTTCGCAGCTTCGAGAATGTAGCCCAGCGTCATCCGGCGGTCGACCGGCAGATGCTCGAAGTCTGGCTGAAGGAAATGGAAAAACGTTGGCGAATGCCGACGCTGCTCAACCAGGTCTGCATTGTCGATCGCTTCCTCGACCACCTCGTCGAAATCGGGCTGATCGCAGATAATCCCGTTGCCGTGCTGCGCCGTCAATACAACGTCAAACAAAGCAAGCCGATCTGGCGAGCGCTGGCTTCCGCAAATCCCGACGGAGCCCTGGCCGCATTGCGACGCCCCGCGCCCTTCGGCAGCTCGCTGGGGGACTTCATGCGTGAGCATGTCGCGTTGATGCGGAGCCGGGGGTATCAGTATGAGACTCAGGCTCACTGGTTATTGCGGTTCGATCGGTTCCTCCAGGCGACCCCGGAACTGACAGGGGCATCGCTTGAGACGATGCTGGCGCGCTGGGCAACTGCCAAGCTGACCCGCAATCACGCGGCTGAATGCCAGAAGCTCGGGCGCCTCCTGACTAAGGCGCGGTATCGCCTTGATCCCAGCATCCCACCGAAACGCTTCAACGCCCGTCCCGAGCGGGAAGTGGCACGAGAGCATCGACGACCGCACATCTTCAGCCCGGCCGACGTTCGGCAGATGCTCGACGTTGCCCGCTCCTATCCGTCGCCGGACGCGCCGCTGCGGCCGATGGTTCTCTACACCATGGTGGTTCTGGCCTATTGTGCCGGACTGCGCCGTAGTGAACTCGCCGGGCTCGATCTGGGTGACGTCGATCTTCAATCAGACACGATCACAGTGCGGGAAACGAAGTTCTACAAGACCAGGATATTGCCGCTAACCGGCAGCGTCATGGCCGAATTACGGGCCTATATCGATGCAAGGCGGCGCGCTGGCGCCCCACAGGATCCTCGGTCCGGGCTCTTCTGGCACGAGCACTTCAATGATCGCTATACCCCGGTGACGGTCTCAACGATGATCACCAACGTCATGCGCCGTGCCGGGTTCAAGGCCCCGACCGGGCGGACAGGGCCGCGTGTTCATGACCTGCGCCACTCGATGGTCGTGAACCGGATCCTTCAATGGTATCGATCCGGCGTCAATCCGCAGGACAAACTGCGCTTCCTCTCCACCTACATGGGCCACCGGGACATCAACTCCACGCTGGTCTACATCACCGTCACGCAGGACCTGCTGCAGGAAGCAAGCGAGCGGTTCCGGACCGTCGGCGCCCGATGCCTCACGATGGAGGCGCGGTCATGACGAAGGGCAATCTCTTCCCCGCATTGTTGCGGGCGTTCTTTCAGGAATGGTTGGCTGAGCAACGCAGTGCATCTGTCCATACGATCCGGTCTTACCGCGACACCTGGCGGTTGTTGCTTCGGTTCATCGCGGAGCGAAAGGGCGGCGGGGTCGCGCGGATCATGCTGGCCGACGTCTCGGCCGGAGAGGTTCGCGCGTTCCTCCACCACACCGAGCATGGGCGCAGGGGCACGATCGGTACACGCAACTGCCGGCTCGCCGCGATCCGCAGCTTCTTCAGCTTCGTGGCTGACAAGGATCCCGAATACATCGCGCAATGCGCCGAGGTCCTGACCGTCCCGCTCAAGCGGGAGCCTACCGTTGCACCCTGCTATCTCGAGCCGGAGGAGGTCGAAGCGATCCTTGCTCAGCCCGACCGGTCGACAATCGAGGGAATGCGCGACCACGTGCTACTCTCGTTCCTATATAACAGCGGCGCGCGCATCCAGGAGGCCCTCGACCTCTGTCCCGAGGCGATCCGGTTCGACGCACCGAACTTCGTGCGTCTTTACGGCAAGGGTCGCAAGGAACGTATCTGTCCACTCTGGCCGGAAACCGTGACGTTGCTCAGGAAGTTGTTGGAACGTCACCCGCGCGCGCCAGATCAGCGGATCTTCGTCAATCGATATGGTGAGCCGCTGGGCGCCTCGGGAGTGCGGTTCAAACTCGCCTCCTATGTAGGAAAGGCGTCAGAAACCGTGCCGTCGCTTCGGTCCAAAAATGTGACGCCGCACAGCTTCCGGCACGCGACTGCCGTTCACCTTGTCGCTGCCGGGGTCGACATCACCGTCATCCGCAGTTGGCTGGGACACGTCAGCCTCGATACGACCAACCACTACGCACAGGCCAATCTGGAGACCAAACGAAAGGCGCTCGAGCAGGTAGGGGCGCCGGCGGCGAGCAACGTGCCACCTTCGTGGAAACGAGAAGCCAGCCTGATGGAGTGGCTCGATGCCTTGTGAAATAATGTGAAGGACGTGGCGAAATGCTCAGCAGCTTTGCGGGCCTTCGCCACGTTCCTGCGCATTATCGCGACCTCGCGATAAGCGATTTTATGCGCAGCTGCGCATAAGATGGCCCAGGCATCGGCATAGGCGTCGTAGACCGCGATCTGATCGGGTGTCAGGCAATGCTCGAGAATTTCGTATTCGACCCCGGCGAACGAGAGCGCTCGTGCGGTGTAGAGGCCGAGCGATTTTAGGTCGCGGGCGACCAGTTCCATTGCGGCAATGCCGCCATCGCGGATGTCGGCGACGAAGACCTCGCGGCTGGCAAAGGCAGTCTCGGGTCCCCACAAGCCAAGCCGGGTCGCATAGGCAAGGTTGTTGACGTCGGATGCTCCGGTCGCAGACGCATATAGCACGCGGGCGCGGGGCAGGAGGTTCTGGAGGCGCACCCCCGCGATTCCCTGGTTCGAGCCCTTGACCTTGCCGCGCGATCCTTCGCCGCCCGCGGCATTGGCCATGGCGTGGGCCTCATCGAAGACGATCACGCCATCGAAGTCGTCGCCCGCCCAGTCGAGGATTTGCTCGAGCCGAGTCGCATCACTGCGCCCGGAACGCAGGGTCGGGTAGGTGACGAAGAGAATGCCCTCGCGCATCCCGATGGGAACCCCGAGCTTCCATTGGCCGAGTGGCTGGACATCAATCGGCAGACCGCCGAGCGCTGTCCAGTCGCGGCGCGCATCTTCGAGCAAGGCCTCGTTCTTCGATATCCAGATGTGGCGGCGTTCACCCCTCACCCATCGATCAAGGATAACCGAGGCGACCTGGCGTCCCTTGCCCGCACCCGTCCCGTCGCCAAGGAAGTAGCCCATGCGGTAGACTTTGCCTTCGGCGCTCGCCTTCAAGGCACAGCCTTTATCCTCGGGCTCGAAGCGACCGGAGAGATCGCGGGCATGGGCACTCGCGGCGTAGATCAGGGTTTCGGCCTGGGCGACCGAGAGTATGCCATTGCCGACCACTGCCGAGGGAAGCTGGGGCACTGCCTCAGGCACCGGTGCAGTGATCGAGCCCATCGCGACCGATTCAACCAGCGGGGTCGGGTGCTCGACCGCGCCTTGAATCGCAATGCGGCTCGGCCGGTAGGGGAGATAGTGCCCGATCTGCTCGGCGATCGGGGCCGGCGTTTCGAGCGGCCGGTAGGCGAGCGGCAGAATCGATGGCGCGGCCACGACGGGCCGAACCGCACGGGGAACCGGCTTCTTTGCTGATGCAACGAGGCGTAGCGGCAAGGCCGGTCTCGCTGCGATGATCGGCTCGGCCATCCACGGCGCCCGATCGGGCAACATTTCGACCAACAGGCACAGCTCCGTGAAGTTCGCCGGCTTGGCGATCATCGGGCTGTCGCCGCCATCGGCCTTGTCGAGCACCAGCAGCCGGGTGGTGATCGAGGTGCCCTGCTTGACGAAGCCGCGTTCAACCGTGGCGTTGAGCCGCAGGGCCACCGGGCCGGCGATCCCGGCGAGGAAGCGCGCCAGGTCAAACCAGTCGGGCATCACCGCGACGAGGCGGCCACCGGGGAGCAGCCGCTTCCAGGCCGAGCGCAAGTGACGCGCCCCGGTGCGTCCGTCGTGGCCGCGCTCAATCCCGTGTGAATAGGGCGGGTTCATCAGCACCACACTGGGTGCGACCAGGGGATCGAGCAGTTCGTCGATCAGTTCACCGTCGAGGGCGGTGACGCGCGCTGCCGGAAAAAGAGTCCCAAGACATTCACGGCGCAGCGGCGAAATTTCGTTGAGCGCAAGGCGAGCACCGGCCTTCGCAGCCCAGACCGCGAGCATTCCGGTTCCGGCCGAGGGTTCGAGCACCAATTCCTCGGCGGAGATCTGGCAGGCCCGCGCTGCGAGCCAGGCGATACGGGGCGGCGTCGCGAACTGCTGCCACTCGATCTGCTCGTCGCTGCGAGTGGTCTGGCTCGGCACCAGCGCTTCCAGATGTGCAAATGTCCGGGCGGCCAATTCGGGCGACACGGTGGTGACGAGTTCGGGCTGGTCTTGCAGGAACAGCACCTGCGCCAATTCCAGCGCGGCGTGGGCATCTCGCACCGACCAGCGGCCTTGAGCATCGCTGCCGCCAAAATGCTCGCGCATTGCCGTGTTCAGCGCGGCGCGCGAGATAGCCTGATCGGCACCGATCCGGGCCGCAAGCGACCTGGCCGTCGCCAAGACTTGCGGCTCGGCGGGGCGCGAAAATGCGAAAGCGGGTGAAGCATGAGACATGGGAACCTCCTGACGAGGCCCAAGTCCGTCCGGGGCCTCAAAAGGCCCCAAGCCCTCTTTCCTCTCCGTGAAGCTCAAGCCGACGCCCGCAAACGCCTCATCAGCACATCGTTCCAGTCATCATCCATTCGCTCAGGGCGTCGGGTGACGATCCGGCGCCCCGAGCAGGCATAGGCTTCGCGCGCCCGTTCTTCGGCGAGCAGGCCTCCCGCATCATTGTCGACGAACAGATGGAGTTCACGCACCGATTCCGGGATTGTGACCAGGCCGAACCGCTCGTTGCCAAGCGTCGCCCAGCAGGCAATGCCGAACAGCTGCATGGCTGAGAGTGCTGACTCGTTTCCTTCGGCAAGACCAAGGCGGCCACCGCGGGGGTAGGCCAGGCGCACGGCACCCGAGCCGGGACTGCCTAGCGCGCGCTTGGGCTGCTCGAACGTGGCGAGACGGTCGCTATCAGTATCGATGAAGGTTCGGTGCAACGCCAGAATGCCGGCGTCGTTGCGTACCGCTGCCACCAGAGCCGGTAAGAACCGCACCGCGCCCTTCGGCCCCAGCGGCATGCGCGCATGAAAGCGCAGCTCGGAAGACGCGATCGTAATGCCCCTTGCCGAGAGATAGCGGGCGGCCGGGCTACCTGGGAGGAGCGAGGCGTCGCGCCACAGTCTCAGCGCGTTGCGATCGGCGACTTCCTCGCGTGGCTCCGATGTGATCGGGCCGCCCGGCGCGTCGAACAGGTCAGAGATCCGCACGCCCAGCTTGGCCATGCCGGCGATGACCGCCTCGTTGGCGCAACCGGCGAAGCAATGGACCAGGATAGCACGCTTACCGAGCGTGATGCTCAGCGATGGGGTGCGGTCCGCATGCGCCGGACAGCAACACATGCCACGCGAACGCGACCAGCTGCCACCCAGTGCCTCGACGATCTTCCTGGCGCGAGCTTCGAGCGACGCACCGTGAACTTGGGACATGAGGCAGCTCCATTGTGACATGCCTCCCCCGCGCAGCCTCCGCTCTGCGCCGCCGCCAATGCGTTTCCTACATACAATGTTCTATATATGTTCCGCTCCGATTCGGACAAACAAGGAATCGGAAAATGAGACTGAGATGGGCTACGATGGCCTCGATACTGACGGGATTGGCATGCGTCATGCCGGCGCACGCGCAGGAGCAAATGCCTGCTGAGGCTGCAGGCGCGCCTGACCTCCGACCTGGCGGCTTCCGCGTGGCAGAGGGAGCCAACGGTTTCCAACTGGTCGAACATGGAATCTGGCGACAGCCCTCGCCAGCTTCGTCCGGCGTCCCGGTTGTCGAGGCGGGCCGGACCTACCTTCCCTATCGTTATGCGAAGCCAGAAGCAGCCGGCCCGTCGGGCTTTCGACGGGCAAGCTACCTTCCCCATGTCTACGCTGCGGAGGCTCAGTATTCGCTACCGAGTGGTCTTCTCGACGCCGTGGTATGGACGGAGTCGCGGTATAATCCCCTGGCGATCAGCAAGGCCGGTGCCGCTGGCCTGGGTCAGTTGATGCCGGGGACCGCCCGCGCCCTTGGCGTTTCAAACCGCTTCGATCCAATGGCGAATATCTTCGGTGCGGCGCGATATCTTCGCCAGATGCTCGACAAGTTCGGGGTAGTGCATCTGGCCCTGGCTGCCTACAATGCAGGCCCTGGCGCCGTCGAGCGAGCCGGCGGTATCCCACGCAATGGCGAGACACCAGCCTACGTGCGCGACGTGCTGCGCCATTGGCGCTTCTGATCAGGGGGTAATTGTGCGTTCCGGTCGAATACGTGTGTCAGGAATGCTGAGTCGCGGCAGGCGCGGGCTCATCCTCACGACAAAGAAGGACGAACTTTGGGTCATCGAGAGTGATGATTCTGCCGACCATCTCGTCGGGTCGACCGTTATTGTGGAAGGGACCGTTGCAGGCATCGATCGATTGCGTGCCGATTGGATAGGCTCAGCTGGTGAGCTCCGCGGCGAGGCGTAACACACTCACGCTATAGCCGGCCAGACGCCGCGATTGCCGGCCGTCATCCTGAAACTTCTTTTAAACAATGACTTAAGGACCTCTCGCGCCTTGAGATCTGGACGATGCGTACTAGCGGAACGTGAAGAACGCTGCCGGACGACCATGGATTAATCGTGCCCCGAAGCCGTAGGTTGTTACCTAGACTGATACCTAGCGCCGCTAGGTATCTCGGATTTCTCGGCTAAGTCTCTGAAAAATGGCGCGCCCGGAACGATTCGAACGTCCGACCCTCAGATTCGTAGTCTGATGCTCTATCCAGCTGAGCTACGGGCGCGTTGGAGGGCTGCCAATAGTCAGCGGTGATCAGCTTGGCAACACCTTTTTCTGCCATTTCGAAAAATCATGCCCGGACCGGTTGCAAGCCCAGCGATTGCGCGATGATGGCGAGCAGCGGAAGGTCGGCAGGCGGCATCGGCAACTGGTACAATTCGTCCACCGTCGCCCATCGCAAGGCGGTGGCGTGCAGTGCCTCCGGCTCTCCCACCCAGTTGCGACACCGGAACAGCAGCAGAATCAGGTGACGCTGGCCGAGCGAGGCGCTCGCAAAGGTCATCGGCTCGCAATCGTCTGGCGCAATCACGACGCCCAGTTCCTCGCCGAGCTCGCGCGCCAAGGCCTGTTCCGGCGTCTCGCCTGGCTCGAGCTTGCCGCCGGGGAACTCCCATAGCCCCGCCATCGCCGTGCCCTCGGGCCGCTGCTGCACCAGAATGCGGCCCTGGGTATCGAGCATGAGACCCGCCACAACGGGGAAGAGTGTCGGATAATTTTCCATCGGATCGGCGCGCCTTAACTTTTTGGTAAGTCGAATTTGCAAAATTGCGAGGGGGGCAGATGGGACCCCGGCCATTTCACGGAAGCACCATGCTGCACTTTCTGACTCTCTTGGCCAGATCAAAGCGCGGCGCAACCGCAATCGAATATGGCCTGATCGTGGCCCTTATCGGCATTACCATCATCGTTTCGATGAGCTCGATGGCCAGCAAGACCATCGGGATGTGGGATTTTGTCGAGGAGAAGATCGTCCCGAAGAAGCAGTGAGTGTCGGAATTTCAGACAGCACCGACCGCTCTTAGGAAAATGGAAAGCTTTTTGATCTAACCCCAAACCGTCCAATCGCAATTCGCCAGATCGGACGGGGAAGTGAAGACCTCGAACAGGAGACCTGACATGAAGACCATTCGCAATCTTTTCGCCGACAAGAAGGGCGCCACCGCCATCGAATACGGCCTGATCGCCGCTCTGATCGCCGTCGCCGCGATCACCGCCATGAGCTCGCTGGGTACCAACCTGTCGGGTACCTTCAACACCGTCAGCTCGAAGCTGACCACCCAGTCGGGCGGCGGAAGCACTGGTGGCAGCACCGGTGGCAGCACCAGCACCGGAGGCTGAGCCCTGGCTCAATCGACAAGGGAGGGCGGCAGCAATGCCGCCCTTTTTTTTGTGCTCTCAATACGTGACGAGCTTGACCTTCTGCCCGGGCGCCAGCGCCGCATTTCCCGACAGGCCATTGAGTGCCAGGAACCGCTCGACCTTCAGATCGTCATAGGCCATGCGCGCCGCCAGCCGCTGCACGGTGTCGCCGCGCGCCACAGTGACCACCCGCACCCGCCGCGGCCTGATCTGCGCCGCCTCGGCGCCCGCCAGCCGCTGCACGCTCTGGAACATCGGCGCAAACACATCGGCGCGGCCAGCCGGGGTCAGCGCCACGAAATGATAGGCGCGGTTGTTGGCAAAGGCATAGGCGAACACCGTGACATCGACGAGTTGCCGGTTGGCATTGACGCGCGCGGTCGCATAGGCGGCGGGGATGCCGTTGACCGTCGTCCGCTGGATCTGCCCGTAATTGATTCGCTGATTGCTCCCGCCAAGCCCCGCAAAGGCCTGATCGACATAGCGCGAAAGGTCGCCCGAATACTGGCCCAGCGTGAACTGCGCCTGAGCAGATTGGCCGTTGATCGTCACCGCGCTTGTGCCGTTCTGCATGGCAAAGCCCTGCGGCACGGCGAACTTCAGCCCAAGTTCGGGATGCAGGAACTCACGGCCCTGCACAACACCCTGTTTCGGGTCGTCGCCATAGAGCAGCCCGTCGAGCCGGGTGAGGAACACGTCGCGATTGCGCGTGCTGCCGCTGAACTTCTGCGCCACCGTAGCCGCGCGGTTCACACGGCGCGCCGGATCGGGATGGGTGCTGGCCCATTCGGGCACCGAACGGGCATCGCCGCCCTGCGAACGCACGTCGATCGCCTGCTGCGCCGCGAGCGAAGCTAGCATCGAAGACAATGCCTGCGGATCATAGCCCGCCTGGGCCAGATAGCGCACGCCGAGATCATCGGCCTCCTCTTCCTGCTTGCGCGAATATTTGAGCGTCAGCAGCTGCGATCCGGTGCCGAATATCTGCTGGCCGATTTGGCCCGCGGCGCCATCGCCGAGCAGCACCGCAGCGCCGATTTGCCCCAGCAGGCCGATAATGCTGTTGCGCTGCGCCGCCTTCTGGCGTTTTTCGGAATGGCGCGCGGCGACATGGCCTACTTCATGGCCCAGAACCCCGGCCAGCTCGGCCTCGTCGTTCATCAGCGCCATCAGCTGGCGGGTCACATAGACATAGCCGCCGGGAATTGCGAAGGCGTTGTTCACCGGGCTGTTGAGCAGGGTAACCGTGAAATCGTCGCGGGCATTGCCGAGACCCGACTGCACGGCGATGCCCTTGCCCACCTGCACGACATAGCTGGTCTGCGGGACCTGATAGGCGCCGCCGAATTCCTCGAGCAGCTTGGGGTGCACTTCGGCACCCTGGCGCTTTTCCTGCGCGGTGATCGCCTGGGCCTGCATCGCCAGCGCTTCCGCCCGGGGCGCGACGGACTGGCCGATGAGCGCGATGGTGCCAGCACCAGCCGCCGCCATGATTGCCAGATGCTTGAACCGTGCCGCCATATTGCTCTCCCTTATCGTCTCCGGCCATGCCAGTTGATGCGCATCATGCCGCCAGGCACGCGCAGGATCAAATGGCGATGCCCGCACAACGAGGCGGCAGCAAAGCGGTTGCGACGATTTTACGTGTCGGTCAAAGCGAACCGATGGCCAGGAACCGCGCCTCGCGCGCAGCCTTGAGCTCTGCGGGGCTGAGCTTCTTGAGGCCTTCCAGCTCTTCGCGGATAGCCTTGCCCAATTCGCCGATCGCCGCCACCTGGTCGCGGTGCGCGCCGCCGACCGGCTCCTTGACGATGCGGTCGATGACGTTGAGCCGCTTGAGGTCCGCCGCCGTCACCTGCATGGCCTCGGCAGCGTCGGCTGCGCGATCGGCGGTGCGCCACAGAATCGAGGCGCAACCTTCAGGCGAGATCACCGAATAGACGGCATGTTCGAACATCAGCACGCGTTCGGCCGAGGCCAGCGCGACCGCGCCGCCCGAACCGCCCTCGCCGACGATCGCCGCAACCATCGGCACGCCAAGCGTCAGGCAGCGCTCGGTCGAGCGCGCGATCGCTTCGGCCTGGCCACGCTCTTCGGCCTGAACACCGGGAAACGCACCCGATGTATCGACCAGTGTCACCACCGGCAGGCCGAACCGGTCGGCCAGGTCCATCAGGCGGATCGCCTTGCGATAGCCTTCGGGCTTGCCCATGCCGAAATTGTGCCGGATGCGGCTTTCGGTAGTGTCGCCCTTTTCATGGCCGATCACGACCACGCGCTGCTCGCCCATCCGGGCGAATCCCCCCATGATCGCCTTGTCGTCGGCAAAAGCCCGGTCGCCCGCCAGCGGCAGGAAATCGTCGAACATGCCCGCGACATAATGCTTGAAATGCGGCCGCGCCGGATGGCGGGCGACCTGAGTCTTCTGCCAAGGGGTCAGGCCCGCATAGGTCGAGGCCAGCAGCTTGCGCGACTTGGCGGCAAGCCGTTCGATCTCGCTCTCGATATCGATCTCGCCGGTATCGGCGGTTTCACGAAGCTCGGCGATGCGCGCATCGAGCGCGGCGATCGGCTTTTCGAATTCCAGATAGCTTGTCATGCTCATGACGCAATCGCCTAGCCCTGCCGCCGCCGCTCGGCAAGATTCATCTGCGCGAGCGGATGGCGGCGATTGACCAGCGCGACCAGGCGGCGGCTGTCGACATGGGTGTATATCTGCGTCGTCGCGATATCGGCATGGCCCAGTAAGGTCTGCAAGGTCCTGAGATCCGCGCCGCCTTCGAGCAGATGCGTGGCAAAGGCGTGGCGCAGCACATGCGGACTGACACGCGCGGGATCGATGCCGGCGCTGGCGGCAAATTCCTTGATCAGCTGATAAAGGCGGATGCGGCTGATATGCCCGGTGCGCGAAGGAAACAGCCAGCGCGGATTGGAAGATGGCACCGCCAACCAGCGCTGCAGCGCTTCGCGCGCGCGCCCCGATATCGGCACCAGCCGCTGCTTGCCCCCCTTGCCGGTGATCGCCAGCAGCGGGCGTCCGGCGAGCGCCGCGCTGCGCGGCAGGCCGACCAGCTCGCTCGCGCGCAATCCCGAACCGTAAAGCAGTTCCAGCAGGGCGAGCAGGCGAATGTCGGCAGCGCGCGCTTCGGGAGCCGCAGCGCGCTCCTCGGCAAGCGCGAACAGTCGCGCGATCTCTTCATGGCTCAGGATCTTCGGAAGCGGACGCTGCACCCTGGGCCGCGCCAGCATGGCCTGCGCGTTCCGGGTCTCCCCGCCCAGCCCCTCGTCTTCCAGGAAGGCGAAGAAGCCGCGCAGCGACGAGCTCTTGCGTGCCAGGCTGCTGGCCGCGAGTGAGCGCCAGTGACGATCGAGCGTTGCACGCGCACTCTCGTCGGCCCGAGCAAGGCGACCGCCCAGAATTTCGGACGCCTGTTCGAGATCACGGCGATAGGCCGCCACCGTGTTGGCCGAAGCGCCGCGCTCCGCCGCCATCATTTCCAGGAAACGGTCGATCAGGCGGGCGTCGTCGCTGCCCACGGATCAGGCGCGGCTGACGGCTTCGGCTGCGATCATCCGCGCTTCGGCCTGGCGCCCCACCGTGCGCAGCGCTGCCACGACGTGATAGAGCTGACGCGGCGTCATCGCCGACCAGTCATTGCCCTGCATGCCAAGACCGACCAGCAGCGTTACCAGCCCGTCATTGCCTTCAGCGGCGGCAGCAGCAATCGCGCGGGTCCAGCGGGTTTCGCCGCCGAAACCGATGCCCAGGTCCTCTGCGAGCGAATCGCGGTCAGCACTGCTCAGCCGTCCCAATCCGGCCAGGCCCGCGACGAGAAACGCGCTCTTGCGCGCCTCATTGCTCTGGTCATTGTCGAAGAAGCTGCTGACCTCGGACGCGGCGACCTGCGCGCGTCCCGGAACCGCGACCGCGAGCACCGCCCAGCCGAGGCTCCCGTCTTCCACCACCGACCGCCAGCGCGCCGCACTGGTATCGAATCCTGCCGACACCATCGAAACGATGAGATCATCGGCATAACCGGCGAGATCATCGGAAGGCGCGACACGCGCGGCTGCATGTGCGGTCAGGATATGCGCCGAATAGCGGACGAAGGCGTTCTCCGAACGGTCCCAGAGCGCGCGCATCGCCCGCACGCGGTCATCGGCGTCGGTTGCGACATAGGCGGTGCGCAGCAGCGCCATGCGATCGCGCAGCGCCTCGTCGGTGCCCGGATCGTCGAAGGTCGCGCCATAGAGATCGACCATATCGGCGCTCGACAGCATGCCCATCGCCGCTGCGACATCGGCAGCCTGCACGCGCGAGGCGAGCGGCGCCATCGGCGCGCGGGCGCGCCAGGCCTGGAAGTTGCGATCCGCGCGTGCATAGAGCGTTTCGGGCGGCTCGATCCCGGCGGTCAGCGCCAGGCCAAAGCGCCAGCGGGTGAGTTGATCGACATCGTCCCATTGCACCGTGACCGCGCGCCTGCCGTTCAGGCTCGCGCCGACGATTTTCTCGGCGAGCACCACGTCGATGCGGTCCATCGCCCCCGGGCGTCGCGCCCGGTCGATCTGTTCGCGCGCCGCGCTGCCCTCGCCCGAAAAGCCCGAACACATCGCGCGGATCAGCTGCCACTGGTTGCCCTTGGCGGTCTCTCCGGCAAAGGGCAGCAGCGGGCACATGCCGAGCGGATCGGCCGACGCGACATAGCTGTCGAGCGCGACATTGAGCAGGCGCGGCGTCGCGGCGGGCGGATCAATCGCCTGCACCATGCGCACCGCGCCATCGGCGGACCCGATGCGCAGC
The DNA here is from genome assembly GCA_001555775.1 of Acidovorax delafieldii. Lineage (GTDB taxonomy): Bacteria > Pseudomonadota > Alphaproteobacteria > Sphingomonadales > Sphingomonadaceae > Blastomonas > Blastomonas delafieldii_A. The sequence goes on along the minus strand of LSHP01000008.1, from coordinate 19,068 downwards.
AGCAGCGCCGCGCGTTCGGCGGCCCAGTTGGCGCCATTGAGGCCCTGGGGCGTCGCAAGTTCGCTCAGCAGAAGCTTCTGCAGCCCGAGCGAGGCCCAGCGAGACACGATGCGCCCGCTGGTCCGGCGCACCAGCGTCTGCGCATAAAGACCACCGATATTGCCCAGCGAGGAGGCCGCAAACCCGCCATTGGCCTGGGTCAGCGGTCCGATAAGGTCGAGCGAGCGCCGCGCGCTCGGGGGCAGCGACTGGGTCAGCGCGATCTGCGCCTCCAGTTCTTCCTGCAGTTTGGCGAGCTCTTCGCTCAGTTCCTCGTCAGTCGGTGCATCCTGGCCGGCAATCGAAGGCAGCGGCGTCGTCGGCAGCGGCACCGCCGTGCCGGGGGCTATCGGAGCAGCGCGGCCCGGCTCTGCCGGAGGCGGCGGCTCGGACTGCGAGGGCGCGGGCGCGGGATCGTTGAAACCGGGCGGAAGCAGCGATTCCGGCGCCTCGTTCTGCCCGATCACCGGCGCGGACACGAACGCCAGCGCCAGCAGGCTGACACAGCCCAAAACCATCCCCCGCCGCATGAAATCAGCCCTCGGACTGGGAGGAGCCGGCAGCGGCTCCGCTCTTGGCCGCAGCAGGCAGCGGGATCGACTTTTCGACGCGCTGGGTCGGCACTTCGCCACCGCGCGACCAGGCCAGAGCCAGCAGACCGATCAGGGCAACGGCGATCACCACCAGAATGATCGGGCCCTTGGGCCGCCTGCGCCGTCCGTAATTCTGTCCGATAATGGCCATAGCCAGGATATTCTCCGTCCAAGTCAAGATAACTTGCGCCACCGCCTAGCCTATTTATAGGCTGCGCGGCAATGCTGCAGAACCGAAAATCAGACCCTGCGCGGCTGGCCGGGGATATCATGCGATGGCTCGACCGGCCGCTGGTGCTGGTGGGGTTGATGGGCGTGGGAAAGTCGACGGTCGGCAAGCGGCTGGCGAACGATCTGGGCATCGGCTTTGTCGATGCCGACGAGGAGATCGAGAAGGCCGCGCACATGACCATCGCGGAGATTTTCGAACGGTTCGGCGAGCCCTATTTCCGCGATGGCGAACGCCGGGTGATTTCAAGGCTGATCGACGGACAACCGCGCGTGATCGCCACCGGCGGAGGCGCGTTCATGAACGAGGAGACCCGCGCGCTGATCCTGTCAGGTGCCATCGCGATCTGGCTCGATGCCGATATTCGCACGCTGGTCGAGCGCGTCAGCCGGCGCAATACCCGGCCGCTGCTGCGCAACGGCAATCCGGCCGAGGTGCTCACCCGCCTGGCCGAACAGCGCAACCCCATCTATGCGGAGGCACAGATCCATGTGCGCAGCAAGGATGGGCCGCACCACCGCACCGTTACCGCAATATTGGAAGGACTGGCCCGATGGCACGGCTGAATATCGCGCTGGGCCAGCGCAGCTATGATATTCTGGTGGAGGCCGGTGCGCTTGCCCAGATCGCTGGGCATATCGCACCATGGACGCGCCGCGGGCGGACGCTGTGGATCAGCGATTCCCATGTCGCCGCACATCACTGGCTGCGCGTCGAGGCGCAGCTCGCCAGCGCCGGCGTCGAAGCGCATCTGCATATCGTTCCGGCGGGCGAAGCGAGCAAGAGCTGGTCGGAACTGGTGCGCCTGATCGACTGGCTGCTCGCCATGGGCGTGGAGCGCAGCGACACCATCTTCGCACTGGGCGGCGGGATGATCGGCGACCTGACCGGCTTTGCCGCCTCGATCGTCAAGCGCGGCTGCGAATTCGTGCAGGTGCCGACGACCCTGCTGGCGCAGGTCGACAGTTCGGTCGGCGGCAAGACCGCGATCAACACCACGGCGGGCAAGAACCTGGTCGGCACCTTCCACCAGCCCAGATTCGTGCTGATCGACCCGCAGGTGCTTGCCACCCTGCCCCCGCGCGAGATGCGCGCCGGCTATGCCGAGGTCGTCAAATACGGGCTGATCGACGATGCGCCATTCTTCGACTGGTGCGAAGCGAACGGTCAGGCCGTACTGGCGCAGGATTGCGCTGCGCTGGAGCATGCGATAGTCACATCAGTCGCCGCCAAGGCGCGGATCGTCGGCGAGGACGAGCGCGAGACAAAAGACCGGCGCGCGCTGCTCAATCTGGGTCACACCTTCGGCCATGCGCTCGAGGCCGATACCGGCTTTGGCGAGCGGCTGCTGCATGGCGAGGCTGTCGGTGTCGGAATGGTGCTGGCGCTGCGCTATTCGGCGCGGCGCGGCCTTTGCGAAACGCGCGACGCTGACCGGGTCGCTGCGCATCTGGCAGCCTGTGCCATGCCCGTGACGCTCGCCGGTGCAGGCGTGACCGCAGATGGTGCCGCGCTGGTCGACCATATGCGCCACGACAAAAAGATGACGGGTGGCACCCTGCCCTTCCTGCTGCTGCACGGGATCGGCAGCACCTTCGTCGCGCATGATGTCGAACTCGACGACGTGGCGCAATTCCTCGACGAACAGCACCGCGTCGCCGCACCGGCGCCGTCCTTGTAAACCTTCTCTTTAGGACGATGCGCTAGAAGGCGGGCGTGGGGGCAGACCGCGCGTCTGCCTGCCACACCTTTGCCTCGAGCCAGCGGAGCCTTGAACGCGTGTCGTTTATCCAGCCAGGAGCCTTTGATCGCGCCCAGCCCGAGGCGGCTCCGCCGCGCTCGCTGGAAGCCGCGCTCGCTCTGGGCATGAGCGACACCCATGTGTTTGTCGCGCGTCTGGCGGATCGAGTCGCCCCGGCGCGGCCCATGGACCTGGCCGATGCCGCGCATTTCCTCTGTCTGCTCCATGGCCGTTATCCAGGCCTGATCGATTATGCCGCAACGCGCAGCGCCGATCCGCAGGTCGGCAAATGGCTCGCGCGCGCGTGCGAGGCCTTTGTCGGCGAGCGCGCGCTGCTCACCAAGCTCACCGTGGCCGCCGGCCCCATTACCAGCACGCCGGGTCAGGACAAGTGCACGCCGGCGATCATCAACCTGCGCGGCGCGCTCAATGCGCTGTCCCAGTCGGACCGGCAGGGTTGCGCGCTGGGTGCAGCCTTTGCCCTGGTGCTCGATTGGCATATCATCCGTGACGTGCTCGACGTCATCGCCCAGCGGACTGGCCTCGAACCGCGCCCATCCACCCTGCCCTCGCGCGAGGAGACGCTGGAACTGGCGGCCATGATCGGAAGCGATCGTTCCATCGGCCGTGCGATGGGTTTCGGGGCATCGCAGATGCTGGTGCAGCACCGCAGCTTCTGGGACATGCTGGCTGATCGCGCCGAGGCACGCCGCCTGCAGGACGGACTCTGACGGCCTGATTCCAGGCACCCTCAACGTCAGCCTGCCGCAAACGTAAACGTAAAGCCAAATTGCTGTCGCGGCTTGCCAAGCCCGCCCAAGCCCCTTATCGCTTAAACGCACAGTTAATAGCGGCAGGAAGGCGAGGCTCATGCGTTTTGAAGGCACCAGCGACTATGTGGCAACCGATGACCTGAAGGTGGCGGTCAACGCCGCGGTTGCGCTGCGCCGCCCGCTGCTGGTCAAGGGCGAACCGGGCACAGGCAAGACCGTGCTGGCACATCAGATCGCCGCTGCCGCCAACGCCCCGCTGATCGAGTGGAACATCAAGTCGACCACCAAGGCGCAGCAGGGCCTGTACGAATATGACGCGGTCGCGCGCCTGCGCGACGGCCAGCTCGGCGACGAGCGCGTCCACGACATCGCCAACTATATCAAGAAGGGCAAGCTGTGGGAGGCGTTCACCTCGCCCCAGCTGCCGGTGCTGCTGATCGACGAGATCGACAAGGCCGATATCGAGTTCCCCAACGACCTGTTGCAGGAACTCGATCGCATGGAATTCTACGTCTACGAGACCAAGGAACTGGTGAAGGCACAGGAACGCCCGATCGTCGTCATCACCTCGAACAATGAGAAGGAACTGCCCGACGCCTTCCTGCGCCGTTGCTTCTTCCACTATATCAAGTTCCCCGATCGCGAGACGATGCAGGCGATCATCGATGTGCACTTCCCCGGCATCCAGAAGATCCTGGTGCAGAAGGCGCTCGAAATCTTCTACGACGTGCGCGAGGTGCCCGGCCTCAAGAAGAAGCCCTCGACCAGCGAGCTGCTCGACTGGCTGAAGCTGCTGCTGCACGAGGACATGCCGCTCGAGGTGCTGCAGTCGCGTGACCCCAGCAAGGCGATTCCGCCGCTGCACGGCGCGCTGCTCAAGAACGAGCAGGACGTGATGCTGTTCGAGCGCCTCGCCTTCATGGCGCGCCGCAACAGCTGATCCTCGGACCTTCGTCAGGGTGCGGTTTCGGCCTGGTCCGATTCCATCACGAACCGCACCCGCTCGACACAGCCGACTGCGCCTGGCCCCGGTTTGACCCTTGCAGAACGCAACACTGTGACGGCTTGGGCACCGAAATCTGCGCTCGGCTGGCTGGCCTTGACCTGGATGTTGTTGATTTCGCCCCAGGGCGCGACATCATAGGTCACCACCGCCCAACCCTCGATCGCCCTGCGACGATAGGGTTCGGGAAAGCGCAACACAGGCGGCGTTGCCCACTCGCGACGCTCCGGACAGGTAGCACCGGCAGGCCGGAACGCGTCCTCTTCTGGTGCCGGTGGCGCAGGCAGCGTGCCGGCGGAGCGCCAGTAAGAGAATCGGCACCCCGTGAAGGCACCGGACCAGTATCGCGTCTCGGTTGTGGCTGCCCGGCTGGCTTCGTCAAGCGCGGCGTTACCCGAACTGGCAAGCGTCTCGACATTGATCGAGGCTCCGCTTTGTCCGACGTCATAGCCCACCATCGACCAGTCGCGCACGCCAGGTTCGGCAGGGATCGCGCGGAAATTCGGGAACGCCCGGTTGCGCAAGCCTGCCACCGAATCGCCCTTGCACGTTCCGGTTGCAAAAATCCGTTTCCAGGCCTCGGGAGGGAGCGGACCGGAGACCGGATTGGCGGAATAGGCCATCAGGGCCGATAGCGGCGCATCATCGATTGGCATCAGTTCGGGGGAAAAGACGATCGCGCAGCCCTTTTTCGGCTGGCCGGGTCTGAAGCGCGTCGCGGCCAGCGCCGGGCCGAGATCATCCGCAATTCCATAAGGGGTGGCCGCATCTCCCTTGCGAATGGCCAGGGGCCTGCCGCTGGCGTCTATGTCGAATGCGAAGCTGACAGGCGCGTATTTGGCGTTGTTGGGGTAGACCCTCTGAAGCCAGGGCCGCTCGATCCGAACAACGCTCGCAGCCGTGCCGCTGCAGTTCACGTGCCCTGGAGTCCAGGAAAGCAGCGCCGCGCGAGCAGGCGCTGGCGAGGGCGCGATGACGATCGGCGGCGGCGGTACCGTCGCTGCAGATGGCAAGGGCAAGGCGAGCGCGAAGAGACTGATCATGCCGGGAATTCTGCCATGCCTGTCGCTCGATGACGAGCGCCCTCATGTTCCCAACTGTGCCAAATGCGGCGAGATGAAACCGCGCTGGCGGTAGTTCAGGGTTCAGCGGATATAGGCCAGCTCGAAATTGCCCCAATAGCGGCCCTTGATCCACAAGGGCACGAAGATGTTGCGCAGGATGCAGCCGTCGCTGGCCGTGGGTTCGAACCGATAGACGGCCGCATAATAGCGGTCATGCTTGTGCGCGATGGCGCCCCGGGTGGTGTGATCGAGCACGATCATCCGGTTGCGGCAATGTGCGGCATCGTGCTGGTGATCGCCCGTGGGTTGGTGCGAACGCTCGCTGATATGCGTCGGCAGATAGCCATCCTCGTTCGATATCACCGCACCATAGGCATGGTTGTTCTGGCCCCAGAAGCGGTCGAGGATCGGCCGGATGCGTGCGTCGGCAAAGTCGTTGAACCGATTGTCGAAACGGTTGAGACCAGGCTCGCCGCGCGGGCGATAATCTCGGTCGAAGACATCCGCCTCGGTAATCTGACCGCCATCGATCGCTGCCTCGATAAGGTCCCTGATCTCGTCGCCTGTCGCAACCGCCAGCTCGACAAACGGGTTGTCGCGGTGCGACAGCCCGGTGTGGAGCAGCTGGTTGAAGACAACATTGGACAGACCCTCGAGCGCATTGCTCTGGCTGAGCGCGTCGTCGAGCTGGTTGCTGCACCCGGCGACATCTTCCATGAACACGAACAGATTGTCGCACAGTTCGCCCGTGTCGGATCGAACGCCGGTGCTCGAATCCGCGATTGCATCCGCCTTGGCGGCGACTTCGCGCATCATGTTGCCGGCCTGGCGAATGGTGACGTCGATCGTTTCCAGATGCCGCTGCGCGCTGCGGCTCTGTTCGACACCCCGTTCGACCTGCGCCATGAAATGCCCGGCCTCGGTGCTGAGCGAATGCATCGTCCCGGCGATCCGGTCGGTGACCTGACGCGTGTCCTGCGCCAGCTTCTTCACCTCGGCGGCGACGACGGCGAAGGTCGCGCCAGCGGCGCCAGCGCGTTCGGCCTCGATCGCGGCATTGAGTGCGAGCATGTTGGTCGAGCGTGCGATTGCATCGATCGTCCGGCTGGCCAGGATCACGTCGTCCATCGCATGGGCAAAGCGCTTGACGTCTTCACCGAGGCCCTGGATCAGCGAGATAAGATCGTGCAGCTCGAGCGCCGAGACCTGCATGGTATCGGAACCCTCGGCAAGGTTGCGGTATGCCGCCTTGCTCATTTCGCGAGCGCTTGTGGTCGCGACGACCACCTGCTCCTGCTCTTGCGCCAGGTTGCGCGCGATCTGTTCGAGATAGGATCGCTTTTCGCCGAGCAGCGCCATGCGATCGCGAACCGCCGAGACGATCCCGCCGACCCGCGATGCACCGATAACCGATTCGCCGCAGCTTTCCGCCATCTGCTGGACGGCATCGCTGTCTGGCGGAATAATGCGATGCTGCTCCATCAGGGACCTTTGCACTGGCGTTATGGCATGGCGTAACGGCTTATGGTTAAGGCCGGGTAAAACGCGCGCCGTGACGCTTCGCGCTTGCCAGACGAGCTGACTGCGGGCATCGTCCAAGGCTGACGGAAACGTAAAGCAGCAGGGACCCGCGATGTTCTTTTCTTTCATGGACGAATTGCGCAGCGCCGGCATATCGGTGTCGCTCAAGGAACATCTCATCCTGCTCGAAGCGCTGAATGCGCAGGTCATCGAACAGAGCCCCGAGGAATTCTATTATCTCTCGCGCGCGACGCTGGTGAAGGACGAAGGCCTGCTCGACCGGTTCGACCAGGTCTTTGCCAAGGTGTTCAAAGGCCTGGAGATGACCTTCCAGGGCAATGACAGCGCCACCATTCCCGAGGATTGGCTGAAGGCGGTGGCCGAGAAGTTCCTCTCCGAAGAAGAGATGGAGAAGATCAAGTCGCTCGGGTCATGGGAAGAGATCATGGAGACGCTGAAAAAGCGGCTCGAGGAGCAGGAAAAGCGCCACCAGGGCGGCAACAAGTGGATCGGCACCGGCGGCACCAGCCCGTTCGGCAATTCAGGCTACAATCCCGAAGGCGTGCGCATCGGCGGCGAAAGCAAGCACAAGCGCGCGATCAAGGTCTGGGAAAAGCGCGAATACCAGAACCTCGATTCGACCCGGCAGCTCGGCACGCGCAACATCAAGGTGGCGCTGCGCCGCCTGCGCCGTTTCGCGCGCGAGGGATCGGCCGACGAGCTCGATATCGACGGCACCATCGACGGCACCGCCCGCCAGGGCTGGCTCGACATCCGCATGCGGCCCGAGCGGCACAATGCGGTCAAGCTGCTGCTGTTCCTCGATGTCGGCGGGTCGATGGATCCCTTCATCAAGCTGTGCGAGGAGCTGTTCTCGGCTGCTACGACCGAGTTCAAGAATCTCGAATTCTTCTATTTCCACAACTGCCTGTATGAAGGCGTGTGGAAGGACAACCGCCGCCGCTTTACCGAGCGGACCAACACCTGGGACATCCTGCACAAATACGGGCACGACTATAAGGTGATCTTTGTCGGCGATGCCTCGATGAGCCCGTACGAGATCAGCCATCCGGGCGGGTCGGTCGAGCATTTCAACGACGAGGCCGGCGCGGTATGGATGAGCCGCGTGGTCAACACCTATCCCGCTGCAGCCTGGCTCAACCCGGTGCCCGAGAACCAGTGGGGCTATTCGCAATCGGTGCGGATGATCAAGGACCTGATGAAGGACCGCATGTATCCTCTGACGCTCGAAGGGCTCGACGATGCGATGCGCGAGCTGGTGCGCAAGCACGGCAACTGATCGGGCGCGGGCGGGCGCTCAGGCCTTGCCTGCGTAACGATCGGTCGCTGCAATCAGCTGGTCGAGGATGCCGGGCTCGGAATAGGCATGCCCCGCCCCTTCGATCAGCTGGAAATCCATGTGCGGTAAGGCCTTGTGCAGCGCCCAGGCGTAATGCGCGGGGCACGGCATGTCGTAGCGGCCATGCACGATCGTCCCCGGGATGCCGCTCAACCTCGCAGCATTGCGCAACAGCTGCTCGGGCTCGAGCCAGCAGCCATGCACGAAATAATGGGTCTCGATCCGCGCGAAGGCGAGCGCATAATGCCCGTCGTCATGCTGCTCGGTAAGCCTCGGATCGGGAAGCAGCGTGACCGTCTCCCCCTCGTACAGGCTCCAGGCACGTGCTGCCCGGACCTGAAGCTCCGGATCGTCACCGGTGAGTCTGCGGTGATAGGCGGCGAGCATATCGTGACGCTCGTCCTCAGGGATCAGCGCGGTGAACCGCTCCCATTTGTCCGGAAACATCTGCGACACGCCGAACTGGTAGAACCAGTCGAGCTCGGGCTTCGTGCACATGTAGATTCCGCGCAGCACGAGCTGCGAAACGCGGCTGGAGTGCGTTTGCGCATAGGCTAGCGCCAGCGTCGATCCCCAAGACCCGCCGAACACCAGCCAGTCGGCAACGCCGACCAACTCGCGTAGCCGCTCGATATCGGCGACGAGGTGCCAGGTGGTGTTGGCATGCAGCGCGGCATGGGGCGTCGAGCGCCCGCACCCGCGCTGGTCGAAAAGCAGCACATCGTAAAGCGCTGGATCGAACAGCCGCCGATGGTCGGGCGAGCAACCGCCGCCCGGGCCGCCGTGCAGGAACACCGCAGGCTTGGCGCCCGGTGTGCCGACCCGCTCCCAATAGACCTGGTGGCCGTCACCTGTATCCAGCATGCCGCTGGCATAGGGCTCGATGGGCGGGTAGAGCGTCCGCACCGGGCGCAGAGCCCTTACTGCTTGCCGTGCCGAGTGTTGCTCGCGAGATAATCGCCATAGCTGCCGACATAGCTGTCGATGATCATCTGCGCTTCGTCATTGGCATAGCTCTCGGCTTCGGCCTTCTTGCCGCCATATTGCATCTCGGCCTTGACCATCAGGTCGATCAGCTTGGTCTTTTCCGCAGAGCAGGCAGAGGCCGATTCCTTGGTGAAATCGGACTGTGCCTTTTTCGCGTCCAGGCTCTCGTTGGTGAACTTGGTCAGGCAGTCGTTGAACTCCTTGCGGGCGGTATCGACCGGATCCGCAGCAGCCATGGTCATGGCCATAGCAATCATCGCAGTGAGACTCATGCTCTTCTCCCCAGAAAGCAGATTGTGCGCAGCAATTAGCACTCCGCCTGCCCGCGCGAAAGCGGATTTCAGCCAATGTTGCGGCAATTTACCGCATAAATTCAGCGAATCCGAACGCCGCCCTGAACTACTGCATCGACGCTTTCCAGCTCGCGCACATTGCCCAGCGGATCGCCATCGACCGCGACGATATCGGCGAAGCGGCCTACGGCAATCGCGCCGACATCCTGCGATTTGCCGAGCGCCTCGGCAGCATTGACCGTGGCGGCGCGGATGGCCTCGAGCGGCGTCATGCCATATTCGACCATGACCTTGAACTGTCCGCCGGCGGTCGCATGCGGCATCACGCCCGCATCGCTGCCGAACACCATCTTCACGCCCGCGCGATGCGCCTTGCGGAAATTGTCGCGCTGGATCTGCGCGACTTCGCGGTCCTTGCGCAGATTGTCTTCCATCACGCCGTTCTTCGCGCCCTCAGCCTGGGTATAGTCGGTGTTGAAGATATCCATCGAGAACCAGACCGGTTGCTTGCGTTCGGCCGCAAGACGGATGCCCTCGTCATCGACCAGGCTGGCATGTTCGATCGTGTCGATCCCGGCGCGGATCGCCGCCTTTATGCCCGCTGCGCCATGTGCATGCGCCGCGACGCGAAGGCCCCATTGATGCGCCTCATCGGCAATCGCGCGCAGTTCCTCTTCGGACAGCTGCTGCTGGCCCGGCTCGGTATTGCGCGAGAACACGCCGCCTGTGGCGCAAACCTTGATCACCTCGGCGCCATATTTGCGCTGCTCGCGCACCTTCTGGCGCAGCTCGGTGGGGCCGTCGCCCACCGCAGGCGACTTGGCCGCAAACGAGGGCGGCAGATAGGTCTGGTCGCAATGCCCGCCGGTCGCGCCGAGCGCATGCGCCGCCGGCACGATGCGCGGGCCCACCGCCCAGCCTTCGCCAATCGCCTGCTTGAGCGCGACATCGTTATAGCCCTCGGACCCGACATTGCGGACGGTCGTAAAGCCCGCCTCGAGCATGGCGCGCGCATTCGACGCGGCGACGAAGCTCCAGAAGCGATCGGTAAACTGAAGGTTGTTATAGCCGCCATAAATGGGCGAGCTGTCCAGATGCACATGCATGTCGATCAACCCCGGCAGCAGCGTCTTGCCCGACAGGTCGATATGCTCGACGTCCGACCCCCAGCGTACGGTGCGCGCATCGGCGATCGAGGTGATGCGGCCGTTCTCCACGAAGATCGCGGGATATTCGGTCACCTTGCCGGTGACGACATCGACCATCTTCGCGGCGGTAATGACGGTGCGCTGCGGCGCATCCTGCGCGGTTGCCGCAGATATCATGCCGAGCGCGAGCGCCGTTGCCGAAATCAATGTCAGTGCCTTCATGCTGAACCCCTTTCACCGCGCCGGTCGCTGACGCTGCCTGATCGAACTTTCGCCATGGATTGCAGCGCGTTGCGCGGACTGGCAAGCAAAACCGCATGCTGTCTTGCCCCTACAAATTTTTGGGGGTGGCTGGCCTGGGGTGAGCGGCCTAGAATGCTGTGATCATGAGCAACCCCGCTTCCCCTCCGCTCTGGTCGCTGACCGAGAAGGAAAAGCAGACGCTGCGGCTGATCGTCTGCGGGCATGACGCCAAGTCGATCGCGCGCGAGCTCGACCTTTCGGTTCACACGATCAACGAGCGGCTGCGCGAGGCGCGGCGCAAGATGGCAGTCTCGAGCAGCCGCGAGGCAGCGCGCCTGCTGCATCAGGCCGAAGATGCCTTACCCCCCAAAAGCTTTGGGGACATGCCATTGGGGGAAGCGTCGGGAGCCGCGACGGGCAATCAGGGCTCCACGCCGCAACCCGGCGTCGGCGCGCCAGCCCGGCGCTCCGCCCTGATGATTGGAGCTTTGACCATGACCCTCGCCTTCGGCCTGCTGGCCTTTGCCGCCCTGCCCCTACTGACCGCCACAACCGCAAGTGCCGACGCTACCGGCAAAAGCAGCGAACAGGTCGCCGACCAGCCGGTCGTCGATACCGCGCGCCATTTTCTCGCGCTGGTTGAAGCGAGGAATTGGGTGGAAAGCTATGCCGCCACCGGCATCGCCTTCCGCAAGCTCAACACGCTGCAGGTCTGGACCGATGTCTCTGAACAGGTCCATGCCCGCTACGGAAAGGCGGTCTCGCGCACGCTGCTCTCGCAGGAGAACCTTCCCGCCCCGCCCGCCGGTTACGAGGTAGTCAAGTTCCGCACCGTGTACGCGAACAAGGCCGAAGCGGTGGAAACGGTGACGCTCGATCGGGAGGATGGCAAGTGGGTGGTCGTAGGGATCACGATTGGCTGAGACTCAAGCCAGGAGTCGCTGCCCGAACCTATCAGAGGTAGCGGCTCTCGCAGCCAGAAAGCCGATCGACAGATGCGGCGGGGGTGACGACAGTACCGCATAATCCGACGTCTCGGCGACCCGAGAGTGACTATCGGGCATGATGTCGCACAACTTGCCCTCCTCCCTTGCCAACCAGAGGCTTTTGCAACGCGCGCCCGGCCGGAGCGAAGGATGCGTCGTCCATTTCGCAGCGACCGATGCGGGCGCCACATAGCCGGTTTTGCACCAGGATTGCCATTTGGGGATGGAGACCTGTTCGATCGCAGCGCTCCCGCTTGAATGATGCACAAATTGGGGCGGCGGGCTGGGCACGAAAACCGGGTGAGGCCTGTAGGAGACATGGGCCCAATCATGGCCATCATTATGGCGGGCGTAATTGGCCAGCGCCGCGATGCGCTCGGTGGCAGGTGCAAATGATTGCCACACCGTGAGCACTGCAAATATCATCACGCCGGCGAAGATCACCGCAAAAATAGCCGTACCCATGACACAGACGTCCTATTGGGAGACGGATGGCCTCCCAGCCACAACCCGTGACGGGCTGTTTATAACATTGTGCATAACCTGTTGTCCATAAAAATGGACACTCGATGTTATAAATGGTTTTTCTTGGTTTTTATTTTGCAGCTCGCAAATGGTACCCGCAGCAGAGAATGGCGGATGGCTTCACATTTTATCGCGTTATCGCAGCGGTTTATTCCGGATAAAGGCGAAGATCATCAGCATGATATCTCTCCGTCCTGATGCTTATTGTGCAAGCAGGACGCGCTGCGGCAAGCGTGAGGTCCGCGCCGCCATTGCCAGCGTCTGACTGTCGAGCGTCTTGAGAAACGCCTGTGTCGCCTGATGGAGCATGCCCGTCAGGCCGCAATGGTTTTTCAGGATGCAGCCGTCACAATCGGCGAGCTGGATGCACGGCTCTGTAAGCCGGACGACCTCGCCCAATGTAATATCCTCTGCCGCCCGGCCGAGCCGAAAGCCGCCTGATCTTCCCCGAACCGTCGCCAACAGCCCGGCCTGGGCCAGTTGGTTCACCACCTTCATCGCATTGTTTCGCGAGATTCCATGGTCGGCCGCCACCTCGGCGATCGACAAAAGGCCGCCACCGTCGCGCTCGACCAGCGCGGCGTGGAGCAGGATGCGCAGGGCATAATCGGTATGCGCAGTCAGCCGCATCTCAGTTCACCTCAAAATACATGCATATCCATTGCATCATTTCTCGGCGTGCGTATAGATGCATCCATAACGCATCTTATCGGGAGGATCATCATGGCCGAGCCGCTTACCCAGAACACCATCGCCATCGTCAAGAGCACTGCCCCGCTGCTCAAGCAGCATGGGCTCGCGATCACCAGCCGCATGTACGAGCGGCTGTTCGTCAACGAGGAGGTGAAGCAGATGTTCGATCAGGCCGCGCAGGAATCGGGCGAGCAACCACGCCGTCTTGCTGCCGCGATCCTCGGCTATGCCGAGAATGTCGACAAGCTGCAGAACCTCACTCCCGTCGTCCAGCGCATGGTCGCACGGCATGTCGAGTGCGGCGTCAGGGCCGAACATTATCCCTATGTCGCCGAAGCGCTGTTGCCCGCCATCCGCGACGTGATCGGCGAAGGCGCGACCGACGAGGTGCTGGCAGCCTGGGGCGAGGCCTATTGGTTCCTCGCCGACATCCTGATCGGCAAGGAAGCCGCATTGTACGAGGAAATTGCCGCCTGATGCGAAACGGGGCGGTTCGCGCCGCCCCGTCCGCGATCAGAAATGCAGCGCGCGCCCATAGGCGCTCAGCACGCCCTCGTGCATCATCTCGCTCAGCGTCGGATGTGCGAACACCGTGTGCATCAGCTCTTCCTCGGTCGTCTCGAGCTGGCGGGCGATGACATAGCCCTGGATCAGCTCGGTCACTTCCGCGCCGATCATGTGCGCGCCCAACAACTCGCCGTTCTTGGCGTCGAACACAGTCTTGATGAACCCTTCGGCCTCACCCAGCGCGATCGCCTTGCCGTTACCGATGAACGGGAAGTTGCCGACCTTGACCTCGTGCCCGGCTTCCTTGGCCTTGGCTTCGGTAAGGCCGACACTGGCCACCTGCGGGCGCGAATAGGTGCAGCCGGGGATGTTCCAGGTTTCGAACGGGTGCGGGTTCTTGCCCGCGATATGCTCGACCGCGATGATGCCCTCATGGCTCGCCTTGTGCGCCAGCCAGGGCGGGCCGGTGACATCGCCGATCGCGCGGATGCCCGGCACATTGGTCTGGCCGAAGCCGTCGACGACGATATGGCCGCGGTTGGTCTCGACGCCGAGCGCCTCCAGCCCGATATCCTCGGTATTGGGCACGATGCCGATCGCGACGATGGCGTGGCTGAAGCTGTGCTCCTCGCTCTTGCCGTCCTTGGTCTTGATCTTCGCCTTCACGCCCTTTCCGTCGCTGGTCAGGGCCTCGACGCCCGCGCCGGTGAGGATATTCATGCCCTGCTTCTTCAGCGCCTTTTCCATGAACGCGCTGACATCGGCGTCTTCGACCGGCAGAATGCGATCGAGCATCTCGACGATGGTTACTTCCGCGCCCATGTCGGAGTAGAAGCTGGCGAACTCGACGCCGATCGCGCCCGATCCGATGACGAGCAGCTTGCTCGGCATTTCGGTCGGGGTCATCGCGTGGCGGTAGGTCCAGATGCGCTTGCCATCGGCTTTGGCGAACGGCAGGTCGCGTGCGCGCGCACCGGTGGCGACGATGATCTCCTTGGCCTCGAGCTCGCGCACCTGATCGCCCTGGGTCACGGTCATCCTGCCCTTGGCCGTAAGCTTGCCGGTGCCTTCGACCACGGTGATCTTGTTCTTCTTCATCAGGCCCTTGACGCCTGCGTTGAGCTGCCCCGAGACGGCGCGGCTGCGCGCGACGATCTTTTCCAGCTCGAAGCCCACCTTCTCGGCGGTCAGCCCGTAATTCCCGGCATGGCTCATGTAATGGAAGATTTCCGAGGTGCGCAGCAGCGCCTTGGTGGGGATGCAGCCCCAGTTGAGGCAGATGCCGCCCAGCCGCTCGCGCTCGACGATCGCGGTCTTCAGGCCCAGCTGCGCCGCGCGGATCGCGGAGACATAGCCGCCGGGGCCGGAGCCCAGCACGATGAGGTCGAATGTTTCAGCCATGGGCGGTTCTTTCTTTCCGGTTTCAGTGAGTGGATATGCCCGCAGCCGGGCTATCGGAGGGGGAGGAAATCTTTTTCGGCCCGCGCCTCAGCAGGTCGAGATTGCACAGCATCCAGACCAGGCCTGCCGCGACCGCGGGCGCATAAGCGAGCTCGGCATAGGCGACCACTTCGGTCAGCCACAAAACGAGCAGGAAGCCGCTTTCCGCCGCGACGCCGATCAGCAGAGGGACCCGCAGCCACGAAGGCGCGCGGCTGCGATCGAGCGCATAGGCGACGCCGGTCATGCAGAGCAGCACCACGAACACCATGATGAAGGTGTAATAGGCATCCTCGGTACCGACGAACATGTCGCCCAGATCCGCCGATCCTTCCTGGAACAGGGTGAAGATGAATCGACTGGCGAAGGTCGAGATACAGGTGGGCAGCAGCAGGCGGCGGAAGAGGAAGGTGAGGATGGCTGCCATTAGCCCCTCTCCCCCTGCGGGAGAGGGGTTGGGGAGAGGGGGCGTGCTCCAACCTCATTTCCTAGAAGCATTGCCAAAATCATCTCGCCCACACCTTCATCGTTGGTGAGAATGTCATAGTTCGAGAACCGCATGACCTGAAATCCCTGATCTCGCAGATAGGCATCACGCCTCATGTCGTGTTCGCTCTCCACATGCTGCGAGCCGTCCGCTTCAATTATCAGGCGATGCTCAAAGTTCACGAAATCCGCGATGTATCGATCGATCGGCACCTGCCGCTTGAACTTGTAGCCTGCAAGCCGCTTGCCGCGCAGAATTTGCCAGAGCTCGAATTCTGCATCGGTTGGCTCGCTGCGCATGGCCTTGGCCCGGGTTCGGAGGAATTGGCGTCGGCCTGGATCGGTCCTGTCCCGCATGCCCCCTCTCCCCAACCCCTCTCCCGCGAGGGGAGAGGGGCTATTGCGCAATGCGCCATTCGGCCCCGTCGTCCTTAAGCCAGCATCCCCAGCGGGTTTTCGCACAGCTCCTTGAATGCGGCCATCAACTGCGCGCCATCGGCGCCGTCGATGGCGCGGTGGTCGAAGCTGCCGGTGGCGCTCATCACGGTGGCGATGCCGAGCGCGTCATCGACAATATACGGGCGCTTCTCGCCCGCACCGATCGCCATGATCATGCCCTGGGGCGGGTTGATCACCGCCTCGAAATGCTTGATGCCGAACATGCCCATGTTCGACAGGCTGGCGGTGCCGCCCTGATATTCGTGCGGCTGCAGCTTGCCGTCCTTGGCGCGGTTTGCGAGTTCCTTCATCTCGGTCGAGATAGCCCCCACCGCCTTGGTTTCCGCACCCACGATGATCGGCGTGATCAGGCCAGCAGGCGTGCTGACCGCAACCGAAATGTCCGCGCGTTGGTAGCTGATCAGCTGGTCGCCCGCGAAGGTGACGTTGCACTTGGGCACCTGGATCAGGCTCTTGGCAAGCGCCTTGATCAACAGATCGTTGACCGAGAGCTTCACACCCTGCGCCTCGAGCGCATTGTTGAGCTCGGCGCGGAGCTTGAGCAGCCTGTCGAGCTGAACATCGACGGTGAGATAGATGTGCGGGATCGTCTGCTTGGCCTCGGTCAGGCGGCGCGCGATCGTCTTGCGCATGTTCGAGAGCTTGGATGCTTCGTGCGGAATATCGGTGGTGAACGGGGCAGCCGCGGCAGCGGGTGCTGGCGTCGGCGCACTGGCGGCAGGCGCGGAAGCGGCCTGCGGCGCAGGCGCGGCGGCCTGTCCCGGCTTGGCGCCCTCGACATCCGCCTTGACGATCCGTCCACCCGGACCCGTGCCCTTGATGGTCGCAAGATCGATGCCCTTGGCAGCGGCAATGCGCTTGGCAAGCGGGCTCGCCTTGATGCGATCGTCGCCCGATGCAGCAGCGGGGGCCGGGCTCGGCGCAGGAGCTGGTGCCGGTGCAGGCTCTGCCTTCGCTTCGGGCGCGGCAGCCGGGGTCGGCGCAGGCGCGGCAGCGGCGGGCGCATCGCCCACCTCCTCGCCCTCACCCGCGATGATCGCGATGACCTCGCCCACCTTTACATTGTCGGTACCGGCGGGGATCAGGATCTTGGCGATAACGCCCTCGTCCACCGCTTCGAATTCCATGGTTGCCTTGTCGGTCTCGATCTCTGCCAGCAGGTCGCCGGAGGCAACGGTGTCGCCTTCCTTGACCAGCCATTTGGCGAGGGTGCCTTCCTCCATCGTCGGCGAGAGGGCGGGCATTTTCAGATTGATAGGCATTGGGTGTCTTTCCCCCGATTCAGTGACCGGCGCCGTTCTCGACGCTTCAAGCCGTAGGGTCAAGGGGGCAGACCCTTGCCACACCTATCATTTTGGCGCAGTCTGCCGCGCAGCAAACGGGGCAGCAAAAAATGCGGGTATATCTGGTTATCATGGATGAGACGAGCGAGGCGTTGACAGCGCTCCGCTTCGCCTCGCGCCGCGCACAGCATACCGGAGGCCAGGTGCATATCCTGGCTTTGGTCCCCAAGCAGGATTTCGTCGCCTGGGGCGGTGTGCAGGCGACGATCGAGGACGAGGCGCGCAGCCGCGCCGAGGCCCTGGTCACCGACGCCGCCGGTACCTTGTTCGAGGACATGGGACAACGCCCGATGATCACGGTGCGGATGGGCGATGCCACCAAGGAAATCCGCAATTACATGGCCAGTTGCCCGGACCTTGCCATGCTGGTGCTGGGGGCTGCCGCCACCGGCGCGCCGGGCCCGCTGATCACCCATTTCGCCGGAGCCGATGCGGGCGCGCTGCCCTGCCCCGTCACCATCGTCCCCGGCGGATTGTCGGACGAGGAAATCGACCGGATGTCCTAACGCGACTGGTGGCGAATATTGGCAGGGCGTCCGCGCCGCTTGATCGGTGGTCGTTTTGGCTTGCCATCCGGCTTTCCGCGATAGGGTTCGCGCATGAAGTTGCCGCCTTCGGGCAGCTCGAACTTGATCGCCCCCGTCACCGGATCGGCCTCGGCGAGACGTAGCTCAAGCCGCTGACCAACGGAATAACGCTCGCCGCTGCTCTCGCCGGTCAGCGTTTGCGAGGCTTCATCATACCAGAAGCGCTCCGCCCCCAAAGTCGAGACCGGCACCAGCCCAT
Organism: Acidovorax delafieldii; assembly: GCA_001555775.1. GTDB lineage: Bacteria > Pseudomonadota > Alphaproteobacteria > Sphingomonadales > Sphingomonadaceae > Blastomonas > Blastomonas delafieldii_A. The sequence continues at coordinate 849 of LSHP01000008.1, read as the reverse complement.
CGCCGCCGAATTCCTCGATCGTCGCGAAAAAGCCGAAGCTCTGAACGCCGGTGATGCGGACCTTGTGAATGTCGCCGACCTTGGTGGCGAGAAACGCGGCGACATAGCGATCGACCGTTTCGCGCTCGGCCTCCATCGCGCGGCGCTCGAACCCGCTGATCAGTTCGCAGATACGGTCGAGCGAAGCGGCATCATGCTCGGCAAGGCCCGTGGTGGGCGGAAGATCGAGCTTCGGCGCGGGCGGTTGTTCAAGCCCGTGCGCGTCGACCAGCGCGCGGTGCAGCAGCAGATCGGCATAGCGACGGATCGGGCTGGTGAAATGCCCGTACGAAGCCAGCGACAGGCCAAAATGGCCCATGTTGCGTGGCCCGTAATAGGCCTGGGTCTGGCTGCGCAGCACCTGCTCCATCACCAATGGCTTGACGGTATCGTCGGTGACCTTGGCCAGGATACCGTTGAAGGTCGCGGGACGCACGACCTGACCGAGTGCGAAGCTGATGTCGAAGGTCGAGAGATAATCCTTCAAAGCCACGAGCTTCTCGCGCGAGGGCGGCTCGTGGACGCGGTACACCACCGGCGCCTTTTTCGCCTCCAGCGCCTTGGCCGCAGCGACATTGGCGGCGATCATGAAATCCTCGACCAGCCGGTGCGCGTCGAGCCGCTCGCGGACCGCCACGCTGACAATGCGCCCCGCCTCGTCGAGCACGATCCGCCGCTCGGGCAGATCGAGATCGAGCGGCTCGCGCGCCTCGCGCGCCTTGAACAGCAGTTTCCAGCACGCCCAGAGCGGCTTCAGGACGCTTTCGGTCAGCTGATCAAGCCCCTCCCCTTCAGGGGAGGGGTAGGGGG
>LSHP01000071.1 GCA_001555775.1 Acidovorax delafieldii | reverse complement strand
GTGTCGTGCGACACCCTGAGTGCAATACAGAGAAATCACTCCCCCCACCCAACCCTCCCCCATCAAGGGGGGAGGGCTTTTTAGGCGAGGGCGAGTTTGGCCTCAGATATGGATCGGCTTGCCCTGCACGGCCATCGCGGCTTCCTTGAGCGCTTCGCTGTGCGTCGGGTGGGCGTGGCAGGTATAGGCGATGTCCTCGCTGGTGCCGCCGAATTCCATCGTCTGCGCCGCCTGCGCGATCATCGTGCCGCCGAGCGATGCGATGATCCATACGCCGAGCACGCGGTCGGTCTTGGCATCGGCGATCACCTTGACCAGCCCGTCGCCCTCGTGATTGGTCTTGGCGCGCGAGTTGGCCATCATCGGGAACTTGCCGACCTTGATTTCGCCGCGTTCTTTCGCCTGTTCCTCGGTCAGGCCCACGCCCGCGATTTCGGGCATGGTGTAGACGACCGACGGAATGATGTCGTGGTTCACGATGCCGGTCAGGCCCGCGATATTCTCTGCCACGGCAATGCCCTCGTCCTCGGCCTTGTGCGCCAGCATCGGGCCGGGCACGCAATCGCCAATCGCCCAGATGCCGGGGACCTTGGTCTGGAAATCATGGTCGATCTCGACCTGGCCGCGACCATTGACCGCAAGCCCCGCCTTGTCGAGCGCGAGGCCATCGGTGTTGGGACGGCGACCGATCGAGACCAGCACGACATCGGCGTCTATGGTTTCGGCGGCACCGCCAGCGGAAGGCTCGACGGTCAGCACGGCCTTGCCGTCCTTGACTTCCGCGCCGGTGACCTTGGTCGAAAGCTTGAACTGGATGCCCTGCTTCTTGAAGACCTTGTTGGCTTCCTTGCGGATTTCGCCGTCCATGCCGGGCAGGATCTGGTCGAGATATTCGACCACGGTGACCTTGGCGCCCAAGCGCTTCCACACGCTGCCGAGCTCGAGGCCGATCACGCCGCCGCCGATCACGACCATGTGATCGGGCACCTTGGCGAGTTCGAGCGCGCCGGTGGAATCGACGATGACCTGCGCCTCATTGTCCACGGTAATGCCCGGCAGCGGGGTGACCGACGATCCGGTCGCGATGACGATGTTCTTCGCGCGATAGCTCTTGCCTGCGACCTCGACGGTGCCGGCGCTGGTGAATGCGGCATGGCCCTTGAGCCATTCCACCTTGTTCTTCTTGAACAGATATTCGATCCCGCCGGTCAGGCCCTTCACGGCATCGCGGCGCTGCGCGTGCATGGTCTCGAGGTCCAGCTCGACCGTGCCCTTGATGCCCAGCTTGGCGAGCTTGCCGCTGGCCGCTTCCTCGAACAGTTCGGAGGCGTGCAGCATCGCCTTGGAGGGGATGCAGCCGACATTGAGGCAGGTGCCGCCGAGCGTTGCGCGGCTTTCGACGCACGCGGTCTTCAGGCCCAGCTGCGCTGCACGGATCGCCGCGACATAACCGCCAGGGCCGGCACCGATCACCAGGACGTCGAAATCATAATCAGCCATTTTCAAACTCCATCGTGCGCTCGGGCCATATCAGACCTGTCTCGCACTGTCTTTCCCGTCATTCCCGCGAAAGCGGGAATCCCGCTTTCTGATGACGATGAGGCGGAAGCGGGACCCCCGCTTGCGCGGGGGTGACGAAACAGGGTCTCGTCGGTTCCGCCTGCCGTATCGCTTGCGTTACAGATCGATCAGCAGCCGCGTCGGGTCCTCGATCGCTTCCTTGATCGTCTTGAGGAAGGTCACGGCCTCGCGACCGTCGATCAGGCGGTGGTCATAGCTCAATGCCAGATACATCATCGGGCGCGCGGCGATCGAGCCGTCGGGCATGACGACCGGGCGCTGGTCGATGCGGTGCAGGCCCAGCACCGCGCTCTGCGGCGGGTTGATGATCGGGGTCGACATCAACGATCCGAACACGCCGCCGTTGGAGATGGTGAAGGTGCCGCCCTGCATCTCTTCCATCTTCAGCGTACCGTCCTTGGCGCGCTTGCCGAAATCGGCGATGGTCTTCTCGATGCCTGCGAAGCTCAGGCTCTCGGCATTGCGGATGACGGGCACGACCAGGCCGTTGGGCGCGCTGACTGCGACCGAGATATCGGCATAATTGTGATAGACGATCTCGTCGCCCTCGATCTGCGCGTTGACCGACGGCACGTCCTTGAGCGCGAGACACGCGGCCTTGGCGAAAAAGCCCATGAAGCCGAGGCGCACGCCGTGCTTCTTCTCGAACAGGTCCTTGTACGTGTTGCGCGCCTCCATCACCGCGGTCATGTCGACATCGTTGAAGGTGGTCAGCATCGCCGCCGTGTCCTGCGCGCTCTTGAGGCGCTTGGCGATGGTCTGGCGGATGCGGGTCATGCGCACGCGCTCGGTCTCGCGACCGGCAGCACCGCTGGCGACCGGGGCGGCGGCGGGCGCAGCGGCGACCGGCGCAGGCGCGGCCTTGGCAGCTTCAGCCGCAGCGGCGAGCACATCTTCCTTGGTCAGGCGGCCGTCCTTGCCGGTGCCCTTGATGCTGGTCGGGTCGAGGCCATGCTCGAGCACCAGGCGGCGCACGGCGGGCGACAGGCTCACCGGCTCGCCGGTCGGGGCGGGAGCGGGCGCGGCGACCGCTGCCGGAGCAGGGGTGGCTTCGCTCTTGGCGATCGCGGGTTGCGGCGCGGCAGCGGCGGTGGCGACGGCAGCGCCCGAGCTTTCGATCGTGGTCAGGATCGAGCCGACCTGCACGGTATCGCCTTCGGAAAAGATCAGCTGGCCCAGCACGCCCGCGGCAGGGGCGGGGACTTCGACCGCCACCTTGTCGGTTTCCAGGCTGGCAATCGGCTCGTCGGCGGCGACGGTGTCGCCCGGCTTCTTCAGCCATTCGCCGATGGTCGCTTCGCTGATCGATTCACCCAGAACGGGGACTTTGACTTCGATGCTCATGGTTCTCAAACCCTATTTCTATCCGCGTCCAACATGCGGAATTGATTGTTTTTCTGCTGGCTCAGCTACCGCGCTGGCGGCGGATTTCCTCGCGGACATTATGGCCGAGCGCATCGGCGATCAGCGCGCCCTGTTCGGCCTGGTGCCGCTTGGCGAGGCCGGTGGCGGGCGATGCCGCCGCAACGCGACCGGCATAGCGGGCGCGCTTGGGGGCGACGCCTGCATCGGCCAGGCATTCCTCGATGAACGGTTCGACGAAGAACCAGCTGCCATTGTTGCGCGCTTCTTCCTGCGCCCATACGACCTCTTCCAGATTGACCATGCGCTTGAGGCGGATGGTCAGCGGCTCGCCGGGGAAGGGGTAGAGCTGCTCGAGGCGGATGATCGCGGTGTTCTTGTCACCGGCCGCATCGCGCGCCTCCATGAGGTCGAACGCTACCTTGCCCGAACAGAGCACCAGGCGCTTGATGTCCTTGTCTTCCGGCTGGTTGGGGTCGGAAAGGATGCGCATGAAATGGCTGTTGCCCTGGAACTCGCTCGCCTTGGACACCGCCATCTTGTGCCGCAGCAGCGACTTGGGCGTCATGATGATCAGCGGCTTGCGGAAGTTCCGGTGCATCTGGCGGCGCAGCACATGGAAATAGTTGGCCGGCGTCGTGATGTTGCACACCTGGATGTTGTCGCCCGCGCACAGCTGCAGGAAGCGTTCGAGTCGCGCCGAGCTGTGTTCCGGACCCTGGCCTTCCATGCCGTGCGGCAGCAGCATCACCAGACCGTTGGCACGCAGCCATTTGGCCTCACCGCTGGCAATGAACTGGTCGATCATGATCTGCGCGCCGTTGGCGAAATCGCCGAACTGCGCTTCCCACAGCACCAGCGTCTTCGGATCGGCCATGGCATAGCCATATTCGAAACCGAGCACGCCATATTCGGACAGCGGGCTGTCGAGTACCTCGAACCGGCCATGCGGCACCTGTTCGAGCGGCAGATAGCGGCTGCCGTTATTCTGGTCGATCCAGACTGCGTGCCGCTGGCTGAACGTGCCACGACCCGAGTCCTGACCCGAGAGGCGGACGGCATAGCCTTCCGACACGAGCGAGCCGAAGGCCAGCGCCTCGCCGGTCGCCCAGTCGAAGCCTTCGCCCTTGTCGAACATCTCGCGCTTGGCTTCGATCACGCGGCGCAGCGTCTTGTGCACCTCATGGCCTTCGGGGATGGTGGTGAGCGTACGGCCCAGGCTGTCCATCAGCTTCTTGTCGATACCGGTTTCGACGTTGCGCCGCGCGGTTTCGTCATCGGCAGGCATGTGCAGGCCCGACCAGCGACCGGCGAACCAGTCCGCCTTGTTGGCCTTGTAGGTCTTGCCCGCCTCGAACTCGATCTCGAGATTGTCGGAAAAGGTCTTGGCGGTGCCGTCGATCCAGTCCTGCGTCACCACGCCTTCGGCGATCAGGCGATCGCCGTAGATCTTGCTGACCTTGGGATGCTTGCGGATCTGCGCATACATCTGCGGCTGGGTGAAACTGGGCTCGTCGCCTTCGTTATGGCCGAAGCGGCGATAGCACCACATGTCGATCACGACATCGCGGTGGAAGCGCTGGCGGAAGTCGATCGCCATCTTGCAGGCAAAGGTCACCGCTTCCGGATCGTCGCCATTGACGTGCAGGATCGGCGCCTGGACGCCCTTGGCAACGTCCGAGGGATAGGGCGACGAGCGCGCGAATTGCGGGCTGGTGGTGAAGCCGATCTGGTTGTTGACGATGAAGTGAATGCAGCCGCCGGTATTATAGCCGCGAATGCCCGAAAAGCCGAGGCACTCCCACACGATACCCTGACCCGCGAACGCCGCGTCGCCGTGCAGCAGCACGGGCAGCACCTGGTTGTGATCGGCGAGATCGTCGCGGATCACCTGCTGCGCGCGGACCTTGCCGAGCACGACCGGATCGACCGCTTCGAGGTGCGAGGGGTTGGGGACCAGCGACATATGCACGCTGATGCCGTCGAACTCGCGGTCGGTGCTGGTGCCGAGGTGATATTTCACGTCGCCCGAACCGCCGACATCATCCGGGTTGGCCGAGCCGCCCGAGAATTCGTGGAAGATCACGCGATAGGGCTTGGCCATCACATTGGCGAGCACGTTCAGGCGGCCGCGATGCGGCATGCCATAGACGATTTCCTTGAGGCCGAGCTGGCCGCCGTACTTGATGACGGCTTCGAGCGCGGGGATCATCGACTCGCCGCCATCCAGGCCGAAGCGCTTGGTGCCGACATATTTCTTCGCGAGGAAATTCTCGAAGGTCTCGGCCTCGATCACCTTGGAAAGGATCGCCTTCTTGCCGTTTTCGGAGAACTCGATGACCTTGTCGACGCCTTCCATCCGGTCCTGGAAGAAGCGGCGCTCCTCCACGTCCGAGATGTGCATGTATTCGAGGCCGACCTTGCCGCAATAGTTCGCGCGCAGCGTATCGATGAGCTGACGCACGGTCGCGCTTTCGAAGCCCATCGTGCCACCCAGGAACACGGGCTCGTCGAGCTCGCTGCCTGTAAAGCCGTGATATTCCGGCGTGAGGTCAGCGGGCAGTTCCTGCTGCGACAGGCCGAGCGGGTCGAGATCGGCCGCCAGGTGGCCGCGCACCCGGTAGGTGCGGATCAGCATCATCGCCCGGATCGAGCGATCCGCCGCACGCGCGATCGCCGCTTCGTCCACCGGTTTGCCCGCCTTTGCCGATGCATCGCGCACCGCGGCCTTGACCGCTGCCTGCATCTGCATCGGGTCGAGCGCCGCCGTCAGGTCGTCGCTATCGGCCAGCGGCCAGTTGCCGCGCTGCCAGCTCGGGCCCTGCTGCGGGCCTTCTGCGGGGTCGAAATCAAATCCGTCGTAGGTCATATCCTGGCGTCCCTTTTCCCTCTCCCCACCGTGGGAGAGGGTTGCGCAGACTTGGGCACGCATGTGCCCCAGTCGAAGCTGGGTGAGGGGGCAGCGCGCTACCGGCGCGCTCCCGGCCCTCTCCCTCGCACCGCTTCGCGATGCTTCCCCTCTCCCGCTGGGGGAGAGGGATGGTTCAAATCACACCGTTTCCAGCAGCTCGGCGAGGGTCTGTCCGAGCAGCGAAGGCGAGGGCGAGACGCGGATACCCGCTTCTTCCATCGCCGCGATCTTGTCTTCGGCGCCGCCCTGGCCGCCCGAGACGATGGCGCCGGCATGGCCCATGCGGCGTCCCGGAGGCGCCGTACGGCCTGCGATAAAGCCGACCATCGGCTTCTTGCGACCGCGCTTGGCTTCGTCCTTCAGGAACTGCGCGGCTTCTTCTTCCGCACTGCCGCCGATTTCGCCGATCATGATGATCGACTTGGTTTCGTCGTCCGCCAGGAACAGCTCGAGCACGTCGATGAAGTTGGTGCCGTTGACCGGGTCGCCGCCGATGCCGACCGCCGTGGTCTGGCCCAGGCCGACCGCCGTGGTCTGGTGCACGGCTTCATAGGTGAGCGTGCCCGAGCGCGACACGACGCCGACCGAGCCCTTCTTGAAGATGCTGCCGGGCATGATGCCGATCTTGCATTCGTCGGGGGTCAGCACGCCGGGGCAGTTGGGGCCTATCAGGCGCGACTTGCTGCCCTGCAGCGCGCGCTTGACGCGGACCATATCGAGCACCGGAATGCCTTCGGTGATCGCGACGATCAGTTCCATCTCGGCATCGATTGCCTCGAGGATCGAGTCCGCAGCGAATGGCGGCGGAACGTAGATGCAGGTCGCGGTCGCACCGGTCGCGGCCTTGGCTTCGGCGACGGTGTTGTAATTGGGCAGGCCGATATGCGTGGTGCCGCCCTTGCCGGGGGTCACGCCGCCGACCATCTGCGTGCCATAGGCCAGCGCCTGTTCGGTATGGAAGGTGCCGGTCGCACCGGTCATCCCCTGCGTGATGACCTTGGTGTGCTTGTTGACGAGAATGCTCATTTCTTGCGAAACTCCACTGCTGTGGCCGTGAGAACAAGGCCGGTAAGGGGGATGCCGGTGGCGGCGAGCGCGCCGGGTGCGGCGTACGAAACTTCCATTTCCATATGGCCGGGCTTCAGGCCTGGGTTCCAGACGCTCTTCGTGAAGCCGGGCAAGGGATCAGTCGAACTGCCGGGCTTGCGCACCGCCCAGTTTTCCAGAACGTCTGCGGATATGGGGGCAGGGGCGGTGAAATCATAGACGCGGCAGCCATGGCTCTGCATGTCGCCCAGATCGACGCCCGACAGCGCCAGGCTGAGCTCACGGCCTGCCACGGTCATGCGATATTCGCCGCCGTCGAGCAGCTTGGCCTCGCCACCGCTCTCGGCAAGCTTGGCCTTGCCGTAATCGACCAGCTGGCGCAGCGCACCCTTGTCATCGGCGGGGATGGCCTGCCATCCGGCGGCGATGACCGAGGCTTTGGCGACGGCGAGATTCTCGACACCCGAACAGGCAGTCGCGAACGCGGCGAGGACCTCGCCTGCGGGATAGGGGTTTTCGGCTGGCGGGGCCTTTTCCTCAGCCGCCGCCAGCGCGAAAAGTCCGATCAGGAGACCGGACGCGAGCATCAGGCGAGGCTCGGGTCCAGGGTCTTGCAGACGCCGAGCAGTTCCTTGACCGCATCGACCGAGACCTGAAGATTGCTCTTTTCCTCGTCGCTCAGCGCGATTTCGATGACCTCTTCGGCACCATCGGCGCCGATGACGACGGGGACGCCGACATACAGGCCATCAAGACCATATTTGCCTTCGACGTTCACCGCGCAGGGCAGGATGCGCTTGGTGTCGCCAAGATAGGCTTCGGCCATCGCGATCGCGCTGGTGGCGGGGGCGTAATAGGCCGAACCGGTGCCGAGCAGCGCGACGATCTCGCCGCCGCCCGAGCGGGTGCGCTTGACGATCTCGTCGAGCCGCGCTTCGGACACGCCCTTGATCTTGGCCATGTCCTTCACCGGAATGCCGTTGATCGTGGAATAGCTGAGCACGGGCACCATGGTGTCGCCATGGCCGCCGAGCACGAACGCGTTCACGTCCTTGACGCTGACGCCGAATTCCCAGGCGAGGAAGGTGGCAAAGCGCGCGCTGTCGAGCACGCCGGCCATGCCGACGACCTTGTTGGCCGGGAGCCCCGAGAATTCGCGCAGCGCCCAGACCATGGCGTCGAGCGGGTTGGTGATGCAGATGACGAACGCGTCGGGCGCATTGTCGCGGATGCCTTCGCCCACGGCCTTCATGACCTTGAGGTTGATGCCGAGCAGATCGTCGCGGCTCATCCCCGGCTTGCGTGCGACGCCGGCGGTGACGATGATGACGTCCGCGCCTGCGATGTCGGCATAGTTGTTGGTGCCGGTGATCTTTGCGTCAAAACCTTCGACCGGGCCGCACTGCGACAGATCGAGCGCCTTACCCTGCGGCACGCCTTCGACGACGTCGAACAGCACGATATCGCCCAGTCCCTTGGTGGCTGCGAGATGCGCCAACGTACCGCCGATATTGCCTGCGCCGATCAGCGCGATCTTGTTGCGTGCCATGGTCAATCCTTTCCGAAAATTGGGTGTTCCGGCCGAAACTGCCTGTCAGGAATGCGGGGATGCTATGTGGTGCGTGTGCGTTCCCTGAACAGATATCCGGCCCTCAGCAAAAACCTTGTGATGTGCTTGTCCGTTTCACGACCTCAGATGGGCGCGCACCGGGCTTGCACAGCCTGAGTCATCGCGCTCGCCGGCCTGCCTAGGCCGCTTGGACGGGGTTTTCAACCATCAAAAGCCACCAGACTCCAATTATTTGTGCAATTGAAAACTGTTAGCAATAAGGGTTGCCGGGACTGTGGTCGGGCCCGTCTTGTTCAGTGCAAACCCGCGATCTTGCCGCAGAATGCTCCATAGCGGCACACTCCCCTATTAACATGGGATGGACGTGATATAATATTTCCTTTAGCCGCGCATGGGCTGCGACGAGGGTAAGCGGGTCTTAACCCGCCCGGCATAAGGTTAGCGTCCGCGCTCGTGGTGTAATTTTCGGTGGAGATTTAGGTGCTGCTGGT
>LSHP01000070.1 GCA_001555775.1 Acidovorax delafieldii | reverse complement strand
CGACGATGTGTTCGTCCACATCAGCGCAGTCGAGCGTGCCGGTCTTTCCAACCTCGCCGAGGGCCAGGGCCTGGAATTCACGCTGGTCGATCGCGGCGGCAAGGTTTCGGCCAGCGACCTCAAGATCGATGGTGAACTGATCCCCGTGTCCGAAGGTTCGGGCGGCGGCGATCGTGGCGATCGCGGTCCGCGCAGCGAGGCTCCGCGCCGCGAACTGACCGGCGAGCGTGCGACCGGAACGGTCAAGTTCTTCAACGCGATGAAGGGCTTCGGCTTCATCACCCGCGACGATGGCCAGCCCGATGCGTTCGTGCACATCAGCGCGGTCGAGCGTGCCGGCATGGCAGGGCTCAACCAGGGCGACCGTCTGGAGTTCGACCTCGAGGTCGATCGCCGCGGCAAGCACTCGGCCGTCAATCTGGTCGCCCATAACGGCTGACCGGACCTCCGGGCCTGAACGGGCCGGGATGAGAGACATGAAACCCCGCCTGCGCTTCGGCGCGGCGGGGTTTTTTGTTGGATTTCAATACTGCCTTGGCTGGTTACACGCCCAGCCATTCCAACCCGAAAGGCAGGTCGTCAGTGGCATAATCCACCTGCAGTACCCTTCTGTTCATCGGTGCAGACGCTGCGTCAGAAGCATGGAGGATAGGTGTTGAATAGGCCCAGACATCACCCGCTTCGGCCAAACATGGCATTTGGCCGCATTCTGATACGACTTTAGCTATCTGACCAATCGCGATCCTGCCAAGTTTGTGAGACCCGGGCGCTATAAGGAGAGGCGCATTTGTAGCCGGAACATCATCAATGTGCGCCCGCAAGGTCACCATGCGGGCCAGCACCTCAAACGGCGGGGCGACGTGGATAATACCGTTTTTGACTGTCCACGGTCCGAAGCCATGTGCGTCGCGTCGTTGCTTTACACAGATCGTCCTGTCCTGATGCCAACCAAGCGACCAGTTCGCGTCCATTGACTTGTCGAACAAAATCGCCCTGACGGGACGAGCACAGCCCCCCAATATCTGTTCGGCAATTGATCCCAAAAACCCGTCGCAAGCCAAAGTAGGCTCCAGTGCAGGGATGCCCCATAAACGAACGCCAGCCTGACCTCCCGGAATATCCGAAATGGCTGTCAGAACTTGATCCATCTGAGCAGCCATGGCGGCTTTGAAAAGTAGCGCACCGTTTTTTGCGAAATGGGATGCAGCTTTAGCGTCCAGCATGTTGCTTCCTAAGCATGTCACCTCGTGCAGAGCAACAGCTACCAGTTTTCCGGCGAAAGCCGGAATCCAGGGCGGCTACAGCGCAACATCGCTTCTGGACTCCGGCTTTCGCCGGAGAGCGTTAGGATTCCGCTTTTCACCCCAATCCCGGTCTCCCGCGAAGGCGGGAGCCCATCTCCGGAGCGTGCCTGCAGACCAACCGGCAGGAGATGGGCCCCTGCGTTCGCAGGGGACCGGTCCGGGGACGGCGCGATGGGATATCGCCACCCCTCCCCCACTTTAATCAGTTGATTAAACCGTCAGCTCCTTTACCCCGCTTGGGCGAATCCATGAACGTTTCGGGGAGCCTTGCCATGTCCCATCTGTCCGCCGCCGAAGTCGATGCCATTGCCGAGAAGGTCGAACGGTTCATCCGCGATGTCGTCGCCCCCTTTGAACGCGATCCGCGCTGCGGCGCGCATGGGCCGTCGGAAGAGCTGGTGCTGGAGCTGCGCGCGCTTGCCCGCGAAGCAGGCGTGATGACGCCGCACATCCTGCCCGACGGCCGCCACCTCACCCAGGCGCAGACCGCAATCGTGCTGCAGAAATCGGGCCTGTCACCGCTCGGCCCCGTGGCCGTCAACACCGCCGCGCCGGACGAGGGCAACATGTATCTGCTCGGCAAGGTCGGCAGCCCGGAGCAGAAGGCGCGGTTCCTAAACCAGCTCGTCTCCGGCGAATCGCGCTCGGCCTTTTTCATGACCGAACCGGCCGAAGAAGGCGGCGCGGGCTCCGACCCGTCGATGATGAAGACCACCGCCAAGCTCGACGGCAACCATTGGGTGATCAACGGGCGCAAGGCGTTCATCACCGGGGCGGAAGGCGCAAAGGTCGGCATCGTGATGGCGAAATCGGATGACGGCGCGTGCATGTTCCTGGTCGATCTGCCCGATCCAGCGATCCGCATCGAGCGCGTGCTCGACACCATCGACAGCTCGATGCCCGGCGGCCATGCGGTGATCGCCATCGAAAACCTGCGCGTCCCCGCCGACCAGATGCTGGGCAATAGCGGCGAGGGCTTCAAATACGCGCAGGTGCGCCTCTCCCCTGCCCGGCTGTCGCACTGCATGCGCTGGTTTGGCGCGGCGACCCGCGCACACGAGATCGCGAGCGATTATGCCTGCCGCCGTCATGCGTTCGGCAAGCCCCTGGTCGATCACGAGGGCGTCGGCTTCATGCTGGCAGAGAACCTGATCGACCTGAAACAGGCCGAGCTGATGATCGCCTGGTGCGCCGGCGTGCTCGACACCGGCGAGCTCGGCACGGTCGAAAGTTCGATGGCCAAGGTTGCGGTATCGGAGGCGCTGATGCGCGTCGCCGATCGCTGCGTGCAGGTGATGGGCGGCAAGGGCGTCAGCGGCGACACGATTGTCGAGCAGGTGTTCCGTGAAATCCGCGCCTTCCGCATCTATGACGGCCCGACCGAAGTGCACAAATGGTCGCTCGCCAAGAAGATCAAGCGCGACCACAAGCACGCGACCGAAGGAGCCGCCGCATGAGCCTGAGCGCAGATCTGACCGGCCAGCGCATCCTGGTCACCGGCGCATCGAGCGAAGGCTTTGGCGCGCATTTCGCACGGCTGCTGGCAAAGAGCGGCGCGCATGTCATCGTCACCGCGCGCCGCCTTCCCGCGCTCGAGGCGCTGGTCGAGGACATCCGCAGCGCCGGCGGCAGCGCCGAGGCGATCCGCATGGATGTCGCCGATCTCGCCTCGGTGCGCGAAGGCATGGCGGCCGCCGGGGCGATCGACACCTGCATCAACAATGCAGGCGTCGCCGTCACCAAGCGTGCGCTCGACCAGACCGAGGACGATTACGATTTCGTGATGGGCATCAACCTCAAAGGTGCGTGGAATGTCGCGACCGAGGCGGCGCGCGGCATGCGCGAGCGCGGCGGCGGCAATATCATCAACACCGCCTCGATCACCGGCTTTCAGCCCGCAGCGGGCACCGGCCCCTATGCCGTGTCCAAGGCGGGCGTGCTGCACATGACGAAGCAGCTGGCGATGGAGCTGGCGCGGTTCAACATCCGCGTCAACGCGCTCGCCCCCGGCTATTTCCTCACCGATATCAACCGCGACCAGCTCTCTGGCGAGGCAGGCGAACCATTGCGCAAGCGCATCGCGATGCGGCGCTATGGCGAGCTGCCCGATCTCGACGGTCCGCTGCTGCTGCTCGCCTCCGACGCCAGCCGTTTCATGACCGGCAGCATCCTGACGGTCGATGGCGGGCATCTGGTGCATTCGCTCTGAGGCAGATTAGCCGCTCTGGACGACGCTGAGCAGGTTGCCGTCCGGGTCCTGGAACCAGGCGACACGTGCCGCTCCATCGGGCGCGGTCCAGATGCCGAGCGAGTCCTGGCCGAAGCCTTCATAGATCCTGGGCGCGATGCCGCGGCTGACCAGATGCTCCATGGTCTGCTCGATATCCTCGACCGACCAGCCAAGCGCCGGGTGCGGCGAGGCGGCATAGCCTTCGAGCTCGGTGATGCGGAGCACCGCGCTGCCCAGATCGAACACGGCGGCAAAGCCATCATCGGCAACGAACGCAAGCTGGAGCACGTCGCGATAGAAGCTTTCGGCGGCGCGGCGGTTGGCGGTGTTGATGAAGGTGACAGGCTTGGCGTGGGTGAGCGGCATGATGGCAACCCCTGCTGTGGCGTCGCGATTCGCGACACCTGCCGCGTATACCATCAAAACAGCTCCCGGCGAAAACCCCTGGCTTGACGCCATGACCAGCGCCGCGCCAAGCTTCGCTGCATGATCGAAAACGCAAGCACCGAAGCGGCCATCCGGCTTGATCCGCAATGGCGAGAGGCATTGGCCGGTGAGTTCGCCGCGCCGTATATGGCCGATCTCAAGCGCTTCCTGCTCGAGCGCAAGGCGGCGGGCGCGCGCATCTTTCCGCCGGGCAGCCACTGGTTCCGCGCGCTCGATCTGACCCCGCCCGACAAGGTGCGCGTCGTCATTCTGGGGCAGGACCCGTATCACGGCCCCGGCCAGGCGCATGGCCTGTGCTTCAGCGTCCGCCCCGGTGTGCCGGTGCCGCCCTCGCTGGCGAATATCTACAAGGAACTGCAGCGCGATCTCGGCATCGCACCGCCGCGCCACGGCTTTCTTGAACATTGGGCCGGCCAGGGCGTGCTGCTGCTCAATGCTGTGCTCACCGTCGAGATGGGCGATGCCGGGTCGCACCAGGGCAAGGGCTGGGAGCGGTTCACCGATGCAGTGATCGCCCGGGTCAATGCGCTGGAGCGCCCGGTCGTGTTCCTCCTCTGGGGGAGTCATGCGCAAAAGAAGGCGGCGGGCGTCGATAGCGTCGATCGCGGCGGACGGCATCTGGTGCTGAAGGCCCCGCACCCCTCGCCGCTCTCGGCACATCGCGGCTTTCTGGGCTGCGGCCATTTCAGCCAGGCCAATGCGTTTCTGATGGCGCAGGGGCAGGAGCCGATCGATTGGCGGTTACCCGAGAGTATCGACAGCGCCTAAACCTGCGCCGGATCGTCAATGCTGTTCAGGATCGCGCGAACATCGGCAATGAAATCCTGCCAGATTGCGCCTTCCTGGCCATTGTTCAGCAAGAGTCGGGGGCAGTTCTTGCCCGACCAGTGCCGGTGCGTCACCACCCGGGTCTCGGGTTCGAGGTTCAGGTCGTAGCACAGACAGGCGATCAAGGTCTTGGCCCGGTCGAACGCCCTGTTCTGGTTGATGCCCTTGTTCATGCAGATCTCTATGCCCAGACTTTGGGCATTGCCCTGGCTCGATCCGGCATGCCAGCCGACCTCGTTGAGCGGCAGATGCCGGACGCAGCTGTCGTCATCCACGGTGAAATGCCAGGATACCCAGCGCTTGCTACCGTTATGGATATAATATCCGGTCTTCGATAGGAAATTTGCGTGCGCCTCGGCATCGGCTCCGATGCTCGAGTTGTCGGTATTGTGCACCGTGATGTACCTTGGCAGCAGCGGTGATCCGCTGCGATTGCTGCGACCTTGCGGGATATGGCTGATCGACAGCATCAGGCTTCTGCCCAGTTCACCTCGGGTCGGCATGGCGGTCTCTCCTTCGCAGGCTGTCTGGAGCAGCGGACGCAGGCTAGAGCGAACAGGCGGCGCGAGTCACATTATCGGTCGTTCATCATCATTTTATCGGAACACCGCCCGCGTGACAGCAAATCCGACCAGCGCCGACGATCCGGTGAGGAACGTGCCCCAGATGATGTCGAGCACGGTGATCTTCGTGTGCCAGGTGGCGAGCGTCGCCTGGTTGGTGAGATCATAGGTCATGTAGCAGAAAAAGCCGAGCAGCGCGCCCTTGACCAAAGCGGTCTGCCAACGGCCATCGGCGAGCGCGGGCACGACCGCGAATATCTGGATGCCCGCAATGTAGAGCACATAGAAGACCACGGCGGGCGCGAGCCGGAACGAGGGCGCGAGCAGATCGCCGAGCAGTGGTTGATAGAGCCGCGGGGCCATGGTTTTCAGCCACACGCTGTCGATCAGCGCAAAGGCGAGCCCGGTGAACAGATAGGCGGCGGCATAGCGGAGCATGGCGAGGCTTTCGGCCAGAGGGATAGGTCGGACGATGCGGTCAGGCGCCAACGCGCGTCAAGCGGGTGCGGTTGCGGGTGAGCCACTCGCTCTTGTCGTCGTCGAGAAAATCGACCTCTTTGAGCGTCTCGACCTTATCGCCATCGCGCACGGTGGTGAGCCTGAGCGTTGCGGGACGATCGTCGTCGCTGCCCTTGGTTTCCTCGATCATCGTCCAGTGCGTCGCATCGCGCGAGGCCGGATCGATGCGCACCGCATAGGTCGTCACCTCGACCGCTCGCCCCTTGCGCAACAATGCGACCGCGACCGTCGACGCCTTTCCATCGAAAAGCTCGCCCGTCGTGATGCGGACGTTGCCGACCTTGGGCCCATCGTCGAAATCGGACACGCGCAGCATCGTCGCGCCATCGCCCTGATCGATGACGCGCGTCTTGACCGGAATACTGAACCAGCGATTGGCCGAATAATCGAGATAGCCCAGCTCGCCTTCCCACGACCCTGCCAGGCTGGCACGGGCGGCGGCGGCATTAGGGGCGGAAGAGGACGCTGGCTGGGCACTTGCCGCAGAAACGGGAACCAGACTGAGCGCAAGCAAGGCATATCGGAACATCATGGCCCCCTTTTGTGTGTTGCTGGGCCAGCTACGCGACCATCGCCTGCGCAGATGCGCCGCTCATTCCATCGGCTTGGGCTGCCACAGTTCGATCTTGCGGCCTTCGGGGTCCATGATGTGCGCGAACAGCCCGTTCGCCTCGGCGGGGAAGGTCTTGACCGGCTCCACCCCTTCGGCGGCGCAGCGGGCGAGCACGGACTCGAGATCGTCGACCATCAGGTTGAACATGAACTCCTTGGTCGAGGGCGCGAAATACTCGCTGCTTTGCGCGAACGGCGAAAACACCGTGCCAGCGCCAGGGTGATTCGCGGCGTCCTGCGGCAAAAAGACGAGCCCGCCCCAGTCATCGAAGGCAAGGCCCAGCACGCGGCTGTACCAGGCACGCAACGCATCAGGGTCCGGCGATTTCAAGAACAGCCCGCCCAGCCCGATGACCTTGCCCATATGCCGCCTCCGTATCGCGAGTCGGAGTCCAAGATATCATGAAGTCGATGCCAGAAAAAAGGAAACCCGCCGATGTTGCCACCGGCGGGGTAACCTTTTTCCTCCCCAGGAAAACTTTATCGGTCAGACATGTTTTAACAACGCAGTACCGATCACCATGAACCGACTGCTCAAGAGAACTGGTTCATCGTGTTGTTGACGCCGCCGGCCTTCAGCGCCGCCTCGCCAGCGAAATATTCCTTGTGAGCATCGCCGATGTCGCTGCCAGACATGTTCTGGTGCTTCACGCATGCGATTCCCTGACGGATCTCCTGCCGCTGGACGCCGAGTACATAACCCAGCATGCCCGCTTCTCCAAAATATTCCTTCGCGAGGTTGTCGGTGGAGAGCGCAGCCGTGTGATAGGTCGGCAGCGTGATCAGGTGGTGGAAGATGCCGGCGCGGCGCGCACCATCGGCCTGGAAGGTGCGGATGCGCTTGTCGGCGGCGATGCCGAGTTCGGTATCGTCATACTTCGCATCCATCAGTGCGCTGCGATCATATTCGGAGACGTCCAGGCCTTCCTTGACCATCGCGTCATAGACCTGCTGGCGGAAGTTCAGCGTCCAGTTGAACGATGGCGAGTTGTTGTACACCAGCTTGGCATTGGGAACGACTTCGCGGATGCGGTCCATCATGCCAGCAATCTGCTCGACATGCGGCTTTTCGGTCTCGATCCACAGCAGGTCCGCGCCGTTCTGCAGCGAGGTGATGCTGTCGAGCACGCAGCGGTCCTCGCCAGTGCCTTCGCGGAACTGGAAGAGGTTGCTGGGCAGACGCTTCGGGCGCAGCAGGCGGCCGTTGCGGTTGAGGATGACATCGCCGTTGCGCGCGGTGGCGGGGTCGATCTCCTCGCAGTCGAGGAAGCTGTTATACTGGTCGCCGATATCGCCCGGCTCGTGGCTGACCGCGATCTGCTTGGTCAGGCCGGCACCCAGCGAGTCGGTGCGGGTGACGATGACGCCATCCTCGACGCCCAGTTCCAGGAACGCATAGCGGCAGGCGCGGATCTTGGCGAGAAAGTCCTCGTGCGGCACGGTGACCTTGCCGTCCTGGTGGCCGCACTGCTTTTCGTCCGACACCTGATTCTCGATCTGCAGCGCGCAGGCCCCTGCTTCGATCATCTTCTTGGCGAGCAGATAGGTGGCCTCCGCATTGCCGAAACCGGCGTCGATATCGGCGATGATCGGCACGACGTGTGTCTGGAAATTCTCGACCTGACCCAGCAGTTCCTGCTCCTTCGCGGTGTCGCCAGCGGCGCGCGCCTTGTCGATTCCGCTGAACAGCAGGTCGAGCTCGCGCGCATCGGCCTGACGCAGGAAGGTATAGAGTTCCTCGATCAGCGCGGGCACGCTCGTCTTTTCGTGCATCGACTGATCGGGCAGGGGACCGAATTCGCTGCGCAACGCGGCGACCATCCAGCCTGACAGGTACAGATATTTGCGCTTGGTGGTGCCGAAATGCTTCTTGATCGCGATCATCTTCTGCTGCGCGATGAAGCCGTGCCAGCAGCCCAGCGACTGGGTGTATTGCGACGGATCGGCATCATAGGCGGCCATGTCCTCGCGCATGATCTTCGCGGTATAGCGAGCGATGTCGAGACC
The DNA here is from genome assembly GCA_001555775.1 of Acidovorax delafieldii. GTDB lineage: Bacteria > Pseudomonadota > Alphaproteobacteria > Sphingomonadales > Sphingomonadaceae > Blastomonas > Blastomonas delafieldii_A. The sequence continues at coordinate 9,006 of LSHP01000070.1, read as the reverse complement.
GGTCTTGAACCGGTTCTGCAGCTGCATGCGCGCGACGGATTCCGGATTGATGCCGGTCCAGCGGCCCTGCTTGCTGGCAACGAGCTGTTCGTTGGCGCGGATGTGATCGGTATAGGACATGGGGCTTTCCTCTTGCGAATCAGGCAGTGTCATAAATTGACAGCTGATGCTGCTGATTTACGCGACATGAGCCGGATCACCGCATCATTGCTGCAAGAATCTTGTCTAATTGCGGCAAGTGCGAAGGCCTTGCTTTGTCATTGTGTAAATTTATTCACAACAATCCGAGCTTCGCGCAATCGTCTTGATCTGTTGCACCGCAGCATTATATCGGGCCGCGCGGTGTCCCCCCACATGCTCTCGCCCCGGCGGAGCACCATCCTTCATGGAATTCATCCGATGATCGCCAGAACCCTTGCGAGCCTTGCCCTGTTTGCCAGCATCAGCACGCCCGCGCTTGCCCAGGCCGTAGCCGACCAGCCGCCCGCGCCTGCCGCGGAAGAAAAGAAGGAGCAGGCGCCCGCCAAGCCCGGACCGACACCCGAACAGCTCCGACTTCTGGCGACCGCTGCGGCGATGTCGCAGTCGGTGTTCGCCAAGGACTTCTACATGACCGTGGGCCTGGGGGCGGGCATGGTGCCCAGCTACGAAGGTTCGGACCAGTATGTCTTCTTCCCTGCGCCGATCATCCAGGGCAGCTACAAGGGCTATAATTTCGCTGCGCGCGGCCCGGGCCTGTTCGTCGATCTGGTCAAGGACCCGGTGCTGCCCAAGGTCGAATTCATCGCCGGCCCGATGTTCCGCGTCCGGCCCGAGCGCAACAACCGCATCCGCGATGCCGTGGTCAAACGGCTGGGCGACTTTCCGATCGCGCTCGAGCTCGGCGCATCGGGCGGGGTCAAGATCAACCGCATCTTCGGCCGTTTCGACAGCATGACCTTCACCACCGACGCGCTGTTCGACGTGACCGGCGTGCATTCGGGCGCGATCGTCACGCCGCAGGTCAGCTATAACCGGCTGCTCGGCACCAAGGGCGTGGTCAACGTCTCCGCCTCGGCCGATTTCGTCGATGGCGATTATGCCAATACCTATTTCAGCATTGATGCTGCCGGCAGCGCTGCATCGGGTCTGCCGCGCTTCCGTGCCGATGGCGGATTGAAGTCGCTGCAGACCTCGGTCCTGCTCGGCCTCGACCTGTCGGGCAACGCGCTTGATGGCGGCTGGGGCGTGTTCGCGCTCGCCAGCTATTCGCGGCTGCAGGGCGATTTTGCCGACAGCCCGATCGTGTCGATCCGCGGCGATGCCAACCAGTATTTCGGCGGCGTCGGCGTGACCTACACCTTCTGATTTTCGGAATGGCCCCGCGCGCCGGCACGACGCGCGGGGCCATTCACCCTCAGTTGTTACCGCTGATCAGGTCGCCAAACGCGCCGAGCGCAGAGCCTTCGCCCCGGTTCTGACCGCCGCGCGGTCCTGCGGCGGCCAGCATCCGCCCGGCGAGCCGCGAGAAGGGCAGCGACTGGATCCACACATGGCCCGGCCCGCGCAGCCGCGCGAAGAACAGACCCTCGCCGCCGAACAGCGAGGTCTTGATGCCGCCCGCCGAGACCAGGTCGAAATCGACATTGCCGGTGAACGCGGCGATGCAGCCGGTATCGACATGCAGCTCCTCGCCCGCCCGCAGCTCGCGTTCGACGATCGTGCCGCCCATCTGCGCGAACACCATGCCATCGCCCTCAAGCTTCTGCATGATGAAGCCCTCGCCGCCGAACAGCCCGGTGAGGATGCGCCTCTGAAAGTGGATGCCGATCGACACGCCCTTGGCCGCGGCCAGAAAGCTGTCCTTCTGGCAGATCAGACGCCCGCCGTAGCGCGACAGGTCGATCGGCAGGATCGATCCCGGCACCGGCGCACCAAAAGCGACGCGCGCCTTGCCCGATCCGGTATGCGTGAACACGGTGGTGAACAGGCTCTCGCCGGTGACCAGACGTTTGCCCGCGCCGAGCAGCTTGCCCATGAAGCCGCCGCCCTGATCGTCGCTGCCATCGCCGAACACCGTGGTCATCTCGATCGACGGGTCCTTCCAGACCATCGACCCGGCCTCCGCCACCGCGCTCTCGCCGGGGTCGAGCTCGATCTCGACAAACTGCAGTTCCTGGCCCTTGATCTCGTAATCTATCTCATGCGCGGGCATGGTTCTCTCCTGTTGATGCTGGGTAGCGCGATCCTAATCGCCGCCTGTGACAGCAGCAATGCGACAGGTCATAGGCCTGTCGATTGTTCAGGGTCGAGGGGGCGCGCCATGGTGCCATGAATTGGCGTCAGCTCGAGAAATAGACATACCAGGCAATCAGCAGCACCACGCGGGGGGCAAAGGAGGATCCGGTCGCCGCCGCCAGCGTTATCGCGGCCAGTGCTGCAGACGCGCCGGTGCCCAGCGCGAACAGCAGCGGCTCGCCCGATCCCCGCACGATCGCGGCGGGCAGCGCGAGCAGCAGCGACCATGCCAGCCCCGCAACCACAAACGCCGCCCGGCGCAGCATCGGCGGGGTCGCCGTCGTTGCCGTGAGCTTGAGCAGCCCGCGCGCTTCGCAGCGCCCGGCATGCGCGCTCAGCGCGAAGACGAGCAGCAGCAGCGCCGCCGGACTGCCGATGTGCCGATAGTCGCCGGAAATCCCTGCGAGCGCCGCTGCCATCGCGAGCACAAGAAACAGCCGCCCCGCCCCGATCAGCCGGAATTCGGCCAGTACCAGCCCCGGCAGCGCCGATCGCGCCGCACGAGCGGGCGGCGCATCGGCGCGCGCGGCCGGCGGTGGCCCGGCGGAGAGAAGCTTCGCAATGCGCCCCTGTCCGGCCTGCTTGCGCCCCGACCGGTGCGGGCGATAGATCAGCCCCGCGACCAGCACCAGCACCACCGCAATCCCGATCCAGGCCAGCCGCGCGGCCATATAGCCCGGTGCGTGCAACCCGGCGGCAACGTCCAGATCGATACGCCCCGGCTTGAGCGTGGCCGGGTCCACTCCGCCGATCTGGACATTCATCTCGCCCGCTGGCGCAGGCCCGGCAAGCGGGCGGACGAAGCCGGGATGGTCGAGCAGATTGGCGGTGAAGGACGATGGCTGGTCCGCCGCGACGATCGGCATGACGATCGAGGTCATCCACACGAAGAAATAGGCAAGATCCCCCAGCGCACCGCGCAGCCAAGGCACGGCATCGAACAGGATGCGCAGGGCGGCGAGCGCGACCAGCGGCGGCGCAGCGATCAACCACAAGGGATAGGCGATCTGCCACGGGCTGTACGGCCCGCTTACCATCAGCCAGCCGAGGAACCAGCCCGCCAGCGTCAACGCGCCGAGCGTGCCGAGCATCACCGCCGCATCGGCGGCGAACCGCCCCAGCAGCATCGCGATGCGCGGCGCGGCGGTCACCTCTTCCACCTGCCAGGGCTGGCGGCGATTGGTATTGGCGCGCAGGTAAATGTAACCGGCGGGCAGCAGTAGCGTCGTCACCACGATACCCAGCCACACGCCGAGCATCGCCGATGTCAGCACCGGCAGCTGGTCGGCGACCGCGATTGCCACACCCCGGCCGCTCTCGTCCGAGATCATGAAGCGCGCGCCGATGGGCGCGATCAGCAGCAGCAGCCACAGCCCCCAGCTGCGCCGATAGCGCGTCAGGCTAGTGGCGAACGAGGAACGCAGCACCGCCGCCGGTTGTGGCACCGGCGTCATTGCGGCGCGACCCGGCCCTGATCGACCCGCAGCACCTGCACCGCCTGGGGTGCGAGCGCATCGGCCAGATGCGTGGTCATCACCACCACCGCCTCGCGCGCCCGCTCGACGATCAGCGAGCTGACCGAAGCCGCCGTCTCGCCATCGAGCTCTGCCGTCGGCTCATCGAGCGCGAGCAGCCGCGGCGCACCGAGCATGGCTTGTGCAAACACCAGCCGCCGCCGCATGCCGCCGGAAAAGGTCGAAATGCGGTTGTTGATATCGGCATGCAGCCCAATCCGCTCGGTAATCGCGCCGAACTGCAGGTCGGCAGAGCGCGCATCGAGTCCCTTCAACGCCGCCATGTGCAGCGCAAATTCGCGCGCGGTCAGGTCCTCGGGCAGATCGACCGCCTGCGGCGCATAGCCCAGCGTCGCGCGCAGAGCCTTGCGCGCGCCCGGCAGCGCCGCCCCGTCCCACGCGATCGTCCCCGCATTGGGCTTCTCCGCCGTAGCGAGCAGCCTGAGCAAGGTAGACTTCCCCGCCCCGCTCGGCCCGACCAGCAGCGTCAGGCCGGTGGGAAAGGTGGCGGAAATGCCGTCAAGCACGCGCTTGCGGCCATAGGATCGGGAGATGTCGGTCAACGTCAGCATGGTGGTGTATTATAGCAGCAATACACATGTCGCAAGCGGATTTCGCTGGCCATGCCGCGCGCACCGTCCTAATCTGAGCCCCATCCCCGGGGAGCCGAGCGGCTGAGAGGTGGGTTTGCGCCCCACGACCCGTTGAACCTGAACCGGCTGATACCGGCGGAGGGAGGGAGCGGCGTTGTTCATCCATGCGCCCGCATCCGCTCTCCCGCCGTACAAGGAGAGCAAGACAATGGCTGATATCCATGCCCGCACCGAAATCGGCGTGACCACCGGGCCCATTCGCGGCAGCCGCAAGATCCATGTCGCAACCAAATCGGGCAGCGGCATCCGCGTCGCGATGCGCGAGATCGATCTCGCCGGTGGCGAGCCTTCGGTCCGCGTCTATGACACCTCGGGCCCCTATACCGACCCCCATGCGCATATCGATATTTCCGCGGGTCTGCCCGAGCTGCGCCGCGACTGGATCCTGGCGCGTGGCGATGTCGATCATGTCCCGCAGCGCGAGGTTCGCCCCGAGGACAATGGCCGGCTCGGCCCCGATCGTTCGGGCGGGGTGCCTCCCTTCCCCAATGTCCGCAAGACCGTGCTGCGCGCCAAGCCCGGCATGAATGTCAGCCAGATGCATTATGCGCGCCGCGGCATCATCACCCCCGAGATGGAATATGTCGCCGAGCGCGAGAATTTGGGCCGCGAGCGGCTCAAGGAATATCGCCGCGACGGCAACAGCTTCGGTGCGTCGATCCCCGATTGCGTGACGCCGGAGTTCGTCCGCGACGAGGTGGCGCGCGGCCGCGCGATCATCCCCAGCAACATCAACCATCCCGAAACCGAACCGATGGCGATCGGCCGCAATTTCCTGGTCAAGATCAACGCCAATATCGGCAACAGCGCGGTCGCATCGGACGTCGCGTCCGAGGTCGACAAGATGGTCTGGTCGATCCGCTGGGGCGCGGACACGGTGATGGACCTTTCCACCGGACGCAATATCCACGACACGCGCGAATGGATTCTGCGCAACAGCCCCGTGCCGATCGGCACCGTGCCGATCTATCAGGCGCTGGAAAAGGTCGGCGGCATTGCCGAGGAGCTGACCTGGGAAATCTTCCGCGACACGCTGATCGAGCAGGCCGAGCAGGGCGTCGACTATTTCACCATCCATGCCGGCGTGCGGCTGGCGTACATTCCGATGGCGGCGAAACGCGTCACCGGCATCGTCTCGCGCGGCGGCTCGATCATGGCCAAATGGTGCCTGGCGCATCACAAGGAATCGTTCCTCTACGAGCATTTCGACGAGATCACCGAGATCATGAAGGCGTACGACATCGCCTATTCGCTGGGCGATGGCCTGCGCCCCGGATCGATCGCGGATGCCAATGACGAGGCGCAGTTCAGCGAGCTCTACACGCTGGGCGAACTCACCCATCGCGCGTGGAAGGAAGACGTGCAGGTGATGATCGAAGGCCCCGGCCATGTGCCGATGCACAAGATCAAGGAGAATATGGAAAAGCAGCTGGAAGTGTGCGGCGAAGCGCCTTTCTACACCTTGGGCCCGCTCACCACCGATATCGCGCCGGGATATGACCATATCACCAGCGGCATCGGCGCGGCGCAGATCGGCTGGTATGGCACGGCGATGCTCTGCTATGTCACGCCCAAGGAGCATCTGGGCCTGCCCGATCGCGACGATGTGAAGGTCGGCGTGGTCACCTACAAGCTTGCGGCGCACGCGGCGGACCTCGCCAAGGGCCATCCGGCGGCGCAGGTGCGCGATGATGCCTTGAGCAAGGCGCGCTTCGAATTCCGCTGGCGCGACCAGTTCAACCTCTCGCTCGATCCCGATACCGCCGAGGAATTCCACGACCAGACCCTGCCGGCGGAAGGCGCCAAGACCGCGCATTTCTGCAGCATGTGCGGCCCCAAATTCTGCTCGATGCAGATCAGCCAGGAGGTGCGCGACTTTGCCACCAAGCAGAACCAGGGCGTGGAAGGCTTTATCGCAACGGGCCCCAGCGGCGCGGAAACGGCAGCCGCGAGCCGCGAGGCCGCGCTCAAGGGCATGGCCGAGATGAGCGAGCGCTTCAAGCAGGAGGGCGGGGAACTGTATCTTCCGGCCGAGTGAGGCGGAATGCCTACCCTGCTAAGGCTTGATGGTTTTCGGTTCTATTTCTTCAGTCACGAACCGAACGAGCCGCCCCATGTCCACGTGGACAAGGGAGCGGCGACCATCAAGCTTTGGCTGGCCCCGGTTTCCGTTGCACGGAGCCGGGGCTTTCGTGCGCACGAGATCGGTGGCATAATTGCCGTCGTGGAAGAGCATCGCACGATGTTTCTGGAGAAATGGCATGAATATTTCAGCTAAGCTCACCGACGAGCGCGTGCTGGACGTGCGCTTTGACGATCACAGCCTGATCGTGGATCTGATGGACGGCCGGACCATTTCTGCTCCGCTGGCCTGGTATCCCAGGTTGTTGAATGCCAGTGCCAGGCAGCGGACAGTGTGGGAGACGTGCGCAGGCGGATATGGCATCCACTGGCCCGAACTCGACGAGGATTTGAGCACCGAAGGCCTGTTGCGGGGGGCACCTGCGGCAAAGGCGGCATAGCCACGTGCCCGCACATGATGTCAGAATCGTGTGAGGAATGCGCTGCTCTCTGTACTCAAGTTGCGCAGGAATGCCATCCGGATCAAGTTGCCTTTCCGGCCCCAAATCACGAATAACCTTCCCCTTTTTTCCAGCCCCGAGTTCCCGCATGACCCGCACCCTGCTTACCCTCGCCCTTGCCACCCTTCCCGTCACCGCCTGCGCACAGGACGCGCCGCCGACCGCCGAGCGCGAGACGCCGGTCATTACCGGCGGCTGGAGCAAGGCTCCGCTCACCCCCGAGATCGAGGCGGTGGCGGTATGGGCGTTCAACGCGATGGACGTGCCCGGCGCGGAACTGGCCGAGATCGAGAATATCAGCCAGCAGGTCGTGGCGGGGATGAACTATCGCATGGACCTGGTGTTCACCGATGGCCGCCGCTGGCGGGTGCAGGTGTACCAGAACCTCGCGGGCGAGCGCAGCCTGACCAGCGCACAGGCGGTGAAATAGCCGCAGCGGCGCCCATGTGCATCGGTCGTGCCCGCCAGTCACGGGCTTGTTGACGCGCCAGCGGGCCGGCACGCGTCCCCCCGGGGTGATCTTCTTCTGCACAGATCGATGAGTGCGCTGATCGGGCTGATGGCGCTCGCCTTTGCCCATTACCGGCGCAAGGGCAGTCGAGCAGGCGATGCGCCCGCGGGACTGGCAGCCGGCCGAGAGCTAAATGATCCGTTCCGGATGCATTTTACCTTGTCTGGCTCCCCGCCACTCGCTGCGCGCGCTATGCTATCCGACGCACAAGCTGCACCTGGCGGGGATTTGCCATGGCGGACTCGAAGTCATTGCTGCTATCGATCGCATTGGCATCCGCCATGCTCGCCCCGGAGACGGCATCGGGCCTGGTCGCCGACGCAGCGCCCAAGGCAGAGGCAAGGCCGATGGACTTTTCGCACGTCACAAGCCGCGCCCAGGCCGATGCACTGGTCGAGCGCGGCGAGCTGGTGAAGATCTGGCTCTATCCCAAAAGGTTCGGGGGGCCGAATGACAAGTACAATATCGGCTATGTCCCCGCGGGCACCGAAGTCGCGCTCGATTTCGCGCATGACCGGATCAGCGGGCTGATCGATCTGAAAGCGATCGATCGCATGACCGTGAAGCCGGAATATCGCGGGAAGAGCAAGGTGCTCACGGCGATCACCTATGTCTGCCACGGCGCGCCGGACAAGCCGCCGATCACGATCAGCATCGACATCTGGTGACGGTTTCGCCCGATTACCCCGCGCTGCGTGGAGCCTTGCGGCGGCGGCTGGCGCGGAGGATGTCTGTCATCTCGTCGATCAACTCGCGGCCCTTGATCCCATCCTCGGTCTTGTCGTCCGGGTCCGCCTCGAAATGCGCGCGCATCCTGTCCGACATCTCGACCAGCCGGGCATAGGTTTCCTCACCGAGCTGGCGGCGGATGACCTTCAGCCCCTCATTGAGCTGGTGGAAGTTCGTGTCGATATCCTCTTCAAAATCCCAAGGCAGTCTGGATTTGAACTTTGGCGCGGACAGCATCATCGAACCGAGTTGGTGCACGACATCGCCAACGCTCTGCGGGATGTAAAGCTTATCAAGTGGCAGAACTGGCCTGGACATGTCACTTCCCCGGTTTCTTTATGACGTAGCTGCTTCCTGATCCGAGCCGAGTGGGGCGCAAAATCACGACAGCATCCGGCTGAAAGTCAGAGCGAAAAAACCCGCGAATTTGTGGGGTAGAGGGCAGCTTTCTCGCAATCGTGGAGTCATACGCAATCTTTCCCACACGTAAATCCGGAATGCGGTAAGTTCTGTCCGTTCCCGATGTATCATATTCGCGCCCAACAACCCGGACCTGCTTCCCTGCTCCCTGTTCAATCCCGTGCTGGGCAAACAACTGCTTCATATCCTTCCTGACGGTACGGTCGATGTAATTGCCGAGCGGTTCATTTGGCGAAAGCCGTGTTGTGAGACGGCGAGCAGCGAGGGTTAGCGTCCGCGCTCGTGGTGTAATTTCTGGTGTAGATTGAGGTGATCGCGCG
>LSHP01000069.1 GCA_001555775.1 Acidovorax delafieldii | reverse complement strand
GACCATGCAGCCCGGTGACCACACCCCAAATTACACCTCATTGACGGACGTGACCCAGACCCCGCTTTGAGGAGAATAGCAATGCGCGCTTATCATGCAGCTATCGCAGCAGCGGCCATCCTGACCTTGTCGGGTTGCGGCAACATGGCCAGCAACCGGGGCCTGGATAGCGTCCACCAGGCCGTCGTATCGCGGAGCAACTACACGCTCGACCTGAATGCGGCGGGTGGATCGCTGCCCGCGCAGGAGCAGCGCCGACTGGCCGAATGGTTCCAGGCAATGGACCTGGGCTATGGCGACCGCGTTTCGATCGACGATCCGGCCGGCCGCAATGTCGTGGTCAAGTCCGCGATCGAGGCCGCAGCCTCGCGCCATGGCCTGCTGGTCAACGACGTGGCACCGGTCACCACCGGAGAAATCGCGCCCGGCGCGGTCCGCGTCGTGGTCACGCGCAGCACTGCCGAGGTGCCGGGCTGCCCCGATTGGAAGACGAAGCTCGAGATGAACTATCGCAACGCGACCAGCAGCAATTTCGGCTGTGCCTTCAATGCGAATGTCGCGGCGATGGTCGCGAACAAGGAAGACCTGGTGCGGGGCGAGCCGGGAGCATTGACCACCTCCACCCAGCGTTCGGACACCGCCATCAAGCAATATCGCGAGACCCCGCCGACCGGCGCTCAGGGCCTGAAGCAGGGCGCGACCCAGCAGGGAGGATCGCAGCAGTGAACGCACCCTGGAAACCGGGCATGACGGCCAATCGCGACCAGTTCGCGGCCTTTGTCTGTGACGAGGCGACGCTCGACATCGTGCGCGCGATGGCGATCAACATGGGCTGGCCGCCGGAAAAGTGCAGCAAGGGCGGCCTGCGCAATGCAGTCCAGTCGTTGTCGATCACCGCAAGCCCCAACATCCTGCTGGTCGATCTTTCGGAATCGGGCGATCCACTCAATGACATCAACGCGCTGGCCGAGGTCTGCGAGCCCGGCACCGTGGTGATCGCCATGGGCCAGGTCAACGACGTCCGGCTGTATCGCGACCTGATCGCGAGCGGCCTGCACGACTATCTGCTCAAGCCCGTGGGGCCGGATCAGATCCGCGATACCATCCTGCAGGCGCAGGCGATGCTGAACGCACCCAAGGCGGGGGAAGCGGCGATCGAGCGCGCGCATGTCGGCATCATGGTCATCGGGACGCGCGGCGGCGTCGGCGCATCGACCGTGGCGACCTCGCTCGCATGGCAGCTCAGCAAGAACGCCGGTCGCATGACCGCGCTGCTCGACCTCGACCTGCATTTCGGCACCGGCGCGTTGACCATGGACCTGGAGCCTGGCCGCGGTCTTACTGACGCGATCGACAATCCCAGCCGCATCGACGGCCTGTTCATCGAACGTGCGATGATCAAGGCCAATGACAAGCTGTCGATCCTGTCGGCCGAAGCGCCGATCAGCTCACCGCTGATCACTGACGGCACCGCCTTCTTCCAGCTGCAGGAAGAATTCCGCCACGCGTTCGAAAATACCGTGGTCGACCTGCCGCGCCAGATGCTGATCGACTATCCGCATCTCGTCGCCGAGACCAACATGGCGGTGCTGGTGACCGAGTTGACGCTCGCCTCCGCACGCGATGCGATCCGGCTGCTCGCCTGGCTCAAGTCGAACGCGCCCGCTGCGCGCGTGCTGGTGGTGGCGAACAAGGTGCAACCGGCCGCGCTGGAGATCAGCCGGGCCGATTTCGAGACCACGATCGAGCGCAAGATCGATTTCCTCATCCCCGCCGATCCCAAGACCGCAGCCCAGGCTGCCAAGCTGGGTCAGCCTTTCTGTGAGGCGGGCAAGTCGACCAAGGCCGGCGCGGTGATGAAGGCGCTGACCGACCGGTGCCTCGGCCTGGCCGAGGAAGAGGCCGCAGCGGAAAAGGACACCGGCGGCGCCAAGAAGTCGCTGCTCGGCAAGTTCGGCGATTTCAAGTCGCTGCTTCCGGCCAAGCCGGGCAAGGCCGCAAAGGCCGCCAAGAAGTAACCGGTACCGCCGCGCCATATCGGCCAGCGGCGGCCCGAAATTACGGGTGAAGAGCGCATGGATATGGTGCAGACATTGCTGTTGGCGGCGGGCCTTGCGAGCGTCTTCGGTCTGCTCGTCTTGGCGTTTTCCGGCCCGTCCGAACGCAAGGAACTGCAGCGCCGCATCCTGACGGTGCGCGAGCGCTATAGCGAGAATGCCAGCGCCAAGGTCGAGGCGCAGATGCGCAAGGCCATCGCCAATCGCAAGCCGCGCTTCAACCAGACCGGTGAAGAGCTCACCAAGGTGCAGATGCTCGCGCGTCGCCTGGCGATGACCGGCAAGCACTGGACCGTGGTCCAGTTCGGGCAGGTCGTGGTCGGCCTGGGCCTGCTCGTGGCAATGGCGGTCTATTTCCGCACGGGTCAGCTGATGATGAGCCTGTTCGTCGGATCGGCGCTGGGCTTCGGATTGCCGCACATGGTGGTCGGCCATTTCATCAAGCGGCGCCTCAACCAGTTTACCGCACGCTTTCCCGACGCGATCGACCTGCTGGTGCGCGGCCTGCGTTCGGGCCTGCCGGTGACCGAGACGCTCACCGTGGTGGCCAAGGAAATTCCCGGCCCGGTGGGCGAGGAATTCAAGCTGGTGACCGAGCGGATCAAGATTGGCCGCTCGATGGAAGACGCGCTGCAGGAAAGCGCCAACCGGCTGCAGACCCCGGAGTTCAACTTCTTCTGCATCACCCTGGCGATCCAGCGCGAGACCGGCGGCAACCTCGCCGAAACGCTCTCGAACCTTGGCGCCGTGCTGCGCTCGCGCGCGCAGATGAAGCTCAAGATCCGGGCGCTGTCCTCCGAATCCAAAGCCTCGGCCTATATCGTCGGATCGCTGCCCTTTCTGGTGTTCATGATGATCTGGTGGGTGAACCCCGAATATCTGGCCGGCTTCTTTGTCGAGGAACGCCTGATGATCGCCGGTATCGGCGGTCTGGTGTGGATGGGCATCGGCGTGTTCATCATGGCCAAGATGGTCAGCTTCGAAATCTGATCGGGGACTAGGGACGATGCAGGAAGCAGCCAATCCTACCCTGATGGGAATTGACGTGATCTTCGTGGCGACGATGCTCGCTGCGGTGGCGACGCTCGCGGTGCTGATCGCGATCTATGCCGCGACCACGGTGCGCGATCCGATGGCCAAGCGGGTCAAGGCGCTGAACGAGCGACGCGAGCAGCTCAAGGCCGGGATCACCGCCTCCACCGCCAAGAAGCGCGCCAAGATCGTTCACAAGAACGACACCACCGACAAGATGCGCAGCACGCTGCAATCCTTGCGCGTGCTGCAGGACGAACAGCTCAAGGCCGCGCAGCAGAAGCTGGCCCAGGCCGGCATCCGCTCCAAGGACGTGGCGGTGTCGATCATCTTCGGCCGCATGGTGCTGCCGATCGCGCTGGGCGGCCTCGCCGCGCTGCTGATCTATGGCCTCGACGTGCTGGTGCCCGACTGGTCGCCTATCAAGAAATTCGGCCTGTTTGCTGCCATCCTGATCGGCAGCTACAAGGCGCCGGACCTGTTCGTGCAGAACATGATCACCAAGCGCACCGATGCCATCCGCAAGGGCCTGCCCGACGCGCTCGACCTGCTGGTGATCTGCGCAGAGGCGGGCCTCACGGTCGATGCGGCCTTCAACCGCGTCGCCAAGGAACTCGGCCGCGCCTATCCTGAACTGGGCGACGAATTCGCGCTGACCGCGATCGAACTCGCGTTCCTGACCGAGCGCCGCCAGGCCTTTGAGAACCTGGCCTATCGCGTGGCGCTGGAATCGGTGCGCGGGGTGGTGACGACGATGATCCAGACCGAGAAATACGGCACGCCGCTCGCCTCCGCGCTGCGCGTTCTCTCGGCCGAATTCCGCAACGAGCGCATGATGCGCGCCGAGGAAAAGGCCGCGCGCCTGCCCGCGATCATGACCGTGCCGCTGATCCTTTTCATTCTGCCGACGCTGTTCGTCGTGATTCTCGGCCCGGCGGCATGCTCGATCGCCGATGCCTTTGCCAAGCAGTGACCGGTCGGGCCACCGACACGCGGACGGAATCAAAAAAGGGGCGGTAACCGTTGCCGGCACCGCCCCAGGTCACTGATGTTCACTGCCCGATGGTGTCCTATCGGGCAGTGTCCCCCATCAATTCACGATCTCAATATTTCGCGCGCAGCGTGATGCCGTACATCCGCGGCTCTTCGACAAAGGCGATCCGCGAACGGGTGCCGGCACCGCCGCGCAGCGGGGTGTTGGCGGTGATGCCGCGCGTGATCTCGTTGTTGAGGTTCGTGCCCCAGAATTCGAACGAGAAGCGGTCATCCGGCGTGGTGAAGCCGAGGCGCGCATTCATCTTGAAGAAGGCGGGCTGGATGTCGAGCGGATTGGGCAGGCCATTGGTGTCGAGCGCCGAGGTGGCGGTACGACGGCTGCTCGAATAGTTGATGTTGAAATTGGCCAGCATCTTCCAGCCGGAATCGGTGATCTCGTTGTCATAGGTGATGCCCGCAACACCCGTGAACTTCGGCGCGTTGGTGAGATCCTGGCCGCACAGGGCCCGGATCGTCACCAGGGTCGGCGCGGATGCGACGACACCATCGGCGCAATTGCCGGGATAGCGCGCATCTGCATAGGTCATCGCCAGATTGACCGAGATTCCTGATTCAAACTGTCCGAACAGTTCGAGTTCGGCACCGGTCGATTTTGCCGCAGCGACGTTGAAGGTCTGGAACTGCACGCCGGTAAAGTCGAGCACCTGGAAGTCGCTCATGTCCATGTGGAACACGGCAAGGTTGGCGCGGATCCGGCCATTGGCGAACTCGGTCTTGATCCCCGCCTCATAGGCATCGACCTTTTCCGAATTGAAGCGCGGATCGGCACCCAGTGCGGCCGCTGCCGGGTCAAGGTTGAAACCGCCCGACTTGAAGCCCCGGCTGAAGCCCGCATAGGCGAGGAAGCCGTTGTTGCTGTTATAGGCCAGCTGCGCGGTATAGGTCAGCTCGTCATCCTTGAAGACGAGGTCATATTCGCGCGGCAGCGGCAGGCCGGGAATGGTGTTGGCCAGAACCGTGCCACCCGTGCCCGGCACCGTGATGCGCGCCGAGGTTGCGAACGGGAAGCAGGTCAGGCCCAGCGCGCCAGCGCGCAATGCGGCCGGGATGGCACCGGTGATCACGCCATTGACGATCGCCTGACAGGCCGGGGAGTTGGCAGCCAGCTGATTGAAGCTGCCATCCTTGGTCTCCTCGACATAGCGAGCACCCAGAGTGAGGCTGATATTGTCGGTGAAGTTGATGACATTGTGGGTGAAGATCGAGAAGCTTTCGGCATCCTGCCGGAAACGATTGACGGCAAAATTGCCTGCAGCATTGACCGGCACGCCGCCATTGCCCAGCGCGGTCAGCGCAAACAGCGGATTGACGCCGGCGACATTGCCGAAATTTCCGGCGCTGACGGCGCGCTGGAAGTCGGTCCCCAGCGTCAGCGACTGGATCTCATCGATCTTTTCGTCCGAATAATAGGCGCCGACCAGGAAATCGAGCGCATCATTGAAGGCGCTGCCCTGGAAGCGCAGTTCGTGCGTCATCGTCTTGATCGGGCCGCCATTGCTGGGCGTGGTCGGCGCTGCCGTCGATCCCGCACCCGAGCTGAAGATGTTCAGGCCGACAAAATCCGATTCCTGGTCCGACGAAGCCTCGAAGTGGCGATAGGAACCGATATAGGTCATCTGCACCGGGCCGATGTCCCACTTCAATTCGCCCGAGAAGCCATATTGCTCGGTATCGTTGTTGAAGAGCTGGCTGTTGGTCTGCAGCCGCCTCAGCGCCTGCGGACCGGAAGCAGCGACCCCGCCATTGGCCGGCAGGCCCTGGAAGGCGAAGAACGGCAGCAGCTCGGTTTCGCGCACGATCACCGCGTCGCAGCAATTCTCATCGGCCTTGGCGTAATCGCCGATCAGCCGAATGCTGACATCGGGCGACGGCTCCCAAAGCAGCTGCGCGCGCAGGATGTAGCGATCGCGATTGCCGCTGCGGGCACCGGGGACGGTCACGCTGCGCAGATAGCCGTCGCGCTTGCGATAGGCTCCCGAGATACGCAGACCGAGCTGGTCGGTGACCAGTGGCACGCTGACACCGGCCTGGACGTTGAAGAAATCGTAATTGCCGTAGGTCACGTTGCCGAAGGCCTTGACCTCGGTCAGGTCGGGGCGCTGGGTCGTGATGTTGAGCGCGCCAGCCGAAGTGTTGCGCCCAAACAGCGTGCCCTGCGGGCCGCGCAGGATCTCCAGCCGTTCCAGATCGAGCAAATCGCCCAGCGCGATCCCCGGACGCGACTGGTAGACGCCATCGATGAACACGCCGACCGAGCTTTCAAGGCCCGTATTGTTGCCGGTGGTTCCGACGCCGCGGATGCGGATCGAGGTGCCCTGGCTTTCGGCCTGCGAGGACTGGATGCTGAAGCTGGGCGAGATCGAGGTCAGCGCCTTGATGTCCTGCACGTTCTGGCGGTCGAGCTCGGCCGGGCTGACAGCGGTCACCGCCAGCGGAATATCCTGCACATCGGCCGCGCGCAGCGTCGCGGTCACGATGATGACATCGCGCTCGGGCGCCTGATCATCGGCTTGCGCATCCTGCGCCTGAGCCATCGATGTCATTGAGACAGTGCAAAGCAAGCCCAGAACGGGCTTCCACAAAGTGCGCATCCTCTTCTCCCACAAGCAACCTGTTGGTTGTGCTTTTGCCCCCCTCACTCTGCAGGTGATGTTGGGTGCGAAGTGAAAGCTGTCACAATGGCTGCCGGAATGCAATTCGTTTTAATTCCCTGATTAAACTTTTGCAGTGCGGCAAGAATGGCGGAAATCCTGACCTTTTTATTTGTTGCAATGCAACATCAAGCTTCCGTTACGGGAAGGTCACTGTTCCGCAACACCCGCACCCTGCATTTTGCATCGCGGCGATCAACCCACTTGCCAGCCCGCGCCCTGACCTCGAAATCGGGCTTGCATTGGACGCCGTCGACGCTAGCGTGCGCCCCTTAATCGATCAGTTAAACAAGGTGGAGAGATATGGCGGGTGCACTGGCAGGCGTGACGATCATCGAACTGGCGGGAATCGGTCCCGGCCCGTTTGCCGCGATGATGCTGGCCGATCATGGCGCGCGCGTCATCCGCGTCGAGCGCGCCACCGGCCGTGCGACCATGGGCGATTCCGGCAATCGCGATATCCTCAACCGCAACCGCGAGGTGATTGCGGTCGATCTCAAGTCACCCGATGGCATTGCCCATGTCCGTGAACTGGTCCGCGCCGCCGACGGGTTGATCGAAGGCTTCCGTCCTGGCGTGATGGAGCGGCTGGGTCTGGGTCCCGACGTGCTGCTCGCCGACAATCCCCGCCTCGTCTATGGCCGCATGACCGGATGGGGGCAGACCGGTCCCTACGCGCCGCTTGCCGGGCACGACATCAACTATATTGCGCTGTCGGGCGCGCTGCACAGCTATGGCCGCGCAGGCGAGAAGCCGACCCCACCGGTCAACGCCGTGGGCGATTTCGGCGGCGGCGGCATGTTCATGGCGTTCGGCATGGTCGCCGGCATCCTGTCCGCGCGCAGCACGGGAAAAGGCCAGGTCATCGATTGCGCGATGACCGATGGCGCGGCGGTGCTCTCGGCGATGACCTATACCTTCCTCGCCAACGGCCAGTGGCGCGACGAGCGCGGGGTCAACCTGCTCGATACCGGTGCGCATTTCTATGACACCTATGAATGCGCCGACGGCAAGTACATCTCGATCGGGTCGATCGAACCCCAATTCTACGCGCTGCTGCGCGAGAAGGCCGGCCTTTCCGATCCCGCCTTCGACCTGCAGATGGACCCGCGCCAATGGGGCCCGCTCAAGGAAAAGCTCACCGCACTGTTCCTTTCGAAGACGCGCGACGAATGGTGCGCGATCATGGAGCATACCGATATCTGCTTCGCCCCGGTGCTGAGCCTCAAGGAAGCGCCCGAACACCCGCACAACAAGGAGCGCGGCACGTTCATCGAGGTGGACGGCATCCTCCAGCCCGCCCCCGCGCCAAGGTTCAGCGAGACGCCTGCGCCGCCGGTGCGGATGGGGTAGCCACGTCCGGCAAGCTGAGCACGGCGCTCAGGTTGCTCAGCCGCGCGCCAAGGCTCTGGACAGCCGATTTCAATCCCTTGAGCTTCTCTGCAGCTGCTGCCTGATCGATGAAGACCTGCGACGTTACGATAGCAGTCGCAGACAGCTGCGTCAGCTTGAGTTCCACCAGCCAGTGGCCATCCTTGTCGAGATACAGAGTTGATGCACCATGACACACGCTGTTGCGTAGGTCGGCATAGGGCTGGAAACGATCAAGCGAATGGATCGCAAGGCGCGCTCGCTTCGGGTCTGTGGCTTCCAGCGCTTGCAAGCCGTTGCGCAGTATCTGCAGCTTCTGGCCGAACAGATATGCCTTGCCGAGCTCGACGCAAACGGACGATTGGTGCGCCATAAGAAGCAACGATGCGCTAACCACGCTCTCCGCCTGCGTAAAGCAGTCGAGGCAACGTCCCAGCCATAGATGCAGATCGATCTGCGCTCGGTCCCAGTCGGCGAGGGGGGCTGCAGGGCCAAGACTTGTCAGGGCGTTCATACCAACCAGTGTATCAGCTCCTCCTTTATTAATAATTGCACCAAATCAGTTCAAACAAACACGCTCCACCCGGTCGCCTCGACCAGTTCCTCGAGCGCGATCGCGCCGACCATCGAGGTGCCCGAGGCGTTGAGCCCGGGCGACCAGACCGCGATCGCGCCATGGCCCGGCGCGATGCACAGGATGCCGCCGCCGACGCCGGACTTGCCGGGCAGGCCGATGCGATAGGCGAAATCGCCGCTATTGTCGTAATGGCCGCAGCTCATCATCACCGCGTTGATGCGGCGGCAATTCTCGCGCGTCACCAGCTGCTCGCGGTTGATCGGATCGCAGCCATCGAACGCCAGGAACAGGGCGGCGCGCGCCAGCTGGCGGCAGCTCATGCGCACAGCGCACTGGCGGAAATAGGCGCCGAGGCTCTCTTCGACCGGATTGGCCATATTGCCGAACGCGGCCATGAAATACGCGAGCGCGCGGTTGCGCGATCCGGTGGCGGATTCGGATTCCGCCACCTCCTCGTCCACCGCAATGCTGTCATCGCCCGACAGCCGGTGGAAGCGCCCGAGCAGTTCCGCCTCAAACGCTTGCGCACCGCTGCGCGCCACCAGCATGTCGGTCACCACGATCGCGCCTGCGTTGATCAGCGGATTGCGCGGGATGCCCTTTTCGTTTTCCAGCTGGACGATCGAATTGAACGCGCTGCCCGAAGGCTCGCGCCCCACCCGGTCCCAGACATGTTCGCCATAATGCTTGAGCGCCAGCGAGAGGGTGAACACCTTGGAGATCGACTGGATCGAGAACGGTTCGTGGCTGTCGCCCAATGTCACCATCGTGCCATCGCCCAGCACGATCGCCATGCCGAACTTGGTCGGATCGATCCGCGCGAGCGCGGGGATATAGTCGGCAACCTTGCCGGTGCCGATATGCGGGGTGACCGCAGCCTCTATGCGCGCGGTGATCACCGGCCAGTCCATGCCCCCTCCCCCAGAATTCGGCGCTGGATCGTTCCGATCGTTGCGCAACCGAACAAAACATAGCAGGGGGAAGCGGCATGTCGATTCTTACGCGCTTCATTCCCGACCGGTTCGTGCTGATGCTGCTGCTGACCGTCGCGGTCGCCGCCGTGCTGCCCGTGACCGGCCAGGCGGCGGTCTATGCAGGATACGGCGTCTCGGTCGCGATCTTCCTGCTGTTCTTCCTCCACGGCCTGCGCCTGCCGCGCGCCGAGGTGATCGTCGCGATGAAGAACTGGCGGCTGCAGGGCCTGATCTTCGCGTTCACCTTTGCGTTCATGCCGCTGCTGGGTCTGGCGGCGTCGCAGGCACCGGCCGGACTGCTGCCGCACGGGCTGGTGATCGGGCTGCTGTTCCTCGGCATCCTGCCCTCGACCGTCCAGTCTGCGATCAGCTATTCCTCGCTCGCGGGGGGCAATATTGCCGCCTCGGTCATGGCATCGGCACTGCTCAACCTTGCCGGTATCATCATGACCCCGCTGCTCGTCGCGCTGCTCATCGGCGCGGATGGCGGCGCTGCGATCAGCAGCGATACCGTGATCAAGATCCTCTCGATCCTGCTGCTGCCCTTTGCGCTGGGTCAGATCGTTCAAGCCTGGCTTGGCGCCTGGGCGCAGCGCAACAAGTCTCTGCTCACCCTGCTCGACCGCAGTTCGATCGCGATCGCGGTCTATGTCGCCTTCAGCTCGGCGGTCGCGGGCGGCAAGATGCAGACGCTCGGCTGGAGCGTCCTTGCTATGCTGTGCGCCATCATCCTGCTGATGCTGGTGCTCTCGATGCTAGCCGCCTGGGGGCTGGGCGGGCTGCTCGGCTTGCCCCGCGCCGACCGCATCAGCCTGTTGTTTGCGGGATCGCACAAGAGCATCGCGACCGGCGCGCCGCTCGCCGCAATCCTGTTTGCAGGGCCGCAGGCGGGCATCGTTATCCTGCCCGCGCTGATCTATCACCAATTGCAGCTCGTTCTATCGGCTCCGCTGGCATCCAGACTGGCGAAACACGACGAGGCCTGACGCTTTTCGCTTGGCGGCGATCGGCGACGCAGCGATATAGTCAGCAGCATGAGCACCGCCGCCAGCCCGTTCGCGATCGACAATGCCCCGCCGCTCAACCCGGCCAAGTTCCGCGACCCGCTGGTCACCGCCAAGGGCGAAACGCGCGCGAGCGTCCGCATGACCGGGCTGGAGACGCTGTGGTTCAACACCGGAACCCTGTGCAACCTCGCGTGCCTGAGCTGCTATATCGAAAGCTCTCCGCGTAACGATGCGCTGGTCTATCTCTCGCTCGCCGAGGTCACTGAATATCTCGACGAGATTGCTGCCAGCGGCCTCCCCACGCGCGAGATCGGGCTGACCGGGGGCGAGCCGTTCATGAACCCGGACATCATCGCGATCCTGGAACTTTGCCTGGCGCGCGGCTTCGAGACGCTGGTCCTGTCGAACGCGATGCGCCCGATGCGGCGGCACGAGGCGGCGCTGCTCGAGCTCAAGGCGCGGCATGGCGACCGGCTCACCATCCGCGTCAGCCTGGACCATTACACCCAGTCCGTCCACGAGGCCGAACGCGGCGCGAACAGCTGGGACAAGGCCTTGTCCGGCCTGCAATGGCTGGCGCAGCACGGCTTCAGGATCGCGATCGCCGGACGGCATCTGGCGCACGAAAGCGATGCCGAAGCGCGCGCCGGTTTTGCGGCGCTGTTCGACCGGCTGGGCCTTGCCATCGACACCGGCAATCCGCAGCAGTTCGTGATGTTTCCGGAAATGGACGCAGGCGCCGACATCGCCGAGATCAGCACGGGCTGCTGGGACATATTGGGCAAGAGCCCCGATGCGATGATGTGCGCGACCAGCCGCATGGTGGTGAAGCACAAGGGCGCACATGCGCCGACCGTCGCGGCGTGCACGCTGCTGCCCCATGATCCCGGTTTCGACATGGGCGCGACGCTGGCCGAGGCATCGCGCGCGGTATCGCTCAACCATCCGCATTGCGCGCGCTTCTGCGTGCTGGGCGGGGCGAGTTGCAGCTAGGCAGGCGCGCACCTACATAGCGGGCGAGGCGCGCGCCTATCCCGGTCGCGCCAAGCTGACAGGCCGACACACCCCGATGCTCCCCCCCAGAACGCGATCTTCCGGCCAGGCCGTCCCCAGCGGCCGCCTCTCCCGCTTTGCCAGCTTCGGCACCATGGTCGGCGGCGTCGCCGGATCGATGCTCGTCGATGGCACCAAGCAGCTCGCGCAGGGCCGCCGTCCCTCGATCGGCGACCTGCTGCTCACCCCCGCCAACGCGCGCAAGATCGCTGACCGGCTGGCGACGATGCGCGGCGCGGCGATGAAGCTGGGCCAGCTGATGTCGATGGACACCGGCGATTTCCTTCCGCCCGAGCTGACCGATATATTGAGCCGGTTGCGCGCCGATGCGCAGCACATGCCGCAGGGCCAGCTGCGCAATGTGCTCAATCAGAACTGGGGTCGCGGCTGGGAAAAGCGCTTTGCCAGCTTCGATTTCAGGCCCGTCGCCGCCGCCTCGATCGGCCAGGTGCACCGCGCAAAGACACTCGACGGGCGCGACCTTGCGATCAAGGTGCAATATCCCGGCGTGCGCCAGAGCATCGACAGCGATGTCGACAATGTCGCCGCGCTGATCAAGCTCACCGGGCTGCTGCCGCCCGAGCTCGACATCGACCCGATGCTGGCCGACGCCAAGGCGCAGCTGCACGAAGAGGCCGACTATGCGCACGAGGCGGCGCACCTGGCGCGCTTCGGCGAGCTGCTCGCAGGAAATGCGGACTTCCGCGTCCCCGCATTGCATGCCGACCTCACCACCACCGACATCCTCGCGATGGATTATGTCGAGAGCATCGCGATCGAGGACACGATCGCCATGGACCAGGCGACGCGCGACGGCATCGTGCTGCGGCTTGTCGGATTGCTGCTGCGCGAGCTGTTCGAGTTCAAGCTGATGCAGACCGACCCCAATTTCGCCAATTACCGCTTCGATCCGGCCAGCGGCAAGCTGGTGCTGCTCGATTTCGGCGCAACGCGCATCGTCAAGGATCGGGTGTCGAACGCCTATCGCACGCTGCTGCGCGGAGGGCTGGAGCGCGATATCGCCCTGATGCGCGAGGGAGGCCTGACCCTGGGCATGCTTCATCCCGATGCGCCCGAGAGCCACAAGGTGGCGGTGTTGGGGATGTTCGACACGGCGTTCGAGCCGCTGCGCATCGACGGGCCGTTCGACTTCTCTTCCAACGAGATGACGAGCGAACTGCGCGACGAGGGCATGGCCTTTGCCAAGGAACGCACCTTCTGGCAGGTCCCCCCGGTCGATACGCTGTTCATCCAGCGCAAGATCGGCGGCGTGTTCCTGCTCGGCAGCCGGCTAAAAGCCAATACCAATGTGCACCGGCTGATCCGCGACGCGGTGATGTAATCCGCACGTTTACTTGCCGAGCGCGGTGACTTCCTGGCCCGCCGGGCTGGTGAAGGTGAAGCCCGACAGCTTGTTCTTGGCCAGCGTGTTGACGAAGGCCTGCGCCTCGTCCGCGCTCTTGAACGGCCCGGTCAGCAGCCGGTTGGTGGCATTGAGCGGCGTCCACCAGCCCTGCTTGCCCTTGAACAGGGCGGGCGAGGTCGTGGTCAGCCGCTTCCATTCCTTGGAAAGGTCGGCGCGATTGGCACCGCCTGCCACCTGCACCCAATAGCGCTTGGGATGCTTGGGCTCGGCCTTTTTCGCAGCCGCAGCCTTTTTCTCGGCTGCCAGCTTGTCCGCTGCCTTCTTGTCCGCCAGCTTCTTGTCGGCGAGCTTCTTGTCCTCTTCCGCCTTCTTGACGGCAAGTTCCTTCTCGTCGGGCTTTTTCGGTGCTGGCGGCAGCTTGGTAACATCGACCGCATAGTCCGCTGGCGCGAGCTCGGCTGCGGGAACCTGAATGCTGGCAATGACCGACGCCAGGCTGATCCGGGCAGGCTCTGGTGCGGATGGCAGCGGCTGCACAGTCGCCGGAGAAGCCCCCGCGCTGGCCGTCGTGGCACTGGCCGCCGCCGGACTGGAACTGGACAAGGTCAAAGGCGCCTGCCCCGGCGCAACGGCATTGGTCGACGTCACTGCAGAGCCTGCAAGCCCCGTTGGCGCTGCCGAGCCTGGCGCGCTGGTCGCAGGCGGAGGGGGCGGCGTCGCGCTCGTCGTTGCCGCTGTCGGATTGGCGACCGAAGTGAAGCCGGGCCGCGGCAACTCTGTCATGCCTGAAAGCACGACCACCTTGTCATCAGGGCCGATCAGCGGGCCCTGCGTTGCCCGATCGCGCGCGGACGATGGTGCTGGCAGTTCCTTGAGGTCAGTGACCCTGACCGAGGTCGCGAGCGCGAGCTGGTTATCCGCCGGTCGGTCAGGCTGTACGCCGGATTGGACGTTGGTCGCCAGGGCAGGACGATCGCCGCCGCCACGTGCGACGTTGGCCGGGGCTGCCGCCGCGTTGCGTGACGCCGCACTGCTGTCGGGCAAGGACTGAACGGTCGCGCGTGATCCGGGCAGCGGCTGAACGGTCGCGCGGGCGGTCTGCACATTCTGGATCGTCTGGATGGTCTGCTGCGATGGCGCCGATGAGGTGCCGCGCCCGGGCATCAGCAGATCGGGCGGCGGCACGGGACCCGGCGCGCGTGTTTGAACCGGGACGGGCTGTGCAGCGGCCTGCGCCTGGGCAAGCGCGATCGCCTCGCGCTCCTTTTTCGAGAGCTTGCCCGGGATACGCCGCTGCGACTTGTCGACCTTTGCCACCCGGCGGCTCTTGGTCTCGGGCGTCGGACCCAGCGGCTCGCCCGCCGGGATCAGCCCTGCATCGGCACGGCCCGAACGGACGCGCGGCGTACCCAGCGATGCATATTGCCGGTTGCGCGGATCGTCCTTGCCCACCGCCGCCGCTGCCGGGAAATGCCCGAAATGTGCCGCTGCAGCCTGTTGTGCCGGGGTGAGCCGGCCCATGAAGCGGAAAAAGGGCTCGATCGACGCGGCCATGCGCTTGGGCATCGTCGCATCGGCAATCGCAATGGCCCCTTCGGCATCGCCCGACACTGCGAGCACGAAGGCGCGGGTGCGCCAGGCCGCAGCGTCGCGCTTGCGCAGCAGCGGATCGAGCTGGGCTTCGGCAGCCGCCCGGTCGCCCGAAATGCCCAGCGACAGCGCATAGCGACGGATGGTCTCGTCATCGGCTCCGCGGCGCAGTGCCAGTTCGTAATCGTCCTGCGCGGCGTTCGAATTGCCGACCAGGTCGTAGGCGAGACCCCGGTCTGCGGCATAGACGGTCTCAGGCACGCCCAGCCTCTTCGCCTCGTCGAACAGGCGCAGCGCTTCATAGGGGTTCTCGTTGAGCAGCAGCGCCGAGCCCAGCCCGGCCTTCACCCGGCCATTGCCCGGCGACATCTCATCGGCGCGCGCGAAAAAGCCGATCGCCGCCTGCGGGTCCTGCAGCAGCAGGGCGGCATTGCCTGCATCGATCAGCGCGTCGATGTCACCGGGATAGAGCGCCAGCCGCTGCAACGCATTCTGCAACTCGCGCGTGCCGCGTGGCTGCGCGACATCGAGCGAGCTATAACCGGTTTCGGGCGCATCGGGCCCTTCCTCCTGCGCCTGGGCAGAGGTGAGCGAAACACTGGCAACCGCGCCAAGCAGAGCAGCGAAACGAAGTTTCCGGTGACGCAAAAACGGGGTCAAAGCCATATCGCCCCGTCAGTCGCGCTTTGCAGGCACGATTGCAAGCGCAGCATACCGGGCATCACGGCAGGGCGTGTGCGGTATTCGGTGGCTTGCGGGAACCAAATGCCCGCCGGGTGCACAGGCACGCGGCGGGCAGCAGGATTACTGGTTGTTCTGGCGGCCCAGGAAGCGCGGGATGTTGAGCGGCGGTGCATCGGCACCGTCGTCATCTCCCTCGTCCTCGCTGCGGGCACCGCCGCGCGACAGGCTCGACATCCGTTCGAACAGGGTGCCACCGCCGGTTGCGACACGCGGGGCCTTGGCGACCGGATCTGCCGTCTGCGCGGGCGGCGCAACGAACGGTGCGGGCTCCTGCGGCAGCTGGGCGCTCGCGGGATCGAGCAGCAGCTCATCGGCGCCGGCATCGTCGTCGAGCGACTGGGCTGCAACGCCGAGGTCAAGCGCTTCGGGCTCGGCCGCCGCAATTGGCGTGGGCGCCGGAGCAGGGGCGGGTGCCGGGCGCGGGGCCGCGGCGAAGCTGGGTGCGGGCGTCGGCGCAGCGAAGGCGCGCGGGGCGGCCTGGTTCAGCGAGAACGGACGCGCCTCTTCCTGCCCCTGCTGCATCGCATCGCCATCGATTCCGGTGGCGACCACCGAGACGCGGATCTTGCCTTCGAGATCGGGGTTGAACGCGCTGCCCCAGATGATGTTGGCATCGGGATCGACCAGTTCCTTGATATGGTTGGCCGCTTCGTCGACTTCCATCAGGCGCATGTCGTCGCCGCCGGTGATCGAAACGATGACGCCCTTGGCGCCCTTCATCGACACGCCATCGAGCAGCGGGTTGGCGATCGCGCGCTCGGCGGCTTCGAGCGCCCGACCATCGCCCTCGGCCTCGCCGGTGCCCATCATCGCCTTGCCCATTTCGCGCATCACCGAACGGATATCGGCAAAGTCGAGGTTGATCAGGCCGGGATTGACGATCAGGTCGGTGATCGAACGCACGCCCTGTTGCAGCACCTCGTCCGCCAGCTGGAAGGCTTCCTTGAAGGTCGTGTTCGGGTTGGCGACCAGGAACAGGTTCTGGTTCGGAATGACGATCAGCGTGTCGACATTCTTCTGCAGCTCGGCAATGCCCGCTTCGGCAGCGCGCATGCGCCGCGTGCCTTCGAAGGTGAACGGCTTGGTGACGACGCCGACGGTCAGGATGCCGCGATCGCGCGCAGCCTTGGCGATCACGGGCGCTGCACCGGTGCCGGTGCCGCCGCCCATGCCGGCCGCGATAAAGCACATGTGCGTGCCTTCGAGGATCGCCTCGATATCGCCGACGGTCTCTTCCGCTGCCGCACGGCCGACTTCGGGCCGCGATCCGGCGCCCAGACCCTGGGTGACATCGGGACCCAGCTGGATGCGCTGCTCGGCGGTCGAGCTGTTCAGCGCCTGCGCGTCGGTATTGGCGACGATGAAATCGACGCCCTCGACGCTGGCCGCGATCATGTTGGCGATGGCGTTGCCGCCAGCCCCGCCGATCCCGATCACCGCAATGCGCGGGCGCAGTTCGTCGACGGTCGGCGGTCCGATGGTGATGCTCATGCCTTAATTCTCCCCTGCTTCATTATTCTGAAGCAAATACCAAAAACCACATTGCACAGATTGATTCGCGAATTCACCCAAAAAATCGGGTTTTTCCACCACTTCCTGCATGCAAGACGACGAACCGCGCCGCATCGTCAGAAATTTCCAACCAGGGCACGCCACAATCGCTGCAGAACAGCAGCGCCAGAATGACGGTGAACCTGCTGATAGCTGGAGGCAACGCTGCGAATATCGACCGGTTCGTCGGCCGCGAACAGCGCCAGTCCCGCCAATGTCGAGAAGGCCGGACCCGCATGTGCATCGGGAAGGCCCGCGATGCCGGTCGGGCGACCGATCCGCACCGTGCGGCCCAGCGCCACCTGCATGTGATCGGCAAGCCCGCGCAGTTCGGCGCACCCGCCGGTGAGCACGATCCGCTGGCCCTGCGCGCCGGTAAAGCCCAGTTCCTTCAGCCCCTTGGTGATCTCGCCGATCAGATAGTCGAGCGGCTGGCGGATCACCGAGACGAGCTGCGCGCGGCTGATCGAATGCTTGTCATCCGTCCTCCCGCCTGCGCCGACCAGCTTGCTGTCCTCTTCGGGCAGACGCAGGTCGATCATGTCGTGATTGTCGCGCGGCGAGGATGTCGCGGCACCATGAAAGCACTTGATCCGCTCGGCCTCCGCCCGGCGCAGCCCGAAGGCGGAGGCGATGGCATCGGTAATGTCCGCGCCGCCGAAGGGAATGGTGAACAACCCGACGAGCATGCCGCCGGCATAGAGCGAGATATTGGTGACCGCCGCGCCCATCTCGACCAGCGCGACGCCGAGCTCGCGCTCTTCCTCGCCCAGCACCGCAGTGCCCGCGGCGATCGGCGCGGCAACGATGCCGCTGACGCCGAGATAGGCGGCCGCGACCGTCTGGTCGATATTGCGCACCGGCGCACCGTCGGCAAAGATCACGTGGATATCGACGCCCAGCCGCTCGGCATGCAGGCCGATCGGCTTCTTGACGCCGGTTGCGCCGTCGAGCGTGTAGAGCGCGGGCTGCGCGTGCAGCACCATGCGACCGCCGGGCTGGATCGTCTCGCGCCCCGCTGCCAGCAGATGGTCGACATCATCCTCGTCGATCCGCCCGCCGCCCAGATCGATCTCGACCCGCGCGATCGTGCTGGTCAGCCCGCCCGAAGTGCAGCCGACATGGACATGGTCGATGTTGAGCCCCGCGATCCGCTCGGCCTGTTCCACCGCTTCGCGCACCGCCAGCTCGGTCGCGGCCATGTCGGTGATATAGCCGCGCTTGACGCCCTCGCTGGCGCGCTGACCAGTGCCCAGCACCAGCAGCTCGCCCGCGTCGGTGCGCCCGATGATCATCGCGCAGACCTTGGACGAGCCGATGTCGAGCGCGCCATAGGTCTTCTCGATCCGGGGGACGGCCGCGCCGCCCTTGCGTGCCTTGCCGCTGCTCATTGGTCGGCTGCCGATGCCAGGGCATCGCCTTCGGGCTTGGCGGGGCTACGCGGACGGCGCAGATAGGCGCGCTCGGGATCGCGCAGGTCGAAATAGGTCACGCCCTTGCCCAGCAGCCGGTTGACCCCGTCCATCCGCGCGAAGTTGATCAGCGCGGCCTGCGACAAATCCTCGCCCTCGGGCAGCGCCAGCACCTCGCCGGTATGGAAGCTGAGGTTCCAGCGTCGGTTGCCGACCCATTCGGCCTCCTTGACCTGCGGGGTCAGCGCGGGCGCGGCGTCGAGCAGCTTAGTGAGATCCTTGATCCGCGTATTGGCGCGCTTGCCGACGATGCGCAGCATCTTCGGATCGATCTGGCCGGCGCTCGGCTCGAGCGCGACGCCCTCGGCATCGACCAGCATCACGCGCCCACGATCCTCCCACACCGCCAGCGGCTCGCGCTCGACGATATCGACGATCAGCGTGTCGGGCAGCTGGCGCGAGATACGCGCATCGGCGATCCAGCTGAACCGGGTCAGCTCACGGCGCAGCTCTTCCAGATCGACCTGCGGCATCGACCGGTCCTTCTGCGCGAGCACGATCTCGTAGACCTTGAGCTCGTTCATCTTGTCGACGTTGCGCACCTCGACCTTCTTGACCTCGAACCCGGCGCGTCCGGCGGCGAGCGCCATTTCTTCCTGGACCATTCCGGGCACGCCCATGAACTGGGCGGTGATGACGCCGCCCAGTGCGAGAATGCCCAGGATGCCGATGGTCGCGGCCTTCTGCATCTGCTCTTCGGTAAAAGGCAGACGGGCGAGAAACGCGTTGGTGCGCGAGCGCTGCGGCGTGCGCGGCTTGGCGCGCGTCGCGCCCCGTTTCGCCGATGTGCCGCGCTTAATCCGTGTCGCCATGCCGGGTGCCCCCCAATGCCTGTTCAACGATGATCTCGACCAGATCGGCATAGCTGATGCCGATCGCCGCCGCCTGTTCCGGCACGAGGCTGAGCGGGGTCATGCCCGGCTGGGTGTTGACCTCCAGCAGGTACAGCCCTTCCAGCCCCTTTTCGTCATCCCAGCGGAAATCGGAGCGCGACGCGCCCTTGCAGCCAAGGATGTTGTGCGCCTTGAGCGCCAGCTCCATGCAGCGCTGCGCGATCTCTTCGGGGATTTCCGCCGGACAGATATGCAGCGTCAGCCCGTCGGTATATTTGGCGTCATAGTCGTAAAAGCCCGACTTGGTCTGCAATTCGGTAACGCCCAGCGCGCGGTCGCCCAGCACCGCAGTGGTCAGTTCGCGGCCCTTGATGAACGGTTCGGCGAGCAGTTCGTCGAACTCCTGCCATGGGCCGATGGCGTCTCGGGCAATCGGGTCGCCATAATTGCTGTCCGCCTTGACGATGGCGACGCCCACCGACGAGCCCTCGTTGACGGGTTTCAGCACATAGGGACGCGGCAGCGGATCGCCCGCATAAAGGCTTTCCGACCGGACGATATACCCGCCCGGCATCGGGATGCCATGCGGCACCAGCGCCTGCTTGGTCAGCACCTTGTCGATCGCGATCACCGAGGTCGCCATGCCCGAATGCGTGTACGGAATCTGCATCAGGTCGAGCATGCCCTGCACGCTGCCATCCTCGCCCGGCGTGCCGTGCAGCGCATTGAACACGATATCGGGACGGATGCCCGCCAGCACGGCAGCAACATTGCGGTCCATGTCGACCCGCGTCACCTGATGCCCGCGCGATTCCAGCGCCTTGGCGACGCCCTCGCCGCTCATCAGCGACACCTCGCGCTCGGCCGACCAGCCGCCCATCAGCACGGCAATATGGAGCTTGGGCAGGGTCATGAATTCGGCTTTCCTATCCGCTGGATTTCCCATTCCAGCGCGACACCCGATTGCGCGAGGACGCGGGCGCGGACTTCCTCGCCCAGCGCCTCGATATCGGCGCTGGTGGCGGTGCCGGTGTTGATCAGGAAATTGGTGTGCTTCTCGCTGACCTGCGCGCCGCCGAGCATCAGGCCGCGACAGCCGGCCGCATCGACGAGTTGCCAGGCCTTGTGCCCTTCCGGGTTCTTGAAGGTCGATCCGCCGGTCTTGCTGCGCAGCGGCTGGCTCGCCTCGCGCGAGGCGGCGATGCGGTCCATCTCGGCCTGGATCGCCTCCGGCGCATCGGGATGGCCGCGAAAGGTCGCCGCGATCACGATCGCACCTTCGGGCAGTTCCGAATGCCGATAAGTGTAGTGCAGGTCAGCGAGTTGCAGGGTCTGGCGCTTGCCGTTGCGCAGCACGACTTCGCAGTCGATCAGGATATCCTTGACCTCGCGACCATAGGCACCGCCGTTCATCCGCACGAAACCGCCGACCGTGCCGGGGATCGAGCGCAGGAATTCCAGGCCCCCGATACCGGCATCGCGCGCGGTCGAGGAGACCAGAATGCCCGAGGCCCCTGCCCCGCAGGCCAGCGTCACGTCATCGATCCGCTCGACCTTAGAGAAAGCCTTGCCGAGGCGAACCACGACACCGGGCACGCCGCCGTCGCGGACGATGAGGTTCGATCCCAGTCCCAAAGCCATCACAGGCACGGACGGATCGAGCGCGGCCAGGAATTGCGCGAGGTCATCGGCGTCCTTGGGCTCGAACAGCCAGTCGGCGGCGCCCCCGGCCTTGAACCACACCAAAGGGGCCAACGGCGCATGCGCCGTCAGCTTGCCGCGTACATCGGGCATGGTTTCAGGACGAGGCGCGGTTGAAATCACGCAGGCACTCTCCGCGAACCAATCGCCGCAGCCAGGCCCGCCGCCCATTTCGTGATATCGCCTGCGCCCAGGCAGATGACCATGTCGCCGTCCTGCGCCTCGGCCGCCAGCAGATCGGCCAGCTCGTCCGGCCCGGTGATCGTACGCGCCTGGCGATGGCCGCGCTGCTTGAGGCCGCTCGCCAGCGTTTCGGCGCTCACGCCCTCGACCGGCTCCTCGCCCGCCGCATAGACCGGCGCGACATAGACGATATCAGCATCGTTGAACGCCTGCTGGAACTCGTCCATCAGATCGCCCAGACGCGAATATCGGTGCGGCTGGACCACCGCGATGATGCGGTTCTTGACCCCCTCGCGCGCCGCCGCCAGCACCGCGCGGATTTCCACCGGGTGATGGCCGTAATCGTCGATGATCGTCACACCATCGACTTCGCCCACCTTGGTGAAGCGGCGCTTGACCCCGCCGAACTTGGCAAAGCCGGTGACGATATCGGCGTCCGCCATGCCCATCTGCAGCCCGACCGCGATCGCGGCGATGGCGTTCTGCACATTGTGGCGGCCCGGCATGGGGAGTTCGATGCCCGTGATCTGGCGGGTGGAGCCGTCGCGCTCGCGCACGGTCACGTCGAAGCGGTTGCCGCCGGGGATCGAGACGACATTGTCGCCGCGCACATCGGCCTGGGCGGAAAAACCATAGGTCACCACGCGCCGGTCCTTGACACGCGGCAGGATCGCCTGGACCTCGGGATGGTCGAGGCACAGGATCGCCGCGCCATAGAAGGGCACGTTCTGGACGAACTCGACAAAGGCGTCCTTGACCCGGTCGAAGCTGCCATAATGGTCGAGATGCTCGGGATCGATATTGGTGACGACCGCGATCGTGCCGTCGAGCCTCAGGAAGCTGCCGTCGCTCTCGTCGGCCTCGACCACCATCCATTCGCTGTCGCCGAGGCGCGCGTTCGATCCGTAATTGTTGATGATGCCGCCGTTGATCACGGTGGGGTCGATGCCGCCTGCGTCGAGCATCGCCGCGATCATCGAGGTGGTCGTGGTCTTGCCGTGCGTGCCGGCGACCGCGACGGTGGACTTGAGCCGCATCAGCTCGGCCAGCATCTCGGCGCGGCGGACGACAGGGACGCGGTTCTCGAGCGCCAGATCGACTTCGGGATTGCCGCGCTTGATCGCGGTCGAGGTTACGACCACCGCAGCGTCGCCCAGATTTTCCGCCTTGTGCCCGATCATCACCTTGATGCCGCGCTTGCGCAGGCCCTCGACGACATAGCTTTCGGCAATGTCCGACCCTTGCACCTTGTAACCCAGATTGTGCATCACCTCGGCAATGCCCGACATGCCGATGCCGCCGATGCCGATGAAATGGATGGTACCGATGTCGATTCCGACGCCCTTCATGCTTCCTGTCCTTCAGCTTCGCGGGCCAGGGCCTCGCCGCCCAGGGCCTGGCCCTTGGCGGCGGGAGCCACGCGAATAATGTCTGCGAGCGGCGCGGCGCCGAAGCTCTCGACGAGATCGGCGAGATCGCGCACCGCATTAGGGTAACCGCATTTGTGCGCGGCAAGCGCCGCATTCTCGAGCGCCTGCGGGTCGAGCGCCATCTTCTGGATCTGCTTGGCGAGTTCCTTGGGCGTGAAAGCCTCCTGCCGGATCGAGCGCGCGCCGCCGGCCTTGACCATCTCGCGCGCATTGGCGGTCTGGTGGTCGTCGGTGGCAATCGGCAGCGGCACCAGGATCGCCGGGCGGCCAGCAACCGTCAGCTCGGCGATCGTCGATGCGCCCGCACGGCCGATGAACAGGTGCGACCAGCCGAGCTTTTCGGGCAGGTCGTTCATATAGGTGGCGAGTTCCGCCGGAATGCCATGCTCGGCATATTTGGCGCGGACGCCCTCGATATCCTCCTCGCGGCACTGCTGGACCACCTGGAGGCGGCGGCGCAGATTGACCGGCAGCATCGCCAGGCCATCGGGCACGACTTCGGACAGCACCCGCGCGCCCTGGCTCCCCCCGGTGACGAGCACGCGGAACACGCCATCCTCCAACAGCGGCGGGTAATTCTCGCCGCGCAAGCCGAGCACCGCGTCGCGCACCGGATTGCCGACCAGATGAACGCGATCCTTGAGCCTGGGGTTCAGCCGGTCGACCTGCTTGTACGCAGTGGCAATCGCGTTGACCCGGCCTGCCATGAAGCGGTTGACCCGCCCCAGCACCGCATTCTGCTCGTGGATGATCGTCGGGATGCGCGCCTTCTGCGCCGCGAGCAGCGTCGGCAGCGCGGGGTAGCCGCCGAAACCGATGACCGCGCTCGGCTGGAAATTCTCGAACAGGTTGAGCGCCATGGAGCGGCCCGCCCAGATGCCCCTCATGCCGCGGAGCCAGCCGATCGGCCCGCCCGCGATGCGTCCGGGCGGCAGAATGTGCACCTGATCGCCCTCGAAAATTCCGGGGATCTTCGCGCCGCGCTCGTCGGTCACCAGCGCGATATGATGCCCGCGCTGCTGCAATTCGCGCGCAAGCGCATAGGCCGGAATCAAATGTCCGCCGGTGCCGCCTGCGGCGAGCACATAATGGCGTGAGATGGTCATCAGTTCTTCCAGTCCGGTCCGAGCAGGCTGCGGTCTTCGAACGGGTTACGCCGGGTGAGCGACAGCAGCAAGCCCGCGCCGATGCCGAGCGCGATCATCGAAGAGCCGCCATAGCTGATGAACGGCAGCGTCATGCCCTTGGAGGGGAACAATTGCAGGTTCACCGCGATGTTGATGAACGCCTGCCCGCCGAGCTGCGCGGTAAGGCCCGTCACCGCGAGGATGGTGAACAGGTCGCGCTCGTCGAGCAGCCGCATGCAGATGCGCACGATGATCGCAAAATAGACCAGAGCGATGGCGGCGCAGGCGAGCAGGCCGAACTCCTCGCCGATGACCGAGAAGATATAATCGGTATGCGCCTCGGGCAGGTTGAACTTGTGCACGCCCAGGCCCGGTCCGGTGCCGATCAGCCCACCGCCGGTCAGCGTCTTGTGCGCGAACATCACATGGTCATACTCGCCCGCGCCGAACAGCCAGCCGTTGATGCGCTGCGTCGCCACCGGATAGAAGAAATAGGCGAGCGTCATGCCCACCGCGCCCGCACCGACACCAAGGCCGACCACCTGCATCGGCAGGCCAGCCAGCAGCATCAGCGTGAACCAGATGCCGATGAACATGATCGTCTGGCCAAGGTCCGGCTGGCGCATCAGCAGCACCGCGATACACGCGGTGATCGCCATCGACAGCTTGAGCACTGGCAGGCTCGGGTCCTTGACGCGCAGCGAGATGATCCAGCCCATGGTCACCGCATAGGCGGGTTTCAGGAATTCGGACGGCTGGATGCCGATGCCATAGCCGATCCAGCGCTTCGACCCGTTCACGGCATTGCCGAAGATCGGCACCAGGGCGAGCAGCACGAAGAATACGCACGCCATGATGATCGCCAGGCGGCGCGCCTCGCGCTTGGGCAGCATCGAGACCACGAACATGAAGCCCAGGCTGACGATCACCCAACCAAGCTGGCGGTAGAAGAAGTAGAGCGGGCTCAGCGTCTCGGTCGCGGTCGAAAGGCGGCGCGCGGTCGCGGGCGATGCCGCCTGCACCGCGATCAGGCCGATGGCGATCAGCATCATGATCATTGCCAGCAGCACGCGGTCCAGTTCCCAGAACCAGATCGCCAGCTGCGACCGGTCGCTGCGGCCCAGCCTGCGCCCGAGATTGCGCGGCAGCTTGTACGCGCGCTTGCCCGAAAGACCGGTTGCGGGGGCGGTGGCAGCAAGATCACTCATCGCTCGGCATCCTCCTCGTGGTTCGCATCTTCGGCAATCAGCGCATCGACGATCTTGCGGAAGCAGTCGCCGCGCGCCTCGAAATCGCGGAACTGGTCGAACGAGGCACAGGCCGGCGACAGCAGCACCACCTCGCCCGGCTTCGCATTGGCCATCGCGCTGCGCACCGCGTTCGCCATCAGCTCGGCACGGGTCACCGGCATGACCTTTTCGAGCTGGTCCGCGAACACCGGCCCGGCCTCGCCGATGGTATAGGCGTGAACGACATGATCGAAATGCGGCGCGCATTCGTCGAGGCTGTCGCCCTTGGGGAGGCCGCCGACGATCCAGTGGATGCGCGGATAGGCCCCCAGCGCAGGCGCGGTCGAGGCCGGATTAGTCGCCTTGCTGTCGTTGACATAGAGCACGCCGCGATGCTCGGCGGTGCGCTCCATGCGGTGCGGCAGGCTGGAATAGGTGGCGAGCGCCGCGCGGCTGCGCGCCTTGTCGAGCCCCAGCGCATCGACAGCTGCCAGCGCGACCGCGACATTCTGCGCGTTGTGCGGGCCCTGCAATGCGGGCCAGGCGCGCTGGTCTTCGGCCAAGATATCGGCTGCGTGAACCTCGATCGGGTCGGTCAGCGTCGCAGCGATGCCGCGGGTCGGCTCGTCATCGGTGGCGATCACCGCGACATGCTCAGGATCATGCTGCATCGCAAACAGCCGCGCCTTGGCGGCGCAGTAACCGGCAAAGCCCTCATAGCGGTCAAGATGATCGGGCGTGATGTTGAGCAGCACCGCGACATTGCAATCGAGGCTGTAGGTCAGGTCGATCTGATAGCTCGACAGTTCCAGCACATAGATCCCGCCTTCGGGAAGCGGCGGCTGCGACAAGATGGGCAGGCCGATATTGCCGCCCATGATCGTCGGCACGCCCGCCTCGCGGATGATGTGGTGGATCAGCGCAGTGGTGGTCGACTTGCCGTTGGTGCCGGTAATGCCCACCACGCGGTGCGGCGGCAGGCTCGCCCGGGCGAGCGCGAACAATTCGATATCGCCGATGATCGGAACGCCCGCAGCGCGCGCGCGATCGGCCACCGGATGGCGGTTGAGCGGCACGCCGGGGGAAACGATAAGGCCATCGAACCCTTGGAGGTCGATCTCCATCGGATCGCCGATCCGCACCTCGGGGTGGTGCGACACCGCCGTCTCGCGCGCTTCGTCGCGATTGTCCCATACGGTGCACTCGGCACCCGATGCCATCAGCGCATCGAGCGTCGCCAGGCCCGAGCGCGCCAGGCCCAGGATGCAATAGCGTTTCGCGGCAAAGGCGGGCGACGTGATCACCGGATCTTCAGCGTCGCAAGACCGGCCAGCGCGAGCACCAGCGAGATGATCCAGAAGCGCACGACAACGGTCGATTCCGCCCATCCCAATTGCTCGAAATGGTGGTGGATCGGCGCCATGCGGAACACGCGCTTGCCGGTGCGCTTGAAGAAGAACACCTGGATGATCACCGACATCGCCTCGACCACGAACAAGCCGCCGACGATACCGAGAACGATTTCATGGTGCGCCGCGACCGCGATCGCGCCGAGCGCGCCGCCCAGCGCCAGCGAGCCGGTATCGCCCATGAACACGGCGGCAGGAGGCGCGTTGAACCACAGAAAGGCAAGGCACGCGCCGATGATGCAGCCGCAATAGATGGCCAGGTCACCCGCGCCCGGCACGTGCGGAATGCCCAGATATGCTGCAAACTTGGCGTTGCCGACCATGTAGACGATCAGCAGGAACGCGAGGCTCGCGATCACCACCGGGAAGGTGGCAAGGCCGTCGAGCCCGTCGGTCAGGTTCACCGCATTGCCGAAAGCCACGATGGTGAACGCGGCGAACGGGATGTAGAACAGCCCCAGGTCGAACGGCGGATAGTTGATGAAGGGCACATAGAGCAAGGTTCCGGTCTGACCCAGGATGACCCAGCTCGCCACGCCGGCGATCAGGAACTCGCCCAGCAACCGCACCTTGCCCGACACGCCCTTGTGGCTCGCCTTGCGCACCTTGTCGAAATCGTCGAGGAACCCGATCAGCCCGAAGCCCAGCGTCACGCACAGGCACGCCCAGACGAAAACGTTGGTCAGGTCCATCCACAGCAGCACCGAAATGGTGAGCGAAATCAGGATCATCAGCCCGCCCATGGTCGGGGTGCCGCGCTTGGCGAGGTGCGTCTGCGGGCCGTCGAGGCGGATCGGCTGACCCTTGCCCTGGCGCATGCGCAGCATCAGGATGAAGCGCGGGCCGATGATCAGGCCGATGAACAGCGCGGTGACGATCGCCGCGCCCGAGCGGAAGCTCAGATAGCGGATGAGGTTGAGCGGCCCTTCAAATTCCAGATATTGCGCCAGCAGATACAGCATCAAACCCCCTCCCGCGACACGGCGGATGCGGCCGGCGATGCTGCCAGCGCGCGCACCAGTGCGGACAATCCCACGGAATTGGACCCCTTGACGAGCAGGGCATCGCCATCGCCCAAAATGGCCGTCAGCGCGTTCAGCGCCGCATCGGCGGCGGGCACATGCGCGATTGTGCCCCGCCACTCAAGCGAATTGGCGAGTACATCGGCCAAGGGTGCCATTTCGTCGCCGACCAGAATGACATGATCGACCTTGGCCGCGAGGATCGGCGCGGCGAGCCCTGCATGATAGCTGTCCGAGGTCTCGCCGAGCTCCTTCATCGCACCGAGTACGGCGATGCGGCGGCTGGCCTGTTCCTGTCCGAGCAGTGCCAGCGTCGCCGCCATCGAGGCTGGGTTGGCGTTATAGGCCTCATCGATCAGCAGCGCACTGCCGCCATCGGGCGTCGCAACCTGCACACGCTCGCCGCGACCCGACATGCCAGGCAGATCGGCGAGCGCGAGGCCAGCCACCGCCAGATCGCCGCCTGCCGCGTCGACCGCGGTCATTACCGCGAGCGCGTTCATCACCCAGTGCTCGCCCGGCGCGGAGACGCGGAAGCACAGCCGCGCCTCGCCGATCTCGGCAGTGACCAGCGATCCGCCTTCGGGCGCGCGGATCGCATCGATCAGCCGGGTTTCGCTGTCCGGCTGGCTGCCGAAGCGGCGGATGACATGGGCGCATGCCTGCGCAGCGGCATAGAGGCGCGGATAATGGCGGTTGTTGTGCGGCACGATCGCGGTACCGCCGGGCTCAAGACCCTGGAAGATCTCGGCCTTGGCATCGGCAATACCTTCCTCGCCATTGCTGAAATTGCCGATATGGGCAGGCGCGATCGTCGTGATCATCGCGATATGCGGGCGGACGATGCGGGTCAGTTCGGCCAGCTCGCCCGCATGGTTCATGCCCATCTCGAACACGCCGAACCGGGCGTCGCGCGGCATGCGTGCCAGGCTCAAGGGCACGCCGACATGGTTGTTGTAGCTCTTGACCGAGCGATGCACTGCGCCCGGGGCCATCCGGTCGAGCGCGTGGAACAGCGCCTCCTTGGTGCTGGTCTTGCCCGCCGATCCGGTCACGCCGATGACCGTCGCGCCGGTCCGCGCGCGCGCGGCATGCCCTAGCGCGGTGAGCGCGGCGGCGCTATCCGCCACCAGCACATGCGGGTGATCGACCGGCTGCTCGCAGATCACGCCCGCCGCGCCTGCCGCCATCGCGCGGTCGATGAACAGATGCCCGTCGGTCGCCTCGCCGCGCATCGCGATGAACAGGTCGCCCGGCTGGATTTCGCGGGAATCGAACGCGACGCCGGTCACCTCGAACTCCGCCGAGGCGGTGCCGCCAGTTGCCTTCGCGAGCTCGGAGGACGTCCAGAGGCTCACGCGGCGCACTCCCGCGCAACCTGGACGTCGTCGAACGGCAGCACACGGTCTCCGACGATCTGACCTTGCTCATGGCCTTTCCCGGCGAGCAGCACGATATCGTCCTTGCCCGCCATGGCGATGGCAGCGGCAATCGCCTCGCGCCGTCCGCCGATCTCGGTCGCACCGGGCGCCGCGGCCATGATCGCGGCGCGGATGCTGGCGGGGTCCTCGGAGCGCGGATTGTCGTCGGTGACGATGACGACATCGGACAGCTCGGCCGCCACCTTGCCCATTTCGGGGCGCTTGCCGGCATCGCGGTCGCCGCCCGCACCGAACAAT
Source organism: Acidovorax delafieldii (assembly GCA_001555775.1). GTDB lineage: Bacteria > Pseudomonadota > Alphaproteobacteria > Sphingomonadales > Sphingomonadaceae > Blastomonas > Blastomonas delafieldii_A. The sequence goes on along the minus strand of LSHP01000069.1, from coordinate 44,367 downwards.
GTGATCAGCCTGCCCGAGACATGCGGGCGCAGTGCGGCAATCGCGGCGACCAGACCATCGGGGGTGTGGGCATAATCGACATAGACCGGCGCGCCTTCGCGGGTGATGACCGCGCGCTCGAGCCGTCCGCGAACCGGCTGCAGCCGCGCCATATGGTCGAACACCTGCGCCGGCGTGCCACCCGATGCGATGACGATGCCGGCGGACACCAACGCATTGGCCGCCTGATAGGCGCCGATCAGCGGCAGGTTGACCTTCACCTGCTTCCCATCATGCTCGAGCACCAGTTGCTGGCCGAGCTGGGTCGGGGTGCGGCTTACGAGCGTGATCGCCTCGCCGCCCTCGCCCACCGTCATCAGCTTGAGCCCGCGCGCGTTGACGCGATCGATCACGCGTGCCGACCATTCGTCATCGGCCCAGACGACGAAATGGCCGTCCTCGGACACGACCTCGTCGATCAACCGCATCTTGGCCTCGAAATAGGCCTCCATCGTGCCGTGATAATCGAGATGATCGCGGCTGAGATTGGTGAAGGCGCCCACCTGGACCGGCAGTCCTTCGGTGCGGAACTGCGACAGGCCGTGGCTCGAGGCCTCGAAGATCGCATGGGTCACGCCCTCGCGCGCCAGGCCGGACATGTTGCCGAGGAACGTCACGATATCGGGCGTAGTGAGCCCGGTGGACGCCTGATCGACCGAGGTGGTGACGCCGAGCGTCCCGATCGAGGCAGCGTTGTGCCCGGCCATGCGCCAGAGCTGCCGGGTCATCTCGGCGGTCGAGGTCTTGCCGTTGGTGCCGGTGACGGCAGCGACATGCGCGGGCACGGGAGTGAAGAAGCGCGCGGCGATCTGGGCAAAGGCGCGGCGGGGATTGGCGTCGGCGATGTGCACCGCGCCCTCGACCTTCGCACTGGGCGCAGCGACAATGGCGATGGCGCCGGCAGCAACGGCATCGGCGATGAAATCCTCGCCGTTGAAACGGGCACCGGCAAAGGCACCGAAGACGGTGCCGGGTGCGACCTTGCGGTGATCGATGGCAAATCCGGTGACAGTCCGCGCCGCATCGTCGCCGGAAAGACCCGAAGCCAGTTCACCCAATTTCATTGCACGTCCCTTTTGCCGACCCTGAAAATCCCCGCCTCCTCTATGTTTCGCCGCTTCAGATGCAACCCCCTGCATCGCGGCGCCTGTGTATAATTGCCTATACCGGATCGTCCGATTTCTTGCCCGGCGCCTTCCACAGCAGCGGCATCAGTTCGGACACATCGACATCGCGCCTGTCGTCAGGGATGACGCCCAGCATCGGGCCGATCCGCGGAACCAGCTTGGCCACCACCGGCGCGGCGGTCCAGCCTGCGGTGCGCTGGAAGGACGACGCCTGGTTGCCCGAGGGCTCGTCGATCATCACGATGACGACATAGCGCGGCTTGTCCATCGGGAAGGCGGCAGCGAAGGTCGCGACCACCGAGCTGCGCTTGTAGCCGCCTGCGCCCGGCTTTTCGGCAGAGCCGGTCTTGCCGCCGACGCGGAAGCCCGGGGCCTCGGCCTTGCGACCCGTGCCATCGCGCACGATCATGCGCAGCAGCTGGTTCATCCGCGCGCTGGTCGAGGCCTTGAACACGCGCTCGCCCCGCGGCACGTCGGCGGGATTGAGCTTCATCAGCGTCGCAGGACGGTACAGCCCGCCATTGACCATCGCCGCATAAGCCGAGGCGAGATGCAGCGGCGTCACCGCGATGCCATGGCCGTAGCTGACGGTCATGTTGGTCAACCGTCCCCATTGCGACGGCCAGAGCGGCTTGGCGCGCTCGCGCAGGTTGATATCGGCCTGGCGATCGAAATGCAGCTTGCGCATCACTGCCTGCAGCCGTTCCGGACCCAGCTCGTCGGCAATCTGGGCGGTGACGATGTTGGAGCTGTGCACCAGCGTTTCGGGCACGTTGAGCCAGCGGCCCGACGAGTGGGAATCGCGGATCTGGAAACCTGCGACCCTGAGCGGCCGGCTGGCGTCATATCGGCGCGCCATGCTGGTCACCGTGCCCGCATCGATCGCGGCCGCGACGGTCAGCGGCTTGAAGGTCGAACCCAGCTCGAAGAAGCGATAAGTGACCTGGTTGGCTTCGAACGCCACGCTATTGGCGTTGAACTGGTTGGGGTTGAAACTGGGCAGCGAGGTCATCGCCATCACTTCGCCGGTCTCGACATCGAGCACGATCCCGGCTGCGGCCTTGGCATCATAGGCCTTCATGCCCTTGCCGAGTTCGTCCTCCAGCGCCGCCTGGACGCGGATGTCGATCGACAATGCCGAGGGCGTGAGCCGCTTCTTCGGATCGAGCAGCTCCTGGTCCATCGCGCGCTCCATGCCCGAGACACCATGGCCATCGGGATGGACATAGCCGAGGACATGCGCCGCGAGTTGCAGCTGCGGATAGAAGCGCTCCTTCTCGCGTGGGAACTCGATGCCGACCTCGCCCAGCGCGTGGACGCGATTGACCTCTTCCGGAATCGCGCGGTGGCGCAGATAGGTGGGCTTGGTGCGGCTGAGCAGCTTGAGGAAGCGCTGCTCGGATGTGTCGGGGAAGATTTCCGCCAGCTTGGCGGCGAGCACCTTGCGGTTGCCGATCAGCTTCGACGGCACCACGCGGATGGCATAGCCATCGATCGTGCGCGCCAGCGGCACCCCATTGCGATCAACGATATCGCCCCGCCCCGGATCGACCAGCGCGCCGCGCGTCGCGGCCTGGGCCTGTTCGCCGAACACGCCGATAAACGTCAACCGCAGGAGGATCGCGCCGACGCCGAGGCCAAACAACGCGAGCACCGCGACCAGGCGGACCTGCGCGGTGAGCGTGAGATGCTGGCGCTTGCTGGCCAGACGAACCCTGTGACTTCCGGATGCAAGCGCGGTCATTGACCCCCCGTCTTCTTCAGTTCGGCATCGGCCTGTTTGTTGATCCGGTCGAGCAGCCGGTCATCGAGCAGACGACGGCCCGAGCCCTTTTCCTCGCCCGCCTTTGCGGCCTTGGGTGCGGTCGCCGATGTCGCAGCGCGCGCCGGGCTGATGATGGCGACGCTCGCCGAGACCGAGAGCGGCTCGGGCGTCTTGACCGTGTTGGCAGCAAGCTCGGCGGGCTTGATCGGCGTAGGTTCGGCCTGCGGCTTGATCGTCATCGCGGCGACCCGCACCGGCTCGTCGAGCGGCTTGTCGATCTCGCCCAGATTGGCCAGTTCGCGCTCGCCATCGAGATACTGAGCGGCGCTGGGCGCCTCATAGCCATATTCGAGGTCGTTCCACATCGCGAGCTGGGCAAGGCTCGCGCGGGTGGCGAATTCGGTTTCCAGATAGCGTATCTCGGCGCGGGTGCGCAGGATGTCGCGCTCGGTGCGCGTGAGGTCGCTGCGCAGCGTCGCGACGCTGAGCGAGAGCGGATAGAGCGCGATCGCGACGATGAAGATCAGCGCGATCCAGCCGATGGTCTTGAGGCGCTTGACTGCCAGGATCATGCCGCCTGCCTTTCCGCATCGTCATGCGCGCCCCAGGCCGGGGCATCGCTACGGACTGCAACCCGCAAGGTGGCCGAACGCGCGCGGGGGTTACGCGCGCATTCGGCCTCGCCCGCCCGGGTCGGTCTGGCGGGTTTCTCGAAACTGGGGGTCCGGCGCTGGCCGGGATTGTCGGGCAGGTGACGCGATCCTGCGCCCTCGCCGCCGCTGCGCGCCTTGAGGAAGCGCTTGACGATGCGGTCTTCCAGGCTGTGGAAGCTGACAACGGCAAGCCGCCCGCCCGGTGCGAGCATCGCCTCGGCCGCGACCAGGCCCTCGCGCAGCTCGTCCAGCTCGCCATTCACATGGATGCGGATCGCCTGGAAGGTGCGCGTCGCCGGATCCTTCGGCGCGCCGGGGCGATAGCCCAGAGCCTTGCGCACCACCGTCGCCAGCTCGAGCGTCCTCTGCAACGGACGGGCGGCGACGATGGCGCGGGCGATGCGGCGCGATTGACGCTCCTCGCCATAGAGATACAGGATATCGGCGATATCGCCTTCGTCGGCGGTGTTGACGAAATCGGCAGCACTGAGGCCGTCCTGGCCCATGCGCATGTCGAGCGGACCGTCCGACTGGAACGAGAAGCCGCGCTCGGCCTGGTCGAGCTGCATCGACGAGACGCCGATATCGAAGACGATGCCATCGACCTGGGTCACGCCTGCCGCGCGCAGCATCTGCGCCAGCTGCGAGAAGCGCCCGGCGTGGAAGGTGAAGCGGCCTTCGCTCTGCCCGGCCAAAGCAGCTCCGGTGGCCACCGCGTCGGGATCGCGGTCAAAGCCATGGACCTGGGCACCGGCGGCCAGCATCGCGCGGCTGTATCCGCCTGCACCGAAGGTCGCGTCGACATGCACTTCACCCGGCAGGATCGCCAGGCCTTCGAGCACCTCTGCGAGCAGCACCGGAATGTGCGGCGCGTCGTGCGTCATCGCGGGAGAATCAGCGGCCATCAGCGCTTGCCTCCCAGTTCTTCCATCAGGAAACGCGCGTTGAATTGCTGCGAGGCGAGACGCGGGTCGTCGAGCGACATCAGATGCTCGTAGCCCCAGACGCTGAAATCGGTGCCGTTGCCGCTGAAGAACACGTGCTTCTCGATCCGCGCCATCGCCACCAGCATCTTGGGCAGGATAAGACGGCCGCTGCCGTCGAAGCTGATCGTCGAGGTGGAATTGAACCTGGGGCCACCGAAGAGTTCGGTGCGGAATTCCTCGCCGGTCTCGTTGGCGATTTCCTCGCGGCGGCGCATCTGTTCGAGCAAGGCGTTCAGCCGCTCGGTGCCATAGCCTTGGAGACACTGGCCCTGCGCGTTGAACGAGAAGACGACTGCGCTTTCGCCGTTCGAGTTTGCGATGATGGGATTGCGGAAGGCAGCCGGGATGGCCATCCGCCCCTTGGGGTCGATGGTGGTCAATGCAGAACCCAAAAAGGCACTGATTTCCGCCACTTGGTCGACTCACCCCTTTTTCCGCGCCCTTGCGTATCCCTGACATGCCGGGGGTGTTCGCCTGACCCTTGCCTGACCTGCAAACAGCCCTTGCCCGTCGCTCCGCAGGCAAAGTCCTCAGGCCCCCACGCCGCGCTAGCGCCGCAGGTCGGAAAGGAATCACAGATGGTTGAACCCCGATTAAGGAGGTTCATAACAAGGGATAGTTGGGGATGGAAGGGGTTTTTTGGGTCTAGAACGGTAACATTGGGGTCAATGTTCCATATTCGGGGTGAACCGAAAATATTCGGGCAGTTGGCATCATCCGCTGTCCTCCTGCATCAGTTCGAGCAGCAGATCGCGAATGAACGTGCGGTTGGCGGCCCCGGAAACGGCGCGGTTTGCGAGGATTTGAGGATCGAGCAGATCGGCATCGGCAACGATCACCGCACGCCCCTTGCCTATGCTGCAGCGGACCACCGAAGCGTGGAAAGCCGGGTGGCATGATCCGTCCCCAGATTTCCCCAGCAGAACCCCGAATTGCCCGGGATGGACCAGTAACACGCCCGATTCACCCAGCCGGACCGATTCGATTCCCGGATTTTGCAGCTCCAATCCCCAATGGCGGAGCAAGGGCGAGATCAGCGACGTGCGCTGCGGACCGCGCGGATCGGCCAGCCCGACCCCGTGCGGCCAATCGAGCTGCGGATCGGCAAACAGCAGCAGCCGGCCGCCAGCGCGCACATAGTCATCGAGCGCCACCAATTCGTCGGGGCCGAGCGCGCGCGGTTGCACCAATATGGCCAGCCGCACATCCTTGAGCGCAGCGGCATCCAGGGCATCGGGTACGACCAGATCATGCGCCGCGGCGAGCGCCGCATGCAGCGGGTGCGGATCGGCCTTGCCCGCGATCACGTCCGCCATGTCGACCCCCGCGCCATAGACCAGCGGCAGGCTGCTCATCAGCGCGATCTTCTGTCGCGGCAGGCTGGGGACGATCGGGGATGGTTCAGCGCGCTGGGCCGGCTGTTCGGAAGAGGCAGGGACGCAGGCGGTGACCGCAAGGCTTGCCGCCGCGAGCGCGTGCCCTGCGCGCATCACTGCTGGGGCTGGCTGGGCGAACCCGATTGCGGCGCGTTCTGCAGCTCGCCGACCACCGGCGTCTGCCCGCCCGCGCTATGCTGTATGCCTTCTGCCGGAAGATCGGGGACGACGCCCAGATCGACCAGCGGTTCGCTGGCGGCGGGCGGCTGCACGACGGGCGGAGCGGTGGTCGCAGCGACACCGGGCTCGGCGACACTGGCGCTCTCCGCCGGAGCCTCGGTGGCCGCGCGTTGCAGCAGCATATCGGCGAGCGCGACCATCACCAGCACGGCAAAGATGCCGCCGATGCCGATCTGCAATCGGTGCATCAGGGGATTGCCCCCCGGCGTGCGGGCTTTGTCAGCGGCCATCGCGCCAGTATAGGTCAATCGGCCAGCCAGGGGAAGACGGGCAATCCCTTGGCACGCAGCCATTCGGGATTGTACAGCGTGGACAGATAGCGGAACCCGGTATCGCACAGGATGGTGACCACGCGCGACCCCGGGCCGAGTGTCCGCCCCAGCTCGACCGCACCTGCGACATTGATGCCCGAGGAAAGGCCCAGGCACAGCCCCTCTTCCTTGAGCAGCCGCTGAACCCAGTAGATCCCGACCTCGTCCGAGATGCGGAACTGCGTGTCGATCGGCGCATCTTCCAGATTGCCGGTGATCCGCCCCTGGCCGATGCCTTCGGCAACCGACGAGCCTTCGGCCTTGAGTTCGCCATTGGCATAATAATTGAACAGGGCCGCACCGTGCGGATCGGTGAGCGCAATCGTGACATTGGGGTCGTGCGCCTTGAGGCCCATGCCGACGCCCGCGATGGTGCCGCCAGTGCCTGCCGCGCAGGTAAAGCCATCGATCCGGCCGTCCATCTGCGCCCAGATTTCCTCGGCCGTGCCCTCGATATGCGCGCGACGGTTGGCGATATTGTCGAATTGCTGTGCCCAGACCGCGCCGGGCGTCTCTTCGGCCAGGCGGCGCGAGGTGTGCACGAAATGGCCCGGATTGGCATAGGGCGCTGCCGGGACGAGCACCAGCTCCGCCCCCAGCGCGCGCAGCGTGTCCATCTTTTCCTTGGACTGGGTCTCGGGCATCACGATGATCGTCTTGTAGCCCTTGGCATTGGCGACCAGCGCGATGCCGATGCCGGTATTGCCCGCCGTGCCCTCGACGATCGTGCCGCCGGGCTGCAGCGTTCCGCGCTCCTCGGCATCGCGCACGATATAGAGCGCCGCACGATCCTTCACCGACGCGCCGGGATTGGCGTATTCGCACTTGCCGAAGATGTCGCACCCGGCGGCCTCGCTGGGGCCGTGCAGGCGCACGAGCGGGGTGTTGCCAATCAGGTCGAGCGTGGTCGGTGCAATGGTCATCGCCGCTAGATAGCCACCGGGTCCGCAGGCGGCAAGGTGCCGTGACCCTCCGCCCCCGCCCGGGCCGCGATCAGGCGGGCCGCTCGGCCAGAAGGCTGCGCACCAGGGGCTGCATCTTCTCGTCGAAGCGCGCCAGCATCACGTGCTCGTCGGCGGTCTCGTAATGCGTGATCAGCTCGCGCCCGTTCCACCAGTGCAGCGCGAAGGCAGGCGGATCGGCGATGATCATGTTGCGGCCATCGGGCCGGTCGGGATCGATCGGTGCAAGCTCCAGCGCCACCTGCGGCGCGCTCGACGGACAGATCGCGACGGGAAAGCCGTTCCACTGGCTGACGATCGCGCGGTGGACATGGCCGCAGACCATGCCGATGACATTGGGGCGGTTCGCCAGGCATCCGCGCAACCGCTCGACCCAGGGCTCTTCGGGGTGCGTGTTCATCCATTCGATGCCGACCTCGATCGGCGGATGATGCTGGACGATCAGCGTGGGGCGATCGGTCTGTTCGGCGAGCCGCGCGCGTAGCCATTCGGCGCGGATCTCGCAGAACGCGCCGCCATGCCGCCCCTCTTCGAGCGTATCGAGCACCAGCAGCCGGATGGGTCCCGCGTCGACCTCGTACTGCACGAAGCCGTCGACCATTGGCACGTGGGGAAATTGCGAGGCAAAGGTGTCGCGCTGGTCGTGATTGCCCATGCACATGTGCACCGGGAACGGGCAGACCGAAAACGCATTCTTGAGCCGGCGATAGCTGTCCTCGTCACCACGATCGATCAGATCACCGGTGGCGAGCAGAAGATCGGGCACCGGGTCCAGATCGCGCAACATGGCGATCACCTGATCGAGCCGCTTGCGATTGAATTCGGCGGGATTATCCGGATCGAAGCCCAGATGAATATCGGTGATCTGAGCTATCAGCATTGTGCGACCCGGTCCCCTGTCTTTTGTGCGCTCAGGCGCGGCAGCTATCGTCGCAGCCGCGCCGCTGCCCCTCCCGGATGCGCCATGGAGGCCGTAATCTCTGGCCGCTTTTTCTTCTTGTCTTGCTCGCGAAGCAGCCATGGCGCCCCCTTATCGGCATGGTAATCGTGACACATTGCGCAGGTGGATTCGACCGGTTTCTTCACCTTGATCAGCGAAGCGCCAGTCTCGCCGACATGACAGGTCCGGCAGTCCTTGATTCCGGGCAGTAACAGGTCGGATGCATCGCTCGACTTTTCGGCGAGATGGCAGCTGGTGCACTCTTCCTTGTCATGCGCGTCGTGCGTGAACCAGCCCTTCTGCATGTAGCGACTGGTCTGCGCGACCGGAGCAATACGGAAATCGAGCCCGCCCGATCCCGAAGGGGGCACCACGACATGACAGTCATAACAGGCACCGCCGCGGCTGAAGACCTGACGGATCGCCTGATCGGCCCGGCCGCCGCGGAAATTGACCGCGCGCGCATAATCCGCCGCCGTCCGCCGCGAGTTCACGACGCCGGGGCGCTGGCGTGCCAGGCTGCCCAGGTTGATCGGGCGTGCAGGCGGGGTCGAGCGGTAGAAGGCGCGCAGATCCGCCTTGACCTGCTCGGGCTGGCCATGGCGCAGCGTGCGATAGGTGTCGCCGATCTTGTCGAAGGCCAAGCTGTGGCACATCGCACAGCTCTTCTCCATGTCAACCTCGACAAAGCCGACATTGTTCTTGTCCGGCTCGTGGCAATCCTTGCACTCGAGCGCGTCGCCAAAGCCGTATTTGGCGCTGAGCCGCCGTCCCATCTGCGCGACGCCGTTGGTCTTGCTCAGATGCATGTCGTGCGGGAACTTGAGGCCGTTATTTTCCTTGGGCTTCCTGTCGAGCGAGATGCGCTTGCGCGGCGCCTTGGCATCGTCGCCGACCAGCGGACGCACCAGCACCGCCGCCTGGAACTGCGGATGGGCCTTACCGAAATCGGCGGCATTTCCGAGTTTGGTGTCGGTCAAGCGCGTGTTCATCCCGTCGTGACATTCAGCGCAGAATCGCTGCTGTGTCGGTTCCATAGCACCCGCACCCTCATGCTCGGTGTGACATTCGACACAACGTCCCGCAGGTTTGTTGAAACTGGCTGCAACGAATCGGGTGAAAGCGGCAAATCCGGTGGGGTCGCCACGTGCATCGAGCTGACGCGCCATCGGGGCGTGAGGTCCTGCATCCTTCTGGTGGCAGGTCATGCAGGCATTGTCGCGGACGGACACGAACGCATCGACATGGCACGACTGGCAATCGTTCTTGAGGGTCTTGTGCGCCAGGCTGAGCTTGCCCGAAGACCACATCGTGTCGGCATGAAAACCGGCGGGCCGCGAGATTTTCTCCTTGTAGGCCAGGTCCTTGTAGCTCGACCAGGTATAGACCGGCCAGGCCAGGCACGCGATGAGGACCAGCAGCGCAAAGCCCCAGGCGCTCATCCGCTTGCCGGGCAGCAGACCTTTCAGCGAATAGATCGCGGCCTCGTCCTTGTCCTCGGCGCTGTCCGATACCGCTTCGACGCGGCGAACGGTCAGCGTGATCGCATCGCCTTCGGTGCCCAGCGCGATGATATGGCCGCCAAAACGCAGTTCGGCACCGCGCGCCACATCAATTGAGGTCGATTCGACGCTGCGCCCGTCGACATCGAAAGGTTGCGCCGATTCGGCGGTGACGATTAGCTCGCCGCCGCGTCGCACCATGCGCGCGTGGACTGGGTTCACCGCGAGGTCGGGCAAGTGCACGCCGTTGCTGGCGTTGCGGCCGATGAGGATCTCCTCGCCCGCGACCTCGGTCTGGCGGACGATCTCGCTGCCATCTGCCTTCAAGGCCACCTGGCGGACGATAAACATCATTCAACTGCCCCCAACACTTGCCGACACCCCGCCCCGGGACTTTGGATCACCAGTAGAAAAACACGCTGAAAATGTGCGCCGACAGCGCGGCGAGCAGCGCGAACGTCATCGGTACATGGACATAGAGCCAGACCTGCAGCAGCGCCTTGATCTGAAGATGCTTGCGCAGCCGCGCCAGCGTCGATTCCTTGCGCTGCAAGAGCCCGTCGACCTTGTCGAGCGGGTCGTCGCCCATGCGCGGCTGATAGGCGCGCATCCGGCGCAGCTCGGCAATGGCAGCACGGGTCTCGCAGCCCGAATAGCTGTTGGTGATGCGCTGGATGAAATTGCCGGCAAACGGGTCCTGCTCGAGCGAAGCCTGGACCAGCGCGGCCTGCGAAGGATCAAGCGGCTGGCCGGCATCGTGCAGCTGCCGGTCGAGCGAACGCAGCTGCTCGATCATCATCTTTTCGGTCACCGCACCATCGGTATCGGCGCGGTTGCTCGACAGATTGTCGGGCAAGGTCGCGTAGAAATAGATGCCGACAATGCCGGAGACGATGACGATCATCATCAGCGACCAGGCCAGCGTGTGCACGTTCCAGCCGAGCTGGAAGCCGGTGTGCAGCGTGCCGATGACGATCAGGCTGAGCCCGAGATAGACATGCGCGCTGGTCCAGGCCTTGAGCGACCAGCCCCCCGGCGTGATCGCGCGCTTGCGCAAGCCCAGGCAGGTCAGCCACAGGATCAGCGCTGCGCCGATGGTGCCGAGCGTATAGCCATACCACGAACCGCCATTGTGCCGCGGCTGCACGTCGATGAGAAAATAGCTGACGAGGCACGTGATGCTGAGCACCGTCGCGATTTTCATCCAGCGGAAATTCTTGTGGCGAAGAAAGCCGTCATGCATCGAATTGCGCTGACGTCCGGTGGTCTTCTTGCGCACCACGGGTGCGGCGGTTTGCGCCTGGCTGGCCATGGTCAAGCCTCCTCCTGCTCGAGCCGCGCGACGGTCAGGAACTCGTCCGGCGCAACGCGGATCGCCGCGCCCGTCGGGCAGGCGCGCACGCAGCTGGGGCCACCCTCGATCCCGGCGCACATGTCGCACTTGATCGCCTTTTTGGGCTTTTCGACGCTGTGGTCGCTATTGGCATAGGACCATTTCTTGCTCGGCTCGCCAGGGCCGGGGCCGAAGCCGAAGAACAGCCAGGAGAGCAGGCTCGGCTTCTTGGGCGGCACCTTGTCCATGCGGATCACGCCATAGGGGCAGTTGCGCTGGCAGTTGCCGCAGCCGATGCACGTGTCGTTGATATAGACCTCGCCATCGGGGCCGCGATTGATCGCATTGGGCGGGCAATCGGCCATGCAGTGCGGATGCTCGCAATGGCGGCAGCTGGTCGGCACGTGCAGATGCGCATAGGTGCGCCCCGCCTCGCGATCGAGCCGCGACAGGCCGTCATGGCTGTCCGCACAGGCCTTTTCGCAATTGTCGCAGCCCACGCACAGCGTCTCGTCGATCAGCAGCACGTCGGTCGCCTCGCCGATGCCGTTTTCGACGAGGAAGTTGGCCACGCCCGAATACATGTCGACCACGCCCGAGAAGCTGTCCTTCTTCGCCTCGATAAAGGCGTTGATGTCCTGACGACTGGCCATGTCGCGCTTGGCGCGCTTCAAGAGTTCGGGATTGGCCTCCAGCACCTTCTTGAAGGCATCGCCATCGATCTGGATGACTTCCGACTTGATCGCCGCCTTGACCGTCGCGGTACGCCTGCCGCCCGCGATCAAGGCCATTTCGCCGACATAGGACCCGGCGGGCAGGTAGGAGAGGAACACGGGCTTGCCGCCGATCTCCTTCTCGACGATCATCGATCCCACGCGGATCACATAGATCTCGTTGCCCTCATCGCCTTCCTTGAGGATCGCCTCGCCCGGCCGCACCTGGCGGATCTTGCTGGTATCGACGACTTCGCGGATATCCTCGGGCTTCAGGCCGGAGCCGAACATCTGCAGCAAAAGGCGCTCGGTCGAGATGCGCTCGATCGCCTTTTTCGCGGTCGGCACCTGGCTCTGCAGCTTGAGCGCGGCGTTGCGCGAGATTTCGACGCAGATCGTGTCCTCGGCAGCGACCACGGTCGCGCCGCGACGGCGCCCCGAGATCAGGCCGACCTCGCCGAAGATCGAACCCTTGCCGATCGGTACGGTCTTCGACGGGTCATTGGGGTCGATCTGCACCGCGACCGATCCTTCGGCGATCGCGAACAGCGACGATCCGGGCGCGGCGCGCTCGAAGATCACATCGCCGCGGCGATAGAATTTGGCATCCGAATCGAGCATGAACTCGCGCATCTGCAGCGGGTTCATGCCGTTGAGGATCGTCACGTTCGCGCGCAGCAGGTCGAGCCATTCGGCCACCGACTTGCGGCCCGGCAGGTCCTTGAACTTGCCCTCGAGGATCGGCTCGTCCGCCGGCTTCAGTTCGGTATTGCCGTTGATGAACTCGATGACGTCATAGCCCTGGTTCATGCAGTGCTTGATCAGCGGATAGCCCGCGAGCGCGCCGATCACGAAGATGCTGGGCGCGGTCGATTCGAACACCGGCGACAATTGCGGGAAGGCCAGGCGATCGGCGCTGGTAAAGGCGATGCCGCATTCCTCGATGAACGCGCGCGGCGGCGCCGAACCGATACGCGCGATGATGCGGTCGCAGCGCACCCGCTCCTCGCCATCGCGGGTGCTGAAGGTGATCCAGCCGGGTTCGATGCTGGCGGTATCGGTCTCGAAGCGGATCTGCAGCTTGCCCGCATTGCGATCGGCGAGCAGCGCCAGCGCGTTCGCCTCCTTGGCGGTGGGGAAGGTTTCCTTCGGGCTCGGCGCTTCGGGTCCGCGGTTGACGATGGTGACGACGTTGCCCTGCGCCGAATCCTCGGCCAGGCCGCGTGCATTCTCGATCCCCGCATCGCCCGCGCCGATGACGACGATATGCTCATCGACATATTCGGTGGGGTCATCCAGCTGGTACTGCACATGCGGCAGATCGCCGCCGGGACAGCGCATGCGGTTGGGATTGCCCTGGGTACCGATGGCGAGCACGACATTCTCGGCGATGATCTTCTCGCCATTGGTCAGCTCGATCTCGTAGGGCGGGGCGTAGCGCTGGATTTCCTTTTTCGTCACCGATCCGTCGCGCGCGCGCTGTTCGATCACATGGACGCTGCCCTCGATCGCGGGGCCTGTGCCCTTGATCGCCTTCACCTCGGCGTTGAACTTCACGTTGACGTTCAGTTCCTTGGTGCGCGCATTCCACTTTTCCAGGATCGCCTCGCGCTTGCCCGCCTCGAACTCATGGTCGGAGCGCAGGACCAGCTGCGATGGCGTCGCCATCACGTGCTTGCCCTTCTGGTATTTGTAGATCGTGTCCGAAAGATGGTCGGTCTTTTCGAGCAGGACATGGCTCATGCCGAGGCTCGCGGCACGCGCGGCTGCGCTTTTGCCTGCCGGGCCCGACCCGATGATAGCAACGCGGTAGATCTCGCTCACTGGTTCGCGTCCCCCAATTGCGGACGCTCGCGCGACCGCGCCTGCCAGCAAACGCTGCCCCATCCGGCGGCCCGCAACCCGATTTCTCCCCGATCGGTGCTGCTATCGCCAGATTGCCCCGCTGCCGCAAGAACTTGCCCAAAATTCGGTTGCGAACCCTATGCCGATATTTCTAGCAAAGAATGTGATCTTTACCACTTAGAAATTGGAAAATCTGGCCGATCGGCTAGCCTTCCACCCGGACGCGACAAAGAGACAGCCCGCATGACCGACCAACAGACCGATACCGACATGCCCCTTGCGGCAGAACCGGCTTCCGCGCGCGCTTCCGGCGGCCGCCCCGGTGTCGGCACGATCGCGCTGGCGGCCGCCGCGCTGATCGCCGTCACGGCCGTGGGGTACAAGGTCTATAGCGACCAGAAACCCGCTGCATCGGGACCCGTTGCCCCCCTGAACGCGCAGGGACAGCCCGCATCGGTCGATGAGGTCATCACCCAGCTCGAAGCCCGGCTGCGCGAAAACCCGAACGACGCCGAAGGCTGGCGGATGCTGGGCTGGAGCTATTTCGAGACGCAGCGCTTTGCCGAATCGGCCACCGCGATGCGCCGCGCCATCCAGCTGGCCCCCGGCAATTCGGAATATCACTCGATGCTGGGCGAGGCGCTGGTCATGGCCAGCAAGGACGAGGCGATCAGCCAGGATGCCCGCACTGCGTTCAAACGCGCGGTCGAGCTCGATCCCAAGGATGCGCGCGCGCGCTATTTCCTCGCCGCTGCCAAGGATATCGATGGCAAGCATGCTGAGGCGATCGAGGACTGGTTCGCGCTGCTCGCCGAGACGCCCGCCGACGCGCCTTATGCCAAGGACATTCGTGACGTGATCCGCAATGTCGGCAAGGAGCGCGGGATCGACGTGGAAAAGCGGCTCGCCTCGGCCAAGTTCGCGCCGCCCACGGCGGGCTTCCGCACCGACGGCGCCGAAACCGCGACCGCTGGCATCCCCGGCCCGACGCCCGACCAAATGGCGGCGGCCGCTGCCCTTCCCCAGGGCCAGCAGGACATGATGATCCAGCAGATGGTCGATGGCCTGGCCGAGCGCCTCAAGCGCGAGCCCGGCGATACCGATGGCTGGATCATGCTGTTGCGCAGCCGGATGCAGCTTGGCGAGACGGGCAAGGCCCAGGCGGCGCTGCGCGACGCCACGGCAGCGCTCAAGAACAAGGCTGCTGACCAGCGCAAGGTGCGCGAAGCGGCAGCGGCCCTGGGCGTCCCTGGCGCCTGAAACGATCGGCCAGCGCCACCCCGCCCGATCTTGTCCCCGACGACGAAATTGATCCGAACTGGATCGATGTAACGGTTTAATCGTTGCGTAGCGAACGTATCGTCAATAGCGATTCGCAAATCATTATCAATTAACCGTGTTACTCGCAGGCGAATCCCTGCTATTGCGCGTAACCATTGCCAACCGGGATTTCGACCAGCCTCATGCCCGAACTGGACCATGTCGAGCGCGCATCGCAGGCCATAGAGGCTGCGCAAACGCTTGAGGAACTTCTGGAAATTACCGCGCAAGCGGCAACGCCCTTCGGCTTTGCGCATGCAGCGCTGGCGCGTCACGTGCACGTGCAATCCGGGCTGATGGAGCCCGAAATGGTTACCAACTATCCACAGGCCTGGCACGATCTGTTCGCGCGACGGGATTATGGCCTGACCAGTCCGGTGCTCGCGGCATGCCAGCGCCGCGGTGGCGCCATCCGCTGGGAAGATCTGGAAACGATCATTCCGCTCACCCGCATCCAGCGCGAATATCTGGAAGAGATGCGCAAGCTGGGCTTGAATTCGGGTTGTACCATTGCCGGGCACATGCCCGACAGGCCCACCATCTCGGTGCATTTCGTCGTCGCCGGCGGCGAGCCGCTCGAAGCGCGTCCGTTCATGCTCGCCATCCTGCTCGGCATTGCCGCCGGGCAACAGGCGCGCACGCTATGGCAATCGCAATTGCCCCAGGTGCAGGTGACCCAGGAAGAGCGCCTGTCGCCTCGCCAGGTCGATTGCATCAAGCTGGTCGCACGCGGCATGACGAGCTGGGAAATCGCGGCGGTGCTCGGCATTTCGGACCAGACGGTGAGCGAATATCTCACCGATGCGCGCCGCCGCCTCGGCGTGTCCAACCGCGCGCAGCTGGTGCTCAAGTCGCTGAAACTCGGCTATTTCACACTCGACGACGTCACCGAATAGCCACCGGTTGGCCCCAGGCCTGTACGATCGTCCAGCCCGATCCGCTGCTCCGAGCAGCGACACGTGGCGGTGGGGCGCATCGCCGCTCCGATCGCTTCTGGAGATCGACCTGTGGAGCATGCGGTCGCTCGCCCCGTTTCTATGGCCAACGCTACGGGCCGGATATCATCCGGGGAACATTGCCCCGGTCTCAGCGCCCCGTCTTGCACGTGTGAGCGCCTCGCAAGCCTGTACGAATGTCCCGAAATACCGGCGCGCGGCCATGGCTGCTTCAGGACAGGCGCGCGCTTTGAACAATGCGATGGAAATCGTCGATATTGCGTTCGAAGTAATGGAGCCGCGGGGCATCGAACCCGATCATGTAAAGCCGGCCTGCGATGATCGCGGCATGCGCCTCGCCCTTGCGGGTGAGCTGATCCTGGTCGACATATTCATATGTGAACATGACACCATCCTGCCCCAGAAAGCGCGTCGGCTGCACATCGGTAACGCGGAAATCGGCGATCTGCTTGGCGGTGCGATAGGTTGCCTCGAACAGTTCGGGCAGTTCCACGAGCAGGGTTCCGGCACCGAATTTGGGCAAGGGCTCGCGTTTCTTGCTGCGTTCGCGCACGAGCGGCTTGCCCGGCTCGATCCCGGCGAAAAAGGTGAGATCGTTGAGCTGCCCGCCATCGAGCGTCCAGGTCTCCGTATGCTTGCCGACATTGCCGTCGAGCCGGTTCCAGTCGCGCCCCGGTGTGACGGTGAGCGGCGAATCGGCGATGCTGACCGCCACCCCCTGCTCGCGCAGCTTGTGCGCCATGGCGGTGGACGGCAGCAATGCGATGATCAGCGTCGCGGCAAATGCAGCGATAAGACGGGACATCATGGCGCGGGCACCTCTTCGGGGATCATCATGCCGATCAGCTTCGCATCCGCTGCATCGGGCTTGAGTTCGAGATAACGGCGGAGCGCCTGCTGCCCTGCGGCCGCCTGACCGGTCTTGAGCAGTGCCAGGCCGAGGCCGCGATGCGCCTCGGGATGGGCGGGATCGAGCGTGATCGCCTCGCCATAGAATTGTGCGGCATGGACGAGATCGCGCGGCGCGCCGCGCAAGCGATAGAGCTCGCCGCGCGCATGCCAGAGCGGCGCGGTCCAGCCGCTTTCGGCCAGTGACTGGATGATATATTCGCTTGCGCCGAAATCGTTGAGCTTGATCTGATCGTCCAGCAGCTGCGGCAGCCAGGGCGCGAGCGCCTCCCGGTAGCGCGCCGCGCCATCGTCGCGCGTCGCAGCATCCGGCCGGGCGAGGAGGGCGAGCGTCGTGGCGCGCTCCGCTTCGGGTGGGTGCGTCGCATAAAAGGGAATCCGGTCGAAGCGCGGCTTCTTGAGTCCCTTGGCTCGGGCATCGGCGGTAAACTCCGCCATCAGGCGCTCCCAGACCCGCGCCGCCGCCTGAGGTCGGAGCGCGCTGGTGTTGAGATAGCCAATGCCGAGGCCATCGGCCTCCCGCTCCTGGTCGCGATTGAAGCGATAGATGCTGCCGATAATGGTCAGCTGCAGATTGCGATAGGTGCGCAGCATGTCATAGCTCGGAGCGAGCGAGCCGAGCACCGCCGCCCAGGCCAGCACATCGCCTCCCGAGCGCTGCGCCTTCAGCCTCTCGAGGGAATGGCGCGCTTCGAAATGGCCAAACTCATGGCCCAGCACTGCGCCCAGCTCGGCCTCGCTATGCACACGCAGCAGCAGTCCGGAATAAACCTGCATGAGCCCATTGGGTGACATGCTGGCGTTGAACATCGGCACGCGAACGATATAGATTCGCGTTGCGCCGCATCGATCCTGCCCGACCGTATCGCACAGAACCTTCGTGACATAGGCCTGCAAGGCCGGATCGCGGACGATCATGTCGGACTGGGCAAATCGGCGCTCCTCCTCGTCCATTTCGCGCCAAAGACCCTGTTCATCCACGCCCTGCGGTTGATAGGCCCCGGCATAAGGCGGCGGAAGCGGAGGTTCGGCTTGAGCGGAAACGCCCGCAGCAAGGGCCAGCATGCCGATCGCCAACCGCATCCGCGCGATCATGGTCTGGCCTGCGCGGTTGCGGCTGGCGCTGCGGCCTCTTTCGCAATCGTACTGCCCGGAAAATCCTCGAGCAGCTGGCGCACGCGCTTCATCGCGCCCTCGGCCTCGCGCACATCGCCGCCCATCTGGAAATCGGCGTTCAACCACAGCAGGTCACCGGTCCTGAGGTCGACCAGCCCGGCATAGCCCGCGTGCACGCCCGAGGTGAAGCCGACCCCCGCCACCAGTCCGACGATCTGCAGCATCTTCCGCCCGGTCGATCCATATTGATCGTCCGTATAGAGGAACAACGCATAATCGGCCTGGTCTGCGCCGGGCAGCTTCGCCACACCGGGCCCGAGCGACCAGTCGAACTGGCCCGCCTTGTTGTCACGCTTCTTGGTGGGCAGTCGATTGCCGACGAAGAACTGATATTCGATGACGGCCCGCGATACCGCGGCAAACAATGCCTGATGCTCCGCGACCAGCCGGGCATCCTCGCCATAGGCTTCGGGCGCAGCGACAACCGTATTGCCCAATTGCCGCTGCAGCTCGACCAGCGCCGCATCGATATGGCGGCGCGCCTGATCGGTCCATTCGGCGCGCGGCTCGGCCATGCCCCCGGTCGATTGCTCGGCCACGCGCACCGAGGGGCGCAGCACCAGGATGGTCTTGCCGCTTTGCGGTGGAAGGGCAAAGCCCTGACGCACCGCCGATCGCTCCTGCGCCAGTACCGGAGCCGAAACCGCCGCCCCCCATAACAGAAGCGAAGCCAAAAGGCCGAATATCGCACGCATCCCCTACCCCCGTTCCATCATGGGAGCATAGAATAACTTGTGTCCGTTATTCTATGGGAAAGCGTGCGATTGCTTCATTATGGATATGATTGTCGGCATCGTCCGGAAATGCTTAGCGGGCCCCGAACAGGGCGGAACCGACCCGGACATGCGTCGCGCCAATTCTCACGGCGGTCTCGTAATCGCCCGACATGCCCATGCTGAGCTGATCGAGGCCATGGTCGCGCGTCAACTTGGCGAGCAGCGCGAAATAGGGCGAAGGCTCCAGATCGGCGGGCGGTACCGCCATCAGCCCGATGACGGGCAGATCGAGCGCGCGCACATCGGCGAGAAACTGCGGCAGCTCGGCGATCGCGCAGCCGCCCTTCTGCTCTTCCTCGCCGATATTGACCTGGACGAAGCACGGCACACGCCTGCCCGCCTTGTCCATCGCCGATGCCAGCGCCTTGGCCAGCGACGGGCGGTCGAGCGAGTGGATGCAGTCGAACAGCGCGACCGCTTCGTCCGCCTTGTTCGATTGCAGCTGGCCAACCATGTGCAGCTGCAGATCGGGGTAGCGCTCACGCAACGCCGGGAACTTGAGCGCGGCCTCCTGCACCCTATTCTCGCCGAAGACCAGCTGCCCCTCGCCGATCAGCGCCTCGATGGCCTCGACCGGCTTGGTCTTGGAAATGGCGATCAGCGTGGTCGATCCGCCGGGGCGACCGGCGATCTTTTCCGAGCGGGCGATATTGTCGCGCACGGTCGAAAGCGGGGTGGTGGGGGCGTCGCTTTGTATATCCATGGGGCGCGGCTATAAGCCCGGACATGCGCCGCCGCCAGCCCGGAAACACGACGTCAGGCAACGTCCTGCCCACACTCTGGCTGATCAGCGATGCACGCAACGATGCCGTGCTCGAACGCGCGATCCGGCGGCTGCCGATGGGAGCAGGGCTGGTGTTTCGCCATTATCACCTCACCACCGAGTCACGGCGCGCGCGGTTCGAGCGGCTCGCCAAACTGATCCGCGCGCGCGGCGGCATGATCGTACTGGCGGGCGATGGGCGCACCGCAAGACAGTGGCGCGCCGATGGCAGCTATGGGGCGCCCGGCGGCAAGGCGGATGCGCGGCTGATCCGATTGCTGACCGTTCACGACATGCGTGAACTCGCCCGCGCCAACCGGCAAGCTGGACCAGCACAGGCGCTGATCTCCCCGGTCTTCGCCACGCGCACGCATCCCGGGGGCGCATCGCTCGGCGTCCCACGATTCGCAGTACTGGCGCGGCTATCCCGCCTGCCAGTGATCGCACTGGGCGGGATGACGCGGGCGCGGTTCCGAAGGGTTGCACGGATTGCAGAAGGCTGGGCGGCGATCGACGGGTTGTCGGGCTGAGCTATCGCGTCAGCCGAAGGAACGCCGCGCCATCTCGATCAGGGCCTTGAACGCGGCCGAGGCATTGCGACGGTTTGGATAATAGAGACAAAGCCGTTCCAGCGGCGGTGTCCATGGTTCGAGCAGGCGAACCACCCGACCCGCCTCCAGATCCTCGCAGATATCCGATTCCATGAAATAACCGATGCCGACATTTTCGAGCACGGCGATGCGCGCGAGACTTGCCTCGTCGAGCGTGATTGGCCCCTCGACATCGATCTGTAACGGCTGGCCGTCATTCTCGAACTGCCATCGGTGCAGCGCGCCGTTTGGCAGCCGGACGCGCAGACAGCGATGCCGCAACAAATCCGGCGGTGTTGCCGGCACGCCATGCGCATCGAGATAGGCGGGGGATGCGACCACCGCGAAACGGCGTGGCGACCCGACGGGGATGGCGATCATGTCGCTGGGCACCAGATGCGCGCTGCGCAGCCCAAGATCAAACCCTTCGGCGACGATGTCGACGATGCGCCCCTCGGTGACGAGATCGATATGCACCTCGGGATAGCGCTGGAGGAATGGTAGCAGGAGCGGTGCCAGAATTTCGCGCGCAGCGGTCGGGAAAGCGTTGATCCGGATCGTGCCAGAGGGCGAATGCTGCTGGGCGCTCGCCGCCAGCATCGCATCGTGCAGCGTGGCAACGGCGGGTGCTACCTGATCGACGAAGCTGCGACCGGCATCGGTGAGCGAGACACTGCGCGTGGTGCGGTTGAACAGGCGGACGCCGAGCCGCCGTTCGAGCGCGCCGATCAGGTTGCTGAGGCTGGTGGTCGAGAGACCGAGCTCGATCGCCGCGGCGCGGAACGATCCCCGCCGCACAATGGCCAGCACGGCGTCGAACTCGATCAAGCCCTGTCTCGACATTATCCTTCCTTTCGCAACACTACATACCTCTCTATCCCGCTTATTAGCAATTATTGGCCTCTCTATAATCGCTCCGACCCCATCAAGGAGCAGAGCCATGCCGATCGATCTTCCCTGCCCCATTGCCGATTATGTCGCTGCCAACGCGCGACTCGATATCGATGCGATGCTCAAACCTTTCACGCCCGACGCGATCGTGGTCGACAATGGCAAGCGGTATCAAGGCACAGCGCAGATCCGCACACTTTTCGAGCGGGAGGTCATCCCGGTCGCGGCGATCTTCACGCCAGACATGGTTCGGACAGAAGGCGATCGGGTGATTGTCGAAGGGCCTGTGCATGGCAGCTTCAACGGTAGCCCCATTGGCTTCACCTATGACTTCGCGCTGACCGGCGATGCCATCGCGGCGTTGGAGATCACACTGTGACGTTGCGGGTCGATCCAAACGAGTTTGCGGGCAAGCGCATCGTCGTCAGCGGCGGCTCAAAGGGATTGGGGCGTGCGACCGTCGAGCGCTTCGTGGCAGGCGGCGCACGGGTCGTGACTGCAGCCCGGTCCAGCGTGGAACCGAGCGAAGGCGTCTTGTCGGTTCAGGCCGATCTGACCACCCCACAAGGCATTACGGCGCTAGCTCAGGCCGCGCTCGATCATCTCGGCGGCGTCGAGATCGTCGCGCATGTGCTCGGCGGGTCCTCCTCACCGGGCGGCGGCTTTGCCGCGCTGTCGGACGAGCATTGGCTGGCCGAGCTGAACCTCAACCTGATCGCGGCGGTGCGTCTGGACCGGCTGCTGGTCCCGCAAATGACCGCGCGCGGTTTGGGTGCGGTGGCGCATGTGACATCGATCCAGTCGGTCATGCCGCTGCCCGAATCGACCACCGCCTATGCCGCCGCCAAGGCCGGCTTGAGGACCTATAGCAAGGCGCTGTCCAAGGAGATCGGGCCGCAGGGTGTGCGCGTGAACAGCGTCTCGCCCGGCTGGATCATGACCGAAGCATCCTCGGAGTTTCTCGAGCGGCTGCAGGCGGCCGAAGGCGGAACGATCGAGCAGGTGCGGCAGCGCGTGATCGACGGGCTGGGCGGCATTCCGATCGGGCGGGGGGCCGAGCCGCACGAGGTGGCCGATCTCATCGCCTATCTCGCCTCGGATCGCGCGGCGGCCATCCACGGGGCGGAGTTCGTCATCGATGGAGGGACGATCCGGACGGTGTGAGGTGAGCGGCGCCGTATCACCCTCTCCCAGCTTCGCCTAGCTCGCTTCGCTCACAAGGCTTCGCAACCCTCTCCCATCCAGGGAGAGGGCAGTCAGTGCTGATACATCGCGAAATCAGAAGCGGAACTCGGTCCCGACATAGACAGCCTGGCTGTCATACTGCTCGTTGGTGAGCCCGGTCAGGCGGTCGCGTTCACTGCGCAGGCGGATGCCGGCGGTGACGTCGAGATTGCGGGTGACCTTGTAGGCGCCGCCGACGTCGAGCGAATAGCTGCCCTGGTCGTTGAACGGACGCACCGCGCGGGTGGTCGGGGCCTGGACATCGTCCATCTCGATCCGCGGGCTGAACCGGCTCTTGCGCTGCGATGCACCACGGCCGAGCTCGCCGATATCGGGCAGTGCATCATCCGACTGGCGGATGCTGGTGGGCAGTGCGAATTTGGTAAAGCCCTTGGCCACGCCCAGGCTGTAGGCGGTCGGCGTGATCTGGACGACACCGTCGCCCTTGCCGCCGTCGCTCGCCAGATCAGGCCGCATGTTGATCGCCTTGGCCGAGTCGGGGCGGATGCGCACCGCGATGGTCAGCGCGCGCGGACCGTCGGTCGCGGCAGACGCTGCAGGCGTGAAGCGGAACATCTTGTCACCGCGCAGTGCCGAGAATTTGAGCTTGTCCGCCAGACGCGGATCGACCGAGGCAGGCGTGAACGAACCGATGCCGCCGCGCGCATCGATCGAGACGGGTCGCGAGTCGAAACCGGAGGAAAAAGCGAGCGCAATCGACGGCACCAATGCCGCAGACCCGAGCAAAAGCCCTGAAATTGCCAGCTTTTTTGTAACTCCCGCTTTCATCGTCTTATTCCGACCCCGCCGCATCCCTGTAAAACGCGTTAACACAAAAACGCGTCCATGGGGGATCAAAGCACCTTCCCGTAAAAATAATCTCAAACCGTTGCAAACAATCCACAATCGGTTGCGGCTCTTTCTGCCCCGTCCTGCGGGGTACCAGAGCTCTGCCAGACGGCAGAATATCCGGGGAATTCTTGCTGCGCGCTGAACATGCACCGGCATGCGCAAGTGCTTGCCGAAGCAGCCCAAGCCACTATAGAAGGCCGCTGTTTCAAGCTGCGAAGATATAAGGAAGCCGCCATGCCCGTACCCCGTTTTGCCCGTGCCGCCCTTTGCGCCGCTGGCACGCTGGCGCTGCTTTCTGCCTGCGGTGGCGGGGAAAAGCGCGCCGAGGCGGATATCGCCGCCAGCCAGGTGACCACCATCGGCGTCAACAGCTATCTGTGGCGCGCCTCATTGGACGCGCTGTCGTTCATGCCGCTGCTCCAGGCGGACAGCGCCGGCGGCGTGATCGTGACCGACTGGTACGCCAATCCGCAGAGCCCGTCCGAGCGGATGAAGGTGACCGTATCGATCCTCGACCAGGATCTGCGCGCCGATGCGCTGCGCGTCGCCGCCAGCCGCCAGGTCAACCAGAACGGCCAGTGGGTCGATGCGCCCGTCCGCGCTGCCACGGTGCAGAAGCTGGAAGAGGTCATCCTCACCAAGGCCCGCGACCTGCGCCAGTCCGCCATTCGCGAATAACACCCTGTCTTTCAGAGGGATACAATGAACGAGAAGACGCGGTTCAATCCGCTGGCCGCCGATGCCCGCTGGCAATCGGTGTGGGACGAGCGCCAGTCCTTCAAGGCAGACAGCAACAGCCCGAAGAAAAAGGCCTATGTGCTGGAGATGTTCCCCTATCCGTCGGGGCGCATTCATATCGGCCATGTGCGCAACTACACGATGGGCGACGTCATCGCGCGCTATCGCCGGATGCAGGGCTTCGAGGTGCTGCACCCGATGGGCTGGGATGCGTTCGGCATGCCCGCCGAGAATGCCGCGATGGAAAAGGGCGTGCACCCCGGCGGCTGGACCCGCGACAATATCGCGGCGATGCGCAAGCAGTTGAAGCGCCTCGGCTTCGCGCTCGACTGGAGCCGCGAGCTGGCGACCTGCGAGCCCGAATATTACGGCCACGAACAGGCGCTGTTCCTTGACCTGTACGCAGCAGGCCTGGTCTATCGCAAGGAAAGCGCGGTCAACTGGGATCCCGTAGACCAGACCGTGCTCGCCAACGAGCAGGTGATCGACGGCAAGGGCTGGCGCTCGGGCGCGCAGGTCGAGCGGCGCAAGCTGAGCCAGTGGTTCCTCAAGATCACCGACTTTGCCGACGAGCTGCTCGAAGGGCTGGATACACTCGAGGACTGGCCCGAAAAGGTCCGCTCGATGCAGGCCAACTGGATCGGCAAGAGCCAAGGGCTGACATTCAGCTTCACGCTTTCCGGCGGTGCCAGGACCATCCCCGTCTATTCGACCCGGCCCGACACGATCTTCGGCGCGAGCTTCGTTGCGATTGCGGCTGACCATCCGCTGGCGGTCGAACTCGCCGCGAGCAATGCCGACGCCGCCGCGTTCATCGAGCGCTGCAAGGCGGGCGGCACCACCGCGGCCGAGCTGGAAACGGCGGAAAAGCTCGGTTTCGACACCGGCCTCAAAGCCATTCACCCGTTCGACCCGAGCTGGGAACTGCCCGTCTTCATCGCCAATTTCGTGCTGATGGACTATGGCACCGGCGCGGTGATGGGTGTGCCCGGGCATGACCAGCGCGATCTCGATTTCGCGCGCAAATACATGCTGCCGGTGACCCGTGTGGTCGCAGCCGAGGGCGACGAGAACGCCCCGATCCATGACGAGGCCTATACCGGGCCGGGCAGGATCATCAATTCGAGCTTCCTCGACGGCATGGCGGCGGAAGAGGCCAAGGCCGCGGTGATCGCGCGCGCCGAGGCCGAAGGTTGGGGCCAGGGCACCACCGTCTGGCGGCTGCGCGACTGGGGCGTCTCGCGCCAGCGTTATTGGGGCACGCCGATCCCGTTCATCCATTGCGACGATTGCGGCGTCGTCCCCGTGCCGAAGGACCAGCTGCCGGTCACCCTGCCCGAGGATGTCAGCTTCGACATTCCCGGCAATCCGCTGGTGCGCCATCCGGCATGGAAGCATGTCGATTGCCCGAAATGCGGCAAGGCTGCGGTGCGCGAGACCGACACGCTCGACACCTTTGTCGATTCGAGCTGGTATTTCCTGCGCTTTGCCAGCCAGCCATCGGACAAGCCGTTCGACGCGCAAGAGATCGCCAAATGGCTGCCGGTCGGCCAGTATATCGGCGGGGTCGAGCATGCGATCCTTCACCTGCTCTACGCCCGCTTCTGGACCCGCGCGCTGGCGCGGATCGGCAAGCTCGACGTGCAAGAACCGTTCGCCAGCCTGTTCACGCAGGGCATGGTGACGCACCAGACCTGGCAGGACACGAACGGCAAGTGGCTTGGCCCGGAACAGGTCGAGAAGAACGGCGAGGATTGGATCATCACCGAGACCGGCGAACCCGCGATTGCGGGCCGCGTCGAGAAGATGTCCAAATCCAAGAAGAACGTGGTCGATCCCGACGAGATCGTGAACCGCTATGGCGCAGACGCGGTGCGCTGGTTCATGCTCTCCGACAGCCCGCCCGAGCGCGACCTGCCGTGGAGCGAGGCGGGCATCGAGGGCTGCTGGCGCTTCGTCCAGCGCTTGTGGCGCGTGTTCAACTCGGTCGAGGCGGCCGAAGGCCAGGACAAGGCTCTGGACCGCAAGCTGCACCAGTCGATCGATCTGATCGCCAAGGATATCGAGGCGCTCGCCTTCAACAAGGCGGTGGCGCGGCTGTACGAGCTGACCAACGCGATCGAGAAGGCCGCGCCCAGCGCCAGCCGCAACGTCGCGATCCGCGCGCTGGCAAGGCTGGTGGCACCGATGGTGCCGCATCTTGCCGAAGAAGCCTGGGAAGTGCTCGAAGGCCATGGCCTGATCGCCGATGCGAGCTGGCCCGAGGTCGATCCGGCGCTGCTGATCGAGGACGAGGTGACGATCGCGGTGCAGATCAAGGGCAAGCTGCGCGATACGCTCACCGTCGCCAAGGGCCTGCCCAATGAAGAGCTCGAACGGCTTGCACTGGCATCCGACAAGGTGCAGCGTAGCCTGGACGGCGCGGCGATCCGCAAGGTGATTGTGGTGCCCGACCGGCTGGTCAATCTGGTGGTGTGATGAATGCACGTGCCAACTTGCGTCACCCTGAACTTGTTTCAGGGTCTATTTCTCCCCATGCGGCTTCGGCTGCTGGGGCACGATGGATGCTGAAACAGGTTCAGCATGACGAAATTGGCGAGATAACTGCCTCCCACCTTACCGGAGCGAACTGATGCGCGCCCTCCTCCCCCTCGCCC
Organism: Acidovorax delafieldii; assembly: GCA_001555775.1. Taxonomy (GTDB): domain Bacteria; phylum Pseudomonadota; class Alphaproteobacteria; order Sphingomonadales; family Sphingomonadaceae; genus Blastomonas; species Blastomonas delafieldii_A. The sequence continues at coordinate 17,723 of LSHP01000069.1, read as the reverse complement.
TGCTCGCCACGCTGTCCGCGTGCGGGATGAAGCCGCTCTATTCGAACGGCACGCAAGGCGCGGTTTCGACCACGCTGGGCGACGTCGCGGTCGCGCCGATCCAGGGACGCGCAGGCTGGCTGGTCAAGAATGCGCTCGACGACAAGCTCGATGCGCTGAGCAATGGCAACCAGAAATACAAGCTTCAGGTCGTGCTCGACGACAAGATCACCGGTTTCGGTCTGCTCGCCAACGACCAGGTGACGCGCGAGCGCAGGACGCTGCGCGCGCGCTATCAACTGGTCGATATCGCCAGCGGCGAGACGGTGCTCGATGCGACCGCCGCCTCGGACGCGGGTATCGATATCGTCAGCAGCGAATATGCGACGATCGCGGCGGAAAATCGCGCGCTGGAAAACCTGTCGCTCGAGATTGCCGACCAGATCGTGACGCGCCTGTCGCTATTCGCGCGCGAGGTTTCGGCCGCGCGATGAAGGGCGATGTCGGCGCGATCCAGGCGCTCGCCCGCAAGCCGCGCCCCGATATCCGGCTCTATCTGATCTTCGGTACCGATGACGGCGGCAATGCCGCGCTGATGGCGGACATCATCGCGAGCTTCCCCAAGGGCACCGAACGCACCGATATCGACGGGCATCAGCTCGCCAAGGACCCCTCGCTGCTCGCTGCCGAGGCCGCCTCGCTCTCGCTGTTCGGCGATGCGCGCTATATTCGCGTCCATACCAGCGGCGAGGAAAGCCTGCCCGCGGTCGAGGCGCTGCTCGCGGCGGACAAGGCGGTGAACCCGGTCGTCATGCTGGCCACCAGCGTGACCGACAAGTCGCGCATCGCCAAGGCGGTGCTCGCCGCGCCCAATGCCATGGCGGTGCAGACCAAGATACCGGGGCCGGACGACATGGCGCGGATCGTCACCGAACTCGGCCGCGCGGCGGGGCTCACCATTGATGCCGAGCTGGCGCATGTCATTGCAGGGTTCACCGCTGCCGATCGCAGGCTGGCGGCGCAGGAGATTGAGAAGCTCTCCCTCTATCTCGATGCTAGCCCCGAAGAGCCCAAGCCGGTCACGCGCGAGGCGATCGCCGCGCTGCGCGCCGATGCCGAGGATGACGCGATGCAGCCGATCATCAACGCGGCGCTCTCCGGCGACCTCAAGCGCCTGCCGGAGGAACTCAAGCGAATGCGCGAGCAGGCAGTGTCCGAGGTCGGGCTGGTCATCGTGATGCAGCGTCAGGTGATGCAGCTTGCCGGGCACGCACAGCGCATGGGCCAACCGCGCGATGTTTCGGCTTGGGTGCGGCAGGAAATGCAGAGCCGCAGGTTGTGGGGCGGCGGCAGCGCGAACGACTGGACGCGCCAGCTGCGCGCCTGGGGCCGCCCGCAGGCGGTGGCGCGGCTTTCCGAACGGCTGCTCGCGCTGCAACAGGCGATGATGAAGGCAAGCCCCGGCCCTGCGCTGCTGCTCGAGCAGGAACTGCTCGAAATCGCCCTGGTCGCCGCGCGCGCATCTTGATCTTTGGGCCGACTGGGCCATGTTACTGTCTCCCCAGGAGAGACAGATGAGCGACACGAAGATCAGCGACGCCGAGTGGCGCGCGAAACTCAGCCCCGAACAATATCATGTGCTGCGCGAAGGCGGCACCGAGCGGGCGTTTACCGGCAAGTATAACGACCACAAGGGCACCGGCATGTACCGCTGCGCCGGATGCGGTGCGCCGCTGTTCGAATCCGACACCAAGTACAATAGCGGCTCGGGCTGGCCGAGCTTCACCGCGCCGGTCGAGCAGGAAGCCGTCAGCGAGATCGTCGACACCAGCCACGGCATGGTCCGTACCGAAGTGCGCTGCGCGCGCTGCGATGGGCATCTGGGGCATGTCTTCCCCGATGGTCCGGGACCCGAGGGGCTGCGCTACTGCATGAACAGCGCCTCGCTGGATTTCGAGCCGAAAGAGGATTGATCGGCCTCTCTGTTTTCCGGCGGAAGCCGGAATCCAGAGGCGAGGTTGCACTGTAGCCGCTCTCGGCTCCGGCTTTCGCCGGAGAACAGGTTGGGATGATGTTCGCTAGATTTGACACCACGTCCCTCGACTTTAGTTTACCCTGAGCGGCTGGCCTGTCAGCCAGTCGAAGGGCTCGGGACAAACGGGAAGTGGTGCATTCTCGGCTTAACCCAAATCCGTTTGTCCCGAGCGCAGTCGAGGGACGTGCGCACCTAACTAGCCCCGCCGCCGCCTGAGCACGATATACAGCGCCCCGTCCCCACCATGGCGCGGATGCGCGTTGCGGACCGCTGCGATATCGCCCGCATGGCGCGACGAGGCGAGCCAGTCCAAGACCGCTGCGCGGATCGCTCCACGTCCCGTCTCCGGCGCGCGCGCCTTGCCGGTGATCAATAACATCAACCGCATGTCCGCCGCGACCGCCTGACCCAACGCCAGGTCAAGCCGCGCGTAAGCGCTGGCGAGCGTGTGGCCGTGCAGGTCGATCGTGACATCGGGCTGCACCCCGCCCTTGGCCATGCGCCGATCCCAATGGCCGTCGAGATTGCCCTTGACGGTGGGGACAGGCGCGGGGGTGAAGGTCCAGCCAGGGGTGGGTTTGGCTGCAGTTGAGCTGAGCCAATCCTCCCCCTTGATGGGGGAGGCGCGAGATTTGGCCGCATGCGGCCTAGTCGCAGCGGTGGGGGTGAGCGAGCCTTTGAGTGCAGCGGCAGACGCTCCATCACCCCCTCCCAACTCTCCCCCATCAAGGGGGAGGGCTTTGGGTGTGCTGGGGGCCTTGACCCGATCCTTGAACGGCTCGACTGTCGCGATCACCCGTTTCCACAGGGCCGCTTCCGCATCGGTCAGCGGCCTGCGGCTCATCGTCAGCGCGCCTGGGCAGCGAGCCGGTCGTAGCTCCCGCGCGGCAGCAGGATCAGCGCCAGCCCGCGCGCGGACATGCCGCCGGCGATGGTCCGCGCCTGATCGCCCGCGCCCCAGAAGGTGTCGAACCGGTTCGCACCCTTGATCGCGCCGCCGGTATCCTGCGCGATCCACAGCCCATTGGGCTCGGCCCGGTCCATCGACAGGAAGACCGGCGCGCCCAGCGGGATGAACTTGGGATCGGCGGCGACCGAGCTGCCGGCCTCGACCTGATAGCCGAGCGCCCCCAGCGCCCCCGGCCCGGTCAGCTCGCGGAAGAAGACGAAGCTCTTGTTCTCGCGCATGATGCTGCGGCCCTGTTCGGGATTGGCGCGCAGCCAGGCGACGATGCCCTGCATATTGGCCTGGCCGGGCGCGAGCAGCCCGCGATCGCGCATCAGCGCGCCGATGCCGGTATAATCGCGCCCGTTCTGGCTGGCATAGCCGATGCGCACCACCGACCCATCAGGCGCGCGCAGGCGGCCCGAGCCCTGGACCTGGAGGAAGAAGAACTCGATCTCGTCCGCCGCCCAGGCAATCACCGGCGCGCGGCCGCTGAGCGATCCCTGCTCGATTTGGGTGCGGTCGTCATAGGGCACGAAATCGCTGCCCTTCACCTTGCCGCGAATCTTCTTGCCCGCCCATTCGGGGGAGAATTGCGACAGGTCGACATCCACCAGATCGGATGGCCGACCATAGACCGGCACCTCGAACCCCGGCTGGCGGGTGCGTGTGCCGGCGATTTCGGGCTCGAAATAGCCGGTGGCGAAGGCCGCGCCTTCGCCGACCTGTACCGCCTCGAACGCTTCGGCGAAGAAGCGCGCGGGGTCCTTGTCGCCCCAGGCAGCAGCGGCGTCGCATGGAGCGCGCCAGTCCTCGGGCCGGGTGAGGCCGCTCGCATCCTGGCGCTTGGTGACCGACGGGCAGGTGAGGCGGAATGCGGCGAGCGCGGCGCGCGCATCGTCAGGCGCGATCGGCAGGCTGGCAATATCGGGACCGCGGCGCAGCGTCTGCCCCGCAGCCTGCGCGATATCTGCGCTCGCGATCACGCCCGCCCCGGTCATTGCAGGCAAGGGCGTGGCGCGCGGGATCACATAATTGGAAACAGCACCCCCAGCAGGCGGTGTCACGGGCCGCGAAGGCGCAGGCGTGACCGTTTCATAAGGGAGGCGCGATGGCGCTGGCGTGGATGCCGTGTCCCCCGAAGGAACGACACCCGCGCATCCGGCGAGCGTCAGCGGCACTAGGGCAAGCGCCAGCCTTTGCATAGCAGCCCCCTGCCCCGTCGCAATCAGGCCTGGTCGGTTTCGACCAGAATCCAGTTGGGATCATTGCTGCGCAGGTCGCGCTGGAAGGTCCAGACATCGTGCGTCTCGACTGCATCGGTCAGCGATCCGGCAACAAGCTCGCCATCGGGACCACGCACGACCGCCGCAATGTCGGAATCGAAGCGCACGGTGATGCGCGCCATCGGCGCGTCATATTCGGCGTCGACGATGCGCGTTTCGTCGATGCGAACCAGCCGGTTCTCCAGCGTCTCGCCGCGCGCAGTGCGCTGCTCGATCGATTCGGCGAAGCTTTCGTAGACTTCATCATCGCACAGGCTGCGCAGTTGTTCGCGGTCGCCCGACCAGAAAGCTTCGAGGATCATGCCATAGGCAGCCTTGGCACCTTCGCGAAAACGGCCGACATCGAAGCTGCGATCGGACGCGAGAATTTGGCGGATGCCCGGCTCGGCAGCGATGTCGAACACGGTCGAGGTGCCCGGCGTCAGTCCAGCGGGCTTGTCGTCGAGCTGCGGGCGCTCGATCGCCGTGGGGCGTTTGGTGACAGGCGTGTCCATCCCGCGGGTCAGCGGTTCCTGCTCGTGCCCGGTGCGTTTGCCCAGCACCGAATAGAGCCGGAGCCCCAGAAATGCTGCAACCATGGCCAGGATGATGATTTCTACCGTCACAAGACTTCCCGTTTGCCCACCCGTGTGGAACGTGATGCTGCCAGCGCAGCAGGTTGAAAGCACAACATAGGACATGTCGGCCAATATGCAAATCGCTTTGGCCCGATATCCGTTGCGCCGGACCTGCACTTTCGCGACGCTTGCGCATGCAGCACAGCCCGATTAGAGCGCGGCACAGGACGCGCGGGGCGCGCAACTGCATCGAAAGGGATTATTCATGGCCGAAGACGGCACCGTAAACACGCAAGAGTCGGCGCTGAATGGCGCAGCGGGACCGCAGGCTGGCCTGATCTCGCAATATGTGAAGGACCTTTCGGTCGAGAACCCGAACGCCCCCGACAGCTATCAGTGGCCGGGTCAGTTGAGCTTCGACGTGCAGTTCCGCGCCGAATCGCGCCAGCTCAATGAAGAGGTGCATGAAATGCTGTGCACCTACACGATCGCAGCCAAGGCCGAACAGGGCACCGCCTATCTGGTCGAACTCGCCTATGGCGCGCTGGTCGGCCTGCGCGGCATGGACGAGGAGCAGACCCGCCGCTTCCTGTTCGCCGATACGCCCCGCATGGTCTTCCCGAACATCCGCCTGATCCTGGGCAATGTCATCCGCGATGCGGGCTATCCGCCGCTGGTGCTCGAGCCGATCGATTTCGTCGGACTGTACGAACAGCAGAGCCAGGACCCGAATTTCGGTGCGGCAATGCCGCCTGCGGAAGGCAACGCCTGATCCTCGCTTCCTGGGGCATCATCCGATGAACCTGCTGCGCGCCGTCTCCACCATCGGCGGTCTGACCCTGGTCAGCCGCGTGCTGGGGATGGTGCGCGACATATTGATGGCCCGCTATGTCGGCGCAGGCATGGCATCGGACGCGTTCCTGATCGCCTGGCGGCTGCCCAACCTGTTCCGCGCGCTGTTTGCCGAGGGCGCGTTTGCCGCGGTCTTCGTGCCGATGTTCAACCGCAAGATGGCCGAGGCGGACAAGGACGCGCCCGGTACCGGACTAGACATCGCCAAGGCCTTTGCCGGCCAGGTGCTGTCGGTGCTGGTGCCGTTCCTGGTCCTGTTCACCGCGCTGATGATGCTCGCTGCAGGGCCCGTCGTCTATGCGATGACCGGCGGCTTTCCCGATGGCGGGCCGGAAAAGTTCGCGCTCGCGCGGCACCTGACGATCATCACCTTTCCCTATCTCGGGCTGATCTCGCTGGTCTCGCTCTTGGGCGGCATCCTCAATTCCTTGAACCGCTTCTGGGTCAATGCCGCAGCGCCCATCCTGCTCAACATCTGCATGATCGTCGCCTTGCTGTTCTTTCGCGGCGACAATGAGGTCGACACCGCGATCACCCAGGCGATCGCCGTCACCGTCTCGGGCGCGATGCAGTTGCTCTGGCTGATCCTGTCCTGCCGCGCCAATGGCGTGGTGCTCAAGCTCTCGCGCCCGCGCCTGTCGCCCGACGTCAAGGCAATGCTGCTGCTCATTGCGCCGGCAGCAATCGGCCAGGGTGCGATCCAGTTCAACCTGCTGATCTCGACCTCGCTCGCCGCACGCTATTTGAGCGAAGGTGCGGTCTCGTGGATCTATTATGCCGACCGGCTGAACCAGCTGCCTTTGGGGCTGATCGGTATCGGTGTCGGCACCGCGATCCTGCCGATGCTCTCGCGCCAGATCGGCGGCGGCGACAGCGCGGCCGCGCTCAACACGCAGAACCGCGCGCTCGAACTCGCACTGCTGCTCGCGCTGCCTGCTGCGGTCGCTTTGGTGACCGCCGCCGGGCCGATCATCCACGGCGTGTTCCAGTACGGCGCGTTCACCGCCGAGGACACGCTGGCCACCGCGCAGGTGCTTGCCGCCTTTGCCTGCGGGGTGCCGGCCTATGTGCTGATCAAGGTACTCACACCCGGCTTCTATGCCCGAGCCGATACCAAGACGCCGGTGCGCCTCGCATTAGCGGCCATGCTGGTGAACCTTGTCGGCAATCTGGTGCTGATCTGGCCGCTGGGCCCCGTCGGCGTGGGCGTAGCCACCGCGCTGTCGGCCTGGGTCAATGTCGGCCTGCTGTTCGGCGTGCTGTACAAGCGCGGGCATATCCAGCCCGACGGGCGACTGATTGCCAAGATGTGGCGCATCATCGCTGCGTCGGCGCTGATGGGCGTGGCGCTCTGGCTTGGCGGGCATCTGGCAGAAAGCTGGATGGAAGGCAGGCTCGAGCACCGCATCGCCGCACTCGCCGTCTTGTGCGGCGGCGGCGCGGCGGTATATGGGCTCGCAACGCTGGCGCTGGGCGCTTACCGGCTCAGCGAGATCAAGGGCATGCTGCGCCGCAAGGCGTGAAGCGGCCCGCCCCTTCAGGCGAGAAAGTAACCGACATGCGCGTCCTTTCCGGCATCCAGCCGACCGGCAATCTGCACCTGGGCAATTATCTGGGCGCGATCCGCAACTGGGTGAAGATGCAGGACGAGATGGACGCGGACAGCGCGTGCTTCTTCTTCCTCGCTGATCTCCACTCGATCACCGTGCATGAAGAGCGCGAGACGCGCATCCGCAACGTGCGCGAGATGGCCGCCGCGCTGATCGCCTGCGGCATCGATGCCGACCGCAGCGTGCTGTTCAACCAGGCGCGCGTTCCCGCACATGCCGAGCTTGCCTGGCTGCTCAACGGCACCGCGCGCATCGGCTGGCTCAACCGCATGACCCAGTTCAAGGACAAGGCCGGCAAGAACCGCGAGGGCGCGAGTGTCGGCCTGTTCGTCTATCCGGTGCTCCAGGCCGCCGACATCCTGCTCTACCAGGCGACGCACGTTCCCGTGGGCGAGGACCAGAAACAGCATCTGGAACTGACCCGCGACATCGCGATGAAGTTCAACACCGATTTCGGGGTCGAGCTGTTCACCCTGCCCGATCCGTACATCCCGAAGGAATCGGCGCGGATCATGAGCTTGCGCGACGGCAATGCCAAGATGTCCAAGTCCGACCCGTCGGACATGAGCCGCATCAACTTGACCGACAGTGACGACGAGATCGCGCAGAAGATCCGCAAGGCCAAGACCGACCCCGAACCGCTGCCGGACGTCGCATCCGCGCTCGAAGGCCGGGCCGAGGCGCTCAACCTGATCGGCATCTATGCGACGCTGACCGAATCGACGCCCGATGCGGTCTGCGCCCAGTTTGCAGGCCAGGGCTTCGGCGCGTTCAAGCCCGCGCTCGCCGAAGTGCTGGTCGAGACGCTGCGCCCGATTCGCGAGCGTTTCGTCGAGCTCAAGGAAGATGAGGCTGCACTCGACGCGATCCTCGACAAGGGCGCGGAAAAGGCGCGGTCAGTCGCGGCGCCGACACTCAGCGGAGCTTATGAGGCGCTCGGCCTGATGCGCTGAGCCGAAGCTGAACCTGCGCAGAATTGCGTTCAAACGGGGTTCATTCGCGGCCAGTTAGTCCTATATCCAGAGTCGGACGGCGCAGGGTCGCGTGCGTCCGCCATGGAGAGACAAAATGACTGTTCGCAGCCGTTTTACCCGTCGTGCAGCGCTGTTTGCGGTGCCCGCCCTTGCCCTTGCGCTTTCGGCCTGCGCCACCCCGTTCAAGGCCGATGTCGCCCGCTTCCAGGCTCTGCCCGCTCCCCAGGGCCAGAGCTTTGTCGTCACCGCATCCGATCCGCGCCTGCAAGGCGGGCTGGAATTCGCGCAATATGCCGGGCTGGTGACGCGCCAGATGAGCCAGCTGGGCTATGTCCCCGCCAGCGATCCTTCGCGCGCCGACATGGTGGTGAGCTTTGCCTATGATGTCGACAATGGCCGCGAAAAGGTCGTGTCCGACGGCTTTGGCGGCGGCTGGGGCGCCGGTTTCGGTCCGTGGGGCGGTCCCTGGGGCGGCTTCTACGGTCGCCGTGCCTTTGGTTTCGGCTTCTATGACCCGTTCATCTTCGGCCCTGGCTGGAATAACGATGTGCGCAGCTACACCGTGTACACCAGCGAACTCGACCTGAAGATCGACCGCGTCGCCGACAATCAGCGCCTGTTTGAAGGCAAGGCCGAGGCCCAGTCGCGCAGCAAGAACCTGCAATATCTGGTGCCGAACCTTGTCGATGCGATCTTCACCGATTTCCCCGGCCGCTCGGGCGAGACGGTGCGCATCTCGATCGCACCCGAAGGCAAGAAGGTGAAGCCGATCCGCGAGACGCGGTGAGCATAGGCTAACCCTCCTAAATCCTCCCCGAGCTTGTCTCGGGGAGGATCGGGGAGGGGGACCGCCGATCAAAGATCGGTGGTGGAGGGGAAGCGGGATCACGCTTGGAATCGCGGCAGTGCACATCCGCTGCCCCTCCACCACCCGCTGCGCGCGCGGTCCCCCTCCCCCAGCAAGCTGTGGGAGGATTTTTATACCCCCGTCGAGCCGAAGCCGCCGGTGCCGCGTTCGGTAGCGTCGAGATCATCGACCTCGGCGAAATCCGCGCGCTGCACCGGTGCGGCCACCAGTTGCGCGATGCGGTCACCCCGGCGGATCGGGAACGGCGTGTCGCCATGGTTGATCAGGATGACCTTGAGCTCGCCGCGATAGTCGCTGTCGATCGTGCCGGGCGTGTTGGGCACGGTGATGCCATGCTTGAGCGCGAGGCCCGAGCGCGGGCGCACCTGCACCTCGTATCCGTCGGGAATCGCCATCGCAAAGCCGGTGGCCACCGCATAGCGCTGACCCGGCATCAGGTCGAGCTCTTCAGCCGCGACGACATCCATCCCCGCCGCGCCCGCTGTCGCGTAGGCAGGCACCGGCAGCCCCTCGCCACGCGGCAGCCGCTTCAACCTTATCGTGATCGGCGCCAGCGGGTGTTCAGCGGACGGCATCAGCGATCTTCTCCATCAATTTGCGCGCGACCTGGTCCTTGGGCAGGTTGGACCAGCTTTCCACGCCATCGGCGGTGACGATGTGCACCGCGTTCTCGTTCCCGCCCATCACATCGCCGGAGACGTCATTGGCGACGATCCAGTCGCACGCCTTGCGCGCCAGCTTGGCCTGGGCATGCGCGATGACATTCTCGGTCTCCGCAGCAAAGCCGACCAGCAGTGCGGGCCGCCGCGCGTCCCGGGCCAGCCCTGCCAGAATGTCTGGATTCTCCGCCAGCTGCAGCACCGGTAGCGCGCCGCCGGTCTTCTTGATCTTCTGCTCCGCCGCATCCGCGGTGCGCCAGTCGGCCACCGCCGCGACCAGGATCGCGATATCGGCTGGCAGCGTCGCATCGACCGCCGCCGCCATCTCGCGCGCGGTCTCGACATCGATGCGCGTCACCCCCGGCGGAGTCGGCAGATGCACCGGCCCGGCGATCAGCTGCACCTCTGCACCCATGGCCGCCGCGGCTTCGGCAATCGCAAAGCCCTGCCGCCCGCTCGACCGGTTGGCGATATAGCGCACCGGATCGATCGGCTCGTGCGTCGGCCCGGCGGTGATAAGGATGCGCTTGCCGGAAAGTGGTAGCGTTGGAGCAACGGCAGCACCCGCCCGCACGGCCAGAGCCTGTTCGATCTGCTCCATGATCGCCACCGGCTCGGGCAACCGGCCCGGCCCGTATTCGCCGCATGCCATCGCGCCGTCATCGGGATCGACCACCGTGATGCCGTCGGCGCGCAACCGCGCGACATTGCGCTGGGTCGCCGCATGCTGCCACATGCGCACGTTCATCGCGGGCACCGCCAGTACCGGCGTGTCGGTGGCCAGCAGCACCGTCGTCGCCAGGCTGTCCGAAATCCCCGCCGCCATCTTCGCGAGCAGGTCTGCGGTGGCGGGACAGACAACGATCAGGTCGGCCTCGCGGCTCAGCTGGATATGCCCCATCTCGGTCTCGTTCTTGAGATCCCAGAGCGTGGTGAACACCTCGTTCTCGCTCAGCGCCGCGAGCGTCATCGGCGTGATGAACTGCGCGCCGCCATCGGTCAGCACGCAGCGCACGCTCATGCCCGCCTTGCGGATCAGCCGGATCAACTCGCACGCCTTGTACGCGGCGATGCCGCCGCCGACGATAAGCAGGATATGGGGTGGTTTCATGGGGGCCAGCGGTAAATGCTGCGCGCGCGCCGGTCAACGATAGTGCCAGCTTTCGAGCAGGCGGGAGGTGCCGGGGCGATAGGGCTGGTCAAAGGCATCGGGCGGCCGCGTCTCGCCGCAGCGATAGAGCGGCCCTGCGACCAGCCGCCTGCGATACAGCGCGGTCAGCACGATGGCATGGGCCAGCGCACACAGCGCGACGCCGATCAGCTGGCCCGCGCGCCCCTCGATCAGAAGCGAACCGTGGGGGACAAAGTCGGGCAGGCGAACGAGACCGATGGCATGCGCGCACAGAATCGCTGTGGCCAGAGCGGCCAAGTGATCGCGCATCCGCAACAGGGTGGAACACAATGACATGCGATCCGCCTACACGGCGCGCAGGGCGCGCGCTGTGCGGCAGATCGCAGTCAGGCCGGAATCACGCGGTGACTGCGCGCAGCCCCTCGATGAAATGCGGGATATTGGCTTCCGTGAACCCGGCAATGTTGATCCGGCCCGAACCCGCCATGTACACGCCCCAGTCGGCGCGCAGCGCGGCAATCTGATCCGGCGTCAGCTGGAGCACCGAGAACAGGCCGTTCTGCTGGCCCACGGCTGCCAGATTGACCGATCCGATCGACTGGTAAGAAGCGAGCGTGTCGCGCACGCTGCGCATCCGCTCGCGCATCGAATCGAGTTCAGCGAGCCAGATCTTGGTCAGCCCCTCGTCTTCCAGCACGATCCTGACCGCAGCCGCGCCATGATCGGGCGGCATCGACCAGTTGGCACGCGCCAGCGCGGCCAGGTTCGACTGGATCGCGGGCTGCTGCTCGGCGCTTTCGGTCATCACATAGAGCGCGCCGACGCGCTCGCGATACAGGCCGAAATTCTTGTCGCAGCTATAGGCAATCAGCGCCTCGGGCACCTTGGCAAGGACGGTGCGCAGGCCATAGCCGTCGGCCTCAAAGCCATGACCCAGGCCGTGATAGGCCAGATCGATCAGCGGAAAGAGTCGCTTGGCCGCGACCGTCTCGGCAATCTGCTGCCATTGCTGCTCGCTGTAATCCGCACCGGTGGGATTGTGGCAGCAGCCGTGCAGCAGCACCGCATCGCCCGCATCGGCCTTGTCCAGCGCGGCTTCGAGCGCGGTGAAGTCGAGCTTCTGCGTCGCGACGTCGAGATGACGGAAGGTTTCGCTCGCCAGGCCCACGGCGTTGAAGATCTGCACATGGTTGGGCCAGCTGGGCGTGCCCATCCAGATACGCTTGACGCCGGCCTTGAGCAGCAGGTCCGCTGCCAGCCGCACCGCGCCGGTGCCGCCGGGGGTCTGCAGGCCGTCGATGCGCCCTGCCGGATCGAAATCGCCCAGCATCCAGGGCATGATCGCGCGGACAAAGCCCATATCGCCTTCGGGGCCGAGATAGCTCTTGCTGTCCTGCCCGTCGAGCAGGCGCGCCTCAGCCGCCTTGATCGCCTTGAACACCGGGGTGGCGCCATCGGCGGTGCGATAGACGCCCACGCCCAGGTCGATCTTGGTCGGGCGGTCATCGGCCGCATAAAGCTTGATCAGCGCGAGCAGCGCATCGGCCGGTTGCGCCTTCAATTGTTCCAGCACGGGTAATTCCCCCATCTCACGTTTGAAAATTGCCGGAAACCACCTCTCCGGCGTCAGGAAAATGCGCGAGCCTCCATGCCGACCGTTGCGCGCCGGGGCAAGGCAAAAAGGCCGGCTGCCGCTTTGGAGTGCGACAACCGGCCCCGTATTTGCCCATGGCAGTTGCGACCCTGCGGGCTATGCCTGCCGCGAAGCGATCCGTCAGAAAGGGACGAAGTTCCGCTTGCGGGTGAATTTCATGTACCCGGCATTGACGCCGAGGCGCAGGCCCAGCCCCATGCGCACGGGGATCAGCACCACATCGCCGCGGCGCAGATAGCTGGTGTGGAATCCGCCGACCAGATAGGCCGCGCCCTCGCCCGCGCCGAAGCGCTTGTACAGGTCCTCGGTGTCATAGAGATTGTAAACCAGAACGAAGGTGTTGCCGGCATTGGCCCCGGCATCGAAGCCGATGGAAGGGCCGGTCCAGTAGACGGGCCGGTCGCCTTCCACCTTGTGGTGCAGCGTGCCCGAACCATAGCGCAGCCCGACGACGAATGCGCCCGATGCCTCGCGCCCGACGATATAGCCATTGGGCTCGCCCTGCTTGCGCAATATGTCCTCGATCAGCCCGGCCAGCCCTTCGGCGCCCTTGCCGAACACGCCCTCTGCCGCGCCGATCAGATCATCCTTCTGATAGCCGTTGCCGGAAACCGCAGGCGGCACCGCCGCATTCGCGGCAGGCGCGCTGCTGTCGGCTACCGGCGGCAGTGATTCGGTGCTGCTGGTGGCACCATTGTCGGGCGTGCCATAATCATATCCGCCGTCGAGGGGCGCCTCACGCGCCGGCTCGGCCGTGCCGCTGGGTCGCGCCGGCGCCAGGTCCGCATCGATTGCGTCATTGGGATCGATCGTCCTGACCTGGGCCGATGCCGGCCCGGCCAGAGGCCCTGCCCCCAGCCCCAATGTCGCCAGGGCGACAATCGCCAGACCCTGTCCGAACCAGCCCATTGCCATGCTTGCCTCCCGCCTGTGCATCATTAACCACAATCGCCGCATTCCTGGACCCAAGACAATGAATGGGCGATGACCCGAGTCGGTGGTGCGCCGACCCGAGTCCGATTTGCGACAAATGCGGTTGAATCGGGCGATTGCGGGCCATCCACAGCAAATGCGCAAAAGCGGGCGCGGAAAGCGAACTTAACCGGTTGATCCCTGCCCCACCCGCCGCTATAGCGCGCTCTGGCCAATCGACCGGCCCCGTAGCTGGGGCAAGCAAGCATCGACATGCTGCCATGCGGAGACGTGGGTGAGTGGCTGAAACCAACGGTTTGCTAAACCGTCGTACTGGTAAATCCGGTACCGAGGGTTCGAATCCCTCCGTCTCCGCCACTTCCTGTTCCGCGCCCCGGCCCTGATGGTCAGCAGCCCCGAAGGACACGCGACTGTCTCTGCTTTTGCCTAGCAGAGGAGCCAACGACATTCCCTGGCGCGGGACACGCGGGCGCCGGGAGCGAGACAAGCTGTCTAGCCCGAGCGGGATGGATCCCCCTCTGAAATGCGCAGGGAACGGGCATGCAGGAGTTTCGGTAGCAAACCCGCGGTCCGGACCGGCTTGACTTCCCCCGGCCGGCATCTGGGCGCAGCGCCATGAGCCGGCGTCCTCGATCACAATCTCAAGCCTGTTGGGTTGGCGGGGATGAAGGACGCCACCACGCCACTATACCGAATCGGTCGTGGCAGCTTTCGCATGTCTCGAAGCGCGCGGGCATCGTCTGCAAGGGGTTCGGACGACGCTGCTCGCAGCCGCAAGCCAGGCACGTGGAACTGTCACCGTTCCGCAGGATCAGCCCAGCCTGCTCGAACTCCCGGAGAATATCGGCAAACAACGTTGCCGAGACCGGGTCGTGCACACGGCCGGTCGCGTTGCAAAACGAACGATAGATTTGCGAGAGGCTGCGCTTACTGTCGATCTCGAACCACAGCGCCTCGATGGTTTCATCGATCTCGAGGCGGCTATGCCCATTGTGAATCATGCGGATATCGCCCCTGGGATCGGGATAGAAGCGGAACACCGCCGAGATCTCCCTCACCACTTCAGGCATAGACTCGCCTCAGGGCACAGTCGGACCAGTAGAGCACTTGCCGCACCAGTGTCAGCACTTCGTCCATATCGGGCGCGTCCAGCCCGAGACCGAACACCCTATAGCGCAAATAGATGCCAAGCGCATTTTCGGCCTCAGGCGATGGCGGCATCGACCGAAGCGATCTGATCCGCCATTTTCCGAGTGGATTGGTGAAGCCGTGCGCAAATCGGATGGCATCCACGCTATGGTCGATGATGTCGAAGAGGCGCAGCAGCACTTCGGCCGGATCTCCGCGATCCACCATGCCTTCAAGATCGAGCGCGGCGCCGTCGATCTTGTGCATGCAGCGCTTGACCATGTAGCGGCGGAAATCGCAGGCCTGCGCGGCGGCAAGCAGCGCGCGGTAGGCGGGTGTGTCGAAGAGCGGGACCGCGTTCAGAAGGCGATGAATCAGCAGCTCCTGCCGCTCGTCGATCCGCTCTGCGACAAAGTCGACGGGAATGTCCAGCGCAGCAATTTCCGCGACCGGCGAGGAGATGGTCCCGGTGTGGATATATTCCAGATCGATCCGGCGAGCTTTGCCGAAGATCATGTTGATCAGCATATGATCCTTGCGCACGACATGATCGATGCCGTCCAGCGCCAGCTCGCTCACAATCATGACATCGAGATCGGAGGTCTTGTTGCCAAATCCCTCCACCAGCGATCCTGCAAGAAAGATGGCTCCATGCTCGATGAAGCGCTGCTGTATCGCCGGGAGAAATTCGCCCATGTCGACACCGAAGCGCTGGCAAGCCGCCACGGACGCATGGGTCGGTAGAGGATGAATTGTGCCCTGCATTTTACTTGCGCATCACGCCAGGAGGGACAACAATCAAACTACTGTACCGATGAAGAACATTGGCTGCGGATGAATATCCGCAGCCAACATCACGATCAGGCGACCACGTCTGCGCGAAGCGTACGCAAGGTGGCGGCAAGTTCATTGAGACGCGATTCGACAACGTCGATCTTCTTCGTCACCATCTGCTTGCGATCAAGATACGCAGCACGAGTCACATTTTCAGACTTTGCCATCATAAATCTCCATTCGAATCATTGTTTTGAATATTACCCGAACAAATAATTCGGACTGCAGCTAAATTGAATTAGCTGCACCAGCATTGCTGGCACTTTTTGCAAGCAGCTTACATTTTCACTATACAAATCACCCCAGGATTGTCAACAATGATTCAATAGCCGCATCAACATATCGAATCTTTTCAGCTAAAGATTAAGTACTGTTCATGTTCGTTACAGGGAGATGTGCAATGACCGATAAGGGTTCAGACATCCGCATGAGTCGTGCGGTCTACGATCCGGCGATCCGCGAGGCGCTGACGCTCGGAGAGGTCGGCCGGATGAAATCGGTTCTCAAGCGCGCCAGAAAGGTTCAGGCAGAGACCGGAAACCTCTCAGCCGGAATTGCCGACCTGGAAGCGGCCATCGCCAGGCTGGAGAAAGGCTGACAATGGTCCCGCAGGCGGAGCTGCCGCATGCGCGCTTCTTCGGTTCGGCGGATCAGCGCAGGCGCGTACCCGTCAGCGTCGTCTGGGAACTGACCCGAGCCTGCGACCTGTCCTGCTGTCATTGCGGCTCGCGGGCCGGACGGCGCGCGCGTGAGGAACTGTCCAGCGTCGAATGCCTCGATCTTGTCGATCAGCTTGCCGAACTCGGAGCGCGGGACATCGGCCTGATCGGCGGCGAAGTCTATCTGCGGCGCGACTGGCTGGAGATTGTTCGGCGCATTCGCCAAGCGGGCATGGATTGCTCGGTCCAGACCGGCGGGCGGTTCTTCACTCCGGCCACGCTCGATGCTGCCATCGCGGCCGGCGTCATGAGCATCGGGGTGTCGCTCGACGGCGTCGGCCAGACCCACGACCTGCAGCGCGGGGTGCCGGGCAGCTTCGAAGCGGCGCTGGCGCTGCTGCACCTTGTGGCGAACCGGCCCATCATGGCGAGCGTGAACACGCAGATCAACCGTCACACGATGCAGCAGCTTCCCGAGCTGCTCGATGTCCTGATCGCAGCGAAGGTCTCGAACTGGCAGCTGGCGCTGACCGTCGCGATGGGCAACGCCGCCGACAATGACGACCTGCTGCTGCAGCCTTATGACCTGCTCGCATTGTTTCCCCTGCTTGCCAGCCTTCATGACCGTGCTGCCGAAAACGGCATCGTGCTGCAGCCATCGAACAATATCGGCTATTTCGGCCCCTATGAGGAAAAGCTGCGCCTGATCGGCGATATCGCGGCGCACTGGACCGGCTGCAGCGCTGGCGACAATGTCCTGGGCATCGAGGCGGACGGCAATATAAAGGGCTGTCCGGGGCTGTCGCGCGACTATGTCGGCGGGAATGTGCGCGACGAACCGTTGCGGGTGATCTGGGACCGCGCCGAGCGACTGGCCTTCACCCATCGCGCGACGAAGAGCGACCTGTGGGGCTATTGCGCGCAATGCTATTATGCCGAAATCTGCATGGCCGGATGCACATGGACAGCGCATTCGCTGATGGGGCGGCCGGGCAACAATCCGATGTGCCATTACCGCGCGCTCGAGTTCGCGCGCCGCGGCAAGCGCGAAAGGCTGGTCAAGGTGGCCGATGCGCCGGGCCATGCCTTTGACTATGGGCGCCATGCGCTGGTGGTGGAGGATAGGCCGCTATCCGACCAGGCGGTGCTGTCGTGACCGCCGGAAGGGTCGCCGCCACGCTGCTATTGTGCCGGTCGTGCCGGCAGTTCGTATGGCCCGAAGAGAAGGTCTGCAGCCACTGCCAGAGCGATCTGGCCAAGGCCGAACGTGAGTATCTGTCGGCGCTTGATATGGCCCGCGCTGCGGCAGAGCGGCTCGCGGCTGCCCTCAAAGCCGACCATCGGCTCCAACCCGACCGGCAAACCGGAGCCGCTGCAGCCATGGGCCACAGCGCATCCGGCTCGTTTTCATGAACCCAGAAAGGGCGTGCCGTGTCCGTTCATCAACCACGCGAGATGATCCTCGGAGCCTATATTTCCTATGGGACGGGGCATCACCCGGCCGCCTGGCGCATGGACAGCAGCCGCGCCGATGGGGCGCAGAACATCGAACATTATACAAGTCGGTCACGTCCGTCAATGAGGTGTAATTTGGGGTGTGGTCACCGGGCTGCATGG
>LSHP01000068.1 GCA_001555775.1 Acidovorax delafieldii | reverse complement strand
CCCCCAGCCCCTCCCCTGCGCCGCAGGCGAGCGCAGCTCAACGGGAGGGGTGAGGCATGCCCGACCACGCCATTTCCTCGCACGCGGGCGTTCAGACCCAGCTCGACCGGCTCGCCGCGCTGTCGCCGGGGCGCGATGTGCTGGGGCTGGAGCGGATCACGGCCTTGCTCGATCGTCTCGGCAATCCGCACCACCGCCTGCCGCCGGTCTTCCATGTCGCGGGCACCAACGGCAAGGGATCGACCTGCGCATTCCTGCGCGCCGCGATCGAGGCGTCGGGCCTCAGTTGCCATGTCTATACCAGCCCGCATCTGGTGCGCTTCAACGAGCGTATCCGCCTCGCCGGTCGGCTGATCGAGGATGACCCGCTGGCCGACTATCTCGCGCGCGTGCTCGACATAGCTGAGGGCATCAACGCCAGCTTTTTCGAGGTGACCACCGCCGCCGCGTTCCTCGCCTTTGCCGAGACGCCTGCCGATGCCTGTGTGATCGAGGTGGGGCTGGGCGGCAGGCTCGATGCGACCAATATTCTGCCCGCGCCTGCGGTGTGCGGCATCGCGGCGCTGGGTATCGATCACGAGGCGTTCCTGCTCGCACCAGAGGAGGGCACGCCGGAGATCCCGCTCGAACGGATTGCATTCGAAAAGGCGGGCATCGCCAAGCAGGGCGTGCCGCTGGTCATCCAGAAATATGCCATCGGCATGATGGGCGCGATTGCGGGCCAGGCGATGCGCGCGGGCGCCTATGTCAAGGCGCGGGGCGAGGATTGGGACGCAGCGCTCTATCAGGGGCGGCTGCATTATCGCGATGTCGACGGCAAGCTCAGCCTGCCCGTGCCACGCCTGCCCGGCGCGCACCAGGCGGACAATGCCGCGCTCGCCGTCGCGATGATCCGCCACCAGAGCGCGCTCAGTATCCCCGACAGCGCATTGAGCGCCGCGATGGGCTGGGCCGAATGGCCCGCGCGGATGCAGCGGTTGAACCAGGGTCCGCTGGTCGCGCTGCTCCGCACCGACGAGCCGGTCTGGCTCGATGGCGGGCACAATCCCGACGCCGGGGCGGCGCTGGCGCGGCATGTCGCGGCCATGGGCGGCAAGGTGCACCTGGTCATCGGCATGCTGTCGAACAAGCAGCCCAGCGCACTGCTCGGCCCGCTCGAACCGCATCTTGCCAGCGTCACCGCGCTGCCGGTGCCGGGGCATGAATGGCACGATGCCGATGCGTTTCAGCGATGCCTCTCCTCGGGGATCGAGGTGGTGGCGGCAGCGGATGTGCGCGCGGCGATGGCGCTGCTGGCCGAGCGCGAGGCCGCCCCGGTGCTGATCGCGGGCTCGCTCTATCTGGCGGGCGAGGTACTCAGGGCCAACGGCCAGGAGCCGGATTGAACCGTCATTCCCGCGCACGCGGGAATCCCGCTTGAGCGCAACGGTGACAAGAAAGCGGGCCCCCCGCGTGCGCGGGGGTGACGAAAAACCGGGGCTTGGGTTACTCCCCGCTCTCCTCGGTTCCCGCGGTGCCAAGCGAGCGATCGACCAGCCCGCTCGCCATCATCCACCAGAACAGCAGCACGCCCGGCAGCGCGGCCACGGTCGTCACCAGATAGAAATTGGTGAAGCCCAGCTGCTCGATCATTCCGCCTGCGAGCGTTCCGGTTAGGAACCGCCCGGTGATGCTGGCTGCTGCGGAGAGCAGCGCAAATTGGGTCGCGGTGAACTCGAGGTTGCACAGCGCCGAGAGATAGGCGACCACACACACCCCGCCGATGCCGCTGGCGAAATTCTCGAAGCCCATCGCGCCTGCCATCGCCCAGGTGCTGTGACCGACCGTGGCAAGCCCGGCAAAGGCGAGGTTGGAGACCGCCATCAGCACCAGGCTGATCAGCACCGAGCGCTTCATGCCCAGCCGCGCATAAAGCACCCCGCCGACGAAAATCCCCGCGAGCAGCGCCCAGAAACCTAGGCCCACGTCATAGATCGCCAGCTCGTCATTGGTGAAACCCAGATCCTCGAACAGCAGCCGCAGCGTCAGGTTGGCGAGCGTGTCGCCGATCTTGTGCACCAGCACGAATAGCAGCACGACCAGCGCGCCCTGACGCTTGAAGAACTCGGCGAGCGGGCTGACATAGGCGATCGCCGCGGCGACCGGTCCCTTCAAGGGCTTGGGCTCTTGTCCGCGCGCCGGCTCACCCATCACCAGCCCGGTGATGACCGCGAACAGCCCGAAGAACGAGACCGCGATATAGGCCGTGGTCCAGTCGCTGCGCGCCGCGACGATCAGCGCCACCGATCCGGCGAGCGCCGCGCCGATGCGCCAGCCATACTGGCTCATCCCCGATCCCACGCCCAGTTGGTGCGGTTCGAGCAGTTCGATGCGATAGGCATCGATCACGATGTCGAAGGTCGCGCCCGCCACCCCGACCAGGATCGCGGCGACCGCGACGCTGGCAATATCGGCTTCAGGGTCGGCGAGCCCCAGATTCATGATCGCGACCATGACCAGCACCGCGCACAGGATCAACCACGAGACGCGCTGGCCCAGCCGCCCCAGCAGCGGCAGCTTCACCGCATCGATGATCGGCGCCCAGAGCCATTTGAAATTGTACGCGAGGAAGGTGAGCGCGAACGCGGTGACGGTGGATTTCTCGATGCCCGATTGCGCGAGGCGCGTCGAAAGCGTCGCTGCGATCATCGCAAAGGGAAAGCCCGAGGAAATGCCCAGGAACAGCGCGGCGAGCGGTGCCGCCTCGGTATAGGGGCGCAAGCCCACCGGCAGCGACGCGCGCCAGCCCGTTGCCTCGGGGGCGATCCCGGCGGTGTTTTCGGTCATTCAGCTTCCCTTCCCGTGTCCCGGGGCAGGAAACTAGCGGCACCAGCGATTTACGCCAGAGGCTTTTGCGCGCGCTGGCCCGGTCAGATCACCGCCGATCCGATCACCGGCCCGCCCGGCCCCTGCCGCACCAGCAATGCGTGCCGATCCGCGCCGGTCACGCGGAGCATGTCGGGCGTGATCGTGACGGTCTGCGCGCCGCCGGTCCACGCGCCAAGATTGCGCTCCGCGAGCACAACATTGGTATAGTGCACCTTTCGTCCGCCATTCTCTCCAGCACCGATGCTGACCGTGCGCCCGGACGCGAGCGCGACCAGCACCAGCTCGGCCTGCTGGCCCTTGGGACCATCGAGCATCACCTGTTTGCCCATGTCGGCAGCAGCGAGGCGGACGCTAAGCCCCGCCTTGCGCCGCGCGGCCGCAGCGGTGGCCAGAAGCCCGCGCACCTTCGCCTCCTGCGATCCCACCGTCTGCGCACGCCCATCGACCACGACCTGCGGCGTATAGATATTCGCGCCCCCAAAGGCCCTGTCGCCATATTGCCGCTGCAGCCTGGTATTCTCCTCGCGGCCCAGACTGTCCTTCCAGCCGAGCCGATCCCAATAGGTGACCGGACGGCTGATCACCAGCACGCCGGGGTCGCGCGCCAGCCTGGCCGCTACCGCATCGGCGGGCGGACAGGACGAGCAGCCCTGGCTGGTGAACAGTTCGGCGACTACTGGCCCCGCCGCGCTCTGCGTGAGCGCGGCGGGTGGCGCAGCGTGTTGGGGATCGGTTGCCGCCTGCGAAGGATCGGCTCTTCCCTCTATCAGCACAAACGCGGTCAGTGCGGCCAGCGCCGCCATCGGAATCCAGATTTTCAGCATGTTGATATCCTCGCGCGCAGCCTGTGCGCTCCATGAGCGCGAGGTTCGCCCGAGACCGGCGCGCGGTTACGCTGCCGAATAGAGGTTGAGCGGCTTTGGCATGGCCTTGGGCGTCTTGCCGCGGATCAGCAGATCGACCGCGTGGATCGCCTTGACCAGTTCGGCGGCACTGTAAGGCTTGATCAGACAGCCGATCGCATATTGTTTCGCATGGCCGGGGCACGTGCCGGTCGCGAACAGCACGGGTATGTCGCGCTCGCTCGCGACGCGGGCGACCTCGACCCCGCTGCCGCCGCGCGACAGGTTGACGTCCGCCAGCACCAGATGGATCGGTTCGCGCTCCAGCACCGCGATCGCCTCGGCCTCGGTATCGACCGTCGCGACCACGCGATAACCCGCATCGACCACGCGCAGCTCGTTGTCGAAAGCGACCAGCGGCTCGTCTTCGACGATCAGGATGGTTTCGATCGACCGGGTAAACCGCGAAAACAGCATGGGGAACTTTCTGAACGGGCGGGCGGCGGGAAAAGCAAATACGCCGGGTGCAATTCTTGCGTTCCCGCGCGCCCGCTTCGACGTTATAGCAGCGCGCATGCCCCCCCGGAAACCGAAATTCGATCCGCTCGACGACAGCCCGTCGCCGCGCGCTGCACAACCCAAGGCCCGCACCTCCACGCTCGGCGAAGGCCAGCGCATCGCCAAGCTGCTGGCGCGCGCCGGCATCGCCTCGCGCCGCGAGATCGAGCGGATGATCGAGGGCGGACGCGTCGCGCGGGATGGTGTCGCCATCACCACGCCCGCCACGGTGCTGACCAGCCTCAATGGCATCACCGTCGATGGCAAGCCAGTCAAGGAGCCTGCACCCGCCAAGCTATGGTGCTTTCACAAGCCCGCCGGGCTGCTGACGGCCGAGCGCGACTTTACCGGACGACCGACGATCTATGAACATCTCGCCAAGGTCGCGCCCGATGCGCCGCGGATGATGCCGGTCGGCCGGCTCGACCTCAATACCGAGGGCCTGCTGCTGATGACCAATGACGGCGAATTGAAGCGCCAGATGGAGCTGCCCGCTACCGGCGTCGAGCGCACCTATCGCGCACGCGCGTTCGGCGAGGTCAGCCAGGCGCAGCTCGAGGACCTGATCCATGGCATCACCATCGAGGGCGTTCGCTACGGCAAGATCGACGCCAATCTGGAACGCCGCACCGGGCGCAACGGCTGGATCGAGATGACGCTGACCGAGGGCAAGAATCGCGAGGTTCGCCGCGTGCTCGAACATCTCGGCCTCAAGGTCTCGCGCCTCATTCGCACCCGCTACGGCCCGTTCGTGCTCGATGGGCTCGATGTCGGCGCGATAGAGGAAGTGCGCCGCCACGACGTGGTGGCATTCAGGAAGACGCTGAAATGAGGGGCGTGCGATATAACCACTCTCCCTTGAAGGGAGAGGGTTGCGCAGTCTTGGCGACGAAGGAGCCTAGACGAAGCTGGGTGAGGGTGATTCGGGCGAGAAACCGCGCAAGCGTTGCTGCCCCTCATCCAACTCCGCCTAGCCGCGCTGGCGCTTGGCAAGGCTGCGTATCCTTCTCCCCCACCGGGGAGAAGGTTTAGTCATGTTGCGCATCATTTCGGGCGAATGGCGGGGGCGCAAGCTCAAGGCCCCGCCGGGCGACACCACCCGCCCCACCGCCGACCGGACCCGCGAAACCCTGTTCTCGATGCTCACCAGCCGCTTGGGCTCGTTCGAGGAACTGAGCGTGCTCGACCTGTTCGCAGGATCGGGCGCGCTGGGGCTCGAAGCCCTGTCGCGCGGGGCGGACCGGTGCGTGTTCGTCGAGCAGGACCGGCCTGCCATCGATGTGCTCAAGGGCAATATCCGCCTGCTCGGCGCCGATGCGCGCTGCGAGGTGCGGCCGAGTTCCGCACTCTCGCTGGGTCCGGCGATCAAGCCATTCGACCTGATCCTGCTCGACCCGCCTTATGGTACCGGCGCGGGCGCGGTCGCGCTCGACAAGCTGGGCCGCCTGGGCTGGTTCGCACCCTCGAGCTGGATCAGCGTCGAAACGTCAGCCAAGGAGAAGCTGGAGGTCGCCGGGTTCGAGATCGACACCGAGCGCGTGGTCGGCAAGGCCAAGCTCACGCTGTTGCGGCCTGCGGCGTCTGTGATAGACTGAACCGACGGCCAAATATTCGCCGATCGAGTCCGAATTCGCCTCGTCCGAGGAGGAAGAGGCCTATGACGCATGGTTCCGCGCCAAGGTCGAACGCGCGCTGCAATCGACCGGGCCCTTCATCCCGCATGAAGAGGTGATGAGGCAAGCTCACGAGATTATTGAAACGGCGAGGCAAAGAACCGCTGGCCGTTTTCCGGCGAACGCCGGAATCCAGAGCGACGCAAGTGCAACCTGACTCCTGGGCTCCGGCGTTCGCCGGAGAACGAGCCAGAATTTAACTTATCGCTCGCCCCCGCTGCACCCACAGCCCGGCAAAGCTCACCAGCCCCGCTGCCGCCAGATACAGGCCCACCGCGTCCGCGCCGCCCCGGTCCGCCAAGGCCTGGGCGGCAATCGGGGCGACTGCGCCGCCGATGATGCCGCCGCCGTTGAACGCCACCGACGCGCCGGTATAGCGCACGCGCGCGGGGAATTGCTGCGGCAGCCAGGCGCCGAGCGGGCCATAGACGAAGCCCATGACCAGCAGCGCCACAGACAGCGCGATCCAGGCGAGCCAGAGCGAGCCTGACCCGAGCAGCGGTCCGAACATCAAGCCGACGCCGACGGTCGCCGCGCAGCCGATCATCAGCACCCGCCCGCTGCTGGTCGCGTCTGACCGATAGCCCGACACGACGATGCCCAGCGCCAGGAACAGGATCGCGCCCAGCTGCACGATCAGGAAGCTCGTGCGGTCATGCCCCAGCGCGGTGGTGGCATAGCCGAGCGCAAAGGCGGTCGAGAGGTAGAAGATCGCAAAGCACGCGACGACCGCGAACGTGCCTGCCAGCGTTGCGCGCAGATGGTGGCGCAGCAGCTCTGCCACCGGCACCGGCGCGGGCCGCTCGGCCTCGAGTACGCGTGCAAAATCAGGCGTCTCGCTGATCTTGAGCCGCACCCAAAGCCCGAGCCCCACCAGGATGCCGCTCGCGAGGAACGGCACGCGCCAGCCCCAGGCGATGAACTGCTGTTCGGTAAGGTTCAGGCCCAGCAGAAGGAACAGCCCGTTGGCGGCGATGAAGCCCACTGGAGCCCCCAGCTGTGGGGCCATGCCAAAGCGCGCCGCCCAGCCCGGAGGCGCGTTTTCCACCGCCAGCAAGGCCGCGCCACCCCATTCGCCGCCCAGACCGAAGCCCTGGCCGAAGCGCAATATGCACAGCAGCAGCGGCGCGACCCAGCCGACCATCTGCCAGGTCGGCAGGAACGCGATCAGCAGCGTCGATCCGCCCATCAGCAGCAATGAGGCGACCAGGGTCGACTTGCGCCCGATCCGGTCGCCG
This sequence comes from Acidovorax delafieldii, assembly GCA_001555775.1. Taxonomy (GTDB): domain Bacteria; phylum Pseudomonadota; class Alphaproteobacteria; order Sphingomonadales; family Sphingomonadaceae; genus Blastomonas; species Blastomonas delafieldii_A. Next base: position 3,083 of record LSHP01000068.1, on the reverse strand, counting down.
AAATGCCCGAAGGCGATCGCGCCGACGGGCCGCGCGAAAAAGGCGAGCCCGAAGCTCATATAGCTCAGCATCAGCTGGGCCGAGGCGCTTTCGGAGGGGAAGAACAGCGGTCCGAACACCAGGGCGGCGGCGGTCGCATAGATATAGAAATCGTAGAATTCGACCGCGGTGCCGACCAGCGATGCGGTCAGCACCCGTTTATGGGTGCGATATGGATGCGTCATTCGGCCCTCCCCGGCACGCGACCGTTAACGCGAGGGTGCGGCTTGGCAAGCAGAAGCGCGCGTTTGCGGCAAGGCGAACAGCCAAAAGGGGCCGCGGTTGCCCGCGACCCCTTTATGGAAGAGAAGGAAGTGTGAAGGGTAGTTCAGGAGTAATCAGGCGGCGATCACCTCGCCATCGGCCTCCGGATCGCGCAGCACATAGCCGCGGCCCCAGACGGTCTCGATATAATTCTCGCCCCCGCAGGCCAGCGCCAGCTTCTTGCGCAGCTTGCAGATGAAGACGTCGATGATCTTGAGTTCGGGTTCGTCCATGCCGCCATAGAGGTGGTTCAGGAACATTTCCTTGGTCAGCGTGGTGCCCTTGCGCAGCGAGAGCAGCTCGAGCATCGCATATTCCTTGCCGGTCAGGTGGACGCGGGCACCATCGACCTCGACGGTCTTGGCATCAAGGTTGACCGCCAGCTTGCCGGTGCGGATGACGCTTTGCGAATGGCCCTTGGAGCGGCGGACCACGGCGTGGATGCGGGCGATCAGCTCTTCGCGGTGGAACGGCTTGGTGACATAATCGTCGGCGCCGAAACCGAACGAGCGCACCTTGCTGTCCATTTCCGAAATGCCGGACAGGATGAGCACCGGCGTCTGCACCTTGGCGACACGCAGCTTCTTCAGCACGTCATAGCCGTGCATGTCGGGCAGGTTCAGGTCCAGCAGGATGATGTCGTAATCATAGAGCTTGCCGAGGTCGAGGCCTTCCTCACCCAGGTCGGTGGTATAGACATTGAAACCCTCGGTCGTGAGCATCAGCTCGATTGCCTTGGCCGTGGTCGGCTCATCTTCGATCAAAAGCACCCGCATGTGCAGCCCCTTTTCGCCCGTGCCATCGGCACCGTTCAGTCATCTGGACCCAAGAACGGATCGACGAGGAAAACATTAACCATATTTTTTTGGGGGCAAAAGGTTAATTTTGAATTAACCGGCCTGACTCCACGAGTCGCGTCGGCCTGCGCAGGCACGAGGGGGCTCAAAAGACTCCCATTTCCGGCACTTAGGCGGTCCTTTTCGGTTCGTCGCTTTTGATCGAGTAGCGCCAATTGGTTTCCAATTGGTAACGGAGATGAAACGCGAATTTACTCCCCTTGCAAACCTTTACGCAGCCAGGCGATCAGGGCCTCGACCCGCGCTGGCCTGTGCGGCGAGGGCGGCGTGACGATGCTGAGCGTCAGCGGTTCGAACCGCCATTCGGGAAGCAGATGCACCAGCCGCCCGTCGGAAAGACCCTCCATGCAGAAGAAATCGGGCAAGGCGGCGATGCACTGACCGTCGAAAACCGCGGGCATCGCGGCATCGGCATTGTTGACGATCAGCGCAGGCTGCGAGCGGGCGAGCACGCGCGTCCCGTCGGGTCCCGTCAGCGGCCAGAGTCCCGGCTGCGGGCTGTTGGCATAATGAACCGCCTTGTGCGCCTCCAGCTCTGCGGGATGGCTCGGGGTGCCGTGGCGCGCGCAATAGCCGGGCGCGGCGATCAGGTAGAGACTGACGGTGCGCAGCCGGATCGCGCGCAGGCTGCTGTCGGGCAGCACCGCGATGCGCAGCGCCATGTCGAAACCCTGATCGACCAGGTCGACCCGCGCGTCGGACAGGTGCATGTCGATCAATATGCCGGGGTGCAGCGCCATGAACTGCGCGATCAGCGGCGCGACCGCGCTGAGGCCGAAGCTCATCGGCACCGCGATGCGCACGGTTCCGCTCAGGAGCACCGCCTCGTCGCGCGCCGCCTCGACCGCCGCCTCGCCATCCATCCGGATGCGCCGCGCATGATCGACCAGCGACCGCCCCGCCGCCGATAGCGACAGCCGCCGCGAGGTGCGGTGGAACAGCACGGTGCCGAGTTCCGCCTCGAGCCGCGAGACCGCCTTGGACACCTTGGCCTTGGACAGGCTCAGCGCATCGGCCGCCCCGGTAAAGCTGCCGGTATCGGCCACGGCCGCGAAAACCGCCCAGGCCTCGAAATCGGGAAGTCGCATATCCGGAAACAATCCTTTTCCAAACTGGCTATTTTGGAAACGATAGCTCAGGACTATCTGTTGCTCAAGCCAAGGCGTCGGCGTCGGTCCGGTGCCAGCAAGGAGCAAGTGACATGATCGAGAAACGCGATTTTTCCACCCTGGGTCACGCCAATCACGGTTGGCTCAATGCCCGCCACCATTTCTCGTTCGGCGGCTATCACGATCCGGCCCGCATGGGCTGGGGTAGCCTGCGCGTCTGGAACGACGACGAGATCGCCCCCCGGAGCGGCTTCCCCACCCACCCGCACCGCGACATGGAGATCATCACCTATGTGCGCACCGGCGCGATCACCCACCGCGACAGCCTGGGCAATGAAGGCCGCACCGAGGCGGGCGACGTCCAGGTGATGAGCGCGGGAACCGGTGTGGCGCATAGCGAGTTCAACCTGGAGGACGAGGAAACCCGGCTGTTCCAGATCTGGATCATCCCCGATGAAGCGGGCGGTGCTCCGCGCTGGGATGCCAAGCAGTTCCCCAAGGGTGAGCGTTCGGGCAAGCTGGAGGTTCTCGCCAGCGGCCGCGATGACGACATCCTGGCGGGCGCGCTGATGATCCGGGCCGATGCGCGGCTGTCCGGGGCCACTTTGGTCAAGGGCGACAGCATCACCCACCGGATCGATCCGGCCTATGCCGCCTATCTGGTGGTCTCGGCAGGCAGCGTGAGCGTCAACGGCGTCGAGATCGGCGAACGCGATGCTGCCGCGATCACCCGCGAACCTGAGATCACGATCACGGCGCTGGAAGACGCCGAATTCCTGATCGCGGAAACCCGCACCCACTGATCCCCCCAGCC
>LSHP01000067.1 GCA_001555775.1 Acidovorax delafieldii | reverse complement strand
GGGTAGAGAAACCCACCCGACATCATGTCATGCCCGCGCGGTTCGAAGCACAGGCCGGTGCGGATCCAGTCGAACCGCTCAATGAAATCCATCCGCCGCTCGGCCATCGAGGACCCGCGCACCAGCGGCGCGCCACCGACCACCAGACGAACCGGATTGCCCGCCGTATGGCCGTCTATGCAGAAGAACGTGTGCCGCATGCGCGATCAGGCAGCCGCCGCGACATCGGGCACGGGCCGGGTCGCCGCGCATTGCTCGACCCAGGCGATCACGTCGGCGCGGCGCTGACCGGTCAGCGGCATGCGCGGCATGCGCACGCGTTCCGACCCGCGCCCCATGATCTGTTCGGCGAGCTTGATAGACTGGACCAGGTCGTGTTCGGCATCGAGATGCAGCAGCGGCATGAACCAGCGATAGATGCGCAGCGCTTCGGCATAATCGCCGCGCCGCTGCGCCGCGACCAGCGCCACCGATTCGCGCGGGAAGGCGCTGGTCAGGCCGGAGACCCAGCCCGATGCGCCCAGCATCAGCCCTTCGAGCGCGACATCGTCGAGCCCCGCCATCACCGTGTAGCGATCGCCGAAGCGGTTGATCAGGTCGGTGAAGCGGCGCGGATCGGGCGCGCTTTCCTTGATCGCCACGATATTGGGCACGTTCTCGAGCCGGGCAAGCGTGTCGAAATCGACATTGACGCGATAGGCGGGCGGGTTGTTGTAGAGCATGATCGGTAGGCTGGTCGCCTCGGCCACAGCGCGGAAATGCGCCTCCAGCTCTTCAACCTTGGGCACATAGACCATGCACGGCAGCAGCATCAGCGCATCCATGCCGATCGCTTCTGCGGCCCTGGCATATTCGATCGCGCGGCTGGTGGTGAATTCGGACACGCCCGCGACCAGCGGAACGCGTCCGCCGACCGCCTCGACCGCGCCCTTGAGCACGGCGAGCTTCTCGTCGGCTTCGAGCGAATTGTTCTCGCCGCAGGTGCCCAGGATGATGAGGCCATCAACGCCATCATCGACCAGCGCCGATTGCACCTTTTGCGTCGCATCATGATCGATCGCGAGGCTTTCGGTGAACTGGGTGGTGGCGGCGGGATACACTCCCTGCCAAAGCGTCTTGTGAGCCGTCATTGTCGCGGAAATCCCCTGTTGCGATAAAATCGTATACGATTATAGGATGGGACCTGCAAGATGAAAAACAGCAGCCATCCTTCGCGCGCGACCGCTCTCGTCATTGGCGGAGGCCTTGTCGGCCTCTGTGCGGCGCTGCAGCTGCAGCGCGCGGGCGGCATCGTGACAGTGTTGGAGCCGCAAGAAAAGCCGCAAGGTGCCTCCTGGGGCAATGCCGGGCATATCGCGGTCGAGCAGGTCCAGCCGCTCGCCTCACTGGCGACGATCCGCAGCGCCTGGGGCAGAATGCATCCGCGCGGGGCCTTGGGGCTTCCCGCTGCACAGATCGGCACCTGGGGTCCCTTTGCGCTGCGCCTGATGCGTGCCAGCACGCCCGCACGTTTTGCCAGCGGCACGGCGGCGCTCTCGGCGCTTCTCGCCCAGGCGATGCCCGCATGGAAGCGCACGAGCTGGCTCACCGGTACCGCGCACCTGCTGCGCGAGGATGGCCATTTCGTCGCCTGGGAAAGCGAAGCGAGCGCGGCAAAGGGCCGCGCCTTCTGGACCGGTACCGATATCGGCACCGCCAGCGTCCGCGATGCGCGCGCGGACGAACTGGCAGCGATTCGCGACCTGGCGCGCGGAACACAGATAGCCGGCGCGGTGCGCTTTGCTGGGTCGGGTCAGATCGCCGATCTCGCTGCGCTCGCCGATGCCCTGCGCTCTGCGCTGGTCGAGGGCGGGGGCGCGATCCGGCAGGGCCAGGCTGATGGCATTGCGCTCGAGGGCGACCAGGCGGTCGTCCGGCTGAGCGCCGAGACACTGCGCGCCGACCATATCGTGCTCTGCGCAGGGGCAGCCTCTGCCGAGCTTCTGCGACCGATGGGTGCGCGCATTCCGCTGATCGCCGAGCGCGGCTATCATATCCAGTCACCGACGAGCCGCTGGCCGCAGGACATGCCCCCGGTCGCGTTCGAGGACCGCTCGATGATCGTCACCCGCTTTGCCGGCGGCTTGCGCGCCGCCAGCTTTGTCGAATTTGCCGCGCGTGCCGCGCCGCCCGATCCGAGCAAATGGGCGAGGCTGCGCGCCCATGTCGCCGAGCTCGGCCTGCCCTTCGACCTGCCAGGGGAGCCCTGGATGGGCGCACGCCCGACCCTGCCCGATTATCTGCCGGCTATCGGCCGCAGCGCGCGCGCGCGCAATCTGCTATACGCCTTCGGCCATCAGCATCTGGGGCTGACGCTGGCGGCGATTACCGGAGAGCTGGTTGGCGCACTGGCGGCAGGACAACCGACCGCAATCGATCTGGCGCCGTTCGACCCGGCGCGCTTTGGAGGAACGACATGAAAGGCATTGGCGGATCGACCGCGACCGAGCAGCTGGCCGAACTTGGCCCCTGGCAGGACGCCGCCCCGGCTATTTCGCGCGAGGAAAGGCTGGCGCGGATCGAAAGGGCGCGCAAGCTGACCCGCGAGTCCGGGGCCGATGCGCTGATCGTCGGCGCAGGCACGAGCCTGCGCTATTTCGCGGGCGTCCCCTGGGGTGGCACCGAACGGCTGGTGGCGTTGCTGATTCCGGTCACCGGCGATCCCGTCATGATCGCCCCCTATTTCGAGCTGGGGTCGCTGCAGGCGGAACTGGCAAGCGAGCTGGAAATCCGGCTTTGGCAGGAGGATGAATCGCCCACGGCTCTGGTCGCCGATGCCTGCCGCGCCTGGAATGCCACCACGCTGGCGATCGATCCCGCGCTGCCCTTCCTGTTCGTCGATCGCATCGCGAAGAGCGCGCCCGGCCTCGCGCTGACCAGCGGCGCGCCGGCGATCGACGGCTGCCGGATGCACAAGTCCGCTGCAGAGATCGCGCTGATGCAGCAGGCCAAGTCGATGACACTCGAGGCGCACCGCCGCGCTGCGCTGATCCTGCGCGAAGGCATCAAGGCGAGCGAAGTCATCCGCTTTATCGGTGACGCGCACCGCGCGATGGGCGGTCCCGGCAACACGTTCTGCATGGTCCAGTTCGGACGCGGATCGGCGTTTCCGCATGGGCTTCCCGGCGATCCCGAACTGCATGAGGGCGACATGGTGCTGATCGATACCGGCACCACGGTGCACGGCTATCATTCGGACATCACGCGCAGCTATGTCTTCGGCACGCCCAATGACGAGCAGCGCCGCATCTGGGACCTGGAATATGCGGCGCAGGCCGCTGCCTTCGACGCCGCCCAGCCAGGTGCGCCCTGCGAGAGCGTCGATGCCGCCGCGCGCCGCGTGCTCGAAGCCGCCGGGCTCGGCCCCGATTACGCGCTGCCCGGCCTGCCCCACCGCACCGGCCACGGCATCGGCCTGTCGATCCACGAACCCGCCTATCTGGTCCGCGGCGACACCACCCCGCTGGCGACCGGCATGTGCTTCTCCAACGAACCGATGATCGTCATCCCCGACCGGTTCGGCATCCGGCTGGAGGACCATTTCTACATGACCGACAACGGCCCGCGCTGGTTCACCGAGCCGCAACCCGCGATCGACGCGCCGTTCGGGTGATCGCACGACCATAATCGTTGGACGCGCGGCCGGGTGATGTTAGGCCGCGCAGATGGTTTCGTTGTCGCCGCCCTCGCCGCTCCCCACCCGCACCCCGCGCCGCTGGTATGCGCAGCTTTATGTGCAGGTGCTGGTGGCGATCGTCGCGGGCGTCGCGCTCGGGCATTTCGCGCCGGAGACCGGGGCTGCGATGAAGCCGCTGGGCGATGTGTTCATCAAGCTGGTCAAGATGGTGATCGCGCCGGTCATCTTCCTCACCATCGTCACCGGCATTGCCGGCATGCGCGATCTGGCGAGCGTGGGGCGCGTCGCGGGCAAGGCCTTTGCCTATTTCCTGACCTTCTCCACGCTCGCCCTGATCGTCGGGATGATCGTCGCCAATGTCGTACAGCCGGGCGCGGGGCTCAACATCGACCCGGCGACGCTCGATACCGGCAAGGTCAGCGAATATACCGCCAAGGCGCAGGAATCGAGCATCACCGGTTTCCTGAGCAGCATCGTGCCCGACACGTTTCTCGCCTCGCTGAGCAGCGGCAACCTGCTCCAGGTGCTGTTCGTGTCGATCCTGTTCGGCATCTCGCTCGCGATGATCGGGAACAAGGGCGCGCGGCTGCTCGATCTGCTCGAGGATGCCTCGGCCGCGTTCTTCAAGCTGGTCGGCATCGTGATGAAGGCGGCCCCCATCGGCGCGTTCGGCGCGATGGCCTTCACCATCGGCGAATATGGCATCGGCACCCTCGCCAATCTCGCCGCGCTGGTCGCGACCTTCTACCTTACCTCGCTGCTGTTCGTGCTGGTCGTGCTGGGTGCAGTGGCGCGGTTGTGCGGCTTTTCGATCCTGAAGCTCGTCGCCTATCTGCGCGCCGAACTGCTGCTGGTACTGGGCACCTCGTCCTCCGAAAGCGCCCTGCCCTCGCTGATCGAGAAGATGGAGCGCGCGGGCTGTCCGAAGACGGTCGTGGGCCTGGTCGTGCCGACCGGCTACAGCTTCAACCTCGACGGCACCAATATCTATATGACGCTGGCCGCGCTGTTCATCGCGCAGGCGTGCAATGTCGAGCTGTCGATCGGCGAGCAACTGCTGCTGCTGGGCGTCGCGATGATCTCGTCCAAGGGCGCGGCAGGCGTTACCGGAGCAGGCTTCATCACGCTGGCGGCAACGCTGTCGATCGTGCCCTCGGTGCCGGTCGCGGGCATGGCGCTGATCCTGGGGATCGACCGGTTCATGTCCGAATGCCGCAGCCTCACCAACTTCATCGGCAATGCGGTCGCGACCGTGGTGGTGTCGAAATGGGAAGGAAGGCTGGACAAGGAACAGTTCGACCTTGCGCTGGCCGACCGGTTGCCGCGTGTCGAGGATCTGCCCGATGATGCGGTAGACCCCTGAGGGGCCTCAACCCCTGAGGCTCAGGCTTTCTCTTCGTCGAGCAACGCGGCAGGCGACAGGCCGATGCGCCGCATCTGGCGCAGCACCGGCGGCCAGACATGCTGGAGGAAATCCTCGCGCTCCATCGCGCGCAGCTTGTCGACGGCCCCTGCGGCGACATACATGCCCACCCCGCGCTGGACCTCGACCAGTCCCTGGTCCTGGAACATCTGGTACGCCTTGGCGACCGTCAGCGGATTGGCCTGTTGCTCGGCAGCGAACGCCCGAACCGAAGGCAGCATATCGCCTTCCGCGTATACACCGTCGAGAATCGAGGCGGCGATGATGTCGCGGAGCTTCAGGTAAACGGGTTTGGAGTTGTCTGCCATCACTGCTTCACTGCCATAATACAGCGTGGCAGGTCAAGTGGATTCAATGCGGGGCTTTTTGCGCAGCAATCGTAGGGGTTATCCCTGGTCGGGTGGCAGTCCGCCATAGGCAGTGATCGCCTCGAAGATCGCGGTCAGCGCTTTGCGCTCATCACGCGAAATCTCGGGCCGCCAGATTTCGAACAGCAGGATGATCCGCGTCGCCTGACCCCGGTTCCACGCCTCGTGCTCGATGCTGTCGTCGAAGATCAGCAGCCTGCCCTGCTGCCAGGTCCGCGTCTCGTTGCCGACGCGGATCGCGCAATCGGCATTGGTGATCAGCGGCAGGTGACAGATCAGCCGGGTGTTGAGCATGCCATTGTGCGGACGGATATGCGTGCCCGGGCGCAGCAGCGAATAGAGCGCCATGGGCGAGCGCGCGGCAATCACCGGCATCGGCGCCGTCGCGAGCGCAGCCATGGTCACCGGCGCCTGGGCGGCATGGTCGGGGACGGGCACGCCATTTTCCCACAGATAATGCGCGCCCCAACTGGGGTCGTCGCGCAAGGGATTGGCTGCGGCGGGCCGGTCGGGACGGGTCTGGACATAGGGGCTGAAATCGCCCGGCTGCCGTTCGAGCAGCGCTTCGAGCTCCGCGCGCATGGAGTCCGCCTGGGCTTCGAAGCCAGCCGCCCAGTCGAATTCGGCCGCCTCGTAGAATTGCCGCTGCGGCAGGCCGGGAAAATAGAAGCTGGTCGGCTCCTGCACATAGACCTGCCTGCGCCCCAGCAGCAGATCGAGCGCCATGTCGACACGCGGTGATACGGAACCTGGGGCAATGCCCTTGCCTGCCAGCTGGTCGGCCAGGAACGCGGCATATTCGCCTTGCGCCTGTTGCAGATATTGCTGGCCCTGTTGCAGCAGCGGGATCATCGCCTGTGGCACCTGATCGGGCGCGTGATCGGCCACCGCCAGCGCCGTGGTGTAGAAGGACGAAGCCGCCCGCGAATCGCCAAGCGCCGCTTTGTGTCCCGCCATCAGCAGCAGACCGCCCAGATGTCGCGGCTCTTCTGCCAGAAGCTGGACCAGCGCATCGCCCTGGCCGGCGGCGTCGCCCGCCATCTGGCAGGCCTGGGCCAGCAGGAACCAGGGCGGCACCTCGCCCGGGGGCGGATCGTTGACGACATTGGTCAGCAGATCGCGCGCGCGTGTCGCATCGCCGCTGCGCAGCGCGGTTATGGCCTGCTGGATGATAATGCTGGCGTGCTGGCGATCCATCATCCGTGTCTAGCCAGCGACGAACCGAATGACCAGCGGATGCTTCGCGTCAGACTCCGGCGACAGCGTCACCGACATTGATGCGCTGGCCGTTGGTGATGATGACAACATCGCCCAGCTTCACCTGTTCGAACAGCAGTTTGGCAAAGGCGGTCGGCACGCCGATGCAGCCGCGTGTGCCATAGCCCCATTCGACATCGCTGCCATGGATCGCGACACCATCGTTGGTCAGCCGCATCATGTATGGCATCGGCGCATCATACAGGTTGGAAACGTGATCGGCATCCTTCTGGGTGATCGGGAAGGCCCCGAGCGGTGTCGGCTTTTCCGGGGTACCGTAAAGGATCACCGCGACGCCGATCTCGTGCCCGTCGCGGAACACCGAAAGCGTCTGCGCGGCGAGGTCCACGGTGATCAGCAGCGGGCCGGTCGCAGGAGCGTTGCTTTCGTCCCAGTAATAATTGCCATGCCTCAGCGGACCATCGATCGTCATCACGCTCTTGATCGCATAGCCCGCCTGCTCGGGCGTCGTGATGGCGGGATCGGCCTTGGCCAGCACGGGCGTGGCCGCCTCAGCCGCCTGTGCCTGCGTACCGGGCAGCGCCGCCCTGGCGACCGGCTGCATTGCGGCATCGCCGGGCGCGCTGGTGATCATGGCTCCCACGAGCGCACCGATACCGACCAGCATGCCGCCGCCTGCCACCTGCCGTGCCTTGGGCCATTTCATGGTTCGCTGCTCCCGTCGTGCAATGCGTTAACGCCACCTCAATGCGGCCTTTACGAGATGCTAACCAAATGGCTGCCGAATCGCCAGCGGTGCGATGGCCCCGTCCCCCGGCGGGACGGTGACGGACGGTCGGGTTAAGCAATAGGGTTACCGGCTGGGGCTGGCGCGCAGGCGGCAGTTATGGGTTGCTTATCGCGGCCCATGCGCCTATATGGCGATCCATCCCGACATGGTTGCTGAGACTTGACGGGCCGGCGCCTCGCGGGGCCGGCACGAACGAGCTTTTGCTGCCCTGCCGACAGACCAACCTATCAGAAAGCTTATCGTTGACCGATCTTGCCGCCGTCGCTGCCCTTGTCGAACCCGAAGCCCAGGCGCTCGGTTTCGATCTGGTGCGCGTGCACCTGTTCGGTGCGGGCGATGACCGTACGCTGCAGATCATGGCCGAACGGCCCGAGACCGGCCAGCTCAACATCGACGATTGCGCCAGCCTGTCGCGCCGGATTTCGGACGTGTTCGATGCGCTGGAAGAAGCCGGCAAGGACCCGGTGCCCGGTGCCTATCGACTGGAAGTCAGCTCGCCCGGCATCGATCGTCCGCTCACCCGGCTCAAGGATTACGGCAACTGGCTGGGCCATGAAGCACGGCTGGTGCTCGCCGAAGCCGCACAGGGCCGCAAGCAGCTGACCGGCGAGCTGCTTTCGCTCGAGGGCGAGATGATCTCGGTCAACGACAAGAAGGTCGGCCATGTCACCGTGCCCTTCGGCCAGGTGCTCAGCGCGAAGCTGATGCTGACCAACAAGCTGATCGCCGCCACCCGCCCGCTCGACACCAGCGGTGTGGACGATATCGAAGAAATCGACGAAAACGCAGATCTCGAAGAACAGGAAGACTGATCATGGCCAGCGCCATTTCTGCCAACAAGGCTGAACTTCTCGCCATCGCCAACTCGGTGGCGACCGAAAAGATGATCGACAAGGCCATCGTGCTCGAAGCGATGGAAGAGGCGATCCAGCGCGCGGCGCGGGCCCGCTATGGCGCGGAAAACGACATCCGTGCCAAGCTCGATCCGGTCAGCGGCGACCTGCGCCTGTGGCGCGTCGTCGAGGTGGTCGAGACGGTCGAGGACTATTTCAAGCAGGTCGATGTCAAGCAGGCACAGAAGCTGCAAAAGGGCGCGGTCGTCGGCGACTTCATCGTCGACCCTCTCCCCGCTGTGGACCTGGGCCGCATCGACGCGCAGGCCGCCAAGCAGGTGATCTTCCAGAAGGTCCGCGATGCCGAGCGCGAGCGTCAGTTTGACGAGTTCAAGGATCGCGTCGGCGAGATCATCACCGGCGTCGTCAAGTCGGTCGAATTCGGCCATGTCATCGTCAATCTGGGCCGCGCCGAAGGCGTGATCCGCCGCGAACAGCAGATTCCGCGCGAAGTCGCCCGCGTCGGCGACCGCATCCGCGCGATCATCCTCAACGTCCGCCGCGAGAACCGTGGCCCGCAGATCTTCCTCAGCCGCGCGCATCCCGATTTCATGCGCAAGCTGTTCGAGCTGGAAGTGCCGGAAATCTACGACGGCATCATCCAGATCAAGGCCGCTGCGCGCGATCCGGGCAGCCGCGCCAAGATCGGCGTGATCAGCTATGACAGCTCGATCGATCCGGTCGGCGCATGCGTCGGCATGAAGGGCAGCCGCGTGCAGGCCGTCGTCCAGGAAATGCAGGGCGAGAAGATCGACATCATCCCCTGGTCGGAAGACACCGCGACCTTCGTCGTCAACGCGCTGCAGCCGGCCACGGTCAGCCGCGTGGTGATCGATGAGGAAGAGAGCCGCATCGAGGTCGTCGTTCCCGACGATCAGCTGTCGCTCGCCATCGGCCGTCGCGGCCAGAACGTGCGTCTGGCCAGCCAGCTCACCGGTTCTGCCATCGACATCATGACCGAGGCGGAATCGAGCGAGAAGCGCCAGAAGGAATTTACCGAGCGTTCGGAAATGTTCCAGAACGAACTCGATGTCGACGAAACGCTGTCGCAGCTGCTGGTCGCCGAAGGCTTCAGCGAGCTCGAGGAAGTCGCCTATGTCTCGCCCGACGAGCTTTCGAGCATCGAGGGCTTTGACGAGGAACTGGCCGAAGAGCTGCAGAGCCGCGCGCAGGAAGCGCTCGAGCGCCGCGAAGAGGCCTCGCGCGAGGAACGCCGCGCTCTGGGCGTCGAGGATGCGCTGGCCGAGCTGCCGCACCTCACCGAAGCCATGCTGGTGACCCTGGGCAAGGCGGGCATCAAGACGCTCGACGATCTGGCCGATCTCGCCACCGACGAGCTGATCGCCAAAAAGCGCACCGAGCAGCGTCGCCGCGACAACTCGGCCCCCGCCAACAAGCGGCCCGAGGACAAGGGCGGCGTGCTTGCCACCTATGGCCTGACCGAAGAGCAGGGCAACGAGATCATCATGGCCGCACGCGCGCACTGGTTCGAGGACGAGGATGCGAGTGCAGACGGGGAGGACGCGCATGCGGAAACTTCCCAATGACACGGCCGGTGATCTTCTAACCGACGACGCCACCGACATTTCCGCCGACAAGGCGGATGGCCCGATCCGCCGCTGTATCCTCAGCGGCGAACGGGCGGAGCGTGGCGCGCTGATCCGGCTGGCAATCAGCCCCGAGGGCCAGGTCGCTCCCGATGTGCGTGCGCGTGCCCCCGGGCGCGGCGCGTGGATCGGCGTGACCCGGCCCGAGCTCGAAGAGGCCATCGCCAAGGGCCGGATGAAGGCGGCCCTCGCGCGTGCGTTCAAGATCGGGCCGATCACCGTGCCCGACGATCTTCCTGCCATGATCGAGGAAGCGCTCACCCGCGCCCTGCTCGACCGGCTGGGGCTGGAATCGCGCTCGGGCACGCTGCTGACCGGATCGGACCGCATCGCCGAGGCGGCGCGGCGCGGCAAGGTGTGGCTGCTGCTGCATTCGAGCGACAGCTCGCCCGACGGCAATGCGAAGCTCGACCAGGCCTGGCGCGTCGGCAGCGATGCCGAAGGCAGCGGCCAGCGCGGAACCGTATTGCCTGTAGACCGCACCCGCCTGTCTGTGGCATTGGGGCGCGACAACGCGGTCCATGTGGCGCTGACCGATCAGCGCGCCGCCGCCCGCATTGACCAGTTTCTTGGCCGATTGCTGCATTTCAAAGGGGAGGGGGCCGTGCCCGGCCCCGGCGAGCCAGTCTAGCCCGCTCTGGCGTGCGCGGACATGCCCCGTGCGGACCGGCGATGCCTGATGCATCGCCCGATATGAGAATTTATTGAGGATTGAGTCTGTTCGATGAGTGAAGATACCGAAAACAAGCCGACACTGGGTCGCAAGCCGCTGGGGCTGAAGCGTTCTGTCGAGGCTGGCGAAGTCAAGCAGACGTTCAGCCATGGTCGCACCAACAAGGTCGTGGTCGAGGTCAAGCGCCGCAAGCTGGTCGGCAAGCCGGGTGAAGCGCCTGCTGCCGCGCCTGCCCCTGCGCCCGCTCCGGCGCCCACCCC
>LSHP01000066.1 GCA_001555775.1 Acidovorax delafieldii | reverse complement strand
CACCAGCAGCACCTAAATCTCCACCGAAAATTACACCACGAGCGCGGACGCTAACACGAACGATGCGTTCCTCTTTCCCGGAGCCAAGCCTGGAAAGTCTATTTCCGAGAACACCATGATCTATGCCTGTTATCGGATGGGGTATCTCCATCGGCAGACGGTACATGGGTTTAGGGGGCTCGGCTCGACCTGGGCGAACGAAGCCGAACGCTACAAGCCGGATTGGATCGAGATGGCGCTCGCTCACGAGGACGAGGATGAGGTGCGCGGCGCTTACAACAGTGCGCTCTATCTCACACCGCGAAGGCGGATGCTCCAAGACTGGGCCGACGTGATCGACGCGGCAACCGCAGTGTCGAATGTCGAGAAGAATCCTATCGAGTTCTCACAATTCATGCGCTGTTCCGCTCCCATCCAGCACCTGCCACCAAGCGACCAGAGACAGCCGTATTGGCAACGCCCCCTTCGGGCGGCTTCGCGATGAGCCTCAAAAGTCAGAACCGCCGATTTAGAGGCGCGGTTTTCTGCCATAGTTGTTAGAAATATCAGCTACTTAGATGCATCCGCGAATAGTAGAATGAACTCCAAGAAACCGTATCTCACTACATCTCATCATAGCTGATTCCCCTTGCAACTCGACAAGGGAAACCGCCGGGACCGCCAATTACGCCGATACATCGTCTGGAAGGGCTCGATTGGGGCGAGCAGAACGCGCGCATCCGTCCCGATGGACGCGCTCAGCGTGACTAATTCAATGAAATATATGGGGTTATTTGCGTCGCCACGAAGCGTCAGCGGTGCAGGCTCATCAGTCCTTAATCAATGAGTGGGAGGAATAGTTCGCCAACAAATTGAATTGGACGATGAGCCCCAAGGCGCGGCAAATGGCGCCAAATCAAAAAATGCCGTGGGGAGGACAGTCATGGTCACAGCCTTTAGGACAAATTTGCTTTGTGCCACCGCGCTATCGATCGCGTGTGCGCTTGCAGTGCCGGCACATGCCCAGGACGCTGCATCGCAGGGCGAAAAGCCCGAGGCGCAGGAAGGTGGCCTTGAGACAATCGTCGTCACGGCGCAGAAGCGCGAACAGAATTTGCAGGATGTTCCAGCCGCCGTTTCCGCCATAGGCGGCGAGACGCTGCGCACGCGCGGCATCACGGAGACCTCAGACTTGATGGGCGCGATCCCCAGCCTGCAAGTCACCACTCCCTATGGTCGCACCCAACCGAATTTCTCGCTGCGCGGGATTTCAGTGGCGAACGAATTTTCCGCCTCCACTGCGTCGCCGGTTGGCGTCTATGTCGATGAAGTCTATCAGAGCTTCCGGGCGAGCCATGGCCTGCAACTCTATGACATCGACCGGGTCGAGGTACTGCGCGGACCGCAAGGAACACTCTACGGTCGCAACACCACGGGTGGCGCGATCAGCTTCTTCACGCGCAAGCCGGATCTGGGAGAGGCCAATGGCTATCTGACCGCCGGCTATGCCAATTACGACACTTTCACGGTGCAGGGCGCCGCTGAAGCGACGCTGGTTCCCGACATCTTGGGCGTCCGCGTCGCCGGTACTTTTGCAAAAGGGGATGGTTGGCAGCGCAATGTACTGCCTGGGAATGAGCGCGACCTAGGGACCACCGATACGATCGGCGGTCGCATCTCGATCCGCTTCCGGCCCGATCCCGATCTCGACATCAATTTGAAGCTCTATGCCGCGAAGGACGATCCATGGGGCACCGCGCCCTATGCAGGTGGTCAACTCGCGGGCGGGCAGGATGCGCTCGGCTATTCGCGTTACGATCCGCAACCTTTCCTAGGCGGGCGGTTGCTGCGTGACAATGAGGTCGCAGTTGATCGGGTAGGTAAGAACATCAGCAAGTCGAAAGGGATAGCCCTCAACATCAAATGGGATGTCAGCGACCAATTCTCCGTCACCTCGATTACCGGCTACGACACCGGCGACTATATCAACAATCCTGATGATTGCGATGGCGGCCCAGCCGATCTCTGCTCGATCGGCCTCACGTCGACGAGCAAGAATTTCAACCAGGACCTGCGTTTCAGCTATTCGAACGACCGCCTCGATATCATTGCCGGCCTTTATTATGGCAGGGACAAGGTCAAGACGGTCAACTACCCGGACTTTTTCGGGGCGCTGAGGCCGCTGCTGCTTGGCGCCGGTCTTCCGGGCAGCTACAATAACGCCGCAATCGGAACGCCCGACGCGATCCGCTATATCCCAGCCTTTGCCGCCAATCCGGCGTTGGGGCCTGGCGATGCCGGATTCTGCGACGCGATCGAGATCAATCCCAACGGCTTCCTTGATGCACGCTCGCTGATTGCACTCCAGACCGACATCGCGATCAATAATACGGGCAATGGCGGCATGGGGGGTAGCTTTTCGGCGGGCTGCGCCGGGGCAGGCGCGCCTCCGTTCACCCCGATCCTCGGCGAACAGCGTTTTGACGTGTCGCGCCCCTCGAAGGCGATCTACGGCGACGTAACCTGGAAAGCGACCGAGCGGCTGACCGTGGCGGTGGGTGCACGCTACACCCAGGATAAGGTCAATTACCTTAACGGCAGCACTTTCCTCTATGCGCTCGACGGTACGACGCCGGTTGTCAACCTGATCCCCTACAGCAATCCATACAACCCCAATCTCGCGCCGCTTGAGCAGCGCGAAAAGGCAAACAGGCTAACCGGCCGTATCAATGTCAGCTATGAGTTCGCCGATGATATCATGGGCTATCTCCAGTACAGTCGCGGTTACCGCAGCGGCAGCTTCAACGGGCTTGCCTATCAGGGCGTCAATCAAGTCTATTATATCCAGCCTGAAAAGGTGAATGCATATGAGGCGGGGCTCAAAACCCGGCTGTTCGATCGCCGCGTCCAACTTAACCTCGCGGGCTTCTACTACGAGTATTCGAATCACCAAGTAACGCAGGTGGTCGGCGCTACAACCTTCACGCGCAGCGCCAATGGTCGCCTGTTCGGTGGCGAGGCCGAACTCGCCTGGCAGGTGGCCGATACGTTGCGTTTCGATGCTTCGCTGGGCTATCTCAACAGCAAGTACAAAGGCAATGTGATCGATCCGGCAAACCCGGCCAGCCCGACATTGAACGTCAACGGCAATCCCTTCCCGAACGCGCCGGAGGTTACGTTCCAGGCCGGATTCGACTGGGATATGATCGATGACGGCACCAACAAGCTGACCTTGCGCGGTGATGCGTCCTACATGGGCAAGTACTATTTTGATCCGTTCAAGAATTATGGGCAGACACCGTGCGATACACCCCCAGCGGGATCGAACATAACGCTCGCGGGTAAGGCGATTACATGCGCAAATCCGGGCTACTGGCTCGCCAATGCGCGATTAACCTATGCGCACGACAATATGTCGGTTAGCTTGTGGGCGAAGAATCTGTTCGACAAATATTACTACACCTACGGCCTCAACATCAACGTGTTCGGCTACGATTATCTGAACCGCGGCATGCCGCGCACTTATGGCGTCGAAGCGACAGTCAAGTTCTGATCGCTGCTGCGACGGGGGCGGCGGGCATCCTCTCCCGCCCGCTGCCCCCGATTTTTTCGACCTGACTTTCAGACCGAGGAGCATCCATTATGCGTTCCACCGGCAACGGTCCCTCATTCATCGGCACGGCGTACAGAATCGAGCGCGCTGTGATCACTGAGATCGGCGCAGCTGAAAGCACCGCCCAGGCGAGCAGCGCCGAGCGGCCAGCGCGCCTCCGGACGATTTAACGTGGATGCGTCTCGGAACAGAACTGAGCTGGAACGAATTTTCGCGACCCAACGCGAAGGGACGCGTGAGCAGGTTTCGCGCAGCTACGAAGAACGCATGGACCTGCTCGGGCGCCTTGGCCGGATATTTGAGCAGCACAGAGACGAATTGGTCGATGCCGTTGCCGCCGATTTCGGCATTCGATCCCGCTACGAGACTATCCTGCTCGACCTGATGCTTGGCATATCGGAAATTAAATTTGCGCGCCGCAATCTGAAGACGTGGCTGAGGCCGCGGCGGGTGAAGACTGACATCTTCGGCCTTCCCGGTTCATCGCGCCTGGTCCCCCAGCCCCTAGGTGTGGTGGGCGTTCTCGGCACGTGGAACTATCCGCTCGGCACCATATTCGTTGGCGCGGCCGGTGCATTGGCGGCCGGCAACCGCGTGATCGCAAAGCCGAGCGAAGTTTCCGCCAACGCCGCCGAAGCCAGCGAGCGGCTTGTGCGCCGGTATTTCGCCGAAGAGGAATTCGCGATTGTCCAGGGCGGGCCCGACATGGCACAGGCGATGACGGCCCTACCTTTCGACCATATTCTCTTCACCGGTTCACCCGCGGTTGGCCGCAAAGTCTATGAAGCGGCGGCTGCCAACCTTACACCTGTTACTCTGGAACTTGGCGGCAAATGCCCTGCCATCGTGGGCAAGGGTGCATCGCTTGCACAAGTCTGTGAAAGCTTAGTGTTCGGCAAGCTGCTCAACGCCGGCCAGACCTGCATCGCCGCTGACTATGCCTTCGTCCATGTCGATCAGATGGAAAGCTTCGTCGCCGCACTCCGCGCTCAGGTTGCCAAATGCTACCCCAACGCGGCAAGCAACCCCGATTTCACCAGTATCATCAATGACCGACAGTTCGCGCGGCTCCAAGGTTTGCTCGATGATGCCGAAGCCAAGGGCGCGACGGTGCTCAACCTCTCGGACAACGGCGATGGAACGCTTCCTGAACGGCATCGGATCGTGCCGTTGGCGGTTCTCGACGTTACCGATGACATGGCGATGATGCAGGAGGAGATTTTCGGACCGATCCTGCCGATCATGCCATATCGCTCCGAAGACGAGCTCATTCGCTACGTAAACCGGCATGAGCGCCCGCTGGCGCTCTATTATTTTGGCGACGAAAGTGAGGAACGGCGCAAGATCATTTCCGAAACGCACGCTGGCGGCGTGACTCTCAACGGCACGGTCATGCACGTCTTCCAGCGCCGGCTGCCTTTCGGTGGCATCGGACAGAGCGGCATCGGTGCCTATACCGGCGTCGCCAGTTTCGAGCGCTTCACTCATTACAAGCCGGTGTTCTCTCAGCCGAAACTCAGCCTGCTTGGTCAACTTCTGCCACCCTATTCGAGCAAGACCGAAGGACTACTCAACATCTTCGAAAAGATCCTCTGACGTGGCTGCGGCGGTTGATGCTGGCATGTTGCATGACGCCGGGTCGCCAGCATGGGTCGAATGACAAGGGAAGCAAATGGCTGACTATGTAATTATTGGAGGTGGGTCGTCGGGCGGCGTTATCGCCAGCCGGTTGTCCGAGGACCCCGATGTCACCGTTTGCCTGCTCGAGGCAGGCGGCCCAGGCACCTCGCCGCTTGTGTCCACGCCCGGCGCTTTTGCGGCGCTGATCCAAGACTATCGGATCAATACGCTCAACTGGCGGTTCAACACCGACCCTTCAAAGGCGCTCAACGACCGCCGCCTCTACAATCCGCGCGGGAAGATGCTGGGTGGATCGAGCGGTATGAACGGGATGGTCTATATCCGCGGCGACCGGTCGGATTTCGACCACTGGGCCGAACTCGGCAACGACGGCTGGGGTTACAACGATGTCCTGTCCTATTTCCGCAAGGCTGAGAATAATGAGCGCGGTGAGGATGAGTTTCACGGCTCGTCGGGACCGCTTCACGTATCCAACGGCAAGCGCGAATTCGATGTCTATGATGCTTTCATCGAGGCGGCGACTGGACTGGACCATCAAGCCAATCCGGACTTCAATGGTGCCAGCCAGGAAGGTGTCGGCATCTATCAGTTTACCGTGAAGGACGGGAAGCGCGCCAGCGTGAAGGCGTGTTACCTTGATCCGGTGATGGGCAGGCGCGGCAACCTCCGCGTCGAAGTACATGCCCGCGTCCATCGTATCAGGTTTGAGGGCAACCGCGCGGTGGCAGTCGAGTATTCCCAGGACGGGCAGTTGAAGACGATCCCGTGCGAAAAGGAAGTCATTGTCAGCGCCGGCGCCTATAATTCGCCCCAACTGTTGATGCTTTCCGGTATCGGACCGCGTGATGAGTTGGAGAAGCATGGAATCGAAGTGATTCATGATATTCCCGGTGTCGGCCAGAATCTTCACGACCATCCTGACCTGATGCTGGTTTACCAGTCGAAGAAGCGGCTCGGGATCGCACTCAATGTCGTTGGCGCGCTCAAGACCGTGCGAGACCTATTCCAGTATCTCACGCAAAGGAAAAGCTGGCTGGCATCGCCGCCCACGGCTGCAGGCGGTTTCTTGCGATCCGCGCCGGGGCAGAACCGGGCGGACTGCCAGGTCCATGTCGTGCCGCTCGCCTATCGCGACCATGCGCGCGACTACAAGCTGATGACGAAATGGGGCTATACGATCATTCTCAATATTGGGCGCCCAAAGAGCCGCGGCTGGGTTGCCTTACATGACTCAAACCCCGAATCCGATCCCAAGATGGACCTCAATCTCTTGAGTCATCCCGACGACCTCAAGACGTTGCGCAATGCCTTCCGTGTCGTGCAGGAGATCCTGCATTCGGATCGCATGAAGGCGATGATGAAACGGCCTCTCTATCCTGACCGCTACCTTGAAACTGATGAAGAGATCGACGCCTATATCCGGGCAGAAGCCAATCATGCTTATCATCCGGTGGGAACATGCAAGATGGGCACCGACGAGATGGCGGTGGTCGACAACCGCCTGCGCGTTCACGGCCTCGCAAATATCCGCGTGGCCGATGCCTCGATCATGCCATCAGTCGTCAACGGCAACACCAATGCAACCTGCATCATGATCGGCGAGAAAGCCGCCGACATGATCCGGCACGATAATATGAGCAGCAAGAATAGCATCGCAGAATATTGAATTGGACGATTGGATCAATGCTGCAGACACAGATGCTTACGAAAAGAAGTCCGGAGAGGCCTATCGCATGTCAGTTTATTATGTGTCGACTGCGCCATTGTGGGCGAGCGCCTTAGAGGAGCGCGGCTGATGGACGTCCGTACGCAAATACGTCGCGCCGCACGTTATTTCGCCCAGCAAGAGGCTCTCGTTCACGGCCACAGGCGGTTGACTTTCTCGGAAGCCTGGTTGCGCGGCGTGAAGCTCGCAAATGCTCTTGCGGAGTGCGGCCTTCAACCGGGTGACCGGATTGCTACGCTGGAGAAGAACTCCATCGAGGCCGCCGACATCATACTGGCGGCTGCCATTGGAAACTATACGCGTGTTCCTCTCTATGCGCGCAACCGATGTGAAGCGCACGCCCATATGATCGCGAGTACCGGATCTCGGTTGGCGCTGGTCGATGAGGCATTGGCTTCGGAGTTGGCGGGGCTGGATGCCCAAGCTCCGACGCTTGAGCGGATCATTATCCGCGATCACAACTATGAGAATTGGTTGGCGACAGCCTCGGACCGGGATCCTGATCCCGTCGTCGCGCCGGAGGACTATTGTGTCATCCGCCACACCGGCGGCACGACGGGCAAACCCAAGGGCGTTGCCTATCGGCACCGTTCATGGATGACGATCTCCGCCGCATTTTTCAGCATCGGCCCCCAAGTGGCCCCAGGGGATGCCATTCTGCATGTCGGCCCGTTGTCCCATGCATCGGGCTTCCTGTTCGTGCCGGCCTGGTATTGCGGCGCCCGCAACGTGATGATGGACGGCTTCGATCCAGCGTCCTTTCTTGACACTCTCGAGCAGGAACGGATCAGCCATGCCTTTGTAGCCCCCACCATGCTCAATGCCATAGTGCATCACGACGGGGCATATGGCCGCCACTTTCCGAATTTGAAGTTTCTGCTGAGTGCTTCAGCGCCGATCTCCGAGCCGACGCTTCGCAAGTCGTGCCAGATATTCGGGAATCATGTTCTTCATTCGGGCTATGGACAGACCGAAATCCTGCCCATCGCGTCTATGGGGCCCAACGAGTGGTTCGGCGAATTTGAAGGTTCTGCCCCAATTCGGGCGGTCGGACGTCCCATGAGTGGCGCCGATATCGAAATCCGTAACGAGGACGGAAAGGTGCTGGGACCAAACGAGCCCGGCGAGATCGTCGCACGGTTCGAAAATGGCCAGATGGAGGAATTCTGGAACGATCCGGAGGAAACCGCCCGGCGCATGGAAGATGGCTGGGTCAAAACCGGCGATGTCGGCATGATCGACACAAACGGATTTTTGTATCTGCTCGATCGCAACAACGACATGATCGTGTCAGGCGGCTTCAATATCTATCCCACCGAAATCGAAAACGTAATTGCCGACCATCCCGGTGTACTCGAGGTCGCGGTCTTTGGCGTGCCCCATGAAAAATGGGGTGAAACGCCGCTTGCAATGGTGCGTGTCAAGCCCGGAGCACAAATCACGGAGACCGAGATAATAGATTTGGTGCGCCAGCGTCTGGGCTCCGCAAAAAAGCCAAGCAAGGTCGTTTTTACCGCCGAGCCACTGCCGTTGAGCAATGTCGGAAAGGTGCTTCGTTCAAAGCTTCGAGAGCCCTATTGGGCGGGCCAGGACCGGCGCATTTCGGGGGCATGACCGACGCAGCCATCCTAGCCACATCCTCTATTCCGGTGACCGCCTGCCGGCGCGCGGGAGACTGCAATGGACTATGAATACATCCTGGTTGAGCAACGCGGCCCAGCGCTTTGGGTGACCCTCAACCGGCCGGCAGCGTTGAACAGTCTGTCGTTGGCTTTGGCCGAGGAACTCGCCGCAGCGATCGAGGCAGCGGAAGCAGATGCGACGGTGCGCGCTTGCATTCTTACCGGCGCCGGACGGGCGTTTTGCGCTGGCGCGGATCTGCTCGCAATTGGCGATGGAACAGGCGGACAAACTCTCGCCGAACGCTTAAATCTGTTTCTGCCGCCGCTCGGTCAGGCTTTTAACAGGATCGAGACGTCGCGCCTTCCGATAATTGCGGCGGTCAACGGCCTTACGCTCGCCGGCGGCTTGGAACTGGTGTTGTGCTGTGATCTCGTCATTGCCGCGCACCCGGCCAGATTTGGCGACGCCCATGCAAATTACGGCCTGTTGCCCGGCGGTGGAGGGTCGGTTCGACTCCCTAGGAAGATCGGCGAAGCGCGTGCGAAACATCTGATGATGACCGGCGGGACCATCTCGGCTGCCGAGATGAAGGAAGCCGGACTCGTGACCCAACTGGTTGCTCCCGAGGATCTCATTGCGGCAGCGCAAGCGCTGGTAGAATCTCTTGCAGAAAAGAGCCGGCCAGGGCTCGCCTACATGAAGCAGCTAGTCCGCGCTGCGCAGGATAGCTCGCTCGAAGTCGGGCTGCGTCAGGAACTCGAAACCATGGCTGCTTACGCCTTGTCCAACGACATTGTCGAAGGACTGGCGGCATTCCGGGAGAAGCGGAAGCCCGATTTTTCCGACCGGTGAGACCTGATCGGATGCGGAACACATTGGAAGAATGGATCAACGAATGACCGACATATTCGTCATGGGGGTTGGGATGACCCCGTTCGGAAAACAGTTCGACAAGAGCCTGAAAATGCTCTGCGCCGAAGCTTCGTCGCAGGCCTTTTCCGACGCAGGATGCACCGCCGGCGATGTCGAAGCCATCTTCTTCGGCAATTGCGTCCAGGGGCATATGGAGGGCCAGGACATGATCCGCGGCGAAATCGTGGCGCGAGCGATGGGCATCTCAAGCGTTCCCGTGGTGAATGTCGAAAACGCATGTGCGACGGCTTCCACGGCCTTGCACATGGCCGCCGCCTATGTTCGATCGGGGGCAGCGGATGTCGTACTCGCGCTCGGCGCGGAGAAGATGTACTCGCCCGACAAGGCGCTCATGTTCAGTGCATTCGATGGCGCTTGGGACGTGCATGAAACCGAGTCGGGCCGCGCGCAGCTGCTGGCCATGGGCAATGGCGTCGATGTTCCGGAAGGAACGACATCGAGTCAGCCTTACAGCGTTTTCATGGATGTATACGCCGCGATGGCACGCGCGCACATGAAGACCTACGGCTCGACGCAAGCGCAAATCGCGGCCGTCTCGGCGAAAAATCACATGCATTCGACGCGCAATCTGCTTGCCCAGTATCGCCTCCCATATACCGTCGAAAGTGTACTCGCTGCGCCTCCGATCGTTTACCCGTTCACACTGCCGATGTGCTCCCCGATCAGCGACGGCGCCGCCGCTGCGATCATCTGCAGCGAAGCCGGTCGGCGCAAACTGTCGGCAGCCCCGGACAGGGCGCTAAGAATCCTGGCGTCTGTGCTGCAAACCGGCGCCGCGCGCGATCCCTTTGATTATGACCACCATGTCAGCCGCCTTGCGGCGAACCGGGCCTATGCGATGGCCGGCGTGGGGCCAGAAGATATTGGCGTCGCGGAGGTGCATGACGCCACGGCGGTTGGCGAGATCATTGAAATCGAGGCGCTCGGCCTGACGCCGCCTGGCGAGGGCGGACTCGCGGCAGAGCGCGGTGAGACGGCGCTGGGTGGGCGTATTCCGGTAAACACGTCGGGCGGGCTTGAATGCAAGGGACATCCGATCGGCGCCACCGGGCTCGGCCAAATCTACGAGCTTGCGCTGCAATTGCGCGGCGAGGCGGAAGATCGACAGGTTCCGAATGCCCGGTTCGCGATCGCGCAGAACGGCGGAGGTGTCATCGGGGTGGAAGAGGCGGTGGTCGCCGTCACGATCCTGGGCCGGTAGTTGTCAGAGCGCGCCTAGGGAAACACGGGGTCACGATATGAACTTTGAGCTGTCCGATGAACAACGCATGGCGGTGGAAACCGTCCGCCGCTTTCTCGACAACAAGCTTGAGCCGGAAATCCGCCGGCATGGGGAGCGATTCATCCCCAAACCGCTCATGAAGGAATGGACTCAAGCACTGACCGGCTATGGCCATATTACCGCACCGCATCAGGAGCAATGGGGCGGGCTTGATATGGGATGGCTCACTCATCTGCTCATTTTCGAGGAGATCGCCTATTCCTCGCTCGATGTGGCCATACCCGGCTTCATCAACGCGGTTGGCGCAGAACTCATCCGCCGCTTCGCCCCGGAGACGATCAAGCAACGCTATCTTGCCGACCTCGTCGCGGCCGAGAAGTTCGTTTCGCTCGGCATCTCGGAGCCCGATGTCGGCTCGGACGTCGCCGCCATCAAGACACGCGCCGTACGAGACGGCGATTTCTGGGTCATCAATGGCGAAAAGACCTGGATCACCAACGGAGCCTACTCGGACATCTTCATCTGTACGTGCAAGACTGGCGAAAATGAAGTCACTCACATCCTGGTCGATCGTGACGAGAGTGAGTATGAGGTGCGCGATATCCAGAAGATGGCGCTCAACGGCCAATCGACTGCACAGATATTCCTGTCCGATTGCCGCGTACCGGTGGCAAACACGATCGGCCGGGTCGGCGATGGATTGCGCAATACGTTGCAAGTGTTCGAGATTGCCCGCTGCCATATGGCGATGTGGAGTATCGGCATCGCACGGCGAGCAATGGATGAGGCGATCGCGTACGCTCGCGATCGCGCGCAGCATGGCAAGAAGATCGCCGGCCATCAGCTGATCGCCGACAAGATCGCCATCATGGCGACCAAGATCGACGCAGCCCGTCTGTTGACGCACCGGGCAATATCCCTCGTCCAGGCGGGCACGCGCGCAGAGACGGAATGCTCGATGGCCAAGTGGTACGCCACCGAAATGGCGATCGAAGCGACGCGCGATGCGCTTCAGATCCATGGCGGCAACGGCGTCACCCGCGAATTCATCGTTGAGCGGCTGGTGCGTGAGGCGATCATTTGCCCCATCCCCGATGGCACGACGGAGATTCAAAAGCTTGTTGTTTCGCGCGCCCTGACCGGCATTCAAGCCTTTCGGTAAGGCTCAGACGAAAACGACAGCGTCGACGGAAATGGAGCCGCGTGCCTGACTCGCACAGGATCAAATGCGCAGATGCGTCGCTCAGGTAAAAGAGGCAGACAAGCGATGGACGAAGAGCTTCGTTTCGATGGCAGGGTAGTGGTTGTGACCGGAGCCGGAGGCGGACTTGGGCGCCAGTACGCGCTGATGTTTGGCGGGCGCGGAGCCAAGGTGGTGGTGAATGATCTGGGTGGCGACGAGAAAGGGAGCGGCAGCTGCTCCACAGCCGCTGACAATGTGGTCGACGAAATTCGAGCCACGGGCGGTCAGGCGGTGGCAAATTATGCGTCGGTCGAGGAGGGCGCGCTGATCATCCAAGCCGCGGTTGACAACTTCGGAACCGTTGACGTCGTCATCAACAATGCCGGCATCCTGCGCGATGTGAGCTTCCACAAAATGACCGACGAAGACTGGACACTGCTTCAGCGGGTCCATCTGAATGGGACGCGGGCAGTGACGCAGGCAGCATGGCCGATACTGCGCGACAAGGGCTATGGCCGCATCGTCATGACCACGTCTGCAGCCGCAATCTACGGCAACTTCGGTCAGGCCAACTATGCCGCAGCCAAGCTCGGAATATTGGGGCTTGCGAACGCGCTGGCGGAGGAGGGGCGGTCCAGAAACATCCAGGTTAATACGATCGCCCCAATCGCCGCATCGCGTATGACCGCGACTGCCTTTCCACAAGAGTTTCTCGCCAATCTCAGAGCGGAAGCGATCAGTCCATTGGTCGGTTGGCTTGCGCACGAGAATTGCAGCGAAACCAAAGGGCTTTTTGAAGTTGGAGCCGGCTATATCGCCAAGCTTAGGTGGGAGCGCGCGCTTGGGCACGCCTTCGGAGCGGACAGGGCGTTCACGCTCGATGATGTCGCCCGGCACTGGGGTAGAATTGTCGACTTCACGGATGCCGAGCACCCGCTCGGGCTGAATGACAGCCTTGAGGCGGTAGAACGGGCGCTGAGAGCGTAATCAACCCGATGAATTACCATGATATTTTTGAGCGGCCGTCGGGCTGCCGATGGCGTCGTGCTGCCGCCAGATATCGATGAGCAGCAGGAATAGTTCTGCAGCGAATTGAATTGGACGACGGCCCTCAAATGCGTAAGCGATGTTTTCAGGTCACGTCGATCCAAGGCATGAGGTCGCCGACGCCGT
>LSHP01000065.1 GCA_001555775.1 Acidovorax delafieldii | reverse complement strand
CTGGGCAAGCCGCAGTTTGGCGGGCGTCATCTTGAACGGGCGACCGCCATGTCGGCCGCGCGCACGTGCCGATTCCAGACCGGCGCGGGTGCGCTCGACGATCAACTCGCGCTCAAACTCGGCGAGGCCGGCAAAAATCGCAAAGATCAACCGACCGTTGGCGGTGGTGGTGTCGATCGACGCGCCTTCGCCGGCCAGCACCTTGAGGCCGATGCCACGCTTGGTCAGGTCGCCGACTGTGTTAACGAGGTGGCGCAGGTCGCGACCGAGGCGGTCGAGCTTCCATATGACCAGCGTGTCATCACGGCGCAGTGCCTTCAGGCAGGCATCCAGCCCCGGCCGCTTGTCGAGCCGGCCCGACGCGGCATCCTCATAGATATGCTCGGGATCGACGCCGGCCGCGACCAGCGCGTCGTGCTGAAGGTCGTGAACCTGGCTGCCATCCGCCTTGGACACTCGCGCGTAACCGAGCTGCGTTGTCACATATACGTCCGTCTGCGTGACGGAGCGGCATTGCCCGTCGATCAATCTGCATAATGTCACATAACCCGTCTCCTCGTCTATGCTCCATGAACAGGGCCACATCCCTGTTGCGTGACAAACAGGAAGCCGATGCCGTCCAGAACAATATTATCGCCTGCGCAGCGCGCTGTGATCTTCGATCCGCCTTCTGACAGCGCGACGATCGAGCGGCTCTTCACTCTCGGCCCCGATGACCTCGCGCAGGTAGCGCGTCGTCGGCGCAGAGCGAACCGGCTCGGCTATGCCGTGCAGCTCTGCTACCTGCGTCATCCGGGGCGTGCGCTGCTGCCGAGTGAAGCAGTGCCCGCCCTCATGCTGTCGCTGCTCGCCGACCAGATCGGTTGCCGGATCGACGACTTCGCCGACTATTCTGCCCGTGCGACGACGCTGCGCGAGCATCGCGCCGAGATCGAAGCGTATCTTGGTCTGCGCGCCTTTGACCGGATCGACGTACGATCGACGCTGGCACTGGGATCAGAGATCGCCACCTCGACCGATCGGGGCGAGGCGATCGTCGCCGGCATGGTCAATCGCCTGCGGCTCGACCGGATTGTTCTGCCTGCGGCATCGACGCTGGAACGGCTCGCCCTCATCGTGCGGGCCCATGCACGCAAGGCCGCCCATGCCGGACTGATCCGCGATTGCTCGGCCGATCAGGAAGCGGCACTCGAACGCCTGATCGCATCCGATGACAATGGTCGCACCCGTCTGGGATGGCTACGCGAATGGCCGGAAGCGCCATCGGCGTCGAACCTGAAGGGGATCGTCGAACGGCTCGACGCGGTGCGCGGCATCGGGATCGCAACCGATCGGGCACGACGTATCCATGCCGCCCGCTATGCCGTCATCGCCCGGACCGCCGGCATCGTCACTGCGCAACACCTCCGGCGTCTCGAACGCCCGCGCCGACTCGCGATGCTGGTCGCCTCCATGATCGAGATGGAGGCGGCGCTGACCGATGCCGCCTTGGTCATGGTCGAGAAGATGGTGGGGGCGCTGTTCCGCCGCGCCGACCGTACCCGGTCCGACCGGCTGCTCGGGCAGGCACGGATGCTGAAAGACACGGCGCGCTTTCATGTCCGGCTCGGCCGCTTGCTGGTCGATGCACGCGCGAGCGGACGCGACGCCTTTCGCACGATCGATGACCGGGTGGGCTGGGATCAGCTCGAACGCAGCATCCGCTTCGCCGAGGATCTGACGCGTGCGGCCGATGACGGTCTGGAGGAAGTGGTCGAACGCTACCCTGCCGTGCGGCGGTTCGCCCCGACCTTCCTCGCCGCCTTCACCTTCCGGACCGCGAGATCGGGCGATCCGCTGCTCGGCGCGATCGAGGCGCTGCGAACGATGTACCGCGACGGCCGATCGGTCCTGCCGAAGCGTGTGCCGACCAGCTTCATCAAGCCACGCTGGCACAAGGTCGTGCAGCCGGCCGAAGGGACAATCGACCGCCGCGCCTATGAGATCGCGGTGATCGTCCACCTGCGCGAACGGCTCGGATCAGGCAGCATCTGGGTAGATGGCAGCCGCGCCTATCGCACGCTGGACGATTACCTGCTGCCGGTGCCCGCCTTTGAGACGATGCGCACCGATAGCGATCTGCGCCTCGCCGTGCCGTCCCGTTTTTCTCAATGGTATGAGGAACGGCGCGCGATGCTGACCCAGCGCATGACCGAGGTGGAGCGCGCAGCCGCGGCCGGCGAACTGGTCGACGTAACGATCGAGCGCGGGCAGTTGTTGATCTCGCCGATCCGGCGATCTCCGTCCGACGATGCCGAGGCGCTGAAGGCCCGGCTCTACGCGATGCTGCCGCGTGTCCGCATTACGGACCTGCTGGTTGAGGTCGCCGCGTGGTCGGGCTTTGCCGACCGTTTCGTTCATGCCCGCAGTGGCGAGCCGGCCTCTGACCAGTCCGCGCTGATGGGGTCGATCCTCGCCGATGCGACCAATCTCGGCCTCGGGCGCATGGCGGAAAGCTCGCGTGGGCTGACATTGTCACGCCTGCGCTGGACTGCGGAATGGCATGTGCGCGATGAAACGTACCTGTCGGCGCTGGCGGCGATCGTAGACTGCCACACCGCGCATCCGCTCGCCCAGGTCTGGGGACCGGGCGACACATCGTCCTCGGACGGGCAGTTCTTCCGCGCCGGCGGTCAGGGCGAGGCGCGCGCCGATCGCAACGCCCGCTACGGCAGCGAACCCGGCGTGCTGTTCTACACCCACGTCACCGACCGCTTCACGCCGTTCCATACCAAGGTCATAGCCGCCAATGCTGGCGAGGCCGCGCATGTCCTCGACGGCCTGCTCGATCATGAGAGTGAACTGGTGATCCGCGAACATGCGACCGATACCGCCGGGGCGGTCGATCATGTCTTCGGCTTGTGCCATCTGCTCGGCTTCCGCTTCGCACCGCGTATTCGCGACCTCAACGAACGCCGCCTGTATAGCCTGTCGTCGCTCGATCCTTGGCCGACGCTGCGCCAACTTGTCGCGGGCCCGGTCAACGTGCGCGCGATCGAAGAGGATTGGGACGAGACGCTGCGGCTCGCCGCCTCGATCCGCGCCGGCACCGTCAGTGCCTCGGTCATGCTGCGCAAGCTGGCGGGTTTCCCGCGTCAAAACCCCGTCGCCCGCGCGCTGCGTGAGATCGGGCGGATTGAGCGCACACTGTTCATGCTCGACTGGTTCGACGATCCCGAACAGCGGCGTCGCACCGGCAGCATCCTCAACAAGGGTGAGGCCCGCAACGCGCTCGCCCGCGCCATCTTCTTCAACCGCCTCGGCGAACTGCGCGACCGCACCTTCGAGAACCAGCGCCATCGTGCCTCTGGCCTGACCCTGCTCACCGCGGCCGTCACGCTCTGGAACACCGTCTATCTCGACCGCGCCGTCCGGCATTTGCGCGCCAGCGGTGTCGAGGTGCTGGACGAACTGCTTGCCCATGTCGCGCCATTGGGCTGGGAGCATATCGGCCTCACTGGCGACTATCTGTGGAGCGAGATGGACAAGCCCCGCGAGCGGTTCAGGCCGCTCCGCCTCCATCGGAACGGTCGGGATGCTTAGCGTACGTTTTCGAACATTCTCTCACCGGCCCCCTGCATTGCGGATAGCCATGATATCTGCAGCCCCGACGCTCGTCACTATAGCTTCCTTCAAGACATCAGTGGGACCGGGACATCTGTAGCACTGGAATGATCCGCAAAGACTGTAAGAGCGCCCCGCAGTCCTTGGTTACGCCGGATGCGTTACGATCGCGTTAACCATAATGATCGGGCCAAGGGTCCCGCACATCGAAACGCGCTGAGTAATCGCGTTTCTCGTCTGGTTGGCGATTACCACTGATCGAGCACGCATTCATAAAAAGAAGAACCACCCTTTCAGACGCGTGCACAATCGCAACCACATTGGCTGCGCCTGCCTGCCTAGTGGACTTTCGACGCTACCGCGCCCTAAATGCCGGCCATTGAGACGTCACGTCATTGCGCTGACCAGCGCGTCGATCGAAACGGTCGCGAAGCGCGTATAGTTGTCGGCGACGCCGTAGGGCAGGAGTAGCGACCGACCGCGCACCAATCCGCCGCAGCTATAGACGACGTTGGGTACATAGCCATCGCGGTCGTCCAGGCTAGGCTCGATGAGCGGACTGGCGAGGCGCCCAAGAACCTTCGAAGGGTCGTTGCGGTCGAGTAGCGCCGCGCCGATGCTATAGTTGCGGACCTCCCCCACCCCGTGGGTGAGTAGCAGCCACCCTTCATCGATCTCGATGGGCGAGCCGCAATTGCCGAGCTGGATAAATTCCCACGACTCGACCGGCTCGAGAATCTTTCTGCCGCCGACCCAGTGGAACCGGTCGTTTGAAGCAAACAGCCAGAGGTTCTCGCTGTCCTGCCGTCCGATTGCCATGTAACGCCCTCCGATCTGACGCGGGAACAGCGCCATACCTTTACCGTCAGCGAGGTCGCCGGTGACCGGGCGCATCGCAAAGCGATGGAAGTCGTCGGTTTCGAGCATCTCCTGCCGCACGCCGCGCAGGCCCAGCGCGGTATAGGTGCCGGCATAGGTGTACGTGCCGTCGGCGCGCTCCACGCGGGTTAGCCGCAGGTCCTCGATCCCGCCGCTCTGGCTTTCGACGAAGGGGAACAGGACGGTCTGCGACACATCGTGGCTGGCCGAGCAATCGAGCGAGAAGGGATCGCCGTCCTTCCAGTCGTCCGGCAGGATCAACTCCGGCGGAACCGAGACCGCACTGGGCGTATCGAGCATCACCGATCCATCCGCCGCCCAGATGCCCGTGCGGAACGTCACCGACGAGAGGTGGCCCTCACCTATCCCGCGCAACGACAAGATAAAGCGTAAGGCGCCCGCGGGCGTCGCACCCTGGTCGGGGTGGGCGACCACGCTGGGGTTGAACAACGCGGCCGATTCATAGGAATACTCCGCACTGAAATAAGCTCCGATGAGCAAGCGCTGGTCGCGCCTGAGCGCAGCCTGGCCGGGTACGAGGTCCGCGACCGCTTCGAAACGGCGAAGCAACGTCGCCTCAACATCCGGATAACGCGCATCGAGCGAGAGGCGGACCCGCGCGAGGTCCCGATCGAGCTTCGCGGCGTCGAGGGAGAGTACGCGCGCAATGATGCGCGCGCCGCGCGACCGGCCAGCTATGGCGTAACGCGGGGGATCGGAGGGTAAGAACGGACGAGTCACCGTCCGCGCCGGATCGGGACGCAATAGGATCGGCAGGTGGGACACGGGAACGGTAGTCATCTGAACACTTATGCTCCCGTAACCCCATATGTTGGCTCGTGAAGGATGGGCATGATTGTGCCAAGCGCCGTCGTGCTCGCGTCCCTGCAAGCGGGTGGACGTCTCGGGCTCTTGAACGGCTCTACTGCGCAGTGAGGCGTCAGCGTGTCGCTTGATCCTGGATGCTGCCTGAGCCCTACGGCGTTCCAGAAGCCGGGATATCCTCAACGCTCTCCCGGCCATCGTCGTCGGCGGGGGCGAGCTGCTCCGGCGTCTCGTCTGAACCGCTAGGAAGCGAGTCGGGGTGGGGGTCGGGCGGCGCGCTTGCCATTGAGTTTCTCCTCTAGCCTAGCTTCTCAAACTTGTGATTTTCCAGATTAGTTCCGGTACTGCAAAGAGAATAAGGGGGTTGCTGGCTGGCGCGGCCGCATCAATCGGCAGCCGCGGCGGCACGGCGACGGTTCAGGAAGAAGCCGCCGAGCACCGCGATCAACATCAGAAGCTGGGCGGCCATCGATTGCAAGGTCGGGAAGATACCGAGCATGGAAACGCGGATCCCGCCTCCAAGCGGCGCAATGTCGATGATGCCGGCTTCCTGTAGCGCCGACACGCCCTTGCCGGCAAGGACGATGGTGAGGATTGCCATAAGCCAAGAACTGTAGGAAAAGAATTTCGCGATCGGCAGGTCGCGGCTGTAGCGCAGCATGGCCCAGGCGATGAGGCCGAGCAGCAGGACCGCCGAGCCGGCGCCCGCCAACATCGTGCCGCCATTGCCCTGGGTCCAGAGCGCGGCGTAGAACAGGATCGTCTCGAACACCTCGCGATAGACGACGATGAAGGCCAGGCCGAACAGGAACCAGGCCGACTGCTTCGACAATGCGTGCGACATCTTCTGGCGGATGTAGCGTTGCCATTGGTCCGCCTGCGCCTTGCCGTGCATCCAGATTCCCACAGAGAGCAGGACGACGGCCGCGAACAGCGATCCGAACCCTTCGGTAAGCTCCCGGCTCGCGCCGCTTATCCCGATCGCATAGGTCGCGATTCCCCAGGTCAGACCGCCTGCCGCCAGCGCCCCGATCCAGCCGCCATGGACGTAGGGCAGCACCTCGGGCCGCTCGGCCTTGCGCAGGAAGGCGATCATTGCAACGACGATCAACAGGGCTTCGAGCCCTTCGCGCAGCAGGATGGTAAACGCGCCCAGAAAGGTCGATGCACTGCTTGCTGCATCGGGGGACAATGCCGCATCGGCGTCGTCGAACAGGGCGCCGAGCACCTGGACGCGGGTGGCGATCTCGTCGGCGGGGCGACCTTGCTGGAGCGATGCCCGCAATTCGCCCATGGCGCTTTCGATGTGCCCCATGAGCGTTGCGTCGCGCGCGGTCAGCATCGGCTCGAGTGGCTCGAAGCCATCGAGATAGGCGGAGAGCGCGAGTTCCTTGGCGGCGTGGCGGTCGCCACCACGATAGGCCGCAAGGCTCTGTGCCAGCTTTTCGCGCGCGATGGTCAGCGAACCGGGTGCCTGCCGGATCACCGCGTCCGGGTGACGGCGCAGATAGGCGATCACCGCGTCTGCCTTGTCTGGTCCGATCGTCTTCGCAAGCACCTCGGGTGTCAGCCCCGCCAATGTCGTCAGGTCGGGGATCCTGTTCCGCAAGTCCGGATCGGACTTCCACAGCCGCTCGCCCTGGCTTGCAAGAGCATCGGGAAAGGCGAAGCGACCGGCATAGAAGGCCAACGCCCAGCGATCGTCGCTCGGCAAGGTCGCAAAGCTTTGCATCGCCGTCCCGTCGATGCCCTGGTCGATGACCTGGTAGAGCGCGAACGGGCTGCGCTGCCGCGCACGCACTACCTCGCTAAAAGCGATCGGCGGCGTCTTGAGCTTTGCAGCATCGGGGCCATGCCCATCCCCGGTCATGCCGTGGCAGCTCGCGCAATTCTGCGCGAACAAGGTAGCGCCGCGGGCCAGATCGGGCGCCTTGCTCGGCGCGAGGGGCACAGGGTACGCCTTGAGCAGATCGGCGGCGAGGCCATGGGCGATGCGGGCGACCTCCTCGGGCGTTCCTTTCGCGGCGATGACGCCCTGAAGTCGAGCTGCGCCCGCGATCAGCTTCGCGCGCGCCGGCGTGGGCGACAGCGTCGAAAGGCGGGTCGATACCGAGGCCGCGAATTCGGTCATCTCGGCATATTCCGAAGCGCTCTTCACCCGTCCGCCGCTGACAGCGCCACCATAGTCGACCGCCATATAATCGAGCAGTCGCCATGCCGTCTGGACGTCGGTCGTTTGGGCGTGGGCCGCGACGCTTGTGCCAAGGGCAAACAAGAGGACGCTGAGCACCACCAGCGCGCGGCGAACCGATTGGCGGAACGAGACCGTCCGCCGGCGAATCGATAAAGAGCGAAGGCTGCTGGGATGCGTAAACATATGCAGCGTCTACACCCTCTAGCAGCTAGAGGGTCAAGCAGTTTTGCGACTTGTTTGCATTAGCTGCTGGCAATTGCGAACGGTGACATCATCAACTGCCCTGCTCAGCCGAACGTGGCGGAATCCGGCGCCAACGTCTCGATGATGCGGCACTCGGAAATAGTGCCCTGCCCGCACTGGACAATCACGTTGCTCAGCTCGGACCTCAATGTATTCAGATCGCGGAGCTTTCGGTCGATTTCGGCGAGATGCTCGGTCACGTCCGTCAATGAGGTGTAATTTGGGGTGTGGTCACCGGGCTGCATGGT
>LSHP01000064.1 GCA_001555775.1 Acidovorax delafieldii | reverse complement strand
CCCTCCCCCATCAAGGGGGAGGGCTTCAGGTTGAGCGCCCCGGATTCCTAGAGCGCATCGCTTCACCCACCGCGCCTGCGGGAGGGGTGAGGATCGACGCAAGCGACGGGTGGGAGCGGCAACACCCAAATTGGCACAGCTTTTGCTGTGAACGTCTCCAGTAACCTTTGGAGAGCCGTTTTGTCCTCGTATCTTGGCAGTGTCAGCAATGCAGGAGATCGCGTCACCCGCGCGATTGCCGCGTCTGCGCAGCGCACGGGCGTGGATTTCGACTATCTGATGGGCCAGGCGCGGATCGAAAGCGGGCTCAACCCCAATGCCAAGGCCGGCACCTCGTCGGCGACCGGCCTGTACCAGTTCATCGACCAGAGCTGGCTCGGCGTGGTCGAGAAGCACGGGTACAAGCATGGGCTGGACTGGGCCGCCAACGCCATCCAGCGCGATGGGCGCGGCCGCTACCGTGTCGACGATCCGCAGACCCGCCAGTCGATCCTCGCGCTCCGTAAAAACCCCGAAATAGCCGCGCTGATGGCGGGCGAATTCGCGTCCGACAACCGCCAGTATCTCGAATCCTCGCTCGGCCGCAGCGCCGCGCCGGTGGACCTGTATCTCGCGCATTTCCTGGGTCCGGAAGGCGCCCGCCAGTTCCTCGCCGCGCATGACGCGAACCCTGATGCGGCAGCAGCGCCGATGTTCGCGCGCGCCGCCGGGGCCAACCGTTCGATCTTCTACGACCGCTCGGGAAGCCCTCGCAGCTTTGCCGAGATCCGCACCCGCTTTGCCGACAAGCTCGGCGGCGCGGCGGCAATGGGCGGCAGCCGGTTGCCGCGCGAGGGCAATGATCTGCCGCAGGTCCAGCCTGCCGATTACGTCCGGCTCGCCAGCGCGCGCGCCGCCCGACCCGAAATGACCGCCAGCATCGGCGGAAACGACAATGCGCGGCTGGCTTACATGCTGCTCGCCGCGATGGGAGCCTGATCAGAATGAATCCTGCGTCCAGCAAGCTCGGCCAATTCCTCGCGATGTCGCGCGGCTCGATCCTGCCGCTCGCCACCCTGTTGCTGGTGGTGTTCCTGGTGCTGCCCGTTCCCGCGCTGGTGCTCGACATCGGCTTCATCTTCAACATCATGATCAGCCTGGCGGTGCTGATGGTGGCGCTCAATGTCACCAAGCCGCTCGACTTTTCCAGCTTCCCCACCGTGCTGCTGTTCGCGACGCTGCTGCGCTTGGGCCTCAACGTCGCCTCGACCCGCGTCGTGCTGGTGCACGGGCATGAGGGTGGGGCTGCTGCCGGTCACGTCATCGAGGCGTTCGGCAGCCTGCTGATCGGCGGCGACTATGTCGTCGGCATCTTCGTCTTCGCCATCCTGATGATCATCAATCTGGTCGTCATCACTAAGGGCGCGGGCCGCGTGTCCGAAGTGTCGGCGCGCTTCACCCTCGATGCGATGCCCGGCAAGCAGATGGCGATCGATGCCGACCTGAACGCCGGCCTGATGACGCCCGAGGAAGCCAAGGCCCGCCGCGCAGAAGTGGCGACCGAGGCGGACTTCTACGGGTCGATGGACGGTGCGTCCAAGTTCGTGAAGGGCGATGCGGTCGCAGGCGTGCTGATCCTGGTGGTCAACATCGTCGGCGGCATCATCCTGGGCATGGCGAGCCATGGCCTGGGCATTGCCGAAGCCGCCTCCAACTATACCATGCTGGCGATCGGCGACGCGCTGGTCGCGCAGGTGCCCGCGCTGCTGCTGTCGATCGCCGCCGCGTCGATCGTCACCCGCGTCAACTCGGCGCAGGACCTTCCCGGCCAGATCTCGGGCCAGTTCGCCATCGCCAAGGCCTGGACGCCGGTCGCGGTGATCCTGGGCATCATGGGCGTGCTGCCCGGCATGCCGCATCTCATCATCCTGCCCGCTGCCGCCGCTGCCGGGTTTATCGCATGGAAGCTGTCGCGTCCCAAGCCGCCGGTGGTCGAGGCTGTTGCCCCCGCTGCGCCCGAAAACCCCAATGCCATCGAATGGGAAGACGTGTCCGATGGCGCGATGCTGGGCATCGATGTCGGCTTCGGCCTGGTGCCGCTGGTCGACGAGCGCCGCGACGCGCCGCTGATGCGCCGCGTCACCGGTATCCGCAAGCAGATCTCGAAGGAACTCGGCTTCGTCATCCCGCTCGTTCGCATCAAGGACGACATGGCGCTGCCCGCCAACAGCTATCGCATCACTATCGGCGGCACGATCGTCGCCGAGGACGAGATCTGGCCCGACGATCTGCTCGCGCTCGACAGCGGCGACATCGACACGCCGATCGAAGGCCGCGCCTGCAAGGACCCGACCTTCGGCATGGATGCGGTTTGGATCAGCGCCGACAAGCGCGCCGAGGCGATCGTTGCGGGCTATACCGTGGTCGATGCCGCCACCGTCATGGCGACGCATCTCAACCAGATGGTCCGCCTCAATGCCGCGCAGCTGTTCGGCATGGACGAGACCAAGAAGCTGCTCGAGACGCTCAAGGAAAACTCGCCCCAGCTGGTCGAGGGCCTCACGCCCCAGCCGCTGTCGCTGTTCACCATCTCCGCTGTCTGCCGCGAGCTGCTGCGCGAAGGCGTGCCGCTCAAGGACTTCCGCCGCATCTGTTCGGCGATGGTCGAGGCCGCCGCCGAAGGCACCACCGTGGCGCAGATCGTCGAGGGCGTGCGCCAGCGGATCGGGTCGATCATCATCCAGTCGCTGGTGCCGGTGAACCTGCCGCTGCCGGTGGTGACGCTCGATGCCGAGCTCGAGACGCTGCTCGCCCAGTCGCTGCGCGTTGCCGGCGATGCCGCCTTCCCGATCGAACCGGGCCTCGCGCAGCGCATCCTGGGCGCAATCGAACAGGCGGCGCGTCCGCTGATGCTGGAGCAGCGCAACTATGCGCTGGTCACCTCGCCCCAGGCGCGCAAGCCGCTCGCCGATCTGCTCCGCCCGCGCTTCCCCGATACGCCGGTGCTCTCGTTCCGCGAACTGCCCGACGACAAGCCGGTCGAGGTGGTCGCCACCGTTGGCGGGCAGGCGGGCTATCGCACGCCCCAGGCCGAACATTCCTTCTCGCGCGGCTGATGCAGACGCCGATCCCGACCATTCTCATGAAGCTGGACACCTGACATGCAGCATCTTCCCATCGAGACGATCACCTACGGCCGCAAGCCCGCCGCCGTGCCGCCCGGCAAGTTGATCGAGGCGCATCTGCCGCTGGTCCGCAAGCTCGCCTGGCACGTGCGCGGCATGGCGCCGGGCGTGATAGAGATCGAGGACCTGGTCCAGATCGGCATGGTCGCGCTGGTCGAGGCGGCAAACAATTACGAGGATCGCGGGCACGGCTTTGCCACCTATGCCAGCATGCGCATCCGCGGCGCGCTGATCGACCATCTGCGCGCCAACAGCAACATGTGCCGGTCGGCGATGGACTTCCGCAAGCAGCTGCGCCGGGCGAGCGAGAAGCTGGTGCGCGAACTCGGCCGCAACCCGACCGAAGCCGAGCTGGCCGCCGCGATGGGGATGGACGCTGCCGAGTTCCGCATGCGCTCGGATGCGGCGCAGGACGTGAAGTTCGAATCGATGGACGAGGTCTATTCCGAACATTCGATGTGGTTTGCCGACAGCGAGGATTCGGCCGAGACGCGGATGGAGGCGGACAATCTCAAGCAGCTGCTCAACGCCAGCATCGGCACGCTCAAGGAACGCGAGCAGCTGATCCTGCAGCTGCATTATATCGAGGAGATGAACCTCGACGAGATCGGCCTAGTGCTCGGCATCACCGCGGCGCGCGTCTGCCAGATCAAGAAATCGGCGCTGGAGACGCTGCGCAAGCGGCTCGCCAGCTCGCGCTGACATCCTCTTCAATCCTCCCCCAGCAAGCTGGGGGAGGATTTCATTCTGGCAGCAACCGTCAACCCAGCCTGACACTTTGCTTGTGATGGCCGTCCGATGTGTTAGACATGGATGCTATGGCCTTTCCCTTTTCTGCCATCGTCGGCCAGGACGAAATGAAGCGTGCCTTGCTGATCAGCGCGGTCGATCCGCGCATTGGCGGGGTGATGGTGTTCGGCGATCGCGGCACGGGCAAGTCCACCGCCGCGCGTGCGCTGTCCGCGCTGCTGCCGCCGATGCTGGCGATTGCCGGTTGCCGCTATAATTGCGCGCCCGAAGAGGCGGATCGCTGCCCCGATCAATGCGGGAGCCGCAAGACCGCCAAGGTACCGGTGCCGTTCGTCGACCTGCCCCTCGGCGCGACCGAGGACCGGGTGCTCGGCGCGCTCGACCTCGAACGCGCATTGGGGCGCGGCGAAAAGGCATTCGAGCCGGGACTGCTCGCGCGCGCACATCGCGGGTACCTCTATATCGACGAGATCAACCTGCTCGAGGATCATCTGGTCGACCTGCTGCTCGATGTTTCGCAATCAGGAGAGAATCTGGTCGAGCGCGAGGGGCTGTCGGTGCGCCATCCGGCCAAGTTCGTGCTGATCGGCAGTGGCAACCCGGAAGAGGGCGAACTTCGCCCGCAATTGCTCGATCGCTTCGGCCTGTCGGTCGAGGTGAAGACCCCGCAGGATATCGAACAGCGCATCGAGATCATGCGCCGCTGCGACGCGCAGGAGCGCGATGCCGCCGCATTCGCCGCCGACTGGGCCGAGGCGGACGCGAAGATCGTCAAGCGCATCGCCAGGGGCAAGAAGGCTTTGCCCAAGGTCGCGATGCCCGATGCGACGCTCGAGGATGCCGCCAGCCTGTGCATCGCGGTGGGGGCGGATGGCTTGCGCGGTGAACTCACGCTGATGCGCGCCGCGCGGGCCTATGCCGCGCTCGAAGGCGCGAAATCGGCCGAGCGCAAGCATCTGCGCGCGATCGCGCCGATGGCGCTGCGCCATCGTCTCCGCCGCGACGTGCTCGACGAGACGGGATCGACCGCGCGCATCGACCGGGCGCTGACCGAGCTTTTCGGATGACCGACACGCTGATGGCGGCCCGGCTGCTGGCCGCTGCGCCCGCCCGGCTGGGCGGCATCTGGCTGCGCGGGGCAGGGCCCGAGCGCGAGGCGGCGCTGGCGCTGCTGATGGCTGCGTTCGAGGGGCGCGCCGTGCGCCGCGTTCCCGTGCATATCGACGAGGAGCGGCTGTGCGGCGGGCTCGATGTCGCGGCCTCGCTGGCTTGCGGGCAACGGGTCGAGCAGACGGGGTTGCTGCAGGAGGCAGCGGGCGGTCTGCTGGTCGTGCCGATGGCCGAGCGGATGTCGGCGCTGGTCGCGGGGCGGATCGCGCAGGCGATGGATGCCGGTGCAGGGTTCGCGCTGGTGCTGATCGATGACGGCGGCGAGGACGAGGCACCCCCCGTCGCGCTGACCGAGCGGGTGGCGTTCTGGTGCGAGGGGGTGACTGCCCAGAACGTTACAGACGCTGAAAATCTCCCTATGTCCCGAGCCCCTCGGCTGGCTGGCAAGCCAGCCGAAGGGGATGAACTTTCCGGCCACACCGGGAAGTCGAGGGACGTGATCGGAAACGGTGGTGCAAGGTCCCTCGACACGTTCGGGACAAACGGAGGAGGGGCGGTCGTTGCAAGCCTCGCCAATCTCTCCCTTGCCCTGGGCGTCGATTCTGCACGCGCGCTTCTGTTCGCGCAGACCGCGACGCGCCTGCACGCCGAATGGCACGCGCGCGATCCCGGCGACGAAGACCTCGCCTTCACTGCGCGGACGATCCTCGGCCCCCGCGCCACGCGCATTCCGCAGCAGGCGGATGATCAACCGCCTCCACCGCCTGAAGCCGAAGACGAACCGCCACCGGGCGATGCGGAATCCGAGCAGGAACAACACGATCCCGATGTGCTCGACGATCTGGTCCTCGCCGCCGCGCTCGCCTCGATCCCCAAGGATGTGCTGGCGCGGATCGGCGAGGGGCGGAGTGCCCGGCGCGCGACCGGGACAGGCGGGGCAGGGCGCAAGCGCGCCTCGCAGCTGCGGGGAAGGCCGCTTGGCGCGCGCCCCGGCCTGCCGCGCGGCGGCGCACGACTGGCGCTGATCGATACCTTGCGTGCGGCGGTGCCGTGGCAGGAAATCCGCCGCCAGCAGGAGGCGGCCGACGCGCCGAAGCGCCTGCGCATCCGCAAGGGTGATCTGCGCATCCGCCGGTTCGAGGAGCGCGCCGAGGCGCTGACCATCTTCGCGGTCGATGCTTCGGGATCCTCTGCATTGGCGCGGCTCGCCGAGGCCAAGGGTGCGGTCGAGCTGATGCTGGCGCAAAGCTATGTGAAGCGCGCGCAGGTCGCGCTGATCGCCTTCCGGGGCACCGGCGCCGAGCTGCTGCTGCCGCCGACGCGCTCGCTCACGCGCGCCAAGAAGGTGCTGGGCGAGCTGCCCGGAGGTGGCGGCACGCCGCTGGCGCTCGGGCTGGCCGCAGCGTCGGAGCTTGCCGAGACCCAGGCCGCGCGCGGGCGCACACCGTTTGTGGCTCTGCTCACCGACGGCAAGGGCAATATCGACCGGCAGGGCCAGCCCGGCCGCGCGCAAGCGGGCGAAGATGCGCTCGCCGCCGCGCGCCGCTTCGCCGCTGCCGGCACGCAAGGCGTGGTGATCGACATTTCCGCCCGGCCCCAGCCCGAGGCGGCGGCGATTGCAGCCGCGATGCGCGCGCGCTATCTGGCGCTGCCGCGCGCCGATGCGCGGGGGGTAGAGCAGGCGGTCAGCGCGCTGCAGTTCGGGAAAGCATCATGAGTTCGGTTCGCTGGGAGGTCGAGGGGCAGGACTGGCCCAATCGCGAAGTTAGCCGTTTCGTGCGCACCGCGATGCTCGACTGGCACGTCCAGATTGCCGGGCCCGAGGGCGCGCCGGTGCTGTTGCTCGTCCATGGCACGGGCGCGGCGACGCACAGCTGGCGCGACCTGCTGCCGCTGCTGGCGAAGCATTATCTCGTGATCGCGCCCGACATGCCGGGTCATGGCTTCACGCGCGGTCGGATTTCGGGCGGGCAGAGCCTGCCGGGCATGGCGAAGGCGCTGGGCGAGCTGCTGACCAAGCTGGGCCATCCCGCACCGGCGGTGATCGTCGGCCATTCGGCGGGGGCGGCCATCGGCGCGCGGCTGGCGATGGACGCGCGCTGGGATGCAACGCTGATCGGCCTGACACCGGCGCTGATGCCGTTTCCGGGGCTGGCCGCGCGGCTGTTCCCGGCGCTGGCGCGGATGCTGTTCGTCAACCCGTTCACCGCGATGATCTTTGCCCAGATGGCGAGCAGCCGGGGCGAGGTCGCCCGGTTCCTCAAGAAATCGACCGGATCTCGAATCGACGATCTTGGCGTCGATCTCTACCACCGGCTGTTCCGCACCTCGGACCATTGCGCCGGCGCGATCGGCATGATGGCGAACTGGGACCTCGATACGCTCTCGGCCAGCCTGCCCGGACTGACGGGGCGCACGTTGCTGATCCATGGCGGGCGCGATGCGATGGTGCCCGCCGATTCGGTCGAGCGCGCGGGCCATCTGATCCCCGGTGCCGAACTCGCCGTGATTCCCGATCTGGGACATCTGGCGCATGAAGAAGCGCCCGATCGCATCGCCGAGATGATCCTGGCCTTTGCCGCAACCAGCCCTGCCGTGGCGGCCTGACCAGCATGGCGGGGTTGAAGCAGCGCTGGGTCGGCTGGCGCAACAAGGTGATCGGCAATCCCGCCTTCCAGTCCTGGGCCTCGCGCTCGATTTTTGCGCGCGGCATATCGCGGGTGCGGGCGCGGCGGCTTTTCGACATCATCGCCGGGTTCACCTATTCGCAGACGCTCTATGCCTGTGTCGAAGGCGGCATCGTGGCGCGCCTGGAACAGGGCGCGGCAAGCTCGGCGGAATTGGGCGCGCTCGCGCGGCTCGGCGAGGATGCGACCTACCGGCTGCTGCGCGCAGCGGCGGCGCTGGGCGTGATCGAAAGCGTCGGCGACGATCTGTGGATGCTCGGCGAACAGGGCGTCGCGCTCACCGGAAATCCCGGGGCGATCGCGATGATCCGGCACCATCACCTGCTCTATGCCGATCTGGCCGATCCCCTGTCATTGCTGCGGGGCGAACGCAGCGAGCCCGGCGCGCTCGCAGGCTATTGGCCCTATGCGCTGGGCGACGGCAGCGAGGGCGAGAATCAGGCGGCGGTCTCGCCCTATTCGCAGTTGATGGCGGCCTCGCAGCCGATGGTCGCCGATCAGGTGGTGCACGCCTGGCGCTTCGGCCAGCACCGGCGGATGCTCGATGTCGGCGGCGGCGCGGGCGCGTTCATCGCGGCAGTGGCGAAAGCCGCACCGGCGCTCGAATTTGGCCTGTTCGACCTTCCCGCCGTCACCGCGATCGGCGCGCGGCAACTGGGCGAGGCGGGCGTGCGCGTGACCCCGCAT
Organism: Acidovorax delafieldii; assembly: GCA_001555775.1. Lineage (GTDB taxonomy): Bacteria > Pseudomonadota > Alphaproteobacteria > Sphingomonadales > Sphingomonadaceae > Blastomonas > Blastomonas delafieldii_A. The sequence continues at coordinate 10,468 of LSHP01000064.1, read as the reverse complement.
CCCGGCGATTTCCGCAATGACCCGATCCCCGCCGGCTATGATCTGATCACGCTGATCCGCATCCTGCATGATCATGACGACGATCTGGCGCAGAGCGTGCTGGTAAAGATACGGGCCTCAATGACCCCTGGCGATACGCTGCTGATCGCCGAGCCGATGGCGGGAACGCCCGGCGCCGAGGCGATGGCGGATGCCTATTTCGGCTTCTACCTGCTCGCCATGGGCTCGGGCCGCGCGCGCACCCCGCAGGAAATCGGGGCGATGCTGGATAAGGCAGGCTTTGCCCGCTGGACCGAACGCCGCACGGGCCTGCCCATCGTCACCCGCGTGATTGCCGCTACGGCCTGACATTCCGCTCATCGCAAGCCACCCGCTTTCCGTCGCGGAACTAATGCGTCTGAATCTGTAAACCTAGATTGACACTAGAGGGCGTTAATATAAGATGACACCTTGATGGAAGGTCCCTCTTCATGGGCCTGTCGCCAAGAACAAGGGGAGCGCGCACGTGCAGGCAATGGCCGTCATTTTCGAAGCGCCGCATCGCCTTGCGCTTCGCTCTCTCGCGCTGAACGCCCCCGAATCGGGCGATGTCGTGGTCGAGATCGCCTGGAGCGGGATCAGCACCGGCACCGAGAAACTGCTGTTCACCGGCAAGATGCCGAATTTTCCTGGCATGGGCTATCCGCTGGTGCCCGGCTATGAATCGGTCGGTCGTGTCGTCGAGTCGGGCAGCGACTGCCGCGGCCGGATCGGCGAATGGGTCTTCGTTCCCGGTGCCAATTGTTTTGCCGATGCGCGCGGACTGTTCGGCGGATCGGCGCGGCGGCTGGTCGTTCCTTCCGCTCGCGCGCTGCCGATCGACGAAAGCTGGGGCAGCGACGGGGTGCTGTTTGCGCTCGCCGCGACTGCCTTGCACGCGATGGCGGGCGGCGAGGCCCCCGATCTGATCGTCGGGCACGGCATCCTCGGACGCCTGCTCGCCCGGCTCACCATTGCCAGCGGCGCGCCCGCGCCCACCGTCTGGGAAATCGATGCCGAACGCGCCAGCGGCGACCATGGCTATGCCGTGGTGCACCCCGATAGCGACGAGCGCCGCGACTATCGCAGCATCTGTGACGTCAGCGGCGACTCGGCCCTGCTCGACACGCTGATCGGTCGCCTCGCCAAAAAGGGCGAGGTCACGCTCGCCGGCTTCTATCAACAGCCCTTGAGCTTCACCTTTCCCCCGGCGTTCATGCGCGAGGCGCGGATCCGCGTCGCCGCCGAATGGGGTCCGGACGATCTGGTCGCGATCCGCGCAATGGTCTCCAGCGGCGCGCTAAGCCTTTCCGGACTGGTCAGCCATGTCCAGCCGGTCGCCGACGCGCCCGAAGCCTATCCGACTGCGTTCACCGACCCTTCCTGCCTCAAGATGATACTCGATTGGAGCGCTTGCGCATGACGATGCTTGAAAACTCTGGTCCTGATGTGGCTGCCCTGCGCGAGGAAGCCGCGCACGAACCCGATCCCGTCGCCACGGGCCCTGTGACCAAGGAAACGCAGGTCATCGCCATCTATGGCAAGGGCGGATCGGGCAAGAGCTTTGCGCTCTCGAACCTCAGCTACATGATGGCGCAGCAGGGCAAGCGCGTGCTGCTGATCGGCTGCGATCCCAAGTCGGACACCACCAGCCTGCTGTTCGGCGGCAAGGCGTGCCCGACGATCATCGAGACCAGCAGCGCCAAGAAGCTGGCCGGGGAAGAGGTCAAGATCGAGGATGTCTGCTTCCAGCGCGACGGCGTGTTCGCGATGGAACTGGGTGGCCCCGAAGTCGGCCGCGGCTGCGGCGGACGCGGCATCATCCATGGCTTCGAACTGCTCGAGAAGCTCGGCTTCCACGATTGGGGCTTCGATTTCGTGCTGCTCGATTTCCTCGGCGACGTGGTCTGCGGCGGCTTCGGCCTGCCGATCGCGCGCGACATGTGCCAGAAGGTGATCGTGGTCGGATCGAATGACCTGCAATCGCTCTATGTCGCCAACAATGTCTGCAAGGCGGTCGACTATTTCGGCAAGATGGGGGGCAATGTCGGCGTCGCGGGCATCCTGATCAACAAGGATGACGGCACTGGCGAGGCCCAGGCCTTTGCCGAGGCGGTGGGCATTCCGGTGCTCGCCTCGATCCCCGCGAACGAGGATATCCGCCGCAAGTCGGCCAATTACCAGATCATCGGTCGCCCCGACAGCGAATGGGGCCCGCTCTTTGCCGAGCTCGGCCTCAACGTCGCCGAGGCTCAGCCGACGCATCCGCGCCCGCTCACCCAGGACGGGCTGCTCGGCCTGTTCAAGCCCGAGGATACCGGCGGCAATGTCGAGCTGGTCCCTGCGACCCAGGCGGACATGCGCGGCGGCGTGTTCGAGGAAAAGGCCTCGCTCGAAGTGGTGTACGACCAGGTATGAGCGATAGCCCCGCCTTTCCCGCGCCACGCAACCCCGACCGGATCGACCTGGCGGCCGTTCCGGTAGAGGGTGGTTGCGCGTCGAAAGACACCATGCGCGCGGCGGCGGAGCAGGCGGGCAAGGGCGAGGTGCTGGCGCGCTATGCGGCGGACTACCCCCAGGGCCCGCACGATCAGCCGCAGAGCATGTGCCCGGCGTTCGGAAGTTTGCGCGTCGGCCTGCGCATGCGGCGCACCGCGACAATCCTGTCGGGCTCTGCCTGCTGCGTCTATGGCCTCACCTTCACCTCGCATTTCTACGGCGCGCGCCGCTCGGTCGGCTATGTGCCGTTCAGCTCGGAGACTTTGGTCACCGGCAAGCTCTACGAGGATATTCGCGACGCGGTCCACCTGATGGCGGATCCGGCGCTCTATGACACCATTGTCGTGACCAATCTTTGCGTGCCGACCGCATCCGGCGTGCCGCTGCAAGGCCTGCCCAAGGCGATCAACGGCGTGCGCGTCATCGGCATCGACGTGCCCGGTTTCGGCGTGCCCACCCATGCCGAGGCCAAGGACGTGCTGGCAGGCGCGATGCTCGCCTATGCCCGCAAGGAAGCTTCACAGGGGCCGGTTGCCAGCCCCAGCCATCGACCGGACCGGCCGACGGTGACTCTCCTGGGTGAGATGTTCCCCGCTGACCCGGTTGGCATCGGGCAATTGCTCGAGCCCCTGGGCCTCGCGGCCGGCCCGGTCGTTCCCACCCGCGAATGGCGCGAGCTGTACAGCGCGCTCGATTGCGCCGCGGTCGCCGCGATCCATCCGTTCTACACCGCGAGCATCCGTGAGTTCGAGGCGGCTGGGCGTCCGGTGATCGGCTCCGCCCCGGTCGGCGTCGATGGCACGGCGGCCTGGCTCGATGCCGTGGGCGCGGCCTGTGGCATAGCGCAGGACAAGGTCGATGCCGCCAAGGACCGCTTCCTGCCCGCGATCCGCGCGGCGCTCGCCGCCAGCCCGATCCAGGGCCGCATCACCGTTTCGGGTTATGAAGGCTCCGAACTGCTGGTCGCCCGGCTGCTGATCGAAAGCGGCGCGGACGTGCCCTATGTCGGCACCGCCTGCCCCAGGACGCGCTGGTCCGATCCCGACCGCGAATGGCTCGAGGCGCGCGGCGTGCGCATCCAGTACCGCGCCAGCCTGGAACAGGACATTGCCGCGGTCGAGGAATTCCGCCCGAACCTGGCCATCGGCACCACGCCGGTCGTCCAGCACGCCAAGAGCGAGGCGATCCCCGCGCTCTATTTCACCAATCTCATCTCCGCCCGTCCGCTGATGGGTCCGGCGGGCGCCGGATCGCTTGCGGTCGTGATCAACGCCGCGCTCGCCAACCAGGACCGTTTCAACCGGATGCAGAGCTTTTTCGACGGGGTGGGCACCGACGAGAACGCGGGCATCTGGCGCGACACCCCGGTCGATCGGCCCGAGTTCAAGAAGAAATATGCCTCCCGCATGGCGGGCCTCAACAAGTCCGAGGAGGCGGTGGGCACATGACCCTCATCATCGATCATGACCGCGCAGGCGGTTACTGGGGCGCGGTCTACGCGTTCACCGCGATCAAGGGCTTGCAGGTCATCATCGACGGCCCCGTGGGCTGCGAGAACCTGCCCGTCACCTCGGTGCTGCATTATACCGACGCGCTGCCGCCGCACGAGCTGCCGATCGTCGTCACGGGTCTCGGCGAAGAAGAGCTGGGCAAGACCGGCACCGAAGCTGCGATGCGCCGCGCCTGGCAGACGCTCGATCCAGATCTTCCCGCCGTGGTCGTCACCGGTTCCATCGCCGAGATGATTGGCGGCGGCGTGACGCCCAACGGCACCAATATCCGCCGCTTCCTGCCGCGCACGATCGACGAGGACCAGTGGCAGGCCGCCGACCGTGCGCTGACCTGGCTGTGGACCGAATTCGGGCCCAAGAAGGTCAAGCCGCTCGCCCCGCGCAAGGAGGGCGTGAAGCCCAAGGTCAACATCATCGGCCCGATCTACGGCACGTTCAACATGCCGAGCGATCTCGCCGAGATCCAGCGGCTCGTCGAGGGCATCGGCTGCGAACTCAACATGGTCTTCCCGCTGGGCAGCCATCTCGCCGATGTGAAGAAGCTCGCGGACGCAGAGGTCAATATCTGCATGTACCGCGAATTCGGCCGCAACCTGTGCGAGACGCTCGAGCGGCCGTATCTGCAGGCGCCGATCGGCCTCGAATCGACCACGCTCTTCCTGCGCAAGCTGGGCGAGCTCACCGGCCTCAACCCCGAGCCGTTTATCGACCGCGAGAAGCACACGACGATCAAGCCGCTCTGGGACCTGTGGCGTTCGGTCACGCAGGATTTCTTCGGCACCGCAAGCTTCGGCATCCATGCCAATGAGACATATGCACGCGGCATCCGCAATTTCCTCGAGCATGACATGGGGCTGCCGTGCAATTTCGCCTTCAGCCGCACGGCAGGCGTGAAGCCCGACAACGAGGCGGTGCGCCACGCAATCCGCACCAACCCGCCGCTGGTGATGTTCGGCAGCTATAACGAGCGCATGTACATGGCCGAATGCGGCGCGCGCGGCATGTACATTCCGGCGAGCTTCCCCGGCGCGGTGATCCGCCGCCACACGGGCACGCCGGTGATGGGCTATTCGGGTGCGACCTGGCTGGTGCAGGAAGTGTGCAATGCGCTGTTCGATGCGCTGTTCCACATCCTGCCCTTGTCGAGCCAGATGGATGCCGTGGCGGCGACGCCGGCCAGGATCGAGCGGGAACTCGCCTGGACCGATGAAGCCAAGGCGCGGCTCGACCGGCTGGTCGATGCGCAGCCGGTATTGGTGCGCATCTCTGCGGCCAAGACATTGCGCGACGCTGCGGAGAGGGCAGCGCGGCGTGCAGGCGAAGATTCAGTAACCGAGGTGCGGCTGGTGGAGGAAGCCGTCGCACAGAATATGGGTGAGGTCGCGTGAGCGTCTTGTCCAGTCATCGGCCTTGGGACGGGGCCTCCAATATCCGCGTCGGGTTCGCCCGCACGGATAATCGCCTGGAAGGCGCCCACGCGGCGTTCTTCCAAATCTGGAAGCTAAGGAGAATATCTCATGGCAGATGAAGGGATGGGTCCCACGACCTACCTCACAGAAAGCGAGGCGAAGGAGTTCCACAAGCTCTTCGTCGCCAGTTTCGCTTTCTTCACCATCGTCGCGATCATCGCGCACGTACTGGTTTGGCAATGGCGCCCCTGGTTCCCGGGCACGCCCGGCTATGAAGCGACATCGAGCCTCGACCCGGTGACCGACGTTCAGCTCAGCTAAGAAGGAAACCTGATCATGCATAGAATGTGGCAATCATTCGACGGCAACAGGATCCTGACTGCGCTCGCGGTCTTCCTGTTCGTCCTCGCACTTCTCATCCACTTCATCCTGTTGAGCACAAATCGCTACAACTGGCTGGAGCCCCCTATGCCGGCAGCTGCACCTGCGGCGGTTGCTGCGGCATCGGCGATTACACCCTGACCTAAGGGTTAAGCCAGTGTGTCGCCTTGCCAGGCGATGAGGGCGGACCTGTGGAACCGGTTTTCACCGGTCCGCCCCTTTCACTGGATGCATGAGAACAAACGAGCCCCCGCATACGGGGAATAATCATTCACGCTCGCCGCACAGCATCGCGGCGGCGAACGAAGGAGTCTGGCAATGGCGCTCTTGAGCTTCGAGAGAAAATATCGCGTCAGAGGCGGAACATTGGTCGGCGGGGATCTGTTCGATTTCTGGGTCGGGCCATTTTATGTCGGCTTCTTCGGGATCACGACGCTGTTCTTCGCCTCGCTCGGCACTGCGCTCATCTTCTACGGTGCGTCGCAGGGTGGAACCTGGAACCCCTGGCTGATCAACATCGCGCCGCCGGACCTGAAATATGGCCTCGGCCTCGCGCCGCTGAAGGAAGGGGGATTGTGGCAGATCATCACGGTCTGCGCGATCGGAGCGTTCGTCAGCTGGGCCTTGCGAGAGGTCGAGATCTGCCGCAAGCTGGGCATGGGCTATCACGTGCCTGTCGCCTTCGGCTTCGCGATCTTCGCCTATGTGACGCTGGTGGTGTTCCGCCCGTTCCTGCTGGGCGCCTGGGGACATGGCTTCCCCTATGGCATCTTCAGCCACCTCGATTGGGTGTCGAACGTTGGCTACCAATATCTGCATTTCCACTACAACCCGGCGCACATGCTCGCCGTGTCGTTCTTCTTCACCACCACGCTCGCGCTTTCCATGCACGGCGCGCTGGTCCTTTCGGCCACCAACCCGGCCAAGGGTGAGGAAGTCAAATCACCCGAATATGAAGACACCTTCTTCCGCGACCTGATCGGCTATTCGGTCGGCACGCTCGGCATCCACCGCGTGGGCCTGCTGCTGGCGCTGAACGCCGGGTTCTGGAGCGCAGTGTGCATCATCATATCCGGACCGTTCTGGACCCGCGGCTGGCCCGAATGGTGGACGTGGTGGCTCAACCTGCCGATCTGGATGTGAGAGGGGTAATCACCATGGCAAGCTACCAAAATATCTTCACCCAGGTCCAGTTGCGCGGGCATCCCGAAATGGGGATGCCGCACAAGGACGACAGCGAACCGCGCATCCCGCTTACCGCCTATAGCTACTGGATGGGCAAGCTGGGCCAGGCGCAGCTCGGGCCGCTCTATCTCGGCAAGCTGGGTCTCGCATCGCTGCTGTTCGGCGGCCTGTCGATCGCGATCATGGGTCTCAACATGCTGGCTTCGGTCAACTGGAACCCCAATCGCTTCCTCAAGGAATTCTTCTGGCTGGCGCTCGAACCGCCGGGTCCGGAATGGGGCTTCTCGGTCTATGTGCCCCTGGCCGAAGGCGGCTGGTGGATCATCGCGGGCTTCTTCCTGACCGCCTCGATCCTGCTCTGGTGGGCCCGCACCTATCTCCGCGCCAAGGCGCTGGGCATGGGAACGCACATCGCCTGGGCCTTTGCGAGTGCGATCTGGCTGTATCTGGTGCTCGGCATCATCCGTCCGTTCCTGCTCGGCAGCTGGTCGGAAGCCGTGCCCTTCGGTATCTTCCCGCACCTCGACTGGACCGCAGCCTTCTCGATCCGTTACGGCAACTTGTTCTACAATCCGTTCCACGCCCTCTCGATCGCCTTCCTTTATGGCTCCACCTTGCTTTTTGCGATGCACGGCGCCACAATTCTGGCCGTGGGTCGCTATGGTGGCGAGCGCGAGATCGAGCAGATCTACGATCGCGGAACGGCCAGCGAACGCGCCGGACTGTTCTGGCGCTGGACCATGGGCTTCAATGCCACCATGGAATCGATCCATCGTTGGGCCTGGTGGTTTGCGGTGCTGACCACACTTACCGGCGGCATCGGCATCCTGCTCACCGGCACGGTTGTCGATAACTGGTATCTCTGGGCTCAGGAGCATGGTTTTGCCCCTGCCTATCCCGATACCGGTGTTGTTGATCCGAGCACGAGTTTCGTCGCACCCGATCCGGTGCCGGCGGAACCGAGCCTGATGGCTGCGGACCCTGGCGCTGCTGCGCCTGCGGCCCCCAGCCCGGCAGAAGGGAACTGACAGCCATGTTGACCCTATCCAAACTCACCACCATGGGGGCGCTGGCCGTGGCCGCGCTCTCGCTCGGGGCCTGTGACATCGGCCCCAAGACGTCCGAACAGGGCGGTTTCCGGGGAACCGGCATCGCCCAGATCAGCGATCCTGACAACAAGATCGATCCCGGTACCGTTCCGCCGCCTCCCTATGAGCTGCCGCCCCCATCGGGGCCGAAGGCGAGCGAGGTATATCAGAACGTCAAGGTTCTTGGCCATGTCAGCCAGGAGGAGTTCGACTATACCATGGCGGCGATCACCCAGTGGATCGTGCCTGCCGATGCCCCGCCCGAACAGGCCGGGTGCAACTACTGCCACAATGCCGAAAATCTGGCGGACGACAGCAAATATACCAAGGTTGTCGCGCGCCGGATGATCCAGATGACGCAGAACATCAACCAGAACTATTCGGACCACGTCAAGAAGACCGGCGTGACCTGCTATACCTGCCATCGCGGCAATGCAGTGCCGAAATATGTCTGGACCGATCCCAAGCCCAGCGACGGGCGTCTGATGGGCAACAAGCGTGGCCAGAACACGCCGAGTCCGGTCACCGCTTATGCTTCGCTGCCGCTCAGCACGGCCAGCATGTATCTGGGGCTCGATGCCAAGGCGGCGCGGGTGCAGTCGAAGACCCGGCATCCCACGACGCTCAATCTCAAGGGCACCAAGGATGCAGAGGCCAATTATGCGATCATGATGCACCTGTCGCGGTCGCTGAACGTCAACTGCACCTATTGCCACAACAGCCGCGCCTTTGCGCAATGGGGCCAGTCGAGCCCGCAGCGCGCCCAGGCCTGGTATGGCCTGCAGATGGTCAAGAACGCCAACCAGGAATATATCCACCCGCTGACCAGCGTGTTCCCGGCCAACCGGCTGGGTCCGCAGGGCGATCCGTACAAGACCAATTGCGCAACCTGCCACCAGATCCAGCGCAAGCCGCTGGGCGGTGCCCAGATGGCCAAGGACTATCCGGCGCTGCTGACGCTCGGGCCCAAGGGTGTGGTGCCTGGCGCCGCGCCTGCGGGAACGGCTCCGGCCATGCCCGGCATGCAGGCGCCGGCTCCGGCAGCGGCGGCAGCCGCACCGGCTGCGGCTGCAGCGGCTGGGAATTGACGATCTGAAATCCTCCCCGAGCTTGTCTCGGGGAGGGGGACCGCCGACCGCAAGTCGGTGGTGGAGGGGAAGCAAGATGGCATGACGTTCATGGTCTGCACTTCACCGCTGCCCCTCCACCGCCCGCTTCGCGGGCGGTCCCCCTCCCCCAGCAAGCTGGGGGAGGATTTTTGATCGAGTAAGCGCTCATGCACCTGTTCGAAGCCCTGGTTGTCCTCCACGTCATCTGCGGGGCGACCGGGCTGATCGCGTTCTGGGTGCCGATTGCGTCGCGCAAGGGCGGGCAGGCGCATCGCAAATGGGGGCGGGTGGCAACGCTCGCCTTTATCGGGGCAGGCATATTGGCCATCGCGATGGCGCTGCTGTCGCTTTACGGGCCGGAAAAGCGGCTGCCGATGATCACCGACCGCGTGCTGTTCGACGGGCTTTTCGGCTGGATGATGCTCTATCTCGGCATGTTGACCATCGGCTTTGCGGTCTATGGCCTTGCCGTCGTCCGCCATCGCGCCAACCGCGCGGCCTTGCGTGCGCCGCATTATCTCGCACTGTTCGGCGCGGTGATCGCCTCGGCTGCGTGGTGCGGCTATTACGGCCTGATGATCGGCCAGCCGCTGATGGCCGCGCTTGCCGTGGTCGGGCTGACCGCTGTGGCGACGCAGCTCTTCTATGTCTGGCGACCCAGCGCCCCGGCGCGCGCGCATGTGCCCGAACATTTCCGCGCGCTGCTCGGCATGGGCATATCGGCCTATACCGCGTTCCTGTCGGTCGGGCTCATCCGGCTGGTGCCCGATCATGTGTTCAATCCCCTGATCTGGGCAGTGCCCAGCGTGATCGGGGTGAGCCTGATCCTGCGCTATACGCTCGCCAACCGGCCGAAGGCGGGCAGCGCAACCAGGTCCGTGCAGCGGCGGCAAGCATAGGAGGCGCGGATGAAGGACTGGATCGTCAACAATCTGGGCATCATCGAGATGCTGATGTCGGGCGTGCTGGTACTCGGCTTCTGCGCCTGGCAGTATTGGAGCGTGAGCAGGCCCGACAAGGGGGAGTAGGGGGATCTACGCCTTCATCCCGCTGGTCGGTCCGGGGCTGCCCATCGCGGTCCGCTAACGTCATCCTGAACTTGTTTCAGGACCCATCGTGCCCGATCAAGCCGAAGCCGCGTGGGGAGAAATGGGTCCTGAAACGAGTTCAGGGTGACGGAGGTGACATCGCGACGTTCAGCGCGGGGCCTTCGACAAGCTCAGGCTGAGCGGAGTCAGCCTGAGCTTGTCGAAGGCCCCGCGCTGAAC
>LSHP01000063.1 GCA_001555775.1 Acidovorax delafieldii | reverse complement strand
CCACCACCCGCTGCGCGGGCGGTCCCCCTCCCCCAGCAAGCTGTGGGAGGATTTTGGGGAAGGCCTACCCCGCCGGCGCCTCACCCGATTTGAGCAGCGGCTGTTTCGACAGCTCGCCCTCCTGCATGATCTTGCGGCGCAGCTCGTCGCGCTTTTCGTGGATCGAGGCGATCACCGGGCCCATGGCGATACCGAGGTCCACCAGCAGCGCCTCGGAGAGTTGCAGCGAACTTTCCAGCGCCTCGGGCACCGCGAGCGTCGCCCCGGCGCGATAAAGCTCGGCAGCGTGATTGGCATCGCGCGCACGGGCGATGATCGTGAGGTCGGGCACCCAGCCAGCGACGCGGCGGACGATGCGCACCGCGAGCACCGGATCGTCCATCGTCAGGATCAGCGCCTTGGCATGGCCCAGCCGCAACCGGTCGAGCAATTCGGGCCGCGCGACATCGCCGAACAGGATCGGCACGCCCTTGCGCCGCGCGGCGGCGACGACATCCACATTGGATTCGATCGCGACATAGGGCTGGTTGTGCTTGGCGAGCATGTCCGAGACGATCTCGCCCACCCGGCCATAGCCGAACAGAACGACGCGCCCGGCGCCCGCCGATTCCTCGTCGGGCGCGGCGCTTTCGCTCGCGCGCATGTCGATGCGCGTCGCGATGACATGGCCGAGCTTGGCGAGCAGCGGCGTGATCGTCAGGCCGATCGCGGTGACGATCTGCCAGAATTGCGCGGTGCTCGACTGGATGAGCTGTGCCTGCACCGCGGCCGCGAGCACGATCAGCGTGGTCTCGGCGGGGCTCGCCATCAGCACGCCGGTCTCCGCCGCGACGCCACGCCGCGCGCCGACCAGCCGCAACAGCCCGCCGGTCACCACCGCCTTGATCAGGCAAACGCCGACCACCGCGATCGCCAGCGATTGCCAGTTGGCCGCGACCACCCGCAGATCAACCGACATGCCGACGGTGATCAGGAACACCCCAAGCGCCAGCCCCTTGAACGGCGCGGTGATGATCTCGACCTCGTCGCCATATTCGGTTTCCGCGATCATCACGCCCGCGATCAGCGCGCCGACGATCGGCGAGAGGCCCGCTGCCGCCGTCGCGACCGAGGCGGTAATGACGACGAGCAGGCACGCGGCGAGGAACAGCTCAGGGCTCTTGGTGCGCGCCGCCTGCGCGAACAGATAGGGCAGCAGATAGCGCCCCGCTAGCAGCATGATGACGATGGTCAGCCCGCCGAGCCACAGCGTCTGCACCAGCCCGTCCAGCCCCGCCGCCTCGGCGCGCGGCGCAAGCGCGCCGAGCGCGAAGATGATCGGCACAAGCGCCAGATCCTCGAAGATCAGCATGGCGAGCGCCGAACGCCCGACCGGCCCGGTCGTGCCGACCATCGGCAGCACCAGCGCGGTCGATGACAAAGCGAGCGCCATGCCGAGGCCTAGCGCGCCTGCAAGCGGCTGACCGATCAGGTTGAGCGCAAAGCCGATCACCAGCCCCGAGGCGAGAAGCTGTGCCGAACCCAGCCCGAACACCTGCACCCGCATCGCCCAGAGGCGCTTGAACGACAGCTCGAGCCCGATGGTGAACAGCAGCATGACGATGCCGAATTCGGCAAACGGATCGATCGCCTCGCGGTCGGTAATGGTGATGTGGTAAAGCCACGGGAACTGGTCGACGATCGAGCCGAGGCCCGATGGCCCCACCAGCATGCCGACCAGGATGAAACCGATGACAGGGTTGATTCGGAGCCGCGCAAAGGCCGGAATGACGATGCCGGCCGCCCCCAGGATCACCAGGGCATCGCTGAAGACCGGATTCTCAAAGGGCGTGTGCATGGATCAATTCATGGCGGATAAAGGACAGCATGTCAGCCATAAATCATTGTGATGCGAGCGATCAGCCGCCCCCACCGCCCTGCGGCCCTGCGGGGGCTGCCTGACGCGCGCGTTCGCGCTTCGCAGCGGCATTGCCGCGCCCAACGGCGCGGTCCCACTCGATATGGTAGAGGTCGTAGCGGCGATCACCCAGATTGCGCACCGTGCCTTCGTGTCTTGCCCAGCTGAGGTCGTCGAGATTGACGTCGCTGATCGTCAGCGTCTCGACATTCTCGCTCGCCTCCGCCGCGATACCATCGCGCGCAAACGGCAGGTCGCACGGCGTGAGGATGCAGCTCTGCGCATACTGGATGTCCATGTTCTCGACATCGGGCAGATTGCCGACATTGCCCGACATCACGACATAGCACTGGTTCTCGATCGCGCGCGCCTGGCAGCAATAGCGCACGCGCATATAGGCCTCGCGGCTGTCGGTGCAGAAAGGAACGAAGATGATCCGCGCGCCCTCATCCGCCAGACGCCGCGCCAGCTCGGGAAACTCGCTGTCATAACAGATGAGCACGCCGATCGGTCCGCAATCGGTCTGGATCGCGTCGATGCTGTCGCCGCCCTTGATCTTCCACCAGTACCGCTCGTTCGGTGTGGGGTGAATCTTTTCCTGCGCGTGGATCGATCCATCGCGCAAGGCGACGAGCGCGATATTCTGGATATCGCCGTCGTCGGCACGGGTCGGGTGCGATCCACCGATGATGTTGATATTATACTCCATCGCCATGCGCGTGAGCTCGTCGCGGATGCGCGGGGTGAACTCGCTCAGCGCCTCGATCGCTTCCTGCGGCCCCATCTTCTTCTTGGCGAAGGAGAGCAGCGACATGGTGAACATCTCGGGAAACAGTACGAAGTCCGCCCGGTAATCCGCTGCCACATCGACAAAATATTCGACGTTGCGGACGAATTCCTCGAAATTCGCCACTGCCCGCGCCTGAAACTGCACGGTCGCGAGGCGCACGCTTTCAACCCCGCGCGGGACGCGGTGCTTGGGCGGCTCGTCCGCGTTCACATAAGGGTTGCGCCACACCATATGCGCCGCATGACCGCGCGACTGGCGGTCCTCGGGCAGATAGCGCTTCAATATGCCGACGGGGGTAAAGCCGTTTGCGATCTGGAAACCGATGACCGGATCGCGCAGCTTGCCGTCGATCACCTTGGCGAGATAATCCTCGGGACTCTCGGCCTTCTTGGTGCGCTTGGCCCGGTCGTAGCCCGGGATGCGCCCGGCAAAGACGATGCCGTTGAGTTCGAGTTGCTCGGCCAGCGCCCGGCGCGCCTCATAAAGCCGTTTGCCGATACGTACCCCGCGCTGGGCAGGGTCGACGCACATTTCATAGCCGTACAGCCATTCGCCGGTGGGCACATGGCGGGTGCCGAAGCCGTTGCCGCTGATCTCTTCCCAATCGTGCGGACCAAAGGCCATCGCCTCGGTCACGCGCGACGAGGCGCAATAGCCGACAATCTCGCCGTCAAGAATGGCAACGAACTGGCCCTCAGGGAAATTGTTGATCTGGCCGCGCAGCTCGCCGAACTTGTACGGCGGCAGGCTGGGATAGGCCCGCTCGACCAGAGCCGATATTCCGGGAATATCGCCCCTGCGTGCCTGCCTGACTTCCAGCCGTGCCTTGCTGCTGCGCTGCGCCATCAACCCCTCATGCCCAGCTGCCCATTTCCTTTTCCAGATTGACCCGGATCGCCTCGAAGAACTGCTCGGTGGTCATCCAGGCCTGGTCGGGGCCGATCAGGATGGCGAGGTCCTTGGTCATCGATCCCTGCTCAACGGTTTCAATACAGACGCGTTCCAGCGTCTCGGCAAAGCGCACCACTTCCGGCGTCTCGTCGAAGCGGCCGCGATAGATGAGGCCGCGGGTCCAGGCGAAGATCGACGCGATCGGGTTGGTCGAGGTCGCCTTGCCCTGTTCGTGCATGCGATAGTGCCGCGTGACGGTACCGTGCGCGGCTTCGGCCTCGACGGTCTTGCCATCGGGGGTCATCAGCACCGAGGTCATGAGACCCAGCGAACCGAAGCCCTGCGCGACGGTGTCCGACTGCACGTCACCGTCATAGTTCTTGCACGCCCAGACGAACTTGCCCGACCATTTCAGCGCGGACGCGACCATGTCGTCGATCAGGCGGTGCTGATAGGTGATGCCGGCGGCCTCGAACTTGGTCTTGAATTCCTTCTCGTAAATCTCCTCGAAGATGTCCTTGAAGCGGCCATCATAGGCCTTCATGATCGTGTTCTTGGTCGAGAGGTACGTCGGCCAGCCGCGATCGAGGCCATAGTTCATCGATGCGCGTGCGAAATCGGCGATCGAGTCATCGAGATTGTACATCGCCATAGCAACGCCCGACGAGGGGAACTGGAACACTTCCTCGTCGATCGTGGTGCCGTCCTCGCCCTCGAACACCAGACGCAGCTTGCCGGGACCGGGAACGCGGAAATCGGTGGCCTTGTACTGGTCGCCGAACGCATGACGGCCGACGACGATCGGGTCGGTCCAGCCGGGCACCAGCCGCGGAATGTTCGAGATCACGATCGGCTCGCGGAACACGACGCCGCCCAGAATGTTGCGGATGGTGCCGTTGGGCGACTTCCACATCTTCTTTAGGTTGAACTCCTCGACGCGTGCCTCGTCGGGCGTGATGGTGGCGCACTTGACGCCGACGCCATGCTCGCGGATCGCGTTCGAGGCGTCGACGGTGATCTTGTCGTTGGTTTCGTCGCGCTTCTGGATCGACAGATCGTAATATTTCAGGTCGATGTCCAGATAGGGCAGGATCAGGCGTTCGCGGATCCACTCCCAGATGATGCGGGTCATTTCATCGCCGTCGATTTCGACGACGGGCTTGGCCACCTTGATCTTTGCCATGCGGATTTTGCGCCTTCTTGCTAGGGAGGAATCAGGAAATCTGGGACGCTCTTAGCAAAGTCGGGCGAGGTTTCAACCTTGCGGATCAGCGCAATCGCCGCACTTTCAGTATTGCAAATCACTAGCAAGTTTATGCCGCAGCGCAGCATTCACCGCATTGCGGGGCCATTGGCCGTTGTCACACCCGGCCAGTGTCCCTAAGAGGGCGGGCATGTCGCAAGAATTACTGGATAACCGGGGCAAGGGCCTGGCGAGCTGGAGCCTGCCCCCGGTCCATCCCGAAGGTCGCAAATTCGCCGTTATCGCAGCAGGCATCACGCTTATCTTCGCGCTGATGGCCTGGGAAACGCTGGCCTGGCCGATGGGCGGGCTCACCTTGTGGATCCTTGCCTTTTTCCGCGACCCCGCCCGGGTCACGCCGCTCGACGAGCGCTTTGTCGTCGCGCCGGCCGATGGTCTGGTGACGCTGATCCAGGAGGTCGCGCCGCCGATCGAGCTGGCCGACCATGACGGACTGGGGCCCGATCCGCTTTGGCGCGTATCGATTTTCATGAGCGTGTTCGATGTGCACATCAACCGCGCGCCGATCGGCGGTACCATCCGGCGCATCGTCTATATCTCGGGCAAGTTCCTCAATGCCGATCTCGACAAGGCGAGCGACGAGAACGAGCGCCAGCACATCATGGTCGAGCGGTCGGACGGTCTGCGCATCGGGTTCACCCAGATTGCAGGGCTGGTCGCCCGCCGTATCGTACCGTTCGTCAAGGAAGGCGATTTCGTCGCCGTCGGCCAGCGCGTCGGGCTGATCCGCTTCGGCAGCCGGGTCGATGTCTATCTGCCGCGCGGCACCGCGCCCAATGTTGTCAAGGGCCAGCGGATTGTCGCGGGTGAAACCGTGCTCGGCATTGTCGGTGACGCACCGGTGCGCGAAGGGATCGCGCATTGATGCAACACTCCGCTGCCCCGGCATCCGGTCCTTCAAGGAGCATGACGGCATGAGCGAGCGCGATCCGTTGGAGCGTCGCGGACGCCGTGGCCCGATCCGTTATCTGGCGGGACGCCGGTTTCGCCTGCGCGAAGGACTGACGCTGCGCGCGATGGTTCCCAACGCTATCACCGCCAGCGCCTTGTGCTGCGGGCTTACCGGCATCCGCTTCGCCTTGCAGGACCAATGGCCGCTGGCAGCAGGCGCTATCGTGCTGGCGGGCGTGCTCGACGGGATCGACGGACGCGTCGCGCGAATGCTCAAGGCGCAAAGCCGGTTCGGGGCCGAACTGGACTCGCTGGCGGATTCGATCGCGTTCGGTGTGTCGCCTGCCCTTGTCCTGTTTCTGTGGTCATTGAACGAGCTTCCGCGCTTCGGCTGGCTCATCGCGCTTACGCTAGCGGTATGCTGCGCGCTGCGGCTGGCGCGGTTCAACGCGCAGATCGATCTGGAGGATCAGCCGCACAAGTCCGCGGGCTATCTCACCGGCATTCCGGCCCCGGCCGGCGCCGGCCTGGCCATGCTGCCACTCTATTTGTGGATCGAGACCGGTGAGGACTTGTTCCGACACTATAGTGTCATCGGCCCATGGGTTCTGCTGATCGCATTTCTGATGATATCGAATGTCGCGACCTTCAGCTGGTCGTCGCTCAACGTGCGCAAGAACATTCGCCTCGAAGCGCTGGCGGTGTTTGCAATTACGGCAGCGTCGCTGCTCACCGTGCCGTTCATCACGTTGACGGCAATCTGCCTGATCTATCTGGCGCTGATCCCGTTCGGCATCGTATCCTACGCCAGGGTCAAGCGGCAGCGCGCCAATCCGGCTGGCTGACGCGGACGCTGCCGCGAACCGGCATCGCGATCACGTTGCGCGGGCTGTAATCGGGCGCGCGGTTCGGAACATAGGTCGCGACAGCACGCATCTGGCCCTGAGCAACCCGCCCCTGTCCTGCAGCGCGATAGGCGGCGAACAGCGCATCGAAGCGCTCTGCCGATCCTGCGAACGACTGGGCAATGACCAGCACGGCCCCAATTGCGGCGGCGGCGAAGAACAGGGCAATGGCTACAGCAAACATAACGCTACATCCTGACTTGCGTCCGCCGGATTGGAGCCCGGTGGAACATTGTGGATAACTCAGTGGACAGGCATTGGTTCCATATCGGGACGATCCGGAGCCCTTGACCCTCTTTGTATGTGTTTTGTTCCACTTCTGTTTCGGCCCGTCAACCGGAAAATTCGGTTCGTCGCACATTTTGAGGCTGGATTTCGTGCGCCAGTTCGCCTAAGGGGCCGCTCGCACGTGGCGCTGTGCCGCATGCAATCCACATGGAAGACACACATACCGGTGCCCCGGCCACCCTTTGAGGGTCAGGCCCACAAGGTTCCCGTCTTCCAGAGGCACAACCGGAAAGGAAATCCCTATGGCGGCACCTGTCGTCACCATGCAGCAATTGATCGAAGCCGGCGCGCATTTCGGCCACCAGACCCACCGCTGGAACCCGCGCATGAAGCCGTATATCTTCGGCGCACGCAATGGCATCCACATCCTCGACCTGTCGCAGACCGTGCCGCTGTTCGCACGCGCGCTCGAATTCGTCTCGGCCACCGTTCAGGCGGGCGGCAAGGTGCTGTTCGTCGGCACCAAGCGCCAGGCCCAGGCCCCGATCGCCGAAGCGGCCCGCGCCAGCGGCCAGCATTTCGTCAACCACCGCTGGCTGGGCGGTATGCTCACCAACTGGAAGACCATCTCGGGCTCGATCAAGCGCCTCAAGATGCTCGAAGAGCAGCTCGCTGGCGACACCTCGGGCTTTACCAAGAAGGAAGTGCTGCAGCTCACCCGCGAGCGCGACAAGCTGGAACTGTCGCTCGGCGGCATCCGCGACATGGGCGGTATTCCCGACGTGATGTTCGTGATCGACGCGAACAAGGAAGACCTGGCCATCAAGGAAGCCAATGTTCTCGGCATCCCGGTGATCGCGATCCTCGATTCGAACGTCGATCCGCAGGGCATCGCCTTCCCGGTTCCCGCCAATGACGACGCCGCGCGCGCCGTGCGCCTGTATTGCGACGCCGTCGCCGCTGCTGCCACCAAGGGCCGCACCGGTGCTGCCGTCGCGTCGGGCGCGGACGTCGGCGAAATGGCCGAACCGCCGGCAGAAGCCGCGCTGGAAGACGCCGCTGCAGATGCCGGCGACGCTGCCTAATCGGATTGGCTGATCGAGCCGGGCGGGGTCCAGCCCTGCCCTGCTTGCACAAAACTGACACATGCAGGGGCTACGGGCCGGGCATTGGCCCGCACCCGTGGCCCCTGCGTCCATATTCAAAACAAGGAACACGAACATGGCTGTTGTAACCGCTGCTACTGTCAAGGAACTGCGCGAGCGCACCGGCGCTGGCATGATGGACGCCAAGAAGGCGCTGACCGAAGCGAATGGCGATATCGAGGCCGCCGTCGACGCGCTGCGCGCCAAGGGCCTGGCCACCGCGCAGAAGAAGTCGAGCCGCACCGCCGCCGAAGGTCTGGTCGGCATCGAAGTTTCGGGTCTCAAGGGCGTCGCCGTCGAAGTGAACAGCGAGACCGACTTCGTCGCCAAGAACGACCAGTTCCAGGATTTCGTCCGCAAGGTGACCTCGGTCGCCCTGACCACCGGGGACGATGTCGAGGCGCTCAAGTCGGCTGAATATCCCGATGGCGGCAGCGTCGGCGACAAGCTGACCAGCTCGATCGCCACGATCGGCGAAAACCAGTCGATCCGCCGCATCAAGACCGTCTCGGTCGATCAGGGCGTTGTCGTGTCGTACATGCACAATGCCGTCGCGCCGAACCTTGGCAAGATCGGCGTGCTCGTCGCGCTCGAAGGCGATGTCGCTGCCGACGTGCTCGAGCCGCTGGGCAAGCAGATCGGCATGCACATTGCCGCTGCCTTCCCGCTGGCGCTGAACGCCGACGGCCTCGATGCCGAACTGATCGCGCGCGAACGCAAGATCGCCGAGGAAAAGGCGGCGGAAAGCGGCAAGCCCGCCGAAGTGCAGGCCAAGATGGTCGATGGCGCGATCGCCAAGTTCGCCAAGGAAAACGCGCTGCTCAGCCAGCTGTTCGTGATCGACAACAAGACCCCGATCGCCGACGTGGTGGCCAAGGCTGCCAAGGACGCAGGCGGCAAGATCGTGCTCAAGGACTATGTCCGCTTCCAGCTCGGCGAAGGCATCGAAAAGGAAGAAACTGATTTCGCGGCGGAAGTCGCGGCGGCTGCAGGCCTCTAAGCCTTTAGCCTTTCAGCAAAAAGACGGCGGGTGGCCCCTGGGGCTGCCCGCTGTTTTTGCGTCCGCGACGCTCGATCGATCGCGTGACGTCAAACTGTGCAGGAACGTGCTTGGCAGTGCCGGATGCACTGACTATGGTGCGCGCCACTCGGCCAGAAGCGCCGCATTTCATTCCAGATACCGGAACATTCATGACCATCGCATCCTACCGCCGCATCCTCCTGAAGCTGTCGGGGGAAGCCCTGATGGGCGACGGCCAGTATGGCATCGATCCCGCCACCGTCGCACGCATGGCCGCAGAGGTGAAGGCGGCCAAGGATACCGGGCTCGAAATCTGCCTGGTCATCGGCGGCGGCAACATCTTCCGCGGCATGGCAGGCGCTGCCAAGGGCATGGACCGTGCGCAGGCCGATTATATGGGCATGCTCGCCACGGTGATGAACGCGCTCGCTATGCAGAGCGCGCTCGAGCAGATGGGCGTCCCCACCCGCGTGCAATCCGCGATCGAGATGGACAAGGTGTGTGAGCCGGTGATCCGCCGCCGCGCCCAGCGCCATCTCGAAAAGGGCCGCGTGGTCATCTTCGCCGCGGGCGTCGGCGCGCCCTATTTCACCACCGATTCCGGCGCGGCACTGCGCGCGGCCGAAATGAAATGCGATGCGCTACTGAAAGGAACCAGCGTCGACGGCGTGTACAATGCCGATCCCAAGCTTGATCCCACCGCCGTGCGTTACGAAACATTGAGTTATGACCGGGTGTTGCAGGACAATCTCAAGGTCATGGACGCCAGCGCCGTGGCGCTCTGCCGCGACAATTCCATTCCCATCGTGGTGTTCTCGATCCGCGAACAGGGCAATCTCGCCCGCGTTCTGAGCGGCGAAGGCACCGCGACAACCGTACATCAGAAGGACTGAACCAGTGGCACAGTTTGACAAGAAGGATCTCGAGCGCCGGATGAACGGCGCGGTCGAATCGCTGAAGGGCGACCTTTCGGGCCTGCGCACCGGACGCGCCAACACCACGCTGCTCGATCCGGTGACGGTCGAAGTCTATGGCGCGCACATGCCGTTGACCCAGATCGCCACCGTCTCCGCGCCCGAGCCGCGCATGCTGTCGGTGCAGGTCTGGGACAAGTCGAATGTCGGCCCGGCGGACAAGGCGATCCGTTCGGCAGGCCTTGGCCTCAATCCGATCGTCGATGGCCAGACGCTGCGCCTGCCGATCCCCGACCTCACCGAAGAACGCCGCAAGGAGCTCGCGAAGCTCGCCGGCCAATATGCCGAAAAGGCGCGCGTCGCGATCCGCAACGTCCGCCGCGACGGCATGGATTCGCTCAAGACCGACGAGAAGAAGGGCGTGATCAGCGAGGACGAGCGCAAGCGCTTCGAGACCGAGGTGCAGAAGCTGACCGACGACATGATCGCCCAGGCCGATGCCGCCGCGACGCAGAAAGAAAAAGAAATTCTGGGCCAGTGATCTTTCGGCCCGGCCCCAAGCTGTCCAAGGCAGAGGCGCATTCCGCAGCGCCTGCACATGCGGGGCTGGCACCTGCCTGCGGGTTGCGCCACGCCGCCATCATCATGGACGGCAACGGCCGATGGGCCGCGCGGCGCAACCTGCCCCGCTTTGTCGGCCACAAACAGGGCGTCGAGGCCGTACGCACAACCGTGCGGGCGGCCCGCGACATGGGGCTCGAGGCGCTGACGCTCTACGCCTTCTCGTCGGAAAACTGGAAGCGTCCGGAGGACGAGGTTTCGGACCTGATGGGGCTGCTCAGGCATTTCATCCGCGCCGATGTCGACGAGTTCATCGCCAACAACGTGCGGCTCAAGATCATCGGCAATTATCGCGTGCTCGCGCCCGATCTGGTCGAAATGATCGACGATGTCGTGC
This sequence comes from Acidovorax delafieldii, assembly GCA_001555775.1. Classification (GTDB taxonomy): domain Bacteria; phylum Pseudomonadota; class Alphaproteobacteria; order Sphingomonadales; family Sphingomonadaceae; genus Blastomonas; species Blastomonas delafieldii_A. The sequence continues at coordinate 44,457 of LSHP01000063.1, read as the reverse complement.
AGCGCACCGCGCATAACAGCGGCACGACGCTCGTCATCGCGCTCAATTATGGTGCGCAGGACGAGCTCGTGCGTGCCGCGCGTGCGCTTGCCGCTGCGGCTGCGCGCGGTGAGGTCAACGCAGACGCAATCGAGGCGGCGCATATCGATGCGATGCTTGATACCAGCGACCTGCCCCCGCTCGACCTGCTGATCCGCACCTCGGGCGAGCAGCGGCTGAGCAACTTCCTGCTCTGGCAGGCGGCCTATGCCGAGCTCTATTTCACCGACACGCTCTGGCCCGATTTCGACGGGAATTCGCTCGCCGAGGCATTCCAGTCCTATGCCACCCGCGAAAGGCGCTTTGGTGGCCGCTGAACCGGTGAAGCGGTCCCTGTTCGGCCAGGATCTCGCGATCCGCACGGTTTCGGGCGTAGTGCTGGTGGCGATCGCCGGGACCGCGCTGTGGCTGGGCGGCATTGCCTTCTGGCTTCTGCTGATGGCAGGTGCGCTGGCGATGCAGCACGAATGGGCCGGGCTGGTCGGGCGGATGGAGCGCCGGCGTCTGTCGATGCTGGCGCTGATGGCGCCCTTGTCGATGCTTTCACCCTTTGCTGATGGCCCGGGCTTTCTGTCGCTTGGCTTCATCATCGGCGGCGCTTTCTTCATCGCGACGATCGATCGCGGCTTCCGGCTCGCCTGGGGCGTGCTCTATTGCGCGCTGCCGGTCATGGCGCTGCTCTATCTGCGTCAGCAGGACAATGGCCTGCTGCTCGCCTTCTGGACGATGGCGACGGTCTGGGCGACCGATATCGGCGCGTATTTCGCCGGGCGCGGCATCGGCGGGCCCAAGATCGCCCCGTCGATCAGCCCCAGCAAGACCTGGGCGGGACTGGCGGGCGGCATGACGGCAGCGCTGCTGTTCGCGATGCTGCTGCGCGAGCATTTCGATCTGCCCTATATCCTGGTGCTGGCGAGCGCACCGCTCGCCATCGTTGCGCAAATGGGCGATTTTCTGGAGAGCTGGATGAAGCGCCAGGCGGGCGTCAAGGATTCGGGCACGCTGATCCCCGGACATGGCGGCATTCTCGACCGCGTCGACGGACTTGTCCCGGTTGCACCGATCGTTGCAACTCTGGTTGCAGCCAACGCATTTTGGGCGCTAGGATAAGCATTCCATGTCGCGCCCCGAAACGCTCTCTCCCGGCCTGATCGTGCCGCCGCCGTCCGCTGAGCCGCGCTCGATCAGCATCTTCGGCGCAACCGGATCGGTGGGCACCTCGACGCTCGATCTCATCCGCCTCAACCCTTCGGCCTATCGCATCGTCGCGCTGACCGCGAACAGCGATGCGGAGGGCCTCGCGAAGCTCGCGCGCGAATTCTCCGCCGAGGTCGCGGTGATCGGCGATCCGGCGCAGCATCAGGCGCTGGCCGATGCGCTTCAGGGCAGCGCCACCCAGGCCTGGTCGGGCCCTCAGGCTTTGCTCGACGCGGCCGATCTCGATGCCGACTGGACCATGGCCGCGATTGTCGGCTGTGCGGGCCTCGCGCCAATCATGCGCAGCCTGCTGCGCGGACGCAGCGTCGCGCTCGCCAACAAGGAGGCTTTGGTCTCGTCGGGCGCGCTGATGATCGAGGCGGCGCGCAGCTCGGGCGCGACCCTGCTCCCGGTCGATTCCGAACATAACGCGATCTTCCAGTGCCTTGCGGGCGCCTCCTATGATCAGGTACAAAGCATCACGCTGACCGCGAGCGGCGGCCCGTTCCGCAGCTGGACGCTCGACCAGATGCGCGCCGCGGGCCCGGCCCAGGCGGTCGCGCACCCCAATTGGTCGATGGGCGCAAAAATCTCGGTCGACAGCGCTACCATGTTCAACAAGGGGCTCGAACTGATCGAGGCCTATCACCTCTTCCCGGTCGGGCTCGATGCCATACGCATCCTCGTCCACCCGCAATCGGTCATCCATTCGATGGTCGAATATCGCGACCGTTCGACGCTGGCACAATTGGGCGCGCCCGACATGCGCATCCCGATCGCCTCGGCGCTCGCCTGGCCCGACCGGATCGCCACCGATTGCGCGCCGCTGGACCTTGCGACCATCGGCCAGCTGACCTTCGAACCGCTGGACGACGAACGCTTTCCCGGCCCCGGCATCTGCCGCCAGGCGATTGCCGCCGGCGGCGGCGCCCCCGCCATCCTCAATGCGGCAAACGAAATCGCGGTGGCCGCGTTTCTGAAGGAAGAGATCGGATTCCTCGATATTGCCGCAATTGTGTCGGAGGTTCTGGCAGGCTATAGCCCGCAAGACCCGCAAAGCCTGCAGGATGTGCTGGCGATAGATCGAGAAGCGCGCGAGCATGCTGCCGCCGCGGTGCGAACCAGGAACTGACCCTTGAACGAAAATCCCGGCTTGTTGCTGACCGTCTTCGCCTTTCTGCTCGTGCTCGGACCTTTGGTCTTCGTCCACGAGATGGGCCATTATCTGGTCGGACGCTGGTTCGGAGTGAAGGCGGAATCCTTCTCGATCGGCTTCGGTCGCGAGATCGCCGGTTGGACCGACAAGCGAGGCACCCGCTGGAAGCTGGGCATGCTGCCGCTCGGCGGCTATGTCCAATTCGCAGGCGATATGGACCCATCCAGCCGCGCCGACCCCAATTGGGTCGCGCTTCCCGCCGAAGAGCGCAACCGCACCTTCCAGTCCAAGACCCTGTGGCAGCGCGCGCTGATCGTGTTTGCAGGCCCCGCGATCAACTTCCTCTTCGCCATCCTGATCCTTGCCGGTTTCGCCTTCGCTTACGGCAAGAGCGTAACGCCGCCGGTGGTCGCGGGCGTGCTACCCGGTTCAGCGGCGGCAGAAGCTGGTCTACTGCCCGGCGACCGCATCGTGTCGGTCGATGGCGAACGGATCGAGTGGTTCGACGAACTGGGTCGCCGCATTGCGCACCGGCCCGATGAACGCATCACCCTGCGCGCCGAGCGCGCCGGGCAGGTCCGCGAATTCGATTTCAAGATCGGAACCGAGATTCAGAAGGACCGGTTCGGAAACGAATATCGCATTGGCCGCCTCGGCATCATGTCGGCCAAGCCCGTCATGCGCCCCGTCTCGCTGGTCGAGGCTCCGATCGTCGCCGTCGAGCGAACCGGCGATATCGTGCGGCTCATGGTCGCCACCTTGGGCCAGGTCATCACCGGCCGCCGCTCGGTTTCGGAACTCGGCGGACCGCTGAAAATCGCGCAGGTTTCGGGCGAGCAGCTCTCGGCGGGGCTCGACGATTTCATCTTCTTCATCGCGCTGATCTCAATTAATTTGGGGTTCATCAACCTGCTGCCAATTCCCATGCTCGATGGCGGTCATCTGCTATTCTATGCGATCGAGGGAATCCGGCGCAAACCGGTCAACCCCAAGGTCATGGAATGGGCTTTCCGTTCGGGCCTGGCAGCCGTGCTGGCCCTGATGGTGTTCGTGACCGTCAACGATCTGGCATCGTTCGGCCTGCTCGGCTGAAAGACGGGTTGATTGATTGCAGCGGATGATGCAGGGGATTGCGCACCGGGGCGGGTTATCGGACGGCAATGCAGGGACCGTCCGGTGTTTTTTGGCTTAGGGTGGGTCTTTTTTTCGTGAAATCTGAACAGAAAATCGCCATCGGCGCGCGTGCCCTCGGCCTGTTGCTGAGTTCCACCGTTCTGGCGGGAACTGCAAGCGCCGCCTTCGCCCAGGCTGCAGGGCCGGCAGCCCCTCCCGCACCGCCACAGGCGTCGGCTCCCGCTGCCGTGGTGCCGCCTGCAGGCCAGCAAATCCGCTCGATCACCGTGAACGGATCGCAGCGCATCGAGGCCGATACCGTGCGTTCGTACATCCAGCTGCGCGTCGGGGATGTCTACACCCAGGTCGCGGCCGACCAGGCACTGCGCGACCTGTTCGAAACCGAATTGTTCGCCGATGTCGCTATCCGCAACAATGACGGCGCGGTGGTCATAGACGTCAAGGAAAACCCGGTCATCAACCGCGTGATCCTGGAAGGCAACAAGCGCATCAAGGAAGACAAGATCCTTCCCGAAATCCGCCTTGCGCCGCGCCAGATCTTCACCCGCACCAAGGTGCGCGCCGACGTCGCGCGCATAATCGAACTCTACAAGCGCCAGGGCCGCTTTGCCGCCACAGTCGAGCCGAAGATGGTGCAGCAGGACCAGAACCGCGTCGACGTGGTCTTCGAGATCAACGAAGGTCCGCGCTCCAAGGTTCGCCAGATCAACATTCTGGGCAACGAGAAATTCTCCGACGGCGAACTGCGCGGCGAGATGGCGACCAAGCAGTCGCGCTTCTACCGCTTTTTCAGCTCGGGCGATTCCTACGATCCCGACAAGCTGGCCTATGACCAGCAGAAGCTGCGCCAGTTCTATCTGACCCAGGGCTATGCCGATTTCCGCGTCATTTCTGCCGTGGCCGAGCTGACCCCCGACAAGCGCGACTTCATCATCACCTATGTCGTCGAGGAAGGCGATCGCTACAAGTTCGGCGATGTCGGCGTCGACAGCCAGATTCGCGACTTTTCCGAAGATGGCCTCAAGGCCCAGCTGCCGATGAAGACCGGCGACTGGTACAATGCCAAGCTGGTCGAGGACACTGTCGAGCAGCTCAGCGAAACCGCAGGCCTGTTCGGTTATGCGTTTGCGGACGTGCGGCCCAATTTCAACCGCAACCGCGAAACGCTCACCATGGACATCACGTTCGAGCTGGCGGAATCGGCGCGCGTCTATGTCGAGCGGATCGACATCAACGGCAACACGCTGACCCAGGACAAGATCGTCCGGCGCGAGTTCCGCCTGAACGAGGGCGACGCGTTCAACAGCTTCCTGGTCAAGCGCTCGGAAAACCGCATCAACTCGCTCGGCTATTTCCAGGAAAAGTTCGAGATCGAGCAGAAGCAGGGCAGCGCGCCCGATCGCATCATCCTCGAAGCCAATGTCGAGGAAAAGGCGACCGGCGAGCTTCAGCTCTCCGCCGGTTTCTCGTCGATTGAGAATTTCATCCTCCAGGCCTCGATCCGCCAGCGCAACTTCCGCGGCAAGGGCCAGACCGTCGGCCTGAGCATCAACTACTCGCAGTTCTCGCAAGGCATCAACCTGAGCTTCACCGAACCCTATGTGTTCGACAAGAACATCTCGTTCGGTGCGGATATCTTCCGCCGCGATCTCAACAGCTTCAACTTCGTCGGCAATTCGCGCAACACCACGTTCGAACAGCTGACCACCGGCGCATCGTTCCGCCTTGGCGTGCCGCTGACCGAATATGTCTCGGCGCTGCTGCGCTACTCGCTGACGGTCGACGACGTCACGCTCGACCGTACCCAGTTCTTCTCCGACCTTGACGGAAACGGCACGCTGGAATGCGACCCGGTCCGCGCAGGCTTCTTCCTGTGCGACAACCTGGGACAGCGCACGACCTCGCTGATCGGCTATTCGCTGATCTATGACAATCGCGACAACCGCATCCGTCCCACGCGCGGCCAGAACGTGACGCTGTCGCAGGACTTTGCCGGCCTTGGCGGTGCGGTGAGTTATCTGCGCACGCGCCTCAACGCGTCCAAGCACTGGCGCATCGGCCGCAGCGGGTTCATCTTCACCATCGCGGCAGAAGGTGGCCATATCATCGCCTTCGAGGACCGCGGTACGCCGGCTCAGGGGATTGACGATATTCGCCTGACCGACCGCTTCTTCCTGGGCCAGCCGCAGATCCGCGGTTTCGATATCCGCGGCGTCGGCCCGCGCGTGATCCGCACCGGCTTCACGCCCGAGATCGTCAACGGCGCGATCGTCAACACACCCGTCACCGGTCGCCGCAACCGCGTCGATGACGCGCTTGGCGGTCGTTATTACTATCTCGCCCGTGCCGAGCTCGACATCCCGCTGGGCAGCGGCGCTCGCGAGCTTGGCCTGCGTCCGTCGGTCTTCGTCGATGCCGGTGCCGTCTTCGGCGTGGTGCGGCCGCTGCTGCAGACTCCGCAGAACCGCGACGCAAACGGCAATCTGCAATATCTGGAGATCGGAACCGATCAGCAGGGCAATCAGGTGATCAACACCGTGACCAATGCGACCAATGCCGCCGGTCAGCCCAACACGCCGAGCCTTGCCTTTACCGAACAGTTCTTCGGCGATTCGCCCAAGCCGCGCGTCACCGTCGGCTTTGGCGTCAACTGGAACTCGCCCTTCGGCCCGTTCCGCATCGATATTGCCCGCGCCCTGCTCAAGGAGCCTGGCGACGACACCCGTCTATTCACATTCAACGTAGGGACCCAGTTCTGATGAAACTTCTTCTCAAATGCACCGCCGCAGCCCTGATGGCTGCCGGCACCCTGGCTTCGGGCGCGATCGCTCCTGTTGCGGCACAGACCGTGGCTGGCATCGCCGTGGCCGATCAGCGCCGCGCCGTGGTCGAATCCTCGGCCTTCGTCAATGCCAACACCGCGCGTCCGACGACCTACAAGGCGCAGTATGACGCCGCCCAGGCCAAGTCGAACCAGATCCGCCAGCAGCTCGAACCGTTGGTGAACAAGTTCAACACCGATGTCCAGGCCCCCAACGCGCAGCAGAACCAGGCCGCGCTGCAGCAGCAGCTGGGCCAGATCCAGCAGCTGCGCGAGCAGGGTTCGCAGGAAGTGCAGGAAATCCTGCAGCCGGTCGCGCTGTCGGAAGCCTATGTGCTCGAACAGATCAGCGACAAGTTCGACCAGGCGGTCCGTCAGGCGATGACCAAGCGCAAGGTCAGCATCGTGCTCGAAGCCGGCGCGACGCTCGCCCGCGCCGATGGCTATGACATCACCAAGGACATCACCGCCGAGCTGAACGCGCTGATCCCGACCGCTCAGCTGGTTCCGCCGCAGGGCTGGCTGCCGCGTCAGCAGCGCGAGCAGCAGGCTGCGCAGCAGGCCGCTCAGGGTCAGCAGCAGGCAGCCCCGGCCGCACAGCAGCCTGAAGGCCGGTAAGCTCTGGTCATGACCGAGGGCGAGCTGAACTACGACATTGCCAAGGTGATGGCGGCGCTTCCGCACCGCTACCCCATGCTGCTCGTTGACCGCGTGGCGCGGCTGGACATCGACCAGTCGATCCATGCGATCAAGGCGGTCAGCATGAACGAGCCGTTCTTTCAGGGCCACTTCCCTGCCCGCCCGATCATGCCCGGCGTCCTTATCGTCGAGGCGCTGGCGCAGGCGGCGGGTATATTGGCGGTCGAATCGCTCGGCCTGGCAGGCTCGGGCAAGCTCGTCTATTTCATGGCGATCGATGGCGCCAAGTTCCGCGTTCCGGTCGAACCCGGCGTGCTGCTCGACCTGCATGCCGAGTTCGAGCAGAAGCGCGCCAAGGTGTGCAAGTTCAAGGCACGCGCGGAAATGAACGGCAAGCTGGCCTGCGAGGTCGGCTTTACCGCGATGATTGCCGACCCGCCCGCCTGATCCGGCGGCGCTTGTAAATCCCTTGCTTTTGGCGGCGCGCAGCGTTATGCGCGCCGCTTCCCATTCATCCTGCGGGCTGGTCGGAACCAGCCATATTCAAGGACAACGACGATGAAGAACGATATCCATCCCGATTACCACATGATCAATGTGAAGATGACCGACGGCACCGTGTACCAGACCCGCTCGACCTGGGGCAAGGAAGGCGACACGCTGCAGCTGGATATCGACCCGACTTCGCACCCGGCCTGGACCGGTGGCAACCAGCGCCTGATGGACTCGGGTGGCCAGGTCGCCCGTTTCAACAAGCGCTTTGGCGGCATCTCGCTCAAGAAGGGCTGAGAACCGCCCCTCGCATGAGGGACGCTATCAAAAAGGGCTGCAAACCATATGGTTTCGCAGCCCTTTTTTATGCTTGGCGTTCCAGTGGCCAGCCCCTGTGCCGGTCCCCTGCGAAGGCAGGGGCCCATCTCCAGAGCTGTCAGGCTATCATCACCGGCCCGGCGTGCAGCGGATCGTCCACCAAAACCAATGACCATCCGCGCGGAAGGCAAGTGAAGGTGATGGGCCCCTGCCTTCGCAGGGGACCCGTTTGCTGGAATCCCATGAATGCCCCCCGCCTTCGCAGGGGATCTCTCAATCAAGCAGGCGCGGCTGCGTTCTCGATCAGAGCGCGCGCTGCTGCCACAGCCGCTTCCGCCTTGCTGGCATCAGGACCACCGCCCTGCGCCATGTCCGGACGGCCGCCGCCGCCCTTGCCGCCCAGCGCCTCGACGCCTGCGCGCACCAGATCGACCGCGCTGAAGCGACCGGTCAGATCGTCGGTGACGGCAGCCGCAAAGGCCGCGCGACCGTCATTGGTCGCAACCATCACCGCGATGCCCGATCCAAGCGCCGACTTGGCCTGATCGAGCAGCCCTCGCAGTTCCTTGGGGTCGAGCCCGTCGATCACCTGCGCCTGGAAGCTGACGCCGCCGATGCTCTCCACCGCCGGTCCAGCCTTGCCCGCACCTCCGCCCAGCGCCAGCGCCTTGCGGGCTTCGGCGAGTTCCCGTTCGAGCGCGCGGCGTTCCTCGACCAGCGATGCGATGCGCGCCTCGACCTCGTCGGGCGACGTCTTGACCAGGGCGGCGATCGCCTTGACCCGTTCGTCGCGCGCCACCAGCCACTGCCGCGCGCCCTCGCCGGTCAGCGCCTCGATCCGGCGGACGCCGCTCGACACAGCGCTCTCGCTGACGATGCGGAAGATGCCGATATCGCCCAATGCGCGGACATGCGTGCCGCCGCACAATTCTACCGAATAATGCTTGTCGGTCGCGCGGCCCATCGAGAGCACGCGGACTTCCTCGCCATATTTCTCGCCGAACAGCGCGAGCGCGCCCGCTTGGACGGCATCATCGGGGCTCATCAGCCGCGTCGTCACCGCCTCGTTGGCGCGGATCTCCGCGTTCACCTCGGCCTCGATCGCAGCGATTTCGGCTTCACTCAGCGCCTTGGGGTGTGAGAAGTCGAAGCGCAGACGGTCGGGAGCAACCAGCGAACCCTTTTGCGTGACATGGCCGCCGAGATGATTGCGCAAGGCCGCGTGCAGCAGATGCGTCGCGCTGTGGTTGGCGCGCAGCGCGTCACGGCGCTCGACATCGACCGCGAGATGCACGGTGTCGCCGACCTTGATGCTGCCAGTTTCGATCCGCGCCTGATGCGCGTGCAGGCGACCGAGCGGCTTGGAGGTATCGTCGACCACAGCTTTGAGCCCGCCCAGCGACGTGATCGCGCCGGCATCGCCCATCTGGCCGCCGCTTTCGCCATAGAAAGGCGTCTGATTGACGAGGATGGTGACGCTATCGCCCGCAGAGGCGCTGTCGATCTCGGTACCGTCGCGGACGAGCGCGACGACCTCGGCCTCGCCTTCAGTCGCGGTATAGCCGGTGAATTCGGTGCCGCCTGCGCGTTCGGCGATGTCGTACCAGATCTCGGCCGATGCCGCCTCGCCCGAGCCCTTCCAGGCCGCGCGCGCCGCAGCCTTTTGCGCGGCCATCGCGGTGTCAAAGCCTGCGCGATCGACGCTGAGGCCGCGGCTGCGCAGCGCATCCTCGGTCAGGTCATAGGGGAAGCCATAGGTGTCGTAGAGCCGGAACGCGGTCTCGCCCGAAAGCACCGCGCCTTCGGCGAGGTCAGCCGTCGCCTCGTCGAGCAGCCTCAGCCCCTTGTCGAGCGTCTGGCGGAAACGGGTTTCCTCGCGCTCGAGCGTCTCCTCGATCAGCGGCTGCGCGCGGACGAGTTCGGGGAACGCCTGGCCCATTTCGGCGACCAGGGTCGGCACCAGCCGGTGCATCAGCGGGTCCGCCGCGCCCAATATATGCGCATGGCGCATCGCGCGGCGCATGATCCGGCGCAGCACATAGCCGCGCCCTTCATTGGCGGGGAGAACGCCATCGGCGATCAGGAACGAGGTGGCGCGCAGGTGATCGGCGATGACGCGGTGGCTGGCCTGATTGCCGCCGGTGGTCGCCGTGCCGGTCGCCTGGCCCGAGGCGGCGATCAGCGCCTTGAACAGGTCGATATCGTAATTGTCGTGCACGCCTTGCATGACGGCCGCGATGCGCTCGATGCCCATGCCGGTGTCGATCGACGGACGCGGCAGGTTGGTGCGGCTGCCATCGGCATGCTGTTCATATTGCATGAACACCAGGTTCCAGATCTCGATGAACCGGTCGCCGTCCTCGTCAGGCGATCCCGGCGGGCCACCGAAAATATGGTCGCCATGGTCGTAGAAGATCTCGCTGCACGGACCGCAGGGCCCGGTGTCGCCCATCGACCAGAAATTGTCCGAGGTGGCGATGCGGATGATGCGCTCGTCGGGAAGACCCGCGATCTTCTTCCACAGCCCGAAGGCCTCGTCATCGGTGTGATAGACGGTGACGGTCAGCCTGTCGGCGGCGAGGCCCCAGGTCTTGTTGACCAGCGTCCACGCGTGGTGGATCGCCTCTTCCTTGAAATAGTCGCCGAACGAGAAATTGCCGAGCATCTCGAAGAACGTGTGATGTCGCGCGGTATAGCCGACATTGTCGAGATCATTGTGCTTGCCACCGGCGCGCACGCATTTCTGCGACGAAGTGGCACGCGCATTGGCGCGGGATTCGAGCCCGGTGAACCCGTTCTTGAACGGCACCATGCCGGCGTTGACGAACATCAGCGTCGGGTCGTTGTGCGGAACCAGCGGCGCGGAAGGCACGATGTCATGGCCGTTGCCCCCGAAATAGTCGAGGAACGAACGCCGGATGTCATTTGTCGATGTCATGGCTGCGACATAAGGCGAGTTGAAGCGAGATTGAAGCAATATATGCGCAAAAATGAAGGGACAGAGCCGCTTGCATGCTGCCCTGCCCCTTCGATCTGTTCCAACCGATTGCCCGCCCGCCCTTGCGAAACGCCAGTGGGCAAGATCCGGGGCCGATTACATATCGTCGCCGATATCGTCCTCGGCATCGGGGCCGGTCATCATCTCTTCGGCCACCTTGTCCTGCTGCCCGCGGATCAGGCCTTCGATCTTGGCCATCATCTCGGGATTTTCCTTGAGGAAATTCTTGGCATTCTCGCGCCCCTGGCCGATGCGCACCGAATCGTGGCTGAACCAGCTGCCCGCCTTCTCGACGATGCCCGCCTTGACCCCGAGATCGAGAATCTCGCCGATCTTCGAAATGCCTTCGCCATACATGATGTCGAATTCGACCTGCTTGAAAGGAGGGGCGACCTTGTTCTTGACGACCTTCACGCGCGTCGTGTTGCCGACGATATCGTCGCGGTCCTTGATCTGACCGGTGCGGCGGATGTCGAGACGCACCGACGCGTAAAACTTGAGCGCATTGCCGCCGGTGGTGGTTTCCGGATTGCCGTACATCACGCCGATCTTCATGCGCAGCTGGTTGATGAAGATCACCATGCAGCGCGAACGGCTGATCGAACCGGTCAGCTTGCGCAGCGACTGGCTCATCAGGCGCGCCTGCAGGCCGACATGGCTGTCGCCCATCTCGCCCTCGATTTCCGCACGCGGCACCAGCGCGGCGACCGAATCGACCACCAGCACGTCGATCGCGTTTGACCGCACCAAAGTATCGGTAATCTCGAGCGCCTGTTCGCCCGTATCGGGCTGTGACACGATCAGTTCGTCGATATTGACGCCAAGCTTCTTGGCATAGACCGGGTCGAGCGCGTGTTCGGCATCGACGAACGCGGCGGTGCCGCCGTTCTTCTGCGCCTCGGCGATCACGTGCAGCGCGAGCGTGGTTTTGCCCGAACTTTCAGGACCGTAGATCTCAATCACGCGACCGCGCGGCAGTCCGCCGACGCCCAGTGCGATGTCGAGGCCGAGCGAGCCGGTCGAGATCGCCTCGACCTGCATCGCCTCCTTGGAGCCCAGCCGCATCGCCGACCCCTTGCCAAAGGCCCGGTCGATCTGAGCCAGCGCTGCATCGAGCGCCTTTTGCCTGTCCATGGATTTTGCCTCTTTTTCGGTCTGGATGAGTTTAAGCTGCCCGGCCATTGCCATGCCCTTTCCTGCCTAATTGCTCCGGACCTCCGGCGCAACGACTCAGTGATGTACCCAATCTGTTCTTCTGGAACAGTTAGGGAACATTGCCGCAGAACGCAAGGGCAAAACGCGTGTCAGATGCGCGCTAGCACCGCCTCGAGCGACGCCAGCGTATAGGGCTTGGGCAAGGTGGGTGCGGATGCGTGTTCGGGCGGGATGGTGTCGCCGCCCCCGGTCGCGAAGATATAGGGCACACCGACCTCGCGCAGCGCATCGGCGAGCGGCCAGACCTTGTCGCGCCCCAGGTTGACGTCGAGGATCGCAGCATCGAATCCGCCGGCCTGCACCGCTGCCAGCCCATCTTCCAGGCTGGCAACCATCGCCGCAATCTGGTGACCGGCGAGGTCGATGAAATCTTCAAGCAGCATCGCAATCATCGCCTCGTCCTCGGCGATCAGGAAGGTCCTGCACTCAGTCACGTCCGTAGCTTTCCTTCATTCGCTGGGGCCTGGTTCGGCGGAGGCGCCGATGCGGCGAGCGCGCCGTGCACGGCATCGACAATCTGCGCAACCGAAAACGGCTTGGGCAGAAAGTGCACCTGGTCGATCGATATGCTCTGGCGCAGCGTTTCCTCGGCATAGCCAGACATGAATAGGATCGGCAGGCCAGGCATGCGCTTGCGCATCTCGACCGCCATGCCGGGCCCGTCCAAATTGGGCATCACGACATCGCTGACGACGAGGTCGAACGGCCCGCTATCGCCGAGCCGCTCGAGCCCGTCCTCGCCATCGCTCGCGGTGACGACGGTAAAGCCCTGGCGCGTCAGCGCCCGTTCGGCGACCGCGCGGACCATGTCCTCGTCCTCGACCAGCAGCAGCCGCGCATGGCCCCATTGGCCTGGATTGACCTTGGTGGTCTGCTTGCGGCTGCGCTGTTCGACCGCGCCGCCGCGATAGACCGGAAAATAGATCGAGAAGGTCGTGCCCTGGCCAGGTTCGGAATCGACGAAGATATAGCCGCCCGACTGCTTGACGATGCCGTACACGGTCGAAAGCCCCAGGCCGGTACCCTTGCCGACCTCCTTGGTGGTGAAGAACGGCTCGAAGATGCGCGCCTGCACGTCAGGCGGCATGCCGGTGCCGCCATCCTCCACCAGGATCGCGCTGTAATCGTCGACCGGCAGGATATCGCTGTTCATCGCGCGGACATCGGCTGCGGTCACCTTGCGCGTGCGGATGGTCAGCGTGCCGCCCGGTGGCCGTTTTGCAAGCATCGCATCGCGCCCGTTGACCGCAAGGTTGACGATCACCTGTTCAAGCTGACCGGGATCGGCGCGGACCGGACCGAGATTGCGGTCATGCTGCACCTCGAGCACGATCTTCTCGCCGATCAGCCGCTTCAACAGCTCCGAGGTGTCGGAGACGATATCGGGCAGCTGCAGCACCTGCGGCCGCAGCGTCTGCTGGCGCGAGAAGGCGAGCAGATGCCGGGTCAGCGAGGCGGCGCGGTTCGAATTGCTGCGAATCTGCTGGATGTCGTCATAATCGCTGTCGCCGGGGCTGTGCCGCATCAGCATCAGGTCGCAATGGCCGATGATCGCGGTCAGCACATTGTTGAAATCATGCGCGACGCCGCCCGCGAGCTGGCCGATCGCCTGCATCTTGCTCGCCTGCGCGACCTGGCGCTTGAGGCGGCTTTCCTCGCTGTTATCCTTGACCGAGAGCAGCACCGCAGCATCGCCCATGCCGCGCAGGCTGGCGAGCGAGAGCGTCACCGGCTCGTCGGGCTGATTGCGCAGACGCAGCGCGACATCGCCCGCCATCGCCTGGCCGCTGGCATGGCGGCGCACCGCATCGGCTATCGCGCCCTTGTCCTCGCGCACGACGAGGTCGCCCGGATAGGGCGGCAATTCGGCCTCGGTAATCCCCGCCGCGCGCAGGAAGGCATCATTGGCGAACAGGAAGCGCCCGTCGCGATCGGTCATTGCCAGGCCCACGGGCAGCAGCCCGAGCAGCGTCTGGACATAGCCGAGCGCGGTGCCCTTATCCATGCCCGCCGGATCCTCATCGATCAGCACGACCAGCGCAGGCGCCTTCTCGCGCTCGGCAGGATCAGTGACCTGCAGCGGATCGACCAGCGGCAGGTGGAACAACCGAAGCGGCACGCCCTTGCGGCCTTCGCGCTCGAAATAGATGCGGTTGCGCTCGTCGGCGCGCAGGAAGCTTGCGAGATCGCGCCCGACGATATTGCCGGCCTCGGCCCCGGCGGCACGCGCGGCAAAGGCGCTGTTGGCAGCGCGGATGCGACCTTCGGGGCTGATCGCGGCGGCCATGAAGCCGCCCTCACCCAGCGCGCGGCCCGGACGTCCGACGAGCATCGCATCGGCCTCAACCGCGAGATCGTGCCGTGCGACCGGTTCGAACTTCCACAGCAGATAATCCTGCCCGCGCCCGACACGGCGCACCTGGGCATCGATGGGCACGCCGGCGGCGACGAGCCCCCCGGCCCTGCCCTCGCCATCGCGCCAGGCGGCGCGTCCCGCCTCGGCAAGCAGGTCGCCGCCCTGACCGGCCAGCGACAATTTCGGCGGCACCATCTCGGCACCGAACTGGTCGATGAAGCGCTGGTTGGCGCAGATCATCCGCCCTGCCTCGTCGGTAATGGCAATCGCGATCGTCGGGTGGTCGGTCGCGGCAAAGGTCACCGACCAGTCAGGCATCGTGCGCTGCACGTCGCTGCGCGGCGGAAACTGGTGACGCACCAGCAGGATCAGCGAAGCCAGCGCGACCAGACCGCCGGCGAACAGCGCCAGCGGCACCCAGTCACCCAGCGCAAGCCAGATCAGCGCGCCGCTGACGGCGAGACCGCCGATGATGATCAGCGCGGTAATGCGGGCGTCGGGACTGTCGGGATCGGGCAGTGCAGGCAACCATTCCGGCCAGTCAAGGTCGGGTCGGGCACGGGTGGTGGTCAAGGTCGTCGCATCCCCCTGGCGTGGCGAACTCGCTCACTGTTCAGGTGATCGACGCTAGCGCAAACAACATCGCGTTACAAATTGCAGTTTGGCGCAAATACCAGCGCGGAGCGATCAGGGGTGGCGCACGCGGGCCAGTCTGCGCCGACGCTTGCCGGCGATCCAGATGCGCCAGCCGATCGCGCTGGCGACATAGCCGATCGCCGCCATCACGATGGCCAGCACAACGAGGCCAAAAGCGGTGATCGAGGCGGCGCCGGTCAGCCATTCCATCCAGGTTTCGACATGCGGCTGGTTGAGCGCGGTCGCCACCGGTTGGCCAAAGGTCGAGGCATCGACGCGCAGGATGAAGCTGCCAACATGATAAGCCGCCACCCAGAGCAGCGGCGTGGTGAACGGATTGGTGATGAAGGTCGTCAGCGCGGCGACAGGAACATTGGCGCGGAACGGCAGCGCGAGCAGCGCCGCGCCGAAGATTTGCGCGATCGGCAGAATCACGCCGACCAGCACGCCCAAAGCCACGCCGCGCGGTACCGACCGCCGGGTAAATCGCCACAGCTCGGAACGAAGCACGCGCGCAGCAAAAGGCCGGATGAAGCGGTTCTGCTCCATACTTTCGCGTGTCGGCATGTTGCGACCAACCCAGCGGGTGAAACGGCCTTCCGTCAACTCCAAAACCCTATGCCCTTTGCTGTCCGCTGCCAGCGACAGGGCCCATGTGGGAGCGCCGCCGCAAAAGGCCATAGCCCCCAACGGATTAAAACGACGTTTACCAGATTCGAAATCACCGAATCGGGCTGCGACCCCGTTCGAGCACGCCCCATAGCGCGCCGCGGTGATCTGGCACACGCGATCTTATGAAGCGAGGTTAATTTTCGACAGGCGGAGAGAGCCGTTTATCCCCGATCGCGCAGCAGCCGCCCCTGTTCGCGCTTCCATTCGCGTTCCTTGGTCGCCGCGCGCTTGTCGGGCGCTTTCTTGCCCTTGGCGAGCGCGAGTTCGACCTTGGCACGGCCGCGGCCGTTGAAGAAGATCGACAGCGGGACGAGCGTCATCCCCTGGCGCGCGACCGCGCCGTGCAGCTTGGCGATCTCGCGCGCGTGGAGCAGCAGCTTGCGCGGGCGCTTGGGCTCGTGGTTGAAGCGGTTGCCATGGCTGAATTCGGGGATGTTCGAATTGATCAGCCAGACCTGCTCGTCGCTGACCTCGGCATAGCTTTCCGCGATCGATCCCTCGCCGAATCGCAGCGACTTGACCTCGGTGCCGGTGAGCGCGATCCCCGCCTCGTAGACCTGATCGATGGCATAATCGTAGCGCGCGCGCCGGTTCTCGGCGACGATCTTCTTCTTGTCGAACGTCTCGGGCTTGGGCCGCGCCATCAGATCAGCCCGGCATGGACCAAAGCGGCGTCGACCGCCTTGCGGCTCTTCTTGTCGGGCGGGGTCATCGGCAGCCTGAGATCGGGAAGGAAATCGGGCCGCACGCGGTGCAGCGCATATTTGACCGGGCCGGGCGAGGCATCGGAGAACATCGCCGAATGGAGCGGATAGAGCCGGTCGTTAAGCGCGAGCGCGGTCTTGTAATCGCCCTTGGCCAGCGCAGCCTGGAACTGCGCGCAAAGCGCCGGGGCGACGTTCGCGGTCACCGAGATGCAGCCGACGCCGCCCATTGCGCGATGGCCCAGCGCCAGTTCGTCATTGCCCGACAGCTGGCAGAATTTCTTGCCGCACTGCGCGCGCTGGGCGCTGACGCGCTCGAGATCGCCGGTCGCGTCCTTGACGCCGATGATCGTCGGAAAGCGCGAGAGCTTGGCCATGGTCTCGACCTTGATGTCGGTGACCGTGCGCGCTGGCACGTTGTAGAGCATGATCGGCAGGTCGCACGCCTCGGTCAGCGCCTTGAAATGCGCGCGAACGCCGTCCTGGCCGGGGCGGTTGTAATAAGGCGGCACAACCAGCGCGGCGCTCGCGCCGGCCTTTTTCGCATTGAGCATATGACCGATCGCGACATTGGTGTCGTTCGATCCGCAACCCGCGATCACCGGCACGCGCCCTGCCGCCTGCTCGACGCAGACGCGCACGACATAGTCATGCTCCTCGATCGACATGGTCGCCGCCTCGCCGGTTGTGCCGCAGGGGACCAGGCCGGAACTGCCGTTGTCGATCTGCCAGTCGATCAGCGCGCGGAAGGCAGGCTCGTCAAACGCTCCGTCGCGGAAGGGCGTCGCAAGGGCCGGAATTGAGCCGGAAAACATCGGGTAGCTCCTTTACCTTGCCCGCAAATCAGGCAAGAACAATCCATTCGCACACAAGGTTGCGTGTTCAGCGCCTGATAAGGATCGAAAGCGCATCATGTCCAGCATGGTTTCACGAATTGCTATTGCGCGGCGCACCGCCGTGCTGCTCGCCCTGCCCCTGCTGGGCGTCCCTGCCGCCTGTCTCGCCAGCGACCAGACCTCCGATTATGCCGCCGTGCCCAGCCGCAGCGGCGATGGCAGCGACTGGGATCGCGCCCGCGCCAACCTGCTCCAGTCGATGCCGACGGACATGTCGGGGACGATCGCCAACTGGCGTGCGCTGACCACCACGCCGAACAACTATACCTTCTCGACCTTCGCTAGCTTCCTCATCTCCAACCCCGGCTGGCCCGACGAGGACAAGATGCGCCGCAATGCCGAGCAGGCGCTGGGTGCAGGCCCCGCCGCGCCGCAGGAGGTGGTCGCCTATTTCAACCGCTTTGCGCCGCTGACCAATGTCGGCCGCGCGCGCTATGCCATGGCGCTCGACGCGGTGGGTCAGCGCGATGCCGCGCGCGGAGTTGCGGTCGCCGCCTGGCGTGGCGGCACGATGATGCCCGAAGACAAGGCGATGCTGTCCAGCCGCTTCGCCACCGACTTCACCGCCGCCGATCACGACGCGCGGATGGATGCGCTGCTCTGGGCGAAAGCGACGCCCGATGCCGAGGAGCAGTTCGGCTATGTATCGCCTGCGCGCCGCGCGGTGTTCGCGGCGCGGCTCGCGATGCTCAAGAACCTGCCCGATGCCGATGCGCTCGCCGGATCTCTCGGTGCAGAAGCGATGGCCGATGCGGGCTATGTCGCGCAGCGCGCCAGGCGGCTGGTCGATACCGGCAACTGGACACTGGCGCGGCAGATGCTCGGCAGCCGGCCCGCGCTGCAATACCGCCCGGTCAATGCCGAAAGCTGGTACGAGCTGCTGCTGAGCCAGGCGCGCGCGGCGCAGAATGACGGGCAATATGGGCTCGCCTTCGACATCGCATCGAAGGTCGATGATGCCTTCCCGACCGGTCACGACATTTCGGACGAAAGCCTTGGCGTTCGCGATGATTATACCAGCCTGACCTGGCTGGCAGGCACAGTGGCGCTGCAGAATCTGGGGCGTCCGCGCGATGCGATCGGCATGTTCGCACGCTATGGCGGCGGCGCACGCACCCCGCAGACGCGCTCCAAGGGCTTTTACTGGGCTGGGCGCGCGGCAGCGGTCGCGGGCGACCAGGCCGAGGCGATGCGCTATTTCGAAATGGCAGCCGCCTATCCCGACCATTATTACGGTCAGCTCGCCACCGAACGGCTGGGCCGCGAGATTCCGCCGTTCGCCACTGCGCCGCGCGTCCAGGTGAGCGCGGTCGAGCGCGGGCGCTTCAACGCCAGCTCGCTGGTCCAGGCGACGCAGGCGATCTCGCGCAGCGGCGACTGGCCGACCCAGCGGCGCTTTTTCGGCGCGGTGGCTGCCGCTGCCAAGACCCCAGAAGAGCATGTGCTCGCCACCGAACTCGCACGGCAGATCGGGCGGCGCGACCTTGCGGTCATCGTCGGCCAGGCAGCGCGCGCCAAGGGTGTCGATGACCTGCAATCGGTCGCCTTCCCGCAGATGCCCGTGCCGCCCGGCGCGCTGAGCAGCTGGACGATGATCCACGCGATCACCCGCCAGGAAAGCCAGTATGCCCCCAATGCGGTCAGCCATGCAGGAGCCCGCGGGCTGATGCAGCTGATGCCCGGCACCGCGCGCGAACAGGCGGGGAAGATGGGGCTGAGCTATTCGCTCGGCGCGCTGACCGACGATACCGGATACAATATCCAGCTCGGCGCGGGCTATTTTGCCCGCATGATGGACTATTTCGGCGGCAGCTATCCCTTGGCCGTCGCGGCGTACAATGCGGGTCCCGGCAATGTGAACAAATGGCTGCGCGCGAATGGCGACCCGCGTACGGGTGGCATCGATATCGTAGAATGGGTCGAGCGCATCCCGATCTTCGAGACGAAAAACTATGTCCAGCGGGTGCTCGAGAACGCGGTCGTCTATGACGTCATGCACCCCGAGCGCGCCACGATGCGGGGCAAGGACAAGCTCAGTCGGTATCTGGGCAAGAACACGCCGGGCTGATGCTTCCACCGTCATGCTGAACTTGTTTCAGCATCCATCGTGCCGCGCTGACCGGAGGCGCAATCGGCAAAATGGACCCTGAAACAAGTTCAGGGTTACGAAATTTGCCGTTATGTGGCGAGGCCATGGACCGCCCTAACTACATCACCCCGCAAGGCTATGCCGCATTGAAGGCACGCTATGACCAGTTGCTCAGCGTCGAGCGCCCGGCCATTGTCGAGATCGTCAGCTGGGCGGCGGGCAATGGCGACCGCAGCGAGAATGGCGACTATCTCTATGGTCGCAAGCGCATGCGCGAGATCGACCGCGAACTCAATCGGCTCGCCCGCAAGATGAAGGCCGCGCGCGTCATCGACCCGGCGACGCAGAGCGACAAGAGCCGCGTCTGGTTCGGCGCCGAGGTCGATATCGCCGACGAGGACGACAACTGGCGCACGCTCACCCTGGTCGGCGATGACGAGCAGGATGCGGGCGCAGGCCGCATCGGCTGGAGCTCTCCTCTCGCCCGCGCGCTCAAGGGCGCTGCGCTGGGTGATCTGCGGACCGTGCAGCTGCCAGCAGGGGCGAAGGAATATGAGGTGATGGCAATCCGTTATCCTGCCGGCGGCAACTGATCGGCGTTGAAACCTTCACCACGGCTGTTAGACCTGTCCGCCTGATCTGGGGGGATTTCGCCATGGACTTCATGGGATTGCTGCGTTCGGTCGAGGACATATTGTTCGAGATCGTCAGCTGGCTGTATTTCTATCCGCGCACCTTTCTGCTCTCGCTGTTCCGGCCGACAAAGATGATGGCCTATGCCGATGACGAGCTCGATGATCGGCCGCAGCAGCGTTATGAAAGCACGATCAACCCGCCCGTCTTCCTGATGATCACCATCGCGTTGGCGAGCACGGTAAGCGATGCGATCATCGGGCCGGAAGCGGTCAAGGAGGCGATGCGCACCAGTCCCGAGTTCCTGAAGGACTGGAAGAACGATCTGATGTTCACCGCCTTCATCTTCAGCGTGTATCCGCTGGTGCTGGCGATGGACCTGCTACGGCATCGCAAGATCGCTATCGATCGTGTCTCGCTGCGCCCGCCTTTCTACAGCCAGTGCTTCGTCGCCGCACCGTTCGGCCTCGCCAACTATGTCGCGCTCGCGTTCATGAGCGACACGACCTACGAATACGAGATCATGGGCGCCTATTATGACGGGATGTATATCGGCTTCCCGATCTTCCTCGCGACCCTGATCTGGTACACGGTGCTCCAGACGCGTTGGTTCGTTCGCGAACTCGGTGTCTCCACCCTCAAGGGCATCTGGATCGCCGCCTTTGCGATCTTCAAGGGCTTTTTCGTGACATCGACGATCATGCTGCTGCTTCTGGGAGACGGCTGATCGCTCAGCCGCCCCGGATCAGCAAGTTGCGGATCTCGGTCATGTCTTCCATCGCGAAGCGGATGCCTTCGCGGCCAAGCCCCGAGTCCTTCACCCCGCCATAGGGCATGTTGTCGATACGGAAGCTGGGCACGTCGTTGATCACAACCCCGCCCACGTCCAGGTGGTCCCAGCAATCGAACATCTTGAACAGGTCGCGGGTGAACACGCCCGCCTGCAGCCCGAACTTGCTGTTGTTCACCTCGGCCATTGCCGCCTTGAAATCGGTGAATTTGGAGAGCACCGCGACCGGGCCGAACGCCTCTTCGGTAACTATCCTCGCATCGTGCGGCACGTTCTCGAGCAGCGTCGCTTCGAGCATCGCCCCGTCGCGCTTGCCGCCGCACAGCAGCGTGCCGCCCTTGGCCACCGCCTCCTGCACCCAGCCGTCGAGCCGCGAGGCTTCCTTCTCGTGGATCATCGGGCCGATGAACGTGTCGCGGTCCTTGGGGTCGCCCGCGATCAGCGTCGCGGTCTTTGCCACCAGCATGTCGCGGAACCGGTCATAGACATCGGCATGGATCAGGATGCGCTGCACGCCGATGCAGCTCTGGCCCGACTGGTAGAACGCGCCGAAGATCACGCGCTCCATCGCGTCGTCGAGATTGGCGTCGGCATCGATGATCACCGCCGCATTGCCGCCCAGTTCCAGCACGACCTTCTTCTTGCCGCACCGCGCCTTCAGGTCCCAGCCCACATCGGGCGATCCGGTGAAGGACAAGAGTTTGAGCCGATCGTCGGTGGTGAACAGGTCCGCGCCGTCGCGGCTGGCGGGCAGGATCGAGAACGCGCCCTTGGGCAGGTTCGTTTCGGCCAGCACCTCGCCCATGATGATCGCGCCCAGCGGAGTGCGGCTCGCCGGCTTCATCACGAACGGGCAGCCGACCGCGATTGCCGGCGCGATCTTGTGCGCGGCGAGATTGAGCGGAAAGTTGAACGGCGAGATGAACGAGCACGGGCCGATCGGCACGCGCTTCCACATGCCGCGATAGCCCTTGGCGCGCGGGCTGATGTCCATGGTCTGGACCTCGCCCGTCATCCGCACCGATTCCTCGGCGGCGATGCGGAAGGTGTCGATCAGGCGGCTGACCTCGCCCTCTGAGTCCTTGATCGGCTTGCCAGCCTCGACGCACAGCGCATAGGCGAGCTCGTCGGCGCGCTCCTTGAAGCGCGTGACGCAATGGTTGAGCACATTCTGCCGCTCGTAGCTCGGCATCGCCGCCATCGCTTCCGAGGCTTCGACTGCGCCTGCGATCCCCGCATCGATCGTCGCCGCATCGGCCTGCGCCACCCGGAACGCGACCTCGCCGGTG
Organism: Acidovorax delafieldii; assembly: GCA_001555775.1. Lineage (GTDB taxonomy): Bacteria > Pseudomonadota > Alphaproteobacteria > Sphingomonadales > Sphingomonadaceae > Blastomonas > Blastomonas delafieldii_A. Next base: position 22,383 of record LSHP01000063.1, on the reverse strand, counting down.
AACTTGTCGGTCACCTCCAGATCGGTGTTCGGCTGCTGCGCCTCATTGTTGAGATAGAGCGGGTAGACGGTTTTAAGGGTGGTCATGTGCTGATCCCATAAAGCCCTCTCCCCTTCAGGGGAGAGGGTTGGGAGAGGGGACCGCCCTCTCCCGTTACAATGAAAGGGCAAGCGGGGCGCATTCCCCCCTCCCCGACCCTCCCCCCTGGAGGAGAGAGGGAGTGCGCTGGCCTAAAGCTCCTTCGCCATCTTCTTGATGTCGATGTTCAAGATCTGGTCGTTCTCCGAATAGTCAACCGGACAATCGATGAGATGCACGCCAGGCGTGTCGCGCGTATGCGCGAGCAGCTGCTTCAGATGCTCGGCGCTTTCGACGCGATAGCCGTTGGCACCGTAAGCTTCGGCATATTTGACGAAATCGGGGTTGCCATAGGTCAGGCCCCAGTCCTTGAAGCCCATGTTCGCCTGCTTCCAGCGGATCATGCCATAGCTGTTGTCGTTGAGGATCAGCACGGTCATGTTGAGCCCCAGCCGGACGGCGGTCTCCATCTCCTGGCTGTTCATCATAAAGCCGCCATCGCCGCAGATCGCCAGCACCTTGCGGTCGGGATAGACCATCGACGACATCATCGCGCTCGGCAGCCCCGCGCCCATGGTCGCAAGCGCGTTGTCGAGCAGCACGGTGTTGGGACGATAGGCGCAATAGCCGCGCGCGAACCAGATCTTGTACACGCCATTGTCGAGGCAGATGATGCCGTCATCGGGCATGGCGTTGCGGATTTCCTGAACGAGATAGGGCGGGAAGATCGGGAAGCGCGCGTCCTCGGCCAGCTTGTTGGTGTGCTCCAGCTCCGCCTTGCGATAATCCAGCATATGGTCGAACTTCCACCCGCCATTGGGGACGATGTCTTCCTTCATCTGCCAGATCGCATTGGCGATGTCGCCGATCACCTCGATCTCGGGGAAATAGACCGGGTCGACCTCCGCCGTCTTGGTCGAGACATGGATCACCGGCGTGCCGCCCGGCTGCATGAAGAAGGGCGGCTTCTCGATCACGTCATGGCCGATATTTACGATCAGGTCCGCAGCCTCGACCGCGCGGTGCACGAAATCGCCCGCCGACAGCGCGGCGCAGCCCAGGAACTTGGGGTGGCGCTCGTCGATCACGCCCTTGCCGAGCTGCGTCGTCAGGAACGGGATTCCGGTCTTTTCGATGAACTGCAGCAGCATGCGGCTGGTCATCGTGCGGTTGGCGCCGGCCCCGATCACCAGGATCGGCGACCTGGCCTGCTCGAGCGCGGTGACCGCAGCGCGGATCGATTTCTTGTCCGCATTCGGACGCCGGGTCGAGCTGGGCTTCAAGGGCACCGACTCGGTCTTTTCCTCGGCAATATCCTCGGGGAATTCGATATGCGCCGCACCCGGCTTTTCCTCCTCGGCCAGGCGGAAGGCTTCGCGCACGCGGCTTGGGATATTGTCGGCGCTGGCAAGCTGGTGGGTGAACTTGGTGATCGGCTTCATCATGTCGACCACGTCGAGAATCTGGAACCGGCCCTGCTTGGATTTCTTGATCGGCTTCTGGCCTGTGACCATCAGCATCGGCATGCCGCCGAGCTGCGCATAGGCGGCGGCGGTGACGAAATTGGTCGCGCCGGGGCCCAAGGTCGCCATGCAGACGCCCGCCTTGCCGGTATGGCGGCCATAGGTCGCGGCCATGAAGCCTGCGCCCTGTTCGTGCCGGGTGAGGATCAGCTTGATCTTGGTCGACCGGCTGAGCGAGTCGAGCATGTCCAGATTTTCCTCGCCGGGAACGCCGAAGATATACTCGACGCCCTCTGCCTCAAGGCACTGGACAAACAGATCGGATGCTTTGGTCATGGAATTTCCTCCCCCGGAAGCCGAAAGTGGCTCGTCGTTGCATTCGTGCGACCGAAAGGATGTCCAGGCGGCGCTTGCTGCTTGTTTACGCCCGGGCGGAACCGCTCGTTACCGGCATGGCATCCGCCTTCCATGCTGGCTGTGACGCAAGGCATAACCCCAATTTTTGCCCAAGTCACCCGCCAAAAGTGCGGCCTTCCCCTCCGTCTCAGCGGGACGGGTTCCGCCCGACATCAATGGAACATATAAAGAACATTTGACTTGGAATGTTGGGGAGCGACGCGTAGCCTGTCCGATTACCCCTCAGAATTTTGCAGGCCAGACGCGGTTCGTGGCGGGGGGCTCACCGTGTTTACCTGCACCCTACCCGTTGGAGAGTAGACATCATGAACCGTGCACCTGTCTTTTCTGCCATCAAGTCGCTGCGCCAGGGCAAGGCATTTTCGCCGGCCGAGGTTATCGCCATCGACAGCCTGCTGGACACGCTCGGCATCGCCCCCGCTTCGAACGGTGCGGCGACCCCGATAGCGATCGGCCTGACTCTCGCCGACTTCCGGACCGCCGCCGCAACCCTTGGCTGCACCAGCGCGCAGATCCGCGCGGTGTGGGAGGTGGAAAGCGGCGGCGGCTGGTTCACGGACGTGCGTTCCGATATCCTCGCGCTCGATGGCCCCGGCGGCTTTCTGGACGGTCCGCATCTGCCCAAGATCCTGTTCGAAGCGCATGTCTTCGATCGCCAGACCGCTGGCAGATATCGCCACAGCCACCCCAATCTCTCGAGCAGGGTCTGGAACCGCAAGCTCTATATCGGTGGCCAGGGCGAATATGTGCGGCTGTGGAAGGCGATGCAGCTCGACCGCCACGCTGCCCTGATGTCCGCCTCGGTCGGCGGCGCGCAGATCATGGGCTTCAACCACAGGCTCGCAGGGTTCGACACGGTCGAAGCCTATTGGGAGGCGATGAAGGTGTCAGAGGCAGCGCATCTCCGGGCCTTTGCCACGTTTATCGAGAACCGGGGACTGGTGAAGGCGCTGAAGGCGGTCAGCAACAACCCCGAGGACTGCATCGCCTTTGCCCGGGGCTATAACGGACCCGGCTATGCCCGGAACAATTACCATGTGAAGATCGCGCAGGCCCATGCCAGATATGCGTGAGCCACGGTGACGATCAGTAGCCCAGCGCCAGGTCGACCTCGTTGACCAGCATCTCCCCGCGCACGAACCGCCCGAGATTCTCGGCGAACAGCGCGGCCGAGCGCTGGAACATCCGCGTCTGCGCCCGGCCCGACAGGTGCATCGAGATCTGCACATTTGGCAGCGTCCACAGCTCGTGGCCGGCGGGCAGCGGCTCGGGCGTGGTCACGTCGAGAAACGCACCCGCGATGGTCCTGGCCTTGAGCGCGTCGATCAGCGCATCCTGATCGACGCATTCGCCGCGCGCGATATTCACCAGGATCGCGCTGTCCTTCATCGCCGCCAGTTCGTCCGCGCCGATCAGCGCATCGGTCTCGCGGGTCGAGGGCGTGGCGATCACCACCCAGTCATAGTCGCCGATCTTGCCGCGCCATTCTTCCGCGCCCAATATGCCGTCTTCAGGCCGCGCGGTGCGGGCGACGCCGGTGACGTCCACGCCAAAGCCTTTCAGCCGGTCTCCGATCGCAGACCCGATCGCGCCATAGCCGATGATCAGCGCGCGTGTTTCATCGAGCTCGACCGTGCCTGGCGACGCCCAGAGCCATTCACGCCGGTCGGCCGCACGCACGACATCGGCATAGCCCTTGGCCATGCTGAGCATGCCGAGCACCGCATATTCGGCGACGGCGATGGTGTTGACCCCGACGCCATTCGTGACCCGGGTACCGCGCTTCATGAGCTGTTCGACGGGAAAATGATCGAGCCCGGCATAGAGCGTCGACACCCATTGCAGCTTTTCGCCCGCCGCGATGATGTCGCGCATCGCCTGCTTGTCGTGCATGTCGACCCAGGCGATGTCCGCATCGAAAACCTCGCGCAGCGCTTCTTCGGCCGAGCCGATCCAGACGACCTGCATGCCTTCGGGAATCACGCCCTCGATCAGCGGGCGCACGAGCGCGGAAATCACGGCCTTGGTCATGCTCTCTCCCCAACCTGTATTCTATCTCCAGGCTAGATAGGCGGATGCGGCGAGAACTGGCAAGGCGACAAAATCGGTGATCGCAATCGCTTGGAGATGCGGCGGACCTCCCGCCAGCCGATACAGGACCAGAAAAGACAGCATGCTGACGCCGGTGGTTAAAACGGCCAGTCTGCGCACGCCGGGATCGAACGCAGCCCAGAGGCAAATGACGCAAATGCACAGGAACAGCGCGGCGCGATGCTGCACCAGCAGAAAGGCCGGGTCGCCTGGGCTGATGCCATAAAGCCGCGAAAGCAGGCTGGGCCGCACCAGCGCAAGAGCCGGACCGGTGTGGACCAATGCGAGGAGGCTCCAGAGCAAACGTTCGAACATGCCCGCACCATAGCCGGTGCGCGGCGCGGCGCGATTACCTCGAGGGTAACCGGCAGGAACTCGGGTCGATCAGGCTTCGATCCGCCACTCCCATCCGAGCGGGTCGCCATCCATCACCTCTACACCTGCCGCGACCAGCTCGTCGCGGATCGCATCGGAGGCGGCGAAATTCTTGTCTGCCCGCGCCTCCTTGCGCAGCTTGAGCATATGCTCGATCCGGGCTTCATCGATATTCGCTGCGGCCGGGCGGAGGCGCAGGTCGGCGCGTTCCAGGGCCAGCAGATCGAGCCCCAGAACCGCGTCCATCGCGGCGATAGCGGCGAGACGCTGCCCGGCATCGACCTTCTTCTGCGCCAGAACGTCGTCGAGCACGGTCAGCGCCTTGGCGGTATTGAGATCATCGGACACCGCTGCGCCGAAATCGGCGAGCAGCTGTTGCAGACGTGGATGTTCCACCGTCCCGGCCATCTCTGCCTGACCCCGCAGCGCCGCGACCGCCATCACCAGCCGCTTCAGCCGGGTCAGCGCGGCGAGCAGATTGTCCCAGCTGAACTCCAGCTCGCTGCGATAGTGCGCCTGCAGGCACATCAGCCGATAGGCGAGCGGGTGGATACCCTTGGCCACCAGCAGCGGCAGGCGCAGGAATTCGCCGCTCGACTTGGACATCTTGCCTGTCCGGTCGATCAGGAAATTATTGTGCATCCAGAAGCGCGCGCCGCTGCCGTGCGAGCAGGCATAGGCCTGGTTCTGCGCGATCTCGTTGGGATGGTGGATTTCGCGATGGTCGATCCCGCCGGTATGGATGTCGAACGGAAAGCCGAGCAGCGCCTCGCTCATTACCGAGCATTCGAGATGCCAGCCGGGCGCCCCCTTACCCCAAGGTGAGTCCCATTCCATCTGCCGCGTCTCGCCCTCGGGCGTCTTGCGCCAGATGGCGAAGTCCTGCGCGTTGCGCTTGCCCTCGACCGCCTCGATCCGCCCCTCGCCCGCCTCGGTCGCCGCGCGCGCCAGCGATCCGTAATCGCTGACCGTCGACACGTCGAAATACAGGCCGCTGGGCAGTTCGTAGCAATGCTTGTCCGCGATCGACTTGGCGAACTCGATCATTTTGGGCACATAATCGGTCGCGATCGACCATTCCGCCGGCTGGCGGATGTTGAGCGCCTTGATGTCTTCCCAGAACGCCTCGGTATAATGGCGGGCAATGTCCCAGATCGATTGCGCCTTTTCCGCCGCTGCCTTTTCCAGCTTGTCCTCGCCGTCATCGGCATCGTCGGTGAGATGCCCGACATCGGTGATGTTGATGATATGCTTGAGCGCAAAGCCCTTGAAGCTCAGCACGCGCCCCAGCGTGTCCGCAAAGACATAGGCACGCATATTGCCGAGATGCGCGTAGTTATAGACCGTCGGCCCACAGCTATAGACCCGCGCTTCGCCGGGATGGACCGGCTCGAACGCTTCGAACGAACGGGTGAGGCTGTTGAACAGCATCAGCGGGGCGGTATCTGCAGGGCTCGTCATGCCCCAGCCATTGCCTGCAAAAAGCGCGGGCCGTCAAGCCGCGATGGCACACGCGAAAAACCCCGCCCGTGCCGGTCGCAGCGGCGCGGACGGGGTCTGAATGTCGGCTGGATGCTTACCGATCGCCGCTGGTACCGCTGGCCTGGTCCGCTGCCGCCATAGTCTCGACCAGCAGGCCGAGCTGGTTTTCGCAGCCATTCTCGATCAGCGTTCCGGCGAGTTCGTCGACCTCGGCCGGCACGCTGGGCAACACGACCAGATCGATCTTGCGCGCCACGCCATCGGGGCCGGTGAGCGTATAGCTGCCGGGCGCAACGGGCAGTTCGGCCATCGGCCACAGCCGGTTGCCCGATCCCTTCTTCCAGTCGATCGTCGCCGATGCGCCGGTTCCGGCAAGCTTCAGCTGGACATCCTGATCGACCTTGGCGCGCCAGAACATCAGGCGGGCGGGTTCAGCCACGCAGAACTTGCCCGACTGGCTCGCATCGATGAACCACAGGTTCGGGCTGCGCGGGGTAGCGGGAGCAGCAACCTTGGCCGGAGCGCCGCGGACGGCCCCGGTGCGGCTGCGCGTCGCAGGGCCACCGGTCGCGAGCAAGCTGGCAATCTGGGTGCTCTGCGTCTGGTCGCGCTTGACCGTGCCGTCGAGTGTGAAGGTACCGGGGCCGGACAGGACGCGCGTTCCGGCCTTGTCGAGCACGGTCACCTTGTCGCTGGCCTTCAGCACCACCTTGGTGTTGGCGGGCAGCTTCTTGCCGGCAGGAAATTGCGCTGCCGAAGGACCGACCGAGCGTACGACCATGGACTGCGCCATCGCCGCACTGCTGCCAGCAATGCCCAGCGTCACCATGGCACCCATCGCAAGTGCCCGGCGAAGTACGGACTTCCTTTCAACCGAGAACATAGCTTTCTCCTTTTTGTGTCTGACCAAGTCGCTTGAACAAATTCGCGATGGCCTCTTCCTGCCCCAATTGCGCAAGCTGCGATGTGAGTTGAACCACAGCCGCATCATTTCCCGCTTCATGCGCCGCAACCAGCTCGGCAATGGCCTGGCGCTCGCTCTCCGGCCTGTCGGGCGCGGGCTCGTAAATATCGACCGGCTTGGCGCGTCCTCTTAGCACGATCCGCCCCATCGGGCGATACCAGTCCAATCCGGACCTTTCGGCGGCCTCGCGGCTGACCAGCACGCGGGTATCCAGATTCTTGTTCGCCGCCTCGAGCCGCGCCGCCGTGTTCATGCTGTCGCCGAACGCAGTATACTGGATGCGCCCCTCGCCGCCGAAATTGCCGACGATCGCCTCGCCGAAATGCACGCCGACGCGCGTGCGACCGATCGGCGGCACGCCTTCGGGCGCGCTCTTGCGGAACTCCTCGCCCGCCTCGTACATGGCCCAGGCCGCGCGCACCGCGCGCTCGCCATCGTCGGGAAAGCCGATCGGCGCGCCCCAGAAGGCGACCACGGCATCGCCCACGAACTTGTCGAGCGTGCCGCCATATTGCAGCACGACATCCGCGAGCCGGTCTAGATAGTTGTTGAGCAGGAAGGCGACCATTTCCGGCTCGATCGCATGGGTCAGCTTGGTAAAGCCTTCCAGATCGGTGAAGACGCAGAAGATCTCGCGCTTCTCGCCGTGCAGCGCCAGCTTGTCCGGGTCCTTCAGGATCTCCGCCGCGACCGAACGAGGCAGATATTTGCCCAGCGCGTTCTGCGCGAAGGCGCGCTGCTTGGACCCGACCACGCGCGCGGCCGCACCCACCGAGGTATAGGCGAGCAGCCACCCCGTCGCCCAGCCGAAGCTCGGCAGATTGAGCGTGTCGAACCCGTAATATTGCAACAGGAACGGCGCGGTCATGAAGAACAGGATCTGGCTGCCGAGCAGCAGCCCCATGATCCAGGCGCGCGCCTGGCTGATCGCGGTGATGCAGCCTGCAATGACGACCGCCAGCGCCATCGCCCATAGGGACCAGTTCGGGAAGGCGAAGGGCCGATCCTTGTCGAGCAGCTGCGACATCATGTGCGCGTGCACTTCCAGCCCAATCATCTGCGATTCGCCGGTCACGACATCGCCGATCCGGGTCAGCGGCGTATCGAACTTGTCGAAATCGACGAAATCGCCGCCGATCAGGATGTGCCGTCCCTTGACCTCGCTCGCGACGAACTCGGCACTGGCCGGATCGGCGAACAGGTCGATCGGCAGCTTGTTGATCACCGGCCGGTCGGACGACAGCGGCAGACGGAAGCGGATCGCGCCGCGATAATCGGCAAAGGCAGGGTCCGGCGGTGTCATCGCGCGCACCATGATCGGCGGCAGGTTCTTGGGCTGGTCGGGCCAGCGCCGGGCAACGCCATCCGAGTCCGTGACCAGCCGGATGCTTGTCGGCTTGGTCTTGTCGGTGGTGACATCCTTCAGGAACTGTTCGAGGAACTGCTGCTGGCGGAACTGGATCGCCTCGGTATTTGTCGCGTTGCTGGCATAGGCGACATGCGTGGGGGTCTGCATATTGCGCAACGCGGTTTTCAGCGCCTCGTCATCGTCCTGCGGCTGATCGAACAGGATATCGATGCCGATCGATTTGGCACCCATCCGGTCGATATTGGTCAACGCATTTGCCAGGATGGTGCGATCCACCGGAGAACGCTGGCCGGTATCGATCAACGTGTCGTCGGTATAGACGACCATCAGGATGCGCGGGTCCTGATCGACCTTCTTGGCGAAATTGGCCGCGCGCATGTCGTACATCGCGTTTTCGGCATCGCCGAGCAGCGGCATTTCGGTGCTGTAGCGCGCAATGGCGAGCGCGAAGCCCAGAAAGCCGAGCGTCGCGAGCAGCCGCACCAGTCCGAGCTGGCGGATCAGCCGCGTGGCCGAGCGCCCCATCTCGTCGCGGCTGGTCGCTGCCGCAGCGGGCATATCTGGCTGGCTGGCCATGGCTTCAGCGAAACGCCATTCGCGCCAGGTCAAGAGCCCATGGCTTGAGGCGCGCGGAATTGGCCATATTGTCAGGGCGCGTGAAAAGCGATTGCGCTCCGGCTTCGCTGCACCATCCGATCCGTCGCATCATCGCACCCCCAGGCACCCTGCCCCCTTGCAGAAATGCCGATCAAGACCATTGCCCTCGGTGCGACCCGGTCAGGCTTCATGCTGTCCCATATAGCCTGTCCATAGCAGGCTGACCAGTTGCCGCCATGGCATACCGATCAGAATTGACCGGTCAAGTGATCTGCGCGCGGGGAGCGATGGCGCCGGTCAGAAACCGCGAAACTGGATGGCTTCGTCGATCGCCACGCGAGGGACCGTGAAAGCGTTTACCGGTGCATCGGGATTGCGATAGCCCACGGCCATCCCGGTGAAGAAGATGTAATCGTCGCTGATGCCCAGCAGTTCGCGCATATAGCGGCCGTACATCGCCCAGATTTCCTGCGGGCAGCTGTCGAGGCCCGCCTCGCGCAGCAGCAGCATCACCGTCTGCAGCCACATGCCCATGTCCGACCATTGCGGCGGCCCCATATAGGTGCGGCAATAGGTGAAGATCTGCACCGGCGCGCCGAAGCTGTCCCAGTTGCGCATCATCTGGCGGACCCGGCCCGCGCCATCCTCGCGGGCGATGCCCAGCGCGTCGAACATCGCCTGGCCGACCGCGCGCCGCTGCTGCTCGTAGCGCCCCTCGAGATCTGCGGGGTAGATGGCATATTCCATCCCCTCGCCCATCGGCGCGCTCTGCGCCTTGGCCTTGATCTTCGCGGTGAGGTCGGCCAGCGGCTCACCGGTCAGCACAACCGCGTTCCACGGCTGCGTATTGCCGCCCGAGGGCGAGCGCTGCGCCTTGGTCAGAATCTCTCGGATGGTCTCCAGCGGTACCGGATCGGGCAGAAAGTCACGCACGGAACGGCGACTGGCAACGGCTTCGGATACGTTCAAGGCGGGGGCTCCATGCAGACTTAATTTAATCGCTTGATTAAGGAGCCTGACGCGGTTTGGCAACCGCTGATCCCGACGTTATGGTTGCTCGAACATCTCGCGCAATATGCCCAGCACCGATGCCAGCGCGACGGGGTCGATCAGCCCTAACCGTTTGACGAGCCTCAGCCGGTCGACGGCACGCATCTGATCCGGTACCAGCAGCCCGTCACGACCACCAAAGCGGACGTTTACCCGAAAAGGCGCAGAAAACCCTCCGCTGGTAAGCGGTACGACCAAAGCAGTTCTGAGGCCGGCATTGAGAACATCGGGGCTGACCACCACACACGGACGAGTCTTCTGGATTTCGGCACCCTTTGTAGGATCGAGCGCGCACAGCCAGACCTCTCCCTGCGCGGGAAAGGGACGCTTCACCATGTCAGGCCGTCATCGTCTTCGTTCGCGAAGCCCTGCCAGGCAATCGCATCCTCGCTCAAATCCTGCCGACCGATCTCGCGGGCCGCATCGGCCCAGCCCTGGTGACGATCACCCACGATGGGCGTCGCCACGACGCGGCCATTGTCTACGACAATATCCATCATCGTTCCCGTCCCCACGCCAAGTTCCTGCAGAACCGGCTTGGGCAGGATCAGACCAGTGGAATTACCCATTTTGCGGAGCGCGGATTTCATATGCACGCCGTTAGCACGAAGTTATAACATCGACAAGCAAGTATCGGCTATTCGTCGTCGAACAATCCCGCCAGCTGCTCTACCATCGTGCCGCCCAGTTGTTCGGCATCCATGATCGTCACCGCGCGCCGGTAATAGCGGGTCACGTCATGTCCGATGCCGATCGCGATCAGCTGCACTGGCGACATCTTCTCGATCCAGTCGATCACCTTGCGCAGATGCTGTTCCAGATACGCGCCATGGTTGACCGAGAGCGTCGAGTCATCGACCGGCGCACCGTCGGAAATCACCATCAGCACGCGGCGCTCTTCGGGGCGCGCGATCAGGCGGTTGTGCGCCCAGAGCAGCGCCTCGCCGTCGATATTTTCCTTGAGCAGGCCTTCGCGCATCATCAGGCCCAGATTCTTGCGCGCGCGCCGCCAGGGTTCGTCGGCCTTCTTGTAGACGATATGGCGCAGGTCGTTGAGGCGGCCAGGCAGCGGCGAACGCCCGTGCGCCAGCCAGTCCTCGCGGCACTGCCCGCCCTTCCACGCCTTGGTGGTGAAGCCCAGGATCTCGGTCTTGACCCCGCAGCGCTCGAGCGTGCGCGCCATGATGTCCGCGCTGATCGCGGCGATACTGATCGGGCGGCCGCGCATCGAGCCGGAATTGTCGATCAGCAGCGTCACGACGGTATCGCGGAACTCGGTATCGCGCTCGATCTTGTACGACAGCGAATGCCCGGGAGCGACGACAACGCGCGCCAGTCGCGCGGCATCGAGCATGCCTTCTTCCTGATCGAAATCCCAGCTGCGGCTCTGCTGTGCCATCAGGCGGCGCTGCAAGCGGTTGGCGAGCTTGGTCACCGCGCCCTGCAGATGCGCCAGCTGCTGGTCGAGATAGGCGCGAAGGCGCAGCAGCTCGTCCTCGTCGCACAGGTCTGTCGCCTCGATCACTTCGTCGAAGCGCGTCGTCCACGCCTTGTACTCGAAATCATTGGGAAGATCGGTCCACGGGCGGTTGGGCCGCGTCGGCATCATGCCGTCGTCGCCCATTTCCCCGGGGTCGCCATCGTCCCCCTGCTCCATCTCGCCTTCGGTCTCCGAGGAATCGCCTTCCTCGTTCTCGCCGGTCTGTTCTTGCCCACGCGCCTCGGTCTGGCCCTGGTCGGTGCCGTCCTGCTCGCCCTCCTGATCCTCGGGCTCGCCCTGTTCGGACGAATCGTCCTCGTCGCCCTCGTCCTGGCTGTCCTCCTCGTCCATCTGGCCTTCGGTGAGCTCCAGATGTTCGAGCAGCCGGTTGGCGAGCGCGGCAAAGCCGGCCTGGTCGTCGAGCGACAGCGCGAGATTTTCGATATCCTCGCCGCCCTTGCTCTCGATCCATTCGCGCACGAGGTTGACGCCCGCGACGCTGTCCGCAGGCATGGGCGTGCCGGTGAGCCGCTCGCGCACGATCAGGCCGAGCGCGGTCGAGATCGGCACCTCGTCGGCACGCGTCGCGCGGCTGATCGGGTCCGAGCGCATGCGCATTTCCAGCGCCGCATCGAGATTCGCGCCCAGCCCGCGCATCGATCGCGTGCCGAGCGCCTCGATCCGTACCTGCTCGACCGCATCGAAGGCCGCTCGCGCTACCGCCTCGCGCGGCGCATTGGCAGCGTGCTGCGCAGGGTTGTGGTGCTTCAGCCGCAGCGCATAGAGGTCCGCAAAGCCGCGCGCCTCGGCGACCTGATCGGCTGGCAGCTTGCGCCCCGGCATCGGCACGCGCAGCTTGGTGCCCGATTGCGACGGCGGATCGGCGGTGAACGCCACCTCGATCTCGGGCTGGCTGGCGATCGCCCGCGCGGTCCCGGCCAGCACGTTCTTCAGGTCATCAAGCGGAGTGCGGTTGGTCATGCGCTATCGCTGAAGGGGCGCGCCGCGTATGTCAAGCGACCGGCGCAGCGCTATTGCGGCGGATCGGATGGCGGCGGCCGCTGGCGCTGAACATTCGCGCCATTGCCATCGACCGTCACCTCGACCGGCGCACCGCCGACATCGCCCGAAATGGTGAGTCCATCCGGGGTGACGCGCACGTTCGCGCCGCCGACCTGGCCTTCTATCCCGCCTTCGAGCAGCGGACCGATCACCGGATCGGGGTCGACCTCCTCGGGCGGCGCGACGGGCGCGGCGCGGCGCTGCGGCACGGCTCCCGGGATTGCCTCGCCCATGAACTGCCGCCAGATGCGCGCAGGCAGCCCGCCGCCGCGAATGCCCTGCATCGGGCTGTTGTCATCGTTGCCGATCCACACGCCCACGACCAGGTCACCCGCATAGCCGATGAACAGCGCATCGCGATTGTCCTGGCTGGTGCCTGTCTTGCCGAAATTGGGGATGTTGAGGCTGGCCGCGCGCCCGGTGCCGCGATTGACCGCGGCGCGCAGCATGTCCTGCATCTGCTCGTGCACGCGCGACGAATAGCGATCCGGCCCATCGACCAGCCATTCGAACCAGCCCTGCTCGTCGCGCTTGAACGCGTGCGGTTCGACCGGCCATTGATTGCCCGCGATACCGGCATAGGCGGCCGTCATTTCGAGCAGAGTCGCGCTGCCGCTGCCCAGCGCGAGGCTGGGGTCGCCTTCCGCAAATGGTCCCTTCAGGCCAAGCTGCGTCGCCTGCTTGATCACCTTTTCGCTGCCCACCTTCTGGAACAGCCGGACGGCGGCGACATTGCTCGAATGCACAAACGCCTCTTCCAGGCTGATGACCCCACGATAGCGGTCACCGGCGTTGCGCGGACGATAGCTGCCCGTGGTGATCGGGCTGTCCTCGATTACCGAATTCGGCTCCATTCCCGCTTCCAGCGCAGCGAGATAGACGAACAGCTTGAAGGTGGAGCCCGGCTGGCGCTTGGCTTGGGTGGCGCGGTTGAACGGCGATTGCGCGTGGCTCTTGCCGCCGACCATGGCCACGACCTCGCCATTGGTGCGCATCGCCACCAGCGCCACCTGCGCCTTGCCGAGGCCGGAGCGTGCGACGATACGCTCGGCGGCGCGTTGCAGCCTGGCGTCGAGCGTCGTCGTCAGCGTCAGGCGGCTGTGCGACATCTCTGTGAGCGCCCGCGCCTGGGGCATCGCCCAGTCGGCGAAATAGGTGCCGTTGGCGAGCTTGGGTCGCTCATGCACGTCGAGCCGCGGCTGCGGCAGCGCGTCGGCCTCCCTCTGGGTCAGATAGCCCGCATCGACCATCGCCGCGCGCACCATGGCGGCGCGTCGGCTTGCCCCCTGCCAGTTGCGCGTCGGGGCAAAGCGCGAGGGTGCCTGGACCAGCCCTGCCAGCAGGATCGCCTGTTCGGGCTTCAGCTTTTCGGGCTGGCGATAGAAATAGTGCAGCGAAGCGGCGCGCAGGCCGTACACATTGTCGCCGAAATAGGCGTTGGACAGGTAGCGCCCCAGGATCTCGTCCTTGGTGAGCCATGCCTCGAGCCAGAAGGCGATCAGCATCTCACGCAGCTTGCGCGTCAGGCTGCGTTCGGGAGTGAGGAAGCTGATTTTGGCGAGCTGCTGCGTGATCGTGCTGCCGCCCTGCACGCTGCTGCCGGTGATGTTCGACCAGAGCGCCCGCGCCAGGCCGCGCGGATCGATGCCCCAGTGCGAGTAGAAGCGCCGGTCCTCGATCGCGAGAAACGCTTCAACCACATGCGGCGGGAGCTTGTCGACCGCGACCGGCTCCTCGACCACCGCCCCGCTGCGCGCGATCGGCGTGCCATCGGCGGCGAGCAGCGTGATCTCCGGCGGCGCGATCGGCTCGAGCGACTTGGACAAGGGCGCGGTAATCGCCAGCCAGGCGAGCAGGATCAGGAACAGCACGAACAGGGCAGCCAGCCCCCGTTTGGCCCACCACCAGCGCGTGCGCGGCGGCCTGACCGGGTCGGGCGCGATCGGCGTGAAATCTTCAGGCTCAGCCCAGGGGTTACGCGCCTCGCCCAGCCCCGGCGGCGGCCATGAAGCATCGGCAGCAGACGCCCCGCCTGCCCCAAACCGCCCCGATCCGAATCGCATCTTCTTGAACACGGAAGGTGTATTAGCCGATTATGACAGCGAGTACGAGAGCCCCGTCACTCAGCAAGAGCCGCGCGACAGCGGGCGAGCAAAACAGGCAAACTCTTGTGCACGGTATTGTAGACTACCGCCTCATCAAGGGTGTCGTATTCGTGCCTGAGTCGATTGCCGAGGCCCCTTATTTGATGAAACGACACGTCTGGCGCAACTACGGTAAACCGCTCCTCACCAATCTTCACAACGGCTTCCGTAATTCTTTGCAGGCAGCGCTCGACTGCATCGATAAGCATCTGGTTTCGCGCAAACTCAACCACCGTAAGGTCGGCGAGATAAGCCTGCGCCGCTTCGCCATTCTCGATGATATCTCTCAGGCGCTGCTGCTCGCGATCAGAAGACACGAATACGATCCCGGTCGATGTTCTGCTGCATTCGCGCCTTTCTCGCAGGCTCGGCAACGAGATCCACTCTGGTCCGCAAAATCGCTTCTATGCGGTCGTTGATGGCAACAAATTCCAAACCATCGATCATGGCCTCCGGCGCAAAACGCGCTGCGAGGTCGATATCCGAGTCAGGCCCCTCCTCGCCACGCGCAGTCGAGCCGAAAAGTGACAATCGCTCCACGCCAAGCCCGCGCAATTCGGCCTCGTGCGCTTTTAGTTGTGCAATCGCCGTCGCCTTGTCCATGGCTTCCCCGTTTGCTCACCCCCGGCCGACGATGCTCTCCGGCAGGTCCTCGCCGAACACGCGCTGGTAATATTCCGCGACCAGCATCCGTTCGGCCTCGTCGCACTTGTTGAGGAACGACAGGCGGAACGCGAAGCCGATATTGTGGAAGATCGCGGCATTCTGGGCCCAGCTGATCACCGTGCGCGGGCTCATCACGGTCGAGATGTCGCCGTTGATGAAGCCCTGACGGGTGAGGTCCGCCACCTTGACCATGTTCTTGACCACCTTGGGATCGGTCTCGCCGACCTTGGCGAGCACGACCTTGGCCTCGGTCTCTGCAGGCAGATAGTTCAGCGTGCAAACGATGTTCCAGCGGTCCATCTGGCCCTGGTTGATCTGCTGCGTGCCGTGATACAGCCCGCTGGTATCGCCCAGGCCCACGGTGTTCGCGGTGGCGAACAGGCGGAAATAGGGGTTGGGGCGGATCACCCGGTTCTGGTCGAGCAGCGTCAGCTTGCCCTCGGTCTCCAGCACCCGCTGGATCACGAACATCACGTCGGGGCGGCCCGCATCATATTCGTCGAACACCAGAGCGGTCGGTGTCTGCAGCGCCCAGGGGAGCAGGCCTTCGCGGAATTCGGTGACCTGCTTGCCATCGCGCAGCACGATGGCATCGCGCCCGACCAGATCGATACGGCTGATATGCGCATCGAGGTTGATGCGGATGCACGGCCAGTTGAGGCGCGCGGCGATCTGCTCGATATGCGTCGATTTGCCGGTGCCGTGATAGCCCTGCACCATCACGCGGCGATTATGCGCGAACCCTGCCAGCACTGCGAGCGTGGTTTCAGGGTCGAACACATAGCTGGGGTCCAGATCGGGCACGCGCTCGTCGGCCTCGCTGAACGCGGGAACCTGCATGTCGATATCGACGCCGAACACCTCGCGCGCATTGACCATCTTGTCGGGCGCATCGAGCAGAGTGCCATCGCGGCTGTCGGGCTGGGTGTTCGAAATATCGGTCATGGCGTTATCCGGTGGTCTGAGTCGTCGAAGGGGCGCTCCACCCAATCAGGCGAAGGCGGCAAGTTTGCGCAAGTGCGTATAGGCGGCGATGACCTCCTGCAAGGCTTTCTCGTGGCTGCGGTCACCGCCATTGCGATCCGGGTGATAGGTACGCACCAGCTGCGAATAGGCCTTGCGGATCGTCGCGCGCGTCGCATCCGCGCCAAGCCCTAGCGTCTTCAGCGCATTCTGGTCGGCCGACGACAATCCGCGCTGCTGCGCCCGGGCAGTGCCTGCCGCAGCGCGGGCGCGGTCGGCCATATTCTGGCGGAAACGCGCGCCGATGGCATCGAGAGGATCGGCAAAGTCGCCCCAGCGCGGGGTCTGGCCCGCACCCGCCGCAAAGGCGCGAGTCTCGCGGTCCCATCCCGCAGTCGGCCGCTGCGCCTCGTAGATCTCCTCGGCGCTCATCCCGGCGAAGAAATTGTAGCGTTCGTTGAATTCGCGGATGTGGTCGAGGCAGAACCAGCGATAGCGGCCCGGCCCGTCGAAGCGCGATCCGTGACGCGATTCCTCTGCAGGGGGCGCGCGAAATTCGCCATCTTCCTGGCACCCGGCCCAATCGCAGCGCCTGCCTGTCCCTTCGACCCGGCCATGAAACCGGGTGCGCCGCCGCGCGCTGCCGCCATCCTGGCTCGAGTTGCCGCTATCTGCCAAAACCTGCTGCCAATCCCATGAGTGCACCGCCTCGCCAATGGGCGGAGAGCGGCCTATATAGGTGCGCATGACGACGAAAACCAAGGGGCCGATGGCCAGCGAAATCGAAACCCGGCTGACGGCGGCGCTCTCGCCCGTCCGGCTAGACGTGATCAACGACAGCGCCAAGCACAGCGGCCATATGGGCGATGACGGCAGCGGCGAATCGCACTTCACGGTCGAGATCGAGAGCGCTGCATTCCAGGGCAAGTCGCGGCTCGAACGCCAGCGCATGGTCAACAGCGCGCTCGGCGATCTGCCGGGTCAGAAGGTGCATGCGCTGGCGATCAAGGCGCGCGCGCCGGGCGAGGCATGACCAGCCCCCTCGCCCTCACCCTCCTCCCCACCAGCCATGATCTGGGCGGCTTTACCGTGCGCCGCGCGCTGCCGCAGAAGAAGCGCGCGATGGTGGGGCCGTTCATCTTCGTCGACGAGTTCGGCCCGGCCCAGCTCGATATCGGGCGCGATCTCGGCGTCCGCCCGCATCCGCATATCGGGCTGGCCACGGTCACCTATCTGTTCACCGGCGGCATCGACCATCGCGATTCGCTTGGCACCTTCCAGACCATCCATCCCGGCGAGGTGAACCTGATGACCGCCGGGCGCGGCATCGTCCATTCGGAGCGTAGCCCGGCGAGCGAAATGGCGACGGGTGCGAAGCTGTTCGGCATGCAGACCTGGCTGGCGCTGCCCGATGCGCTGGAAGATGCAGAGCCGGCGTTCGAAAATATCGGCTGCGACGCGCTGCCGATGATCGACGACGGCAAGGCCAGCGCGCGTGTCATTATGGGCTCGCTCTGGGGCGCGACCGCACAAACCACCTGCCACAGCCCGACCATTTATGCGGACATCGTGCTGCAACCGGGCGGCGCCATCCCGATCGACAGCGAGGCGGACGAGCGTGCGGTGATGCTGGTTCAGGGGGACGCCGCAATCGATGGCCTACCGCTCGAACCCTATCTGCTCTACCTGATCGCGCCGGGAGCGAAGCCCAAGCTGGAGAGCATCGGCGGCGGACGCGCGATGCTGCTGGGCGGCGCGGATTTCGCCTCGGAACGGCATATCTGGTGGAATTTCGTCGGCTCATCGAACGAGCGCATCCGCGATGCGGCAGAGCGCTGGAACCGAGGCGCCTTCCCCAAGGTGCCTGGCGACGAACAGGAATTCATCCCCATTCCCGAAGTGCCGCTGACCAGGGGTCGGACCTAGCCGCCATTTCCTTGAATTTCCCGTCATTCCCGTGAACGCGGGAATCCCGCTTTCCTGCTGCCGGGTCAGGAACAAGCGGGACCCCCGCCTGTGCGGGGGTGACGAGATTTAAGCGATTGCTTAAGGTTGGCGCGCAGACAAAAAACGGAGAGCCGCCGCATGACCGACTTGCCCCTCACCCGCATCGCGCTGCCGACCGGGGTCGAGCTCGATGTCGCCATCACTGGGCCCGAGGACGCCCCGCCGCTGATCCTGCTCCACGGCTTTCCCGAATCGCACCGCACCTGGCGCTATGTCATGCGGCACTTCCAGGACCGCTACCGGCTCATCGCGCCCGACCAGCGCGGCTTCTGCAACTCTTCCAAGCCCGAAGGGGTCGAGAACTACCAGCCCAAGCACATGGTAGCCGATCTGATGGCGCTGGCCGATCATCTGAGCATCGATACGTTCACGCTGGTAGGCCACGACTGGGGCGGCGCGATCGCCTGGATGGCAGCGCTCAACCACCCGGATCGCATCACGCGGCTGATCATGGCCAATGCCGCGCACCCGTTCACCTATCAGAAGGCGCTGTTCGACGATCCCGACCAGCGCATGTCCGCGCAGTATATCACCGAGATGCGGCAGCCCGATTTCGAGACCAAGGTGCGCGCCATGGGCTGGGACGCCTATTTCGATTCGCGCTTTGCCGAGCCGAGCGCCGCGGTGCACATCACGCCCGAGGAGCGCGCGATCTACCTTGCACAATGGCAGACCCCGGGCGCCTTTACCGCGATGGTCAACTGGTATCGCGCCAGCCCGCTGATCGTGCCCCCGGTGAATGGAGAGGTCGAGCGCCCCGCCTATCTCTCGCGCCCCTTCCCGCCGGTGACGCAGCCGACATTGCTCTACTGGGCGATGGACGATTACGCCCTGCGCCCCTCGCTGCTCGACGGCATCGAAACGCTGGTGCCCGATCTCAAGCTGATAAAAGCGCCCGGCGGCCATTTCGTGCCCTGGGAATCGCCCGAAACGCTGATCGCGGCGATGGAAGACTTCCTCGCCGACTAGAGCATCCGCCGCTTGAGCTGCGGCACCGCCAGCGTTTCGAGCGCGGCGGCGATGCCCTTGAGCGGCCAGCGGCGGGTAGCAGGCAGGTGCGCTGCATGGATCGCCATGTAATCGATCTCGCTGCGCGCGCCGCGCTGCTGCTTGAAATGCCCTGCGCCGGCCGATCCGTGCAGCCTCAGGCCATGGCGCAGCGCGAAATCGCCGACCAGCCAGGATGCGATGCGATACAGGCCGTCCGACTGCGGACGCCCCATATCATATCCCATCATCGGATTGGTCGCGATGCCGCCGCGTGCAACAATCCCCACCGCCGCCATGATCTGCCCGCTGGCATCCCGCGCGACCCGCAGATGGAACAGCCCGCATTCGACCGCCAGCTGCATCCAGCGCGGGCCATATTGCGGGTTTAGCGCGGAGTATTTGGCGATGTAGAGCATCGCGTAAAGCTCTGCGACCCGCGCAGCATCGGCGTTGCCCAGCACGGTGACATCCTCGATCGCCAGACCCGATTGCGCCAGCTTGCGCCCGTCATTCTTCACGCTCTTGCGCACCGCCCAGTCGCGCTGCAGGTCATCGGTCACCCAGATCTGGCGGCAGGGCAGCAGCAGCCAGCCATCGGCGCGCAGCGCTGCGGTCAGCTCGGGGCACGACCATTCATCGACCGAGCGGATCAGCAGATAATGGCCGGGATAACGCGTCGCCAGTCGCTGCCGCAGATCGGTCAGTCCCTCGCCGTTCCAGTCTCCGTGCAGGCAGGTAGAAAGCAACCAGTTGTCGATCTGCACGGCGCGGTTGATGGCGAGCGCGCGCAGCATACCGTCTGCCGCCGCAATGGCGAGGGTGGCAGGCCCGCGCATCGAGCCCATATCGACCAGGTCGAGCTCGGCGCGCGGATAGAGCGCATAGGCGCTGTGCGGGGCGGCGACATAGCTGGTGCCGATCGCGCCATCGGTGACGAGCACCGGCAGCGTGTGACCGTCCGCCTGTTCGACAAACGCCTCGGCCTCGATATTGGCGATGAGCGCGCGGCTGCCCAGCGCCTGCAAGCGATCCACGAACAGCGCCGCATCGGGATCGCGCAGCGCCAGGGCATCGGGCGAAAACTGCGCTGCGGGTGGCAGGCTGTTCATCGGTCTACGACATCCTCATGGCAGCGCGATGAAAGTTCATCGCATTCCTGAGATTGCCGACTAGCGCGCATCGGCGTCTTTATGGTGACAGCCGCGCCTGTCTATGGCGCGCGGGGCGGTGGACGTGTAAACTGGCCCCAGCGCAAGGGAGCCACGCCATGCCCGACTGGAAGCCCGCCACCTATCCCAGCCTCAGCCCCTATCTGATCTGTGCCGATCCGGACGCGCTGATCGCCTTTCTCGCCACGGTGTTCGGCGCGAGCGTCGAGCGGCGCTTCGACAGACCCGACGGATCGCTGATGCACGCCGAATTGCGGATCGACGACAGCATCGTCATGGTCGGCGGCGGCGCGACCGAATATCGCTCGGGCGAGGTGCACCTGCACTTGTACGTGCCCGACGCGCAAGCTGTCTACGACCGCGCGCTGGCCGCCGGCGCCGAGGTGGTGCGCGAACCCGAGCGCAAAGCCGATGACGACGACCTGCGCGGCGGCTTCCGCGATCCGGCCGGCACGATCTGGTGGGTGGCGACGCAATAGATGGGGGTGCATGGCAAGGCTCCGGCAGACGACGCAACCGGACTCGCCCGGGCCATCCAACCCAGCCTTTGGCCCCAGCAGGCACCGGGGTTACAGGCCCACACCCAATAACCCAACCCCGCTCAGCCTGAGCCTGTCGAAGGCCCCGCGCAACCGGTTGCCCCCCCTCCGCCGCTTTCCGGCGAAAGCCGGAATCCAGAAGCGAGATGGCACCAGACCGCCCTGGACTCCGGCTTTCGCCGGAGAACGGTTGATGCCGGACGCTTGGGCGCGGGGCCTTCGACAAGCTCAGGCTGAGCGGAGGTTGGTCGTTTTTTGAACAGTGCAACGCTCACCGTTGGCAAGCGACGTCCACGTGGTTTGCAATTAGGAGCTATCCAGTTTTTTGCGCATGCGGTCCATTTGATGATAAACATACCATCCTGTGTTATTCAGCGATTTGTGAGTTTGTGAGTTTGGTTTAGACTATTCTGAATGATTGAACCCGTACCTGACACTCACATCTTTGCGGGCCTTTCACAGGTCCGATACAATGGACAGCCATTCGATCTGGGGCATGGTGTGATGTTAAGGTCAGCATATGCGCACCTTTTCGCGGCACCGATGATGGCTTTTCAGCGCGCCGCTCCCGGGCAAGCCCACCCCGGACCCTTGCGCTTAGCCAAAGGGGGGTTCGCCTGGGACATCGAAGTCGAGATATCGGTCCCTCTCCGACAAAAATTTCCGGCTGGTTTTGACGCCGAGCAAATTGCGCGGCTGATAGCCTCACTCTTGAGGCTTGCGCGCTACGCGTACCTCATAATGCCCGTTTTCTCTGACCAGGCTTTCAGTGTGGCTGCGATACACGGGCGTGAGCCGCTGCTGCGGCCCGTCGAAGTCGAGGGGCGCATTGTTTCTGTCGGAACCTCTGAGCTCGCGGAGATCCGTGAGGACGAGTTAGGCTGGGTTAAATCAGTTTGGCCTAGAACGGCCGAATTGATGAACAAGGACCGCAGACTTGCAGGTGCCTTGGAAGCTCTCGATGCCTGTACTGTCAATGGACGCACTTCATCCGCTTTGCTTCTGGCTTGGGGCGCGCTGGAAGAACTTTTCGCGCAGGGAAGTCGCAGTGAAATTCGCTTCAGGATCGCTTCAAACTTGGCGACATTTCTCGCAGCGCCTGGCCCAGATCGGCTAGCAATGTTCAATGAGGTGAGAGAGCTATACGACGCCCGCTCCGTTGCCGCACATACTTCGCGGAACTCCGACGTCGAGCACCTGCTTCGAACCTTCGTTCTGCTACGCAATTCCCTGTTGAAAATTATTACGGACAGCAACTTACCGTCCGGTCAGCAACTCAACGAAGCATTATTTCTCGGCAAAGAGCTTTGAACATGTAGGTCATCACCACTGCTTCACTCGGCTTTGATGAGTAGCGGCTCGCCTCTCAAGTCTGATCACAGGCTAGATATGAATTCGACCCCAATTTCCGCACAACCCCTCGTTAGCGTCCGCGCTCGTGGTGTAATTTTCGGTGGAGATTTAGGTGCTGCTGGTG
>LSHP01000062.1 GCA_001555775.1 Acidovorax delafieldii | reverse complement strand
GACCATGCAGCCCGGTGACCACACCCCAAATTACACCTCATTGACGGACGTGACCCGGCATAAGGGTCCAACGATGGTCACCAAGGTTCAGTACACCGTCGATACCGAATTGTCGCTCAAGCTCTTCCAGGAAGGCGCGAGTGCGCAGGAGAATTTCGACAGTTCGATCGCTGGCAAGTGCCGTGACGGCGAATTTGGCATCTTCTACCAGATGGACCGCCTCGAGGCCTATGGTCTGAAGGGCGTCTTCTTCGTCGATCCGTTTCCGGCTCTGGTCTACGGCCCCGGCGTCGTCGCAAGGATCGTCGAGCCGATCCTGAAACGCGGTCATGAGGTGCAGCTTCACATCCATACCGAATGGCTGGAATTTGCGCGCGATCATGAGCTTGCACATCTGCGCGGCCGCAATATCGCGGATTTCCCGCTCGACGATCAGGTCCGGCTGCTCGATCAGGCGCGGGCGCTGCTGATGATCGCCGGCGCGCCCAAGCCGACCGCCTTCCGTGCGGGCAATTTCGGGGCGAACGACGATACGCTGCGCGCGCTGAGTGCCCTGAGCGTTCCGTATGACAGCAGTTTCAATCCGGCCTTCTTGGCAGGCGAGTGCGATATCGATCTTCCGCCGGAAACCCCGCCCTTTTCCGAGCATATGGGCGTCGGCATCATTCCAGTGAGCGTGATCGAGGATCGGCCCGGCAGCATCCGCGCCGCGCAACTGTGTGCGCTTTCTGCCTGGGAGATGCGGGATGGCCTGCGTCATGCTGCAGAGCACGATTGGCCGTGCTTCACCATTGTCAGCCACAGTTTCGAATTGCTCAGCCGGGATCGCACCCGTGTCAATCCAATCGTGCAGCGCCGGTTTGAATCCATGTGCCTCAACATTGCCGAACAGACACGGCTGGAAGGCGCGGGTTTCGAAGCTTTGCAGCCGCAGCGCAGGGCATCGCTGGCCAAGCTTCCCGCCAATCTGGTGCGCACCGCGCTGCGCTATGGCGAGCAGGCGGTGAGCCGCATCCGTTACGAGGTCGGAATCCTCTCGACGCTGTTCCTCAACGAATTCGCCGCCTTCGAGAGCGTCGTGGCGATCTGAGGCCTCAACCGCGCAACAGCTTGCGGATTTTCGCCTTGGCCCCGATGCGTTCGAGCCAGGCCCCGGTCGCTTCCACGCCTGCGTTGAACGCCCGGTGGCTCGTGAGCACAGCGCGGTTGGCGATGCTCGGCGCGAGCAGGAACAGGGTGGCGCACTGCACCTGATGCGTGCCGAAAAGCGCCTTGTGCGCGCCATCGCCTTCGGTAAAGTCGAAATAGCGGAAGCGCTGTTCGGCAAAGAGCTGCTCGAGCGCATGCATCTGCAGCACGGTTCCGGGCGAGAGCTGCGCCTGGCCCTGATCATAACCGAGATAGGCGTAGATGAGCACGTCCTCGACCACGGGCAGGTAGAGATAGGCGATTGGCTTGCCGTGCAGGAACAGGATCCAGGCACGCAGACTGTCGGTCCGGGCGAGGGCTTCAGCCTCGGCGCGGAAAGCCGCGTGGCCGGGGAGCCCGGCATCGAGCAGCCGTGCCTGATAGGTCTGGTTCGATAGCGGCAGGGCGGCGGCGAAAAAGGCGTCGAGCTGATCGGGGGCGTGATAGCTGCGAATGTCGAGCGTGCCGCCGTTTGCATCGGCGAGCTTGCGCATCTTGCGCTTGAGCGTCGCGCGCGTCTTCGATGAGAATTGCGCCATATAGCCGTCATGACCCAGCGCCATGTCGATATAATGGCGTGCAAAGAGTTGCGGCGGGGACTTGAGAAAGCCTGTGAATTGCTGGTCGAGCCGGGAGAGCTGGGCTGCAGGAACGGACTGCACGCGATATCCGTCCGCATCGGGCGGCAGCGGGACAGGGACAAGGGGGCGCTCGGCCAGGATTGCGTCGAGCCCGTATGCCAGCGGCACCAGCATCCGCCGCGCGCGCAGGATGCAGCGATCGCCCAGCAAAAAGCGGATATCGGTGGCAACGGGCGTCATGCGGCGGCTGTCCGTCAAGGGGGGCAGGGGTGACCGACCTGCTAATGCCACAGGGTTAAGATCGCTTGAACCCGGCTTTGCAGCCAAGGCTTTACCCTATGTTCACGCGCGCTTTATACAAGCGCATGAAACGAGCTGCGGCCTCGTACAGACCTGCCTCCTGCGATGGGATACCGACATGGCGCAGCCCAGGCCCAGTGCCGCCTGCAATCATTGTGGATCGACCGAGACACGCCCCGTCGCGCGTGTCTCGGGCTACATGCTTGAGCGGTGCGGGCAATGCGGCCTCGCCTTCATCACCAATCCGCCATCGGACGCGGCGCTTGCAGCCATGTACCAGGCGGGCAACGACTATCACACTCAGCTGCACGATCCGGAAAACGAGGCCTTCGTGCGGATGGCAGCGATCGCCCGCGAGCATCTGCATTTTGTCGAGCGTTTCGCCTCTGGCGGTCAGCTGCTCGATATCGGCTGTTCGACCGGATTGTTTTTGAACGAGGCACGGCGGGTCGGGTTCGACGTCGCTGGCGTCGAGTTTTCGGCTGCATCGGCGCAGTTTGCACGCGATCATTTTCACCTCTCGATCACCGATGGCGATATCCACGCCGTCGACGATGCCGAGGGCATGCTCGATATTGTCACCATGTTCGACGTGATCGAGCATGTCCGCGATCCCGCACGCGACATCGTGGCCGCCCATCGGCTGCTGAAGCCCGGCGGGCTGTTCATCCTGTCGACGCCGAATATCGACGGACTGTTTCCACGTGCGTCCGAGCCATTGGCGGGGCCGCTTGGCTATTGGCCGCATATCGAGCCACCCTGGCATCTCTATCAGTTTTCGGTTCGCACCCTGTCTGCGATGCTCGAGGCGCGCGGGTTCGAATGCCTGGGTACCCGCCACACGGCCATCGACCTTGCCTATACGTTCGGCACGGCGCAGACTTTGATGCGCAGCCCGAAGCGCCTGGCGTATGCCCTGGCCTTTGCCCCGCTCGCCTGGGCCGGGCCGAAGATCGGAATGGGGGACTGGTTCTATCTTGCCGCGCGCAAGCGCTGATGCCTAATCGGTCACGGCGTATTGGATGGGCTTGAACGAACCATTGTTCGATTGCAGCGCCGAACAGGCGGTGAGCCCGATGATCAGGTCCATATGCGCGCGGAAG
Source organism: Acidovorax delafieldii (assembly GCA_001555775.1). GTDB lineage: Bacteria > Pseudomonadota > Alphaproteobacteria > Sphingomonadales > Sphingomonadaceae > Blastomonas > Blastomonas delafieldii_A. The sequence continues at coordinate 22,437 of LSHP01000062.1, read as the reverse complement.
GTGATCGATTCCCCAGCCTTGCTGAGCGGCGGATCGACCCGCAGTTCGCCCGTGGTGCCGTCGATCGGCACGTTCATGAAGCAGTTGAATGCGACCGGAATCATGTCCTCTGTCACGCCATAAGGCGCCAGCGCGGCGGCGAGATTGCCGAAACAGCCGCGATGCGGATCGGTATCGCCATAGATGATGCGGAATGTGTCCTTTGAACACGGCGTAAGCAAAAAGTCGTGGCGACCGACATCATCGGCGATGATCTCGAGCATCACCTGACTGCGGTTCGAATAGAGCAGGTCCCCGGTCGAAAGGTAGATCTTGCTGGCATAGTCGAGCGTGCGCCCCGACGAGATGACCTCGCCGATATCGTGCCGGTTGAAGGCCAGCAGGTCGGCCACCTGTTCGCCCAGCACATCCGTGACGGTGAGCGTCTGCCCCTTGTTCAGCGTGAATGCGGTGCCCGAACGCGGCGGAATTTCATGCGGCATGTTCGGCGGCCTTTCTCGGGCGCAGCGGACAGCGCCACTCGCTTCCGACCGCCCGGCCGCTATATTGCCGGGCCTCGGAAATCGTGCCGTGACGCGCCAGCATGGGGTTGGGTGCACCGGCCAGGGCCACGTCGCGATCGATGATCGTGCCGCGCATCTTCTCGTACACGCCCGAGGCGCGCAATTGTTCGAACTGGTCGTGCAGGTTAAAAACCAGGGCCGGTCGATCGAAGCGCCGCGCCGGGCGACTGGCACCCGGATGCAGGCCGACCACGAAAAATGCCTCGCCGCCAAAGCTCAGCGAGAAATGCGGGTCATCGGGATCGCCGCTGACCCGCGGATCGACCGGCTGGCCGAGCCAATCGTCCTTGTCGCTCAGCGACTGCAACCGTTGCCACAGATGCTGTTCGAACCCAGCCTCGTCGAGCCCGGCATCCTCCTCGAACAGCACCGCGAGCGACTGGAACGGCGCGGGGTCGAGCGCGTAATCGCGCGCGATCTCCATCAGCGCGGGATGAATACGCAGGTCGTCCCAGGCCGAACGCAGGTCGCGTCCGATGATGATCCGCATATTGCCCTTGGCCAGCGCGGATTTGGCGCCAACACAGGGAAAATTGCGATCCTGGATGAACGCGCGAAAGCGCTCCGCCAGCGGATGGTCGTTGGAATTACACGTTTGAGCCATGCCGACCATACGCGGCTTGGCCTTGAGGGTTGCGCGATCAGGCAAGACTGTCGGCCATATGTTTGGCAGAAGCCAGATCGGCGACGAACTGATCGCGTTCGGCCCTGGCGCGCTCGCGGTCGGGCAGACGCAGCAGGAACGAGGGGTGCACCGTCGCGATGAGACGCGCGCCATCGTCCAGCATGTGCACCTTGCCGCGCATCGACGAGATGCTGGCCGACCGGCCGGTGAGCCCGCGCAGCGCGCTGCCGCCCAGGGACACGATGAGATCGGGCCGCACCAGCGCGCGCTCCTGATCGAGCCACCAGCGGCAGATGTCGATCTCGCCGGTGCTGGGGTTCTGGTGCAGTCGGCGCTTGCCGCGCGCGACGAACTTGAAATGCTTGACCGCGTTGGTGACGTAGAGCGTCGCGCGGTCGAGCCCGGCCTCGGTGAGGGCTTCGTCGAGCAGCTGTCCCGCGGGACCGACGAACGGACGGCCTTCCAGATCCTCGCGGTCACCCGGCTGTTCGCCGACCAGCATGATCCGCGCCTGGCGGGGGCCTTCGCCAGTCACCGCCTGGGTCGCGTGACAATGCAGCGGGCAGCGGGTGCAGGCGCGCACGGCCTGGTTCAGATCGTCCAGCGATGCGATGGCCTCGGGCAAGACAGTCTCCGCTTCCCCGCGCACGCGCCATTTGTCGCTGCGGGGATTGGCAAGCGAGACGGCTGTCTCGCGCATCCGTTCCACCCGCGCCTCGGCCCCCGCGATCAGCGGCGCAATGTCCTTTGCCTCGGGCAGATTGTGCCAGTATTTCTTGGGCATCTCGGCGCGCATGGCGGCGATCTTGACCCGGGCCGGGTTGAAGATGGCGCCATAATAGGTGCGCCACTGGTCCTCGACCACGTCGTGATCGGGTACTTCGTCGCGCGTGCCGCCGGGCCCGAGATGCAGCTCCTCGGCATGCCATATCGCGCGGGCATCGGGGGTGAGGATCGCCCAATCCATGCCGTAGAAGCGCTTGCGGAAAAAAGGCGCGGCCAGCCGCAGGATGCGATGCTCGGGCTCGAACCAGGCGATGTAGCGCTCGCGTCCGCATCCGTCCTCGCCCAGCCTGCGAAAGCGGACAAAGGCGTGCATCTTGTGCAGATCGCGCCGGATCGCCTTGTCGCAACGCATCAGCCAGTCGGTATCGGGATCGGTGCGCCGCTCGATCAGCTTGCGATCGTCGAGCGCGCGCCACAGCACCCGGTACAGTCGCGAGGGCACGCCATCGTCGCGATGGCAGATCACCCGGTCGGCAATGGCGACCAGTTCGCGGGGCAGGCTGACCGTACGCTGGGGCTGGAGCGGCGCGCTGTCGGCGAACAGTGAGGCGCTTTCGCCCGCAGGCCGCCAGACGATATCCTCGGGCGGCACGCGGGCGGCGAGCAGCGCTCGTGCATGGCCGCGCCACTCTTCGAACTCGCCCGGCTGCTGGAGGATGATCTCGCGCATGGCCCTACAGCGCGAGGCTCATCTGCTCGGGCGCCGGCGCGAAGCGCGCGCGCAGATTGGCGCTGTCGGTAAGGCCCCCGGGTCGCCAGTCGGCCGTGGTGACGAAGGGCAGCACCTTCTTCACCGAGGCGGTAAGGCGCGCCAGATCGCCGATGCGGATCGCGCCCAGCCGGCGTGCCGCGATAATCCGGTCAACCGCCTTGGTGCCGAGGCCCGGCACGCGCAGCAGCATCTCGCGCGGTGCGCGGTTGATATCGACCGGAAAACTCTCGCGCCGCTGCAGCGCCCAGGCCAGCTTGGGATCGATCGACAGGTCGAGCATGCCCTCGTTCGCTCCGGCCATGATCTCGGCGCGGTCGAAGCCATAGAAGCGCAGCAGCCAATCGGCCTGATACAGCCGGTGCTCGCGCATCAGCGGCGGGCGCACCGGGGGCAGGTCGCTGCTGGCATCGGGGATCGGGCTATAGGCCGAATAATAGACCCGGCGCAGGCGATAGCCCGAATAGAGGCTGGTGGCCGAAGCGAGGATATCGTCGTCGCGCGCGCCGTCTGCGCCGACGATCATCTGGGTCGATTGGCCCGCGGGCGCGAAGCGCGGCGGTTTTGCCTTCTTGAGCAGCCGGTCCTTGCGCGCCTCGACTGCATCTTCGACGCCGACGCGGACATTGGCCATGGTCTTGCGGATCGTCTGCGGCTTCTTCTCCGGCGCGAAGCTCTTCAAGCCATCCTCGGTCGGCAGCTCGACATTGGTCGAAAGCCGATCGGCATAGAGCCCTGCCTTGGCGATCAATTCGGGCGAAGCGCCCGCGATCGTCTTGAGGTGGATATAGCCGCCGAACCGGTGCTCCTCACGCAGCAGCCGGGCGACCTCGACCAGTTGTTCCATCGTATAGTCCTCCGACCGGATGATGCCCGAGGACAGGAACAGCCCCTCGATATAGTTGCGCTTGTAGAAATCGAGCGTCAGCCGGACGACCTCGGCCGGGTTGAACCGCGCGCGCGGCACGTTGCTCGACGCGCGATTGATGCAGAAGCGGCAATCGTAGATGCAGAAATTGGTGAGCAGGATCTTTAGCAGCGAGATGCACCGCCCATCGGGCGCATAGCTGTGGCAGATGCCCATGCCGCCGGTCGAGCCGATACCCTTGGTACCCGTGGAGTCGCGCCGCACCGTGCCCGAAGATGCGCACGAAGCGTCATATTTCGCCGCATCGGCGAGCAAGGCCAGCTTCTGCAGAATCGGTTTTTCGCTCATACTCCGCATATAGAGATTGGAACAAAGAAAGAACAGTTTAATTTCAAGCGAAAGGCTTTGCCGGCGGGAGGTTCCGGCTAAGGTGGCGCATCGCAAAAGGGACCAACGAATGAACCTCAAGGATACTCTCGTACCCAGTTTCGTGCAGATGCTGGGCGCGCTTTCGGCCTGGCTGGGCAAGGCGGAGCAGCATTTCGATGCCGAACAGTCGGCGCAGATCATGCAGGCGCGGCTGGCGCCCGACATGTTCCCATTGTTCACGCAGATTTGCTTTGCCTGCGTTCAGGCGCAGGAGGCGATGGCGCGGCTGCGCGGGCAGGATTTTCCCGATGCGATCGCGGCGTTGCGCGGCGAAGGGGTGGAAGCGGGCGCAAAGCCATGGACCATCGCCGATGCGCAGGCACGCATTGCCGATACCATTGCCATCGTGGAGGCAGCCGCAGATGGCCTGGCGGATGTCGCGGACGATATGGCAATCGCGCATGAACTGCCGATGGGCATGATCTTCGACTTCACTGCGGCCCAGTACGCGCGCGATTGGGCGATCCCGCAATTCTATTTCCACGTGATGACCGCCTATGCGATCCTGCGCGCGCAGGGCGCGCCGCTCGGCAAGATCGACTATGTCGGTCATCTGTTGCCATATCTTCGTCCGGGAACGATGCCCGGCGCAAGGTGACCGGCGGGCTGCGCCGGGCAGAGCGGGCGACTTGCACCAACTCTGCCCGGCGATCGGTGCGACCCGATGGCATGCCGCCACGGTTTATTGCGGCGTCAGCTGCGGATAGGTGATGCCCAGCTGCTCCAGATACGAGCTGTATTTGCTGGGATCGTAATAATATTTCTTCAGCTCGGGCCGGATGCGCTCCATCAGCTCCTTGTTGAGGTGGATGGCGGGCTGGTCTTCGGGGGTGAGCACCGGATCGTATTTCTGATCCTTGGTCTGCACCGTGGTAAAATAGGTCTTGGCGTCGCTGACCAGCTTGGGCGTGGTCATCACGTCGAGCACGGTCAGTGCCACCGCCTTCGCTCCCGCGACCGCGCCCTTGTGCGCGATCGGCGTCGCCATCGCGATCGCCGAGGTGACGTTATGCCCGATCATGCTGGGAATGTTCGACGGAAAGCGGATGGTGATCGTCGGCACCGTCCACATGATGTCGCCGATATCGTCCGATCCGCCGCCCATCGAAGTGCCGCGCGTTTCGGGCGTCGAGAGTGGCTCGACCGTGGTCTTGAGCGGCGCGATCTTGAACTTCAGCGCCTCTTGCACTGCCTTGGTAAACGCCTGGTCCTCGGGTGACCATTTGGGCATGCCGACCATCTCGATATTGGCTTGCGCGGCTTCGGCGAGCGGCTTGTTGCCGAAATTGGGTGCGGCATAGCCCAGCACCCGGCGGCTGACGAACGTGCCTGTCGCCTTGGCGGCGGCTTCGGCGATGTCGCTGCCGGTATTGTAGAGATGCCGGATGGACTCGAAATTCTGCTCGCGGAAATAATACCAGACCGATGCCTCGCCCGGGACGATATTGGGCTGCCCGCCGCCATTGGTGATGACATAATGCGAGCGCTGGGTGAGCGGCAAATGCTCGCGTCGCATGTTCCAGGCGATGTTCATGAGTTCCACCGCGTCCAGCGCGCTGCGCCCGGACCAGGGCGCGCCTGCGGCATGGCTGGTGATGCCCTTGAACGTGTATTCGACCGAGACCATGCCGTTATTGCCGGAATCGCCATAGCTGGTGCCGAAGCTGGAGGCGACATGGGTGAAGATCGAGACATCCACGTCCTTGAACAGCCCTGCGCGGACATAATAGGCCTTGGTTGCCAGCAGCTCCTCGGCGACGCCCGGCCAGAGCATCAGCTTGCCCTTGATGCCGTGCTTGATCATCACCTCCTTGGCGGCAATCGCGGCGGCAACGATCAGCGGCATGCCCGAATTATGCCCCTCGCCATGGCCGGGCGCGCCCGGCACGATCGGCTTCAATTGCGGCACGCCAGGCATCTGCGACAGGCCGAGCAGCCCGTCGACATCCGATCCAAGCGCCACCACCGGCCCATCGCCATTGCTCCAGGTCGCGGTCCAGGCGGTGGGGATGCCTGCCACCCCCTTGGTGATGGTGAAGCCGTTCTTTTCCAGTATTCCGGTCAGATATTCGGCGGTCTCGAATTCCTGAAAGCCCGGCTCCTGAAAGCTGAACACGGAATCGACCATTTCCTGGACGAGCTTGGCCTGTTCGTCGACTTCCGCCATCGCCTCCTTCTTCATCGCGGCGGGTGCCTTGGCCTGCGCCGCGAACGGAGTGGAGGCCATCAACAGGGCGGTCAGCAATTTCATCGATCGGGTCATCGTCATCGGTTTCCTGGTACAAGGCGTTGATTGGACGGGCACTGGTCACGACAGGGCACGGAGCAGGGATGCAAGCGTACCCTGTCGTGTCTGCGGTTACAGCGTGAAACGAACCCCCATGCGGAAGACGCGGCCAAGCACGTCATAGAGGCTGCGGTTGGTCTGCGGATAGGCCGGCGTGTTGTCACCGGTCGGGCCGTTGCCGACCAGCACCGGGTCGGTATCGAACACGTTGCGGACATAGAGGAACACCTCCGCCTCGGACGCGGCGATCTTGAACCGCCTGGTCACCGAAAGGTCGAGATACCATTGGCCGTCGATCCGGTTGGTGTTGATCGTGCGGAAATCGGGGGTGGAGAGCGGACAGCCGGTCTGGCACTCGATGAAATTGTTGTTGTAGACGCCATCGGAAAAGCCGCGGCCCACCGCATTGAACGACCAGCTTTCGGTGTCGTAATTGGCCGACAGGCGATAGTTCCAGGAAGGCGTCGCATCGCCGCCGCCGGCATTCTGCCCGGCCAGATCGACCGGCGCGTTGATGCCGTTGTCGGTGATATTGTCGATATAATGCGAGACGACCGCACGCAGCGTCAGATTGCCCGGACCGATCGCACGGCGATAGCTCGCCTCGAAATCGATGCCGCGCACCTTGACCGACGAGAAGTTGAACGGAACCAGCGTGATCGTGCTGATATCGTTCGGCGCAGCGAAGGCGATCTGCGCGCATTGCGATGCGACATTCTGCTCGAAGCACAGATTGGCGGTGGTCTGCGCGGTGAGCGTGGCGATCGCGCCACTGAGCGCAATGTCGAAATAATCGACCGAAGCGGCAAAGCCGGGCAGGAAGCTGGGCATGAACACCCCGCCGACGCCCCAGGTGCGCGCGACCTCGGGAGCGAGGTTGAGGTTGCCGGTAATCTGCTCGAGGAACGTGTCGGCACGGGTGCCGCCGCCCGCGACCGGCACGTTGACGGTGTTGGTGCGCGCGGTGCCCGGCGCGAACAGGTCGTTGAGATTGGGCGCACGAATGTCGCGCGAGCGGGTCACGCGCAGCTTGAAATCGTCGATCACCTGCCAGGTCCCGCCCAGCTTCCAGGTGACGACCGTGCCGGAGGTCGAATAGTCGGTAACGCGCAGCGCGCCGTTGAGATCAGCCCCCTCGAAGACGGGGAATACCGTCTCGACGAACGCTTCCTTCACATCGTAATCGCCAGTGGTGACCCGGTAATTGCCGTAGAGAAAGCCCAGATTGTTGGGCGCATCGGGATTGAGCGACCCATCGACCTCTTCGCGGCGATATTCGGCGCCGAAGGCCAGGCTGACCGGGCCCGCCCAGTTTTCGAACAGGCTCGCGGTCTGGAAGGTGACTGCGGCGACATCCTGCTGCAGCCGCTGCCGCCGCGAGGGCTGCAGGCCGTCGTTGAAGATGTAATTGAGCGCGGCGTCGCTGACCGGCGCGAGGCCGATGCGGTTGATCGGCACGCAGCCATTGGTCGGGTTGGTCAGCGTCGATCGGCAGACGATCGTGCCCGCCGAATTGCGCACCGCATCCGTCGCGAGCGCCAGGCGCGAGGTCACCCAGGTGTTGGTCAGCTGTTCCTGGGTCTTGGCGATGCCGAGCTGATAATAGGCATCATAGCTCCAGGCGATGCTGCCGGTGTCGAACGCGCCCTTGAGACCCGCGACGTAGCGATAGACATCGCGCGTATTGTCGCTGCCCTGTGCCGGTATGGCGAAATTGCCGGTGCCGATCGTGACGCTGGTGAGGTTGTTGGCGACCATCAGCGCGCGAAACGCATCGGGCAGATACGCATTGTCGCGCTGGATCACGACCGAGGGGGAGGGGGTCTTCTGGTAGAAGCTCTGCCCCTCGTAGCGCGAATAGGAGACCTGGCCGTACAGTTCGAACGCGGGCGAGAATTCATAGCTCGCGCGGCCGAAGACGTTGATGCGCTTCTCGTCTGGCGCGAGCGAGTTCGAATTGAGATGCCCTTCGCGGCTGATGCGGAAATCGCCGCCCTGCATCCACTGGCCGCGATTGGGGCCATAGGTGAACTGGTTTAGGCTGGCCTGGCCGGTGGCCGGATTGATCGAACCGAAATAGGTGCCGCGCAAGGGGCCGGAATTGACGATTCCGCCCGGCGTGAACTGATAGGTGCCGATTCCTGCAGCGACCAGCCGTTCGGGCTGGCCATTGCCGACAGCATAGGCCGGATTGTCGATCTGGAAGAAGCCGCTCTGCTGCCATTTGCGGTCGATCGTATCGACGCCTTCTTGTGTGAAATAATCGCCCGCCAGCAACAGCTTGCCCCGGCCATCGGCGAAATTGGTGCCGCCGGTCAAGCGGACGAGATGGTTCGGCACATCGCCATAGGTGGTGATGCCATATTCGTACTCGGCCTTGAGCCCGGTGAAATCCTTGTCGAGGATGAAATTGACGACCCCTGCGACCGCATCCGATCCATAAGCCGACGAGGCGCCGCCGGTGACCACTTCCACGCCCTTGATCAGGCCCTGCGGGATGGTCTGGACGTCGACAAAGCCGACTGTGGCCGATGCGACCGAGCGCTGCCCGTCGATCAGGATGAGCGTGCGGTTCGCGCCCAGATTGCGCAGGTTGACCGTCGCGATCCCGGCCTGGCCGTTGGAAAGCGAACCCGAATTGGTCGAGGAGGACTGGCTGCCCCTGACCGCTGGCAGCGTGCTGACATAATCACCGATATTCGCCTGGGGTTCGGCGTCGAGCTCGGCTTCGGTGACGACATTGACCGGGGTGGGGGCATCATAGCCATCGCGGGCGATGCGCGATCCGGTAACGGTGATAATCTTCTCGGCCTCGCCATCGGCTTCGCTGGCTTGCTCGGCGGCCTGATCACCGACGGACTGCGCCAGCGCGGCCGGAGCGAACCCCAGTGCCGGCATCGCAGCGGCACAGGCTAAAAGCGCCTTTGTCCGAAGTAAACGTTGCGAATAAGGCGTAGAAAAGGACCCCATGGATTACCCCCAATTATCTGGTTTGCAGGGCCTTTCGCCATCTTCTCCTGATTTGTTATTTTATAATCTTCAGTCCTTGCATTGAGGCAATCCTGATCGTCCTGATCCGCACGAAATGGAATATTGTTGTGCGTCGCTGAACGATTATGTGCCTTTATCCCTGATTGCCGGAGCCATTCTGCCCCTTCGCCCTTGCAGGCTAACAGAAAACGGGGCAGAATAAACATCGAAATTTGCCAGATTCGCCCGGAATTTGTGCGGATAACCAATCAAAACTGGGGAAATTGGATGAAATCCGCTGCGCTGGAGCTCGACAGAACCGATTTTCGAATCCTTGAGGCTTTGTCGTCCGAAGGCCGAATGTCCGACGTGGCATTGGGCGAGTTGATCAATCTTTCTAGTACCGCCGTGGCCCGTCGTCGCCGAATCATGGAGGAAGCGGGAATAATCATGGGCTACAGCGCCAGTCTTTCCTTGCAGGAACTGGGATTTTCTGGCGTGGTTATTGTGATGGTCGAACTGCGATCGCAGGCAGAACATGTGCTTGACGAATTCGAACGCGAAGTTATCAAATGCCCTTCGATATCCTATTGTGGATTCATCTCGGGTGATACCGACTTCATAATCATGATCCACGTAAGCTCGCTGGACGAGTATGATGAAATCTATCGTCGCGAACTATCCAACCTGCCGAATGTCGCAAAAATTCGCAGCAGCTTTGTATTGCGCGAGGTTGCCCGCCGCTCTGCGGTGCCGATCATATTTGAGCGCGGCAAGAAGCAGGCACGCCACGCCGGCTGAGCCATGCGGGCAGCGCGAATCGTCCGATTCGCAGCGCATGGACTGTTGCGGGCAAGGAATAAGGAGTGGTGCCCGGGGACGGGATCGAACCGCCGACACTGCGATTTTCAGTCGCATGCTCTACCAACTGAGCTACCCGGGCATCGGGCCGTGCCGCACCGTTTGCAGGGTGGGCTTTCAAGGCTCATCGCCAGACCGGCGATTTGGAGCGCCGCCTATAGGCAGGCTTGGGCAGGCTTGTCCATAGCAAAATCACCTGCCCGCCATTGCCGCTCAATCATATTCGGCATCGGGCCGGTCAGCGGGCGGGCCGGGCACGCGATAGCCTTCGCCCAGCCAGTGCAGCAGGTCGCGATCTTTGCAGGCCTTGCTGCAAAAAGGCGCGAAATCGGGGCGTGCTGGTTGCTTGCACAAGGGGCAGGGGCGGGGGGTGCTCATGGCCTCCGCATCTAGGGCTGGTGCGGATCAACTGCAACCGGTCGCCCGGTGCGCCGCTGCAGTTCTTCCAGCCAGTCGGGCTGGCGATCCAGCAAAGCCGATTCGGCGGGAGCGAGCGCCAGCGCGATCGGGCCGGTGCCGCCCGAACGCTCGGCGCTGCGCAACTGGCCCAGCAGGCTCCAGCGCACAGGATCGACGGCGTGCAGCTCGATCAGCGATGCACGCGGGCGACGCGCGACGATCTGCATCAGGCCGAAGCCGTTGATCGCGGTTCGCTCGCACGGCAGCTGCATCGCCGCATCGAACGCTTCGACCACGGCATTGCGATCCGCCTTGTCCGACAGGGCCGGGAAATCGACCACGATGCCCCCGCCGATCCCGTGCCGCCGGATCGATTGCCCAAGCGCGGGGGCAGCGGCAAGCGCCAGCGCGCGTGGCGCGACATCGCCGTCCACATCGACGACCATCATCGCGGGCGTTGGCGAGAAGGTCAGCAGCCCGCCGGCAAAGGCGACCTGGCCGATCTCGGCCTCCTCGATCACGTCGTTCCAGCCCGCATCGGCAAGCCGGTCGGGGCCGCCCGCAACGCAGCGGATGATCTCGATGCCTTCGGCGTTCAGCCGGTCGATCAGGCGCGGGGCCGCGCGCAGCGGCGTTTCGGCGGGGACGGGCTTGAGGCGCGGGGGCTTGGCGCGGCGGGTGCCGGGCTCGATCATCGCCTCGCGCACGATCTGCGCGCGGACGATCGCGCCTTCGCTGGCGCCCTTGGGCACCGGCTGGATCATTGCCACGCTGCCATCGGGCAACAGCGCCCGCGCACGATGACCTCCCGCGCTCCTGGCGAGCAGCTTGACGTCGAGCACGGCGCCGACAGCATATGTGTCATCGTTTCGCTGGATGCAGGCCTCGACGATCCGGCCCCGCTCGATCAGCGCTGCGCGCTCTTCGCCGATGCCGTTTTCGTAGAGCCAGTGGGCCATGTCAGGGCTTGAGCAGGCCGGCGCTGAGCAGCATGCTGCGGGTCTCGTAGAGCGGCAGGCCCATGATGCCGCTATAGCTGCCCGATATCGACCGGATCAGCGCCTCGGCGCTGCCCTGGATGGCATAGCCGCCCGCCTTGCCCTGCCATTCGCCGCCCGCAATATAGGCTTCCACCTCGTCGGCATGCAGCCGCTTGAAGGTCACGATGCTCTCGGAAAGCCGGTGCAGGGCGCGTCCGCCGGGCAGCATCAGCGTGACCGCAGACAGCACCAGATGCCGCCGTCCGGAAATGAGGTCCAGGCACATGCGTGCATCGGCCTCGCTCTCTGCCTTGGGCAGGATGCGCCGACCGGCGGCGACGACCGTATCGCCGGACAACACGGTACTATCGCGATGCTGCGCGGCAATCACTGCCGCCTTTTCCGCCGCCATGCGCCGGGCATAGACGCGCGGCAGTTCGCCCTTGCGGGAGGATTCGTCGATATCGGCGGGGATGATGGCGTCCGCAGTGACGCCGATCCGCGCCAGCAATTGCTGGCGGCGGGGGCTGGCCGATGCGAGGATCAGCTGCGCCATTATTTGAAGCGGTAGGTAATCCGGCCCTTGGTCAGATCATAAGGCGTCAGCTCGACCAGAACCTCGTCGCCCACCAGCACGCGGATGCGGTTCTTGCGCATCTTGCCGGCGGTATGGCCCAGAATTTCATGATCGTTTTCCAGCTTCACGCGGAACATGGCGTTGGGAAGCAGTTCGACCACCTGGCCGCGCATTTCGAGAAGTTCTTCTTTTGCCATTCGGCCCCTGCAATGTGGTTTGCGTTTGTGGCGGCGCGACCTTTTCACACCGCCTGTCTGCACGGACGGGATACCCGTGAGCCCGCGCAAAGTTCAGCGCGCCTTACAGACAAAGCGTGCAAAAGAAAAGACGGGAGTTTGCAAGGGGCTGGCCGACGCGGCGAACCGAAGGTCTGGCTAAAATTTGTTACAATTCAGCACTGGGCAATGCAGGCATCCGCATCATATTGCGCTGCAACAGATCAATCCCCCAGGCGCTGCCCCCATCGTCGCCGAAGATAAAGAGACGCTGTCCCCCATGATCCTTCTGCCGCTCTCACGGTCAAACGACCCATGCGCCGTGCGCCGCCCGCTCGGCCTGTCCCTCGCATCGGTGCTGCTGGTTGCCGCGAGCCCTGCCGCACTGGCTGCATCGCTCGACGATGAAGCGGCCGATGCCAAGGCCGCCAGTGCCGAGGCTGCGCAGCCGCAGGATGCGGCGCAAACCCCCGCCGATCCGCCGCCGCCGGATACGGAGCCGGATGCCGATGGCGAGACCATCGTGGTGCGGGCCGAGCGGCTGCGCGGGTCGATCCAGACCGACATTCCGCCGGTGACCGAACTCAATGCGCAGGATGTCGCAAGCTATGGCGCCTCGTCGCTCGCCGAGCTGCTGCAACAGATTGCGCCGCAGACCGGCAGCGCGCGCGGGCGCGGCGGCGACGGCCCGGTGGTGCTGCTCAACGGCCAGCGCGTCTCCGGTTTCCGCGCGATCCGTGACATTCCGCCCGAGGCTATCGCCAAGGTCGAGGTGTTCCCCGAAGAGCTCGCGCTCAAATACGGCTTCCGCCCCGATCAGCGCGTCATCAACTTCATTCTGGTCGACAATTACCAGAGCCTCGCGGCGGAGGTCGACAACGGCCTTTCGACCCAGGGCGGTTATGGCACGACCGAGTTCGAAGGCACCTTTACCAAGCTGGGCAAGGACACCCGGCTGATCATCGACGTGGAATACGAGATGGCGACCGCCCTGCGTGAGAGCGAGCGCGGGATCGTGCAGCCGGACAGCAGCGCACCTTTTGCGCTGGGTGGCAATGTCGGCGCGTCGCCCTTCGGAACGGGCGCCGAGATCAGCCCGGCGCTGAGCGCGCTCGCCGGGCGGACGGTGACGCTGGCAGGCGTGCCACAGGGACTGACCGGCGCCCCGGCGCTCTCCGCCTTCAATGCCGCGCCGAACACGACCGATCTGGGCGAGTTCCGCACGCTCATCCCCAATTCGGACCGCATCCAGGCGAACGCGACCTATGCCCGCAATCTGGGGCCGGACACCAATGTCCAGGTCAACGCGACCTATACGAACAATTTCGCGACCTCGCTGCTCGGACTCAACACTGCCACGCTGACGGTTCCTGCGGCCAACCCGTTCAACCCCTTCGGCCGCGATGTCAGCCTGCTCACGGCGTTCGGCGATCCACGCGCGATCACCCGGACGGTCGATAGCGACACCTATTCGCTGGGTTTCAACGCGAATGGCGTGCTGCCTGCGAACTGGAAATGGGCGCTAACGGGTGACTATACCCGGGTCGATACGCTGACGATCATCGATCAGCCCGTGGACACGAGCGGCGTCCAGGCCGCGATTTCGCGCGCGAGCGGAGCGATCAATCCGTTCACCGGGACGCTGGGTTCGCTGCTGCCCGGCCTGGTGAGCGATACGGCAGAGAGCCGCAACCAGCTGTTCAACACGCAGCTCACCGCCAATGGCAAGCTGGCCGATCTGCCGGCCGGCCCGGTCAACCTCACCCTGGTCGGCGGCTTTGCCCGCCGCCTGCAGGATTCGACCGACAGCCGCAGGGCAGGGCAGGGCAGCGTCTCGCTCACCCGAAGCGAGGCGAACGTCTCGGCGAACATCGATGTGCCGCTGGTCGACACCTATATGTCCGACTGGTTCGGCAAGCTCTCGGTCAACGGCAATCTCGGCTATCGCGAGCTGAGCGATGTCGGCGGGTTGCTGAGTTTCGGCTATGGGCTTAACTGGTCGCCGACCGACACGCTGACGATCCAGGCCTCGCTGATCGGCGAGGAGGCCGCGCCCGGCATCGGCCAGCTGGGCGATCCGCAGATCGTCACGCCCAATGTCAGCACCTTCGATCTTGCGCGCAACGAGACGGTGCTGGCGACCATCATTTCGGGCGGCAATCCGCTGCTGACGGCCGAGGAGCGTCGCGACGTCAAGGTGTCGCTGAGCTATCGGCCGCCGTTCGTCGAGGGGCTCGATTTCCTTGCCGAGTTCATCCGCAACCGCAGCTATGGCACCACGGCATCCTTCCCGATCCTGACGCCCGAGATCGAGGCCGCTTTCCCCGACCGCATCATCCGCGACAATGACGGCACGCTGCTCGCGATCGACCAGCGCGCGATCAACTATGATCGGGTGACCAGCGATCGGCTGCGCTACGGCATCAACTTCTCGAAGCGGATCGGTGGCGATGAACGCGGTGGCGGCGCTGGCGGCCCCGGTGGTCCTGGGCGGCAGGGCGCGGGCGGCCCGCCGCGTGGTCCGGGGGCCGGCGGTCCTCCGCCGGGCGGTCCAGGGGGCGAGCGTGCAGCGGCGGGCGGACCTCCGCGTGGCCCCGGCGCCGGTGGTCCGCCGCGTGGTCCGTCAGGCGGCTTCGGTCCTGGCGCGGGCGGGCGTGGCGGTCGCTGGAACATCTCGATCTATCATACCGTCCGCTTTGCCGAGACGATCCGCATCCGTCCGGGACTGGCCGATCTCGACCTGCTGGGCGGCTCGGCCATCGGATCGAACGGCGGCGTGCCGCGGCATGGCGTCGAGCTGGAGGGCGGGCTGTTCCTCAACGGCATCGGCCTGCGCTTTACGGGCAATTACCAGAGCGGATCGCGCGTCGACGGCGGCGGGCTGCCGGGCTCCACCGACCTGCGCTTCAACGATATCGCGACCTTCGGCATGCGCGCGTTCGTCAATTTCGACAACAAGCCCAAGCTGACCGAGGCACTGCCGTTCCTCAAGGGATCACGCCTGCGGCTGGGGGTAGACAACATCTTCAACGCGCAGCAGCGGGTGACCAACGAGGCGGGCGAAGTCCCGCTGCGCTACCAGCCCGGCTTTATCGATCCGCAGGGACGCGTGGTTTCGCTGAGCTTCCGCAAGCGCTTCTGAACCCGGGGGCGGCGTGGCAAATTTGCCATGGCTTTTGGCGAAGCCCGCGTTTAAAGACGCTGACCTTGAGCCGGGGCGAACGCCTTTCGGCCGCGAAAGCTATGCAAGGAGCCCGTTTTGGCGCTGACACCGAATAAGGACGCAGACGCCGCGCGCGACGCCATGTTCCTGCGCGAAGTCGATGATGCGCTGCGTCAGGACCAGATGGCGGGGATCGTCCAGAATTACGGCAGGCACCTGCTGATCGGCATCGTCGTCATCCTGCTCGCGCTGGGCGGCTGGTTCTGGTACCGGCACAGCCAGGCCGAGGCTGCCGGCGTGCGCGGCGAGGAAATGACCAATGCGCTCGATGCGCTGCGGGGCAACAATCTGGCAGGCGCGGCCAACGCCCTGAAGCCGCTCGAGACTGCGGATCAGCCGGGCTATCGCGCCGCCGCGCAGCTGCTCCAAGCGGGCATCAAGCAGGAGCAGAACGATCCCAAGGCGGCAGCGGCGATCTTTGCCAAGGTGGCCGGCGATGACAGTCTGCCGCAGCCGCTGCGCGACCTTGCGCTGATCCGCCAGACGGCGGCGGAATATGACAGCCTGAAGCCGCAGGACGTGATCACGCGGCTCAAGCCGCTGGCGGTTCCCGGCAACCCCTGGTTCGGCAGCGCGGGCGAAATGGTGGCCATTGCGCACATGCGGATGAACAAGCCGGACCTGGCGGGCCCGCTGTTCCAGCAGTTGGCCGAAGACAAGCAGGTGCCGGAAACCATCCGTTCACGTGCGCGTCAGTTGGCGGGTGTCATGGGCATCGACGCGGTCGATGATCCGGGCAAGGCGCAGGGCGTTGCGACCCCCGCCGCTGCGCCGGGTCTGGCCGCACCGTCGGGTGCGCAGTAAGAAGAATTTTGCGGGTCGCTACCGTTGACGTTGATTTAGTGATGATTCGGGGAGCTTGACTGGCAATGCACAAGGCAAAATGGGCGACGATTCTCGCGCTGTCGGCCACGCTGGCAGGATGCGGCGTTCTGGGCGGCAAGGACAAGCCCGTCACGCCCACTGTGGGCAATCGAACCTCCATTCTGACCCGCGCCGAAAATGGTGCGGAGGTGGACAAGGACCTGGCCGGCGTATCGGTAATCCTGCCCCCGGCAGTGACCAACGCAAATTGGAACCAGCCGGGCGGCAGCGCCACCAAGGCCATTGGCCATCTGACCATCGGCGACACTATCACCCGCGCCTGGAGCGCCCGGATTGCAGGGTCGAGCCTGCGCGTCCGCCTCGCCGCCGCGCCGGTTGTGTTCAACGGTCGCCTCTATGCCATCGACACCAGCGGCACGGTTCATGCTTATGATGCCGCGTCGGGTGCCCCGGTCTGGTCGGTGACGATCGAGCCGGATAATGGCGGATCGGCCTCGGTTTTCGGCGGCGGCGTCAGCGTCGATGCCAACCGGGTCTATGCCACCAACGGCGTCGGCGAAGTCGCTGCGCTTAACCCGAGCGACGGTTCGCAGATCTGGCGCGTCAAGCCGGCCGGCCCACTGCGCGGCGCACCGACCCTGGCCTTCGGCTCGGTCTATGTGATGACGCAGGACAACCAGCTCATCGCACTCAACCAGACTGATGGCACCACCACCTGGAGCCAGAGCGGATCGCTCGGCCAGGCGGGCGTGTTCGGCGTCGCGGCACCTGCGGCAGGGCAGGGCACCGTGGTCGCAGGCTTCTCGAGCGGTGAGCTGATCGCCTATCGCTATGAAAACGGGCGCAACCTGTGGTCCGATGCTCTGGCGCGCACCAGCATCTCGACCTCGGTGTCGACGCTGACCGATATCGATGCCGATCCGATCATCGATCGCGGCCGCGTCTATGCGGTGGGCGAGGGCGGACGCATGGCCGCCTATGAGCTGGTGACCGGCCAGCGCATCTGGGAGCTCAACATCGCGGGGATTTCGACCCCGGTGATCGCGGGCGAATGGCTGTTCGTGCTGACCGACGACGCGCGCATCCTGTGCATCGCACGCGCCACCGGCAAGGTGCGTTGGTCGACCCAGCTGCAGCGCTACCGCAAGGAAAAGAAGAAGGAAGGCGCGATCTACTGGAACGGGCCGGTGCTCGCGGGCGGCCGCCTCTTCACCGTCAATACCGAGGGCGAAGTGGGCAGCGTCAATCCGGCGGACGGCACGTTTTCGCTGCTGTTCGAGCTGAAGGAGAAGGTGTCGCTGCCCCCGATCGTGGCAAACAACACGCTCTACATTCTTGACGACGGCGGCACGATTACCGCCTATAGGTAAGGGCAGCCTGATTGCGGGGGGAGACAAATGCTCCCTTCCGCTATACAGGCGGCAGAATGTTACCCGAAATCGTCATTATCGGCCGGCCCAATGTCGGCAAATCCACTTTGTTCAATCGTCTGGTGGGCAAGAAGCTGGCGCTGGTCGACGACCAGCCCGGTGTCACGCGCGACCGGCGCGTCGGCAAGGCCGAGCTGCTGGGCCTACATTTCCAGATCGTCGATACCGCCGGCTATGAGGACGAAGACCCCGAAACGCTGCCGGGCCGGATGCGCCAGCAGACCGAGGCCGCCGTCGCCAGCGCGCGCGCGGCGATCTTCGTGTTCGATGCCCGCGCCGGGCTGACCCCGCTCGACGAGGAAATCGCCCGCTGGCTGCGCACCACCAAGACTCCGATCATCCTCATGGGCAACAAGGCGGAAGGCCGTTCTGCCGATGCGGGCCTCATGGAATCCTATGCGCTGGGCATGGGCGAGCCGATCGCGTTCAGCGCCGAACATGGCGTGGGGCTGGCCGAACTGTTCGACGCGCTGCGCCCGCTGATCGAGGACTGGGAAGAAGAGGGCGAGCCGGAGACCGAGTTCGCCAATGTGCATCTCGATGCCGAATCGGTTGACGAAAGCGCTCTGGAAGCCGCGCCGTTGCAGCTTGCGATCGTGGGGCGTCCCAACGCGGGCAAGTCGACGCTGATCAACAAGATTCTGGGCGAGGATCGGCTGATCACCGGGCCCGAGGCCGGCATCACCCGCGATTCGATCGCGATCGACTGGACCTGGAACCCCGCCGATGGCGCGCCGCCCCGCAAGGTGCGGCTGATCGATACCGCCGGCATGCGCAAGAAGGCCAAGGTCACCGACAAGCTGGAAAAGCTCTCGGTTGCCGATGCGCGCCGCGCGATCGACTATGCCGAGGTCGTGGTGCTGCTGCTCGATGCGACGCGCGGGCTGGAGCTGCAGGAGCTCAAGATCGCCGACCATGTGATCAAGGAAGGCCGCGCGCTGGTCATCGCGATCAACAAATGGGACGTGGCGCAGGATGCCTCGAGCCTGTTCAACGGCATCAAGGCCGCGCTCGATGAAGGTCTCGCACAGCTCAAGGGCGTGCCGGTGCTCACCATTTCGGGCGTGACCGGCAAGGGTATCGACACGCTGATCAAGGTCGCGTTCGAAACCCGCACCGCCTGGTCGCGGCGTGTTTCGACCGGTCAGCTCAACCGCTGGTTCGAGATGGCGGTGGAGACCAATCCGCCACCGGCGCCGGGCGGCAAGCGAATCAAGCTGCGCTATATCACTCAGGCCAAGGTGCGCCCGCCGGGCTTCGTCATCTTCGGGACGCGCGTGGATGAGCTGCCCGAAAGCTATTCGCGCTACCTGGTCAACGGCCTGCGTCGCGAGCTTGGATTCGGCGCGGTACCCGTTCGCCTGACCTATCGCGCGCCCAAAAACCCCTTTTCAAACAACTGATTTGGGGGCAATTATTGAAGGTAGGGCAGTCGTCGACATTTTTGTCTTAAAATGATCTATGACTAGCTTTGCGCAAGACTTCATTTACCATTAGCGATGTAGTTTCCGGTGTCAGTGCTTGGACATGCCGGGAGAAAGCATCATGTCTTACGAGGAAGCGCCGCTGGTCAACTGGTCGACCTATGCCGATGCACGGGCGACTATGGGCAACGATTTCGTGCGCATTCTGGGCTATTTTCGCGAGGACGGCGTCAAGTCGGTCGACGCGATCGAAGCTGCGATGCGTGAACGCAACGCGGCCCGGCTGGTGCTGCCCGCGCACACGCTGAAGAGCGAAGCGCATCAGTTCGGTGCCGAGCGCCTTGGCCTGCTGTCCGAGAAGATCGAGATGGTCGCGCGGCATTGCGTCGAGACGCATGTCGAGCCTGACGAACTGCTCGAAGACGTGGTGTCGTTGCGCGAGATGTTCCTCGGCTCGCTCACGCTGCTCGAAAAGGAAGCCAACCCGCTGGTCGAGCGACGCGGCTTTGGCCGACGCGCGCTCGCCCCTGCCGGCGGCCTGTCGGCGCCGCGCAGCTTCGGTCGCGCCTGATAGCGTCCGCGGCCACCGCTTGACCGGGCGGCCTTGCGGTCATATCTGGACGGCATGGCTATCCGTCCCATCCTTGAAGTGCCCGATCCGCGGTTGAAGACCGTCTCCACCCCTGTCGAGACGTTCGACGAAGACCTGCGCACCCTGGTCGCCGACATGTTCGAGACCATGTACGACGCGCCCGGCATCGGCCTCGCTGCGATCCAGGTCGGCGTGCCCAAGCGGGTGCTGGTGATCGACCTGCAGGAGCAGGAAGACGAGGAAGGCAAGCCGATCAAGGCGCCGCGCGTCTTCATCAATCCCGAAATCCTCGACCCGTCCGCCGAATACTCGCTCTACAACGAGGGCTGCCTTTCGGTCCCCGACCAATATGCCGAAGTCGAGCGCCCCGCGAGCATCCGCGCGCGCTGGCAGGATCTCGACGGCAAGGTGCACGAAGAAGCGATGGACGGGCTGATGGCGACCTGTCTGCAGCACGAGATGGACCATCTCGAGGGCATCCTGTTCATCGACCACCTGTCGCGCCTCAAGCGCCAGATGGTGCTGAAAAAGCTCGAGAAGATGCGCAAGGCGGCGTGATTTCGGTGGACAACTGGATTTTGCGGTTGTTGGATTCGCTTGATTGAGATATGTTCCCTACATGTTCCAATGACATGGAAGGGGGCAGACTATGAACTCAAGCTAGAAAAATATGCAAGCTAGTGACTTTGACCTTCGACCCGGTCGATGGGTTTCTCTTGGTTAGTCGCAGTGCCTCTCCGATATAAGCAATAATTAGAACAAGAGCGTATCTGAGCCGCCTGCGATAGCGCCACATGTCGAAATCGACCCGTCTCATAGGCTGAAGTTTCTCTCCATTCTCGATCACGGAGCAATTCCCATGCATAAAGGGAAGCTGTTGCTGCGTGTGTTGGATAATCGATGGGTTTGGATCTTGCGTGACAGCAACGGACTCTTCTTGTGCCAGTCAAAGCGTGGTTTTCGCGATCTGCGTGGTGCGATTGAAGATTTCCTCAGACAGCGCGCAGATCATATGGCGGTGATGCGCTGTCGAAATCCATTGTCTGAATGATGCGCGCGTTGCGGGGGGTGTGAGCCCCCCGCACATGCGCGATTTGTTGGGGTATTATTATGGACCCGATGGTCGCCATCCTCATCGTCGTTGCTCTGGTCGTAGGGCTGGGCGTCGGCTGGTTTCTCGGCGGCAAGCCGGTCGCCGATGCGCGCAAGGAGCGCGATGAGGCGCAAGCGCAGCTCAAGGCGCTGCAGGAGCAGTTCAACGCCGCGATCCGTGATCTGGCCGGTGCTAGCGAGCGTGCGAAGCTCGCCGATGAGCTGGCGGTGAAGCTCGACGAGGCGCGGCAGCAGGGTGCGACCATGCAGGGCCAGCTTGCCGCTGCCAGCGAGCGTGCGCGTCAGGCCGATGATCTGGCTCAGCGGCTCGATTCGCTGCGCACGCATTACGAGGCCGTTTCGACCGAGCTTTCCGCGATGAAGGCCGATGCCGCCAATCACGAAAAGCAGGTCAGGCTGCTTGTCGAGGCGCGTGAGCAGTTGGCGCAGCAATTCGGCGAAGTCGGCAACAGGCTGCTCGGCGAAGCGCAGGAGGCGTTCCTGCGCCGTGCCAACGAACGCTTTGCCCAGTCCGAGGAGAAGAACGAGGAAAAGATCCGCGCGCTGCTCGCGCCGGTCGGCGAGCGGCTGAAAAGCTATGAGGAGCAGGTCCAGAAGATCGAGGCGACGCGCAGCGAGGCCTATGGCACCCTGACCGGGCTGATCGAGCAGATGCGTGCCGGGCAGGAGCGGGTGCAGACCGAGGCGGCGCGGCTGGTCAATTCGCTTCGCAATGCGCCCAAGGCGCGCGGGCGCTGGGGCGAGCAGCAGCTGCGCAACGTGCTCGAAAGCTGCGGCCTAGCCGAACGCACCGATTTCCTGATGGAGCTGAGCGTCGATACCGAGGATGGTCGGCTCCGCCCCGATGCGGTGGTCAAGGTGCCCGGCGGTCGGTCGCTGGTGATCGACGCCAAGGTGTCGCTGAACGCCTATCAGGACGCTTTCGGGGCGGATGACGATGATGCGCGCAGGATCGCGCTGACCGCGCATTGCGCCTCGATGAAGGCGCATATCGATGGCCTGTCGCGCAAGGCCTATTGGGACCAGTTCGCCGACGCGCCGGATTACGTCATCATGTTCGTACCCGGCGAGCATTTCCTTTCGGCCGCGTTGGAGCATGACGCCAAGCTCTGGGACTATGCCTTTGAAAAGAAGGTGCTGCTCGCGACCCCGACCAATCTGGTCGCGATCGCGCGCACCGTCGCCAGCGTCTGGCGGCAGGAAGGCCTGGCCCAGGAAGCGCGGCAGATTGGCCAGCTCGGCAAGGAGCTGTACGACCGGCTCGCCGTTTCCGCCGAGCATCTGAAGCGCGTCGGTTCCGGCCTTTCGAGCGCGGTCGGTCATTACAACAAGTTCGTCGGCAGCTTCGAACGCAACGTGCTGTCCACTGGCCGCAAGTTCGCCGCGCTCAACATCGAAACCGGCAAGCGCGAGCTCGAGACGATCAACGAGATCGAGGCGTTGCCGCGCTACGGCGATGCCGCGCTGATCGCGGCGGGTGAGGCGGAGGAAGCGGC
Organism: Acidovorax delafieldii; assembly: GCA_001555775.1. Taxonomy (GTDB): domain Bacteria; phylum Pseudomonadota; class Alphaproteobacteria; order Sphingomonadales; family Sphingomonadaceae; genus Blastomonas; species Blastomonas delafieldii_A. The sequence goes on along the minus strand of LSHP01000062.1, from coordinate 65 downwards.
GGAGTAACCTAAAATCCTCCCACAGCTTGCTGGGGGAGGGGGACCGCCCGCGCAGCGGGTGGTGG
>LSHP01000007.1 GCA_001555775.1 Acidovorax delafieldii | reverse complement strand
AGATGTGTATAAGAGACAGCCCAACCCTTAGGCCGGGCTTGCCGCCCGGCAGTCAGGCGAACAGGTCGCCGATCGCGCGCAGTCGGAAGGCGTTGAGCCACCGGCGCCGGCGATGTTCGGCCGCGTCATGCAGCATGTGGCAGCGCTGACAAAGCGCGGCCAGGTTGCGTGGCCTGTTGTCGCCGGGATCGTGGTTTAGGTGCGCGCTGGCCAGGACTACGCGCGTGACCCGCAATCGAGCGGGCGGATCGATGCCGACGAGGCCCGGTTGCATCCGTGGCAGCTCGTCCGGCGTCGGCAGACGGCGAAGCCCCCTGCCCTGCCCGTCGCGCCAAGTCGCGGCCTCCTCGTCCCACCAGACGCCATCGCCCAAGTGCAGCACGTCGCGGCCGTGCGGGCGGCGGCAATGCTCACAGCGCCCCTTGGCGCGCCGGAAACGGATGAGGTTGGACAGCTCGCGCCAGTCAATCGGATAGAGCCAGCGATGTTCGCGCGCGATCGGCATGATGATTCTATGAGTCAGCCAAGGGCAGAACGAAAGCAGAAAACCACCGTGATTCAGAATTATCGTCAATGCTAAGCGACTAAGCGATTATGCGAATAACCTATGCAGCTTCTTCGAGCTGGATGTGCAGCTTGAAGCCCGCCGCCGTGGCGACATTGACGAGAGCGTCCAGCGAGAACTTATCGAGCTTGCCGCGCAGGAGATCGTTCAGCCTGGGGCGGGTCAGGCCGAGCCGCTTAGCGGCCTTTTCTTGCGACACGTCCCACGACTTCACCCGCTCACGAATGCCCAGCAACAGGTCCGCGCGCGCTGTCAGGTTCGCCGCTTCCGCCGGTGTGTCGGCGAGCGCATCAAAGACGCTATCGAAGGTTTCGACAGTCATAGTTTCGGCGCTCATTGTTCTGCCTTCCAAGTTTTCAGCCGTTTCGCAGCCAGGTCGATGTCCTTTTGCGCTGTCTGTTGTGTTTTCTTCTGGAACGCATGAAGCACAAGTATCCGGTCCGGCATGGTCGCCAAATAGATCACACGGAACGCGCCCGACGCTTCCCTGATCCTTATCTCCCTTACGCCCGCTCCAACGGTCTTCATCGGCTTCCAATCCGCAGGATCGAGGCCCGCCTGATTAAGCGTCCGTCCGTTCGCATCGAGCGTTCGCCATGCGTTCTCGCTTAGCGTTGTTTAGCGTACTTTCCACGCTATGCCCTCGAAATGGCGCTGGCGGACATCGGCACAGCCGACGAAATCGCACGCCACATCGCGCCATTGGGCTGGGAGCATATCTCGCTGACCGGTGACTATAGCTGGAATGTTGAAGATCAACCCGATCCGGACGCCTTGCGACCGCTGCGCGCCGTCAACTCCCTACTTGCCGCGTGACGTTCGCTATCCGTTCGCCCTTTCCGTGCAGATACGTCACTTTCGTGTAGTCACCCCTCTTATGCCAAGCGTCGAAAGCCTCGCGGGTAGGTGCGATCGAGTTGAATTTGAACTCGAAGGGGTCATTGAAGCCTAGCGCGGAGGTGAATTTCAGCGAGCCATTCTCGACGGCCTTGTCGAAGATGTCGAGCAGCGCGGGTTCGTCGCCCCCGACGAATTTGTAGAACATGGGCGGTCCGGAAGATCGAGGATCAAGGAAGGGTGAAATTGCGGCCGAGCGCATTGCAGAGGCGCGTCGCGAGCGCTTCGGCGGGCGCCCAGCCGGCGGTCAGGTCGTCGGTCGCGGTGAGTGCGATAGTGATGACACGGAAGGTCCCGGCCCGGTCGAGGGCGGCTATCGCGCTCGCCACCTGGTCGAAATAGACATCGTCGAGGATGCGCTCGGCGACATCGTCGTGGGTCGGGCCGAAGAAATAATCGAGGTCGATGTTAAGGACAACGGGAAGCCGGACTTGATTCAGCGCGCCGGTCAGGAAGGCAAGAAGTGCCACCGGATCAAGTTGGGTGACATGGGCATGGTTGGGCTTGTCGCCCTCACCATGCGTCGCGAAATAGGCGTGTTTCACGGCGCGGGCGTAGAGCGCGAAATAGATGGACAGATAATTGTCCCAGCGGAAGAGCATCCCGTCGCCGCCGAAATCCATAGGATAGGTCGCCGCGAGGTACGCTTCTATGGTCGCGGGGATGCCATTCGGTAGAGCTTTCAGCCAGGAGCCGAGTTGGGACTGCAGCGTGTCGTTGTGGCGATCGATGTGCACGAGCGCATGGCTTGTCGCGGGATCGACATGCTGCGCCCAGCACCAGGCGGCGGCGCGGTGATTGTCCATCACGTAGAGATGGCCGTCGTTCCAGACAAAATTCTGATTGTAGACGCCGGTGTTGTTGCGCCCCTTGAACGGGACAATCCATCGCATAGTCATGGCAACCTACTCTGATGGGGTCGCGAATTGCTGCTGGCACCCGCATAGAGCAGCGATCAGGTCCGTCAATATCTGGAGGCACGCTGAGATCAGCCGCCTACCAAAGGAACACATTTCGTTGGGCGAACGATGGCAACCCGCGATCTCGCGCGCGTGATCGCCACACGCAGCAGCCTTCGCGCTTGCGGAAAAGGAGGCTTCTCCTGGCGCACGTCGAAAAAGAAGGATTTGAATGCGCCCTCGACCAGCACTACCCCGTCGAACTCCTTTCCCTTCGATTTGTGGATGTTCATGACGAGCACGCCTTGCGGGTCCTGCTCGGTCGAGATAAGCCGCTCCTGATCGAGCACCTTTTTGACGAGGATCGTCGCTCCCGCATAGGCGCCGTTCGCGACCCAGGAGTCTGCCAGTCCCTGGCCAAGCGCATCGGTCGCGCGGAACAGGCGAACGAGGCGCACCTGTCGCTGAATCTCCGTGAGCGCTGCGATCTTCGCCATGGTCCGCAGCGCGGCACGCCAATCGACGACAGGGTCGCCGACCAGCTCGATCCCGCTCGCGACGGCGTCCGCGATCTCGCGCGCCGCCTTTGTCTTGATCTTCCCCGCGGTCTGAACGGCGTTCAGGGCCTCCGCGTATTTTCGCGCAAGGTCCTTCGCGGCCTGGGTGCCGTCGGTCGCTGCCTTGAGCCGGTAATATGCCGCTACGAGACGAAGCGTCTGGGCCTGCGCCTCCGCCACGCTAAGCCGCGGCCATTCGAGCATAGCTGCGAGCACGACGGCCGCGGCCGCGGACAGCTCGGCATCCCATACGACCTCATGTGGGACGGGCTTGAGCTTTTGCGTCTTGTAGCTGTGCTCCTTGCCGAGCAGCGACGAGATCTCCGCCACCACCTGGTTGCTCCGCGTAAGCACCGCGATCGTCGGATTCTCCACCTTGGCCTTGGCGAGCTGGCCGTACATCCAAATCACCGCCGCATGGACGGTGGGCTCGAACTGGCCCGGCGGATATCCCACCTGCTTCACCTCCATGCAGGACGAGGGCAGCGGGGCATTGCTCAGGACCGCGTCGGCGAACTTCAGGATGCCGCCGTTGGGGCTGCGGTGATTGTCGCCGGCGAGATCGACGACAGTCGGCTTCAGAAAGTCGGACGCCTTCTTGAGGCGCAGGGGATCCACCTTGGGGTCATACTGGAAGATGCTCTGATCGGGGTCCGCCAGGCAAAAGATCGTCGTCGTATTGGCAAGCGCTGCCACGATGCGCCACTGGTCGTCGTCGGTGTCTTGAAACTCGTCGAGAATGATCATCGGGTATTTGCGGCCGAGAAGGTCCCTGACCGCCGCGCACGTCTCTACGACCGTCGCCACCGCGCCGGCGAACTGGTCGAACGCGAAGACTCCTTCTTCCGAGGCGCGGCGCTCGAGTTCCGCCGGCCAGTCGCCATCGAACTCAGCGCGCTCGATGCGTTCCTGGTCGGGATAGGTGATCCGCGCCTGCAATCCGTTCAGCAGGCGACCATGCGTGCGGAGCGCCTCTAGGCAGAACGAATGGTAGGTCTGCACCTCGATCAGGCGACGCTCGTCGGAGCTCAATATGGCCTTGCACCGAGTGAGCACCTGCCGAACAGCGGCGCGCGAGAAGCTGAGGAACAGGATTTCCTGCCCCGGCTTCAAATTCGGAATGCGCTTCTGGGCCTTGAGCAGAGCGATGGTCGTCTTTCCCGAGCCTGGCCCGCCCGTCACCAGAAGGTGACCGGCTGCCGCGAGGATATCCATCCGCTTCTGGTCGAGCGCGAGCTTCAGAGGAGGTCTCCGGCGTCTTTGTCGCCAAGATCCGGATCAGGCGGCTTCATCGCCGCATCAATGGCCAACAGCACGGTCTTTATGGTCTTGGGCAGCTCGTCCGCGGTCTGACACTGCCGAATGAACAATGCGGTGTAGCCATAAGCGTCGCCCTTGCGGGCTTTGAGCACCGCGGTCGCAAGCGTGGTCGCGGCCGCGTCGTCGAGCGCCGGGTCATATGGGCCGCAATGCCCGGGATAGTCATCGCGCGCCATCGCGGCATCGAGGAAACGACGGTGCACGGCGGGCACAGTCTCCGACACGAGCAGGGTCTCGATCCCCTTTGTCGGCGATTGCCAGCGTGCGACATAGTCCGCCAGCTTAGCCTCCGCTGCCGCGTCAGGCACCTTGTTGGGTGTGTCGACGAACGCGAAAGCAGGCTTGTTCAGCGCTTTGAACACCGGGCCATATTTAGGGACCGAAGTCTCGCTATCGGCGTTGAATAAGCTGATACCGGCGAAGTCGAGATGCATGTAGGCGTCGGCGCCCATAGACTTTTCAAGCACGCCCGACGCCTCGGGAAACAATGCCGCCTCAGATGCGCCCTCGACGACGAGAACCCCGCGACCGAGGATCGCCTCGGCGAACTGGCGGCGTTCCGTCTTAAAGCTTTTGGTCTTGAAGTCGCCGAGATCGATCGGAGCCCCTTCGAGATTGCCTTCGGCGCCTCGGGACAGAATGACGATGTCCTGCGGCTCGAACTGCTCGATGATGTAGGGCGAATGCGATGTCACGATCGCTTGGCCCATTTCAGAGAGGACGAATTTCCCAACCCTCCGCTGGGTATGCGGCGGCAACGCGATCTCCGGCTCCTCCATCGCGAAGATGACCGATTGCTTCTCTTTCAGCTCGGCGATGACCGTAAGAAGCGCGAAGACGAGCAGATTGATCGAGCCTGTGCCGAGCCGCGGAAACGGCACGCCATGCCCGATTGGCTCGGCGGCGATGAACAGCCGAACAACCTCTCGCAGATTCTCCCGCGTGAGATCGGAGGCGAAGAACGCGGTCGCGTCGTCTCCCGCGGCTAAGGTGACGAATCGCGCCATTCGATCCCGAATATCGGCGCGAATCTTCTTGAGCTGCGGCACCTCGCCGATCGGCGGCGTCAACCCGTGCAGCCGATCAAGCGTATCCTGCCACATATCGGCAAGGCCGGTTCCGCCGAGGCGGAGGACCGTGTCGAGCAGCGATCCGCGTTGAAGACTGAGCGCGCGCGATCCGGTGCGAAGCGTGCGGAGGAAAACAAAGCCGCAGAGCCTCTTATGATCGCGGCCGAACAATCGCCGCCCGGCGCCCAGCGCCAGTTCCGCCGCCTCGTCGTCCTCGAGCGGCTCGACGGGATGGTCGAAGAACGTGTTGCCGATGAAATCGTCCTCGGCCTTGTCGTAGCGGCCGATGAAGACGACCGGCAGCGCCCAGCCCTTTTGCGAGCCGTCCCCATCCTGCGGGCCCGTTTCGCCCTGATCGGCAAAATCGCCTGTAGTGGTGTCCCAACGGCGCAAATGCCGATGGAACTTCAGCTCGGCCTCAGGCGCCAAGTCGGTGAGGACTGCCTCGATGCGAATCTCGATCGGGTTCTTCTCCGCATCGAGATACCGGCCACAATGGAAGTCGTGCTCGTCGACGACAGGTCGCCGGTATAGCCGCTCGGGCCCGAGCACGAGATCTAAGGCTTCGCATACTGTCGATTTGCCGATGTTGTTGCCACCGACAAGAAGCGTGTGCCCCGTAAGATGGATCGTGCCGTGGGCGACTCCTCGAAAGTTCGAGATCGTCAGTCGCCTAACTTTCATTTCCGCCATTCCCTGTTCGTTGCCGCATGGTGATTTAGCAGAACTCGACGTCTCCCGAGCAAGAAAAAGAACGGCACTGACGAGGCCCGATCGTCTAAACTGTTCGCCTAAGAAGGCACGACCAATTTGCGTCAGGGCGCTCTCCCTGCTTCGAGACCTGGGCGTGCGGCAGATTTTAAAGAGCCGATTTGGACCTTCGAAGGTCAGCTATGTTAGCGGCAGCCGTCGACGGGTTAAACTGGTTGGAATGGCTGGTATTATCCTAATCTGACGCAGCAGGTTGTGCGTCGGAACGTCTTAAGCTGGGTCGACATCCGTCGATGGTTTTGCGCTCGAATGACCGCTTCCAGTTATCGCAATTCGTGAGCTGCCGGCCCGGACCGAGCGCGAGAGCGGTCGCTTCGGGTCCATCGAAATATCAACCGTCCAACATACGCTTTTCATAAACGGTGCTGACGGTGCTGCCGTCCCAGACATAGGTGAGATGGCGTTCCTGACGGCAATTGGACAGGAGCCGGGGTCGAAATACAGCTGCACATTCGCCGCCTGCATCACGGACACTCGCATAGACGATACCGTTTGCGCCTTCGTCCCGAAGGCGGCGTGCCGTCTCCTGAGACACAGCATAACTATCGGGATGGTAGAGCGCGGGCAGAGCCTCACGGGCGCCGCGAATATCATGCAACGGCGCGTCAAGGTCGACGGCATAGACGCGCATGTCGAGTTCCTGCGCGGGTTCATCTGTCGCCGCGAGGAATTTGGCCCTGTGATGCCGCGTTTCCGCAATCGCGGTGGCGAGTGTGAGCCCGGCATAGAACACGCCGTAGCTCCCATCGGTGAACCTGTCGCCTTCAAGGTTCAGATGGGTAAAGGCCGCCATGATCGGGGACGTGCCCGGCCCGGATATGCGGTCTTCAGGCGGCACCAGTGCGAGGTCGCCCGCTTCCTCGCGAAGCCGGTCGTTGGTCATCGCTTCGATCTGGAAAACAGCCTCTAGATCGGCAGGATCGGCCACCGCTTCAAACAGCGCGATCGGGGGAAAACGGCTCGGGATGATCCGGTAGCACGGCTGCCACCGCACCTGAGTTACAGGAATGTTCACGGATCAGCCGCGCTGTCCATCGACATACTGCCGCACGACATAGAGGTCTGCGACATTGCCCGACATCATGCGATCGAGCGCCGAAGCGCCGCCAAATACCCGCGCCTTGTTGGGCTTGCGGACCCATTCGTCGGCAGTTTTGGGCAAAAGGATGTGAAGCCCTTTGTAGATCCCCATGACATAGGAAATCCGCTCGAGCGCATCCTTCGGGAGAGCGGCAATCGCGCCCCGCTTCCAGGATTGATAGGTCGAACGACTGTCCAGCCCGAGCAGACGCATCTGTTCCTGCTCCTTGAGGCCCCAGGCTTCAGCAATGCGGAAAAAGGTCCTGAGTGCCGGACCGGTCAGATCCTTGCGGTCGGTCGCCTTGGCTTCGCTGACGTTCATGGCTCGTCCTCTCACGGTGGTGATATGATTATAAATCTCCCGAAAGTCAATGATGCGTCAGAATCTGAACATGCCGTCGCTCTTGGAAGGTTTCGTCTGGCGTGCATCTCGGTCGATCCCATGGCTGACCGCGATGAGCAGGCTCGCGCCTTGGAGTGAAGGGAATGAGCCTGGTCCATGGGGCCACTGAAGCGCGTGCCGAAGTCGCTGGCCTCCGCTGGGAGCTTGCTGCCGACTCTGCTCCTGATCGTGCGTGAACCACCCCTTCCTTGGCGCCTGTCTGCGGGTCTCGTCAGCCTCATGCCGTCAACCCCGTGCGGGGTTCGCCCTCGCGCGCTGCGCTCGGTGACGCCAGCAGCCGGACCCTCTGGTGGGCGCCATCGGGGATGGTCCCCGACAATCGAAGGAGAATTTTCATGGCTACCATCGCTAACCTGACCGTGAAGGCCGACGACAGCTTCGAGGGCACGCTGGCGACGCTGACGGTCTCCGCGCCGATCGCGATCATCCCCAACAACCGCAAGGCGAAGGAATCCGAGCCCGATTATCGCATCGTCAGCCGCAAGAACGGCTTCGAGCTGGGCGCAGGCTGGAAGCGCTTCTCGCAGAACACCGGCGCCGAATATGTTTCGGTTTCGCTCTCCGCACCCGAGTTCGGCACGATCTACGGCAATATCGCCAACGCGCCGGGCGATGATCCCTCCAAGAAGGTCATCATCTGGAATCCGCCGGCCTGAACCGCCGCACCGGCTCCGCCCTCGGGCGGGGCCGGTGTTCTCCATCCCATGACGGGCGCGCATGCCCTGGCGCGCCCGTCACTCTCATAAATCGGTCGGTCCCTATGACGGCCGACCTGGTGGGCTTCCTGCGGGTTCGCCGCCATTCCCACCTCCATGCTCGATCCGCCCCTCAGTGCGGCGTCTCCCATGGTCCCCGCGCTTATCGGGTCCGGGTCCCCATCACATTACTCAGCGCTGGGCGCGGGTAAGCCGCCGAGACTGTCGATTTCCGCAATGCGCTGGAACTCGGTCAGATATTCTGGACGGTGCAGCGAGAGCCAACGCACTATGCGCGCATTGGCAAGGAGTTTGCCGAGATAGCCTCGCGCAAAGGTCAGGTGGAGGTTGTCGATCCCATAGCTTTCCTCGACCGATTTGACCTGCGTCTGCAAAGCGGCAAGTTCTCGCTCCATGCGAGTGATCTGCTGGCTGGTTGGTCCCGCCGCGTCGGCCTTGCCCGCCTTCTTGCTGACGGGAACAAGCTGCTCATCCGGTGTCGCCGCTAGTAGCGCACGAGCAAACATCACGGAGAAGTTGTTCTGACCGATCATCAGATCAGCAGCCTCAATCTGGCGGAACGCGGTCATGCGCCGCAGGAGATCGAATACCTTCATTGAGCAATTGGTGTCCTTCAGCGCATCAGCGGCCTCAGCGCAGATGCCGTCGAGGAGACGGAAGCGTGCGCGTATCGACTGCACTTCGAGACCGAGCGCATCAGCGATGACCGCTTCTGTGACACCGCGTTCAATCGCGCGCACAATCATCCGGTGCTCCTGCACGGGTGGCAGGCGATTGACGCGTTTGTTGTAGGTGTAGGTTTCATCGTCATTTGCGACGAGGCACTCGACTGTCGGAATCGCGAGCTGGCGCATAGCTTCAATCCGTAGATGGCCGTCGAGCAGGAAATACTTCCCCGGATGCTTTGGATCGGGAGCAACAGCAGGAGCCTCGACGATCCCAATCGCCTTGATCGAACTGACGATCTGAGTGAATTTCTTGCTCTCCCGCACGCCTTGCTGAAGTATCTTGAGCGGGACGAGCTGCTCGAGTGCGACAGTGACGGTTTCGCGTTCAAAACCAAGGCGAACGCGGTGCTCCGAACCTGGCTCCAAACCTGATGTCTCTGTTTCGGTCCAGTCAGTCATCGGTTTCGCCCGCAATTCTCATGGCCAGGGCGCGCGGCATCGTCTCCAGCCCCTCGGCACGGAGCAAGGTCAGAAACCCTTCGTGTTAGCGTCCGCGCTCGTGGTGTAATTTTCGGTGGAGATTTAGGTGCTGC
>LSHP01000061.1 GCA_001555775.1 Acidovorax delafieldii | reverse complement strand
TATCGTACTCTAGCGTTGGATTGGTAAGCCTGTCGTAGCGTTGTGGTTCTAGCTCCGAAGGCAGAGGTCACAGGTTCGAATCCTGTCGGGTGCGCCAGTTTCTTGCACGCTGCGTTGCCGTATGCGCATATGGTCCTCCGCCGTTTCAACCCCTGGCAGGACCCGCCGACACCGATGACCCCTTCCTCACCACCGGGCGTTCTGCCGTTCAGTCACAGACCGACCACGCGCGAGCGCACCTGGGCGATTGTCGGCGGATCCACCGGCAATCTGGTCGAATGGTACGACTGGTACGCCTATGCGGCGTTCACGCTCTATTTCGCGCCGCATTTCTTTCCCTCGGGCGATGGCACTGCGCAGCTGCTCGGCGCGGCGGCGGTGTTTGCGGTAGGCTTTTTCATGCGCCCCATCGGGGCCTGGGCGATGGGCATCTATGCCGATCGCAAGGGACGCAAGAGCGGGCTGGCGCTGTCGGTCTCGCTGATGTGCGCAGGCTCGCTGCTGATCGCGGTCGCGCCGACCTATGAGACGGCAGGTCTGCTCGCCCCCGCGCTGCTGGTGCTCGCGCGGCTGATGCAGGGGCTGTCGGTCGGCGGCGAATATGGTGCGAGCGCGACCTATCTGTCCGAAATGGCGGGCAAGGGGCGGCGCGGCTTCTTCTCGTCCTTCCAATATGTCACGCTGATCGGCGGGCAGCTGCTGGCGATCGGCGTGCTGCTGGTGCTGCAATCGGTGCTGAGCGAAGCCGCGCTCGATGCCTGGGGCTGGCGCATTCCCTTTGCCATCGGCGCGGCGCTGGCCGTGGTAGTGTTCTGGATCCGGCGCGGGTTGGCCGAGACCGAGAGCTTTGCCAATGCGCAAGGCACCGATGCGCCCAAATCGGGCATGCTCGCATTGTTCCGCCATCACCCGCGCGAGGCACTGACGGTGATGCTGATGACCGCAGGCGGCACGCTCGCCTTCTATGCCTTCTCGATCTACATGCAGAAATTCCTGGTCAACACCTCGGGCTTCGACCGCGAGACCGCCTCGCGGATCAACGGCGCGAGCCTGTTCGTGTTCATGCTGCTGCAGCCGGTAGCGGGCGCGCTCAGCGACCGGCTGGGGCGCAAGCCGCTGCTGGTCGGCTTCGGCGTGCTGGGCGTGATCTGCACCTATCCGCTGTTCGCCACGCTGGAGACCACGCGCGATCCGCTGACCGCCTTTGCGCTCGTGCTCGGCGGGCTGGTGATCGTCACCGGCTATACCTCGATCAACGCGGTGGTGAAGGCAGAGCTGTTCCCCGCGCATATCCGCGCGCTGGGCGTGGCACTGCCCTATGCGCTCGCCAACACGATCTTCGGCGGCACGGCCGAATATGTCGCCTTGAGCTTCAAGCAGGCCGGCTGGGAGCGCGGCTTCTACTGGTATGTCACCGGCATGATCGCGCTGTCGCTAATCGTGTATATCCGCATGCGCGACACCCGCACCGCCAGCGCGATCCTCGAGGATTGACCGGCAGCGCGGTCGTTGCGCAGAGCAAGCTCCTGAAAAACCATTGCAAAGCTGAGCGCCGCACCAGCTACCGGTTGAGTCGCCAACGTCACATCGCTGTCTCAAATAGGCAACACCACTGAAAAATCTGGCGCCGGCGCATGGCGAGTGTTGTCCTCGCCGCCCGTCTCAGCGAAGGGACGGAGGGACCCGGCGCGATTCCGCCGGTGTTACCCTATCGCCACATCCGTCACTTCGAGGATATTTCCGATGCGTGTCCCGTCCCGTCGCCTGGTTTCGTCGATCGCCCTGTCTGCTGCCGCATTCGGTTGCGCCCTCGCCTCCCCCGCTGCGGCACAGACGGCAGAGGGCGACCAGACCGAGGAAGCCGAGCGCGGCGTCGGCGTCATCGTCGTCACCGCGCAGAAGCGCGAGCAGGACCAGCGCGACGTGCCGCTGTCGATCTCGACGCTGAGCAACGATGCGCTGGCGGCGGTCCAGGCGGGCGGCGGCGACATTCGCGGCCTCGCCGGACGCGTGCCCAATCTCAATATCGAAAGCTCGTTCGGTCGCAGCTTCCCGCGCTTCTACATTCGGGGTCTCGGCAATACCGATTTCGATCTCAACGCCTCGCAGCCGGTCAGCCTGGTCTATGACGATGTCGTGCTGGAAAACCCGATCCTCAAGGGCTTCCCGATCTTCGATCTCGACCGGATCGAGGTGCTGCGCGGGCCGCAGGGCACGCTGTTCGGCCGCAACACGCCCGCGGGCATCGTCAAGTTCGACACCGTCAAACCCGGCACCGATGGTGGCTATGCCAAGGCGAGCTGGGCGCGGTTCAACACCATCCAGCTCGAGGGCGCGGTCGGCGCGAACCTGGGCAATGGTTTCTCATTCCGCGCCTCGGGCTTTTATCAGCACCGCGACCACTGGGTCGACAATATCGACAATGGCGCAGGCGATGACCTGGGCGGCTATGACGATTTTGCCGGTCGCCTGCAGCTGCAGTACGAGGACGGCCCGCTCACCGCGCGGCTGACCGGCCAGATCCGCGTGCTCGATGGCTCTGCCATCCTGTTCCGCGCCAACGTGTTCCAGCGCGGCAGCAACGAGCTGATCGGCCTGGGCGGGCCCGGCACCGAGTTCCGACGCGACCAGATCCGTTCGGACGGGATCAACTTCCAGGAGCTCAACACCTATAATGTCGGCCTGACCGTCGATTATGATTTCGGACCGGCGACGCTGACCTCGGTCACCTCCTACTGGAACGGCAATCTCAAGAGCCGCGGCGATATCGACGGCGGCTTCGGCAATGCCTTCGCGCCCAGCCAGGGCCCCGGCTTCATCCCGTTCTCGGCCCAGACCCGTGACGACGTGCCCAGCCTCGACCAGTATACGCAGGAGGTCCGCCTCGCCTCGAACAACCAGACCGGCCTTGGCTATCAGATCGGCGGCTTCTTCTTCAACGAGCGGCTCAACATCACCACGCTCGATTATGGCGCGCCGGCCGATACCGTCGCAGCTGCTGTCGCGGTGCAGCGCCAGGTGACCAATGCGTTCGGCCTTTTCGGGACCTTGAGCTACACGTTCGACAATGGCCTGATCCTGCAGGCGGGCGCACGCTATAATGACGACGACCGCGACTTTGCCGCCGCGCGCCCGATCGACACGCGCCCCGGTTTCCTGGGCTTTGGCGGGCCGGTCGGCACGTTGCGCACCGAGGCCAAGGCGAACCTGCTGACCTGGGATCTGAGCGCGGTCTATCCGGTGAGCGACGCGGTCAACATCTTCGCTCGCGCCGCGCGCGGCTATCGCGCGCCGTCGATCCAGGGCCGCCTGGCCTTCGGTCGCGCGCTCTCGGTCGCCGATGCCGAACGCACCATGTCGTACGAGACCGGCATCAAGACCGTGCTGTTCGATGGCGCAGCGCGCTTCAACCTGACCGGCTATTATTTCAACACCGAGGACCTGCAGCTGACGGCGGTCGGCGGCGGCGGCAATGTCACCGCGCTGCTCAATGCCGATGATGTCGAAGGCTATGGTTTCGAGGCCGAGCTGGCCGCTCGCCCGACCGATGGCCTCGATCTCAGCATCGGTATCGGCTTCAACGAGAACGAGATCAAGTCACCGGGTCTGGGCGTTGCCGGATGCGGCGCGCCGTGCACCGTGCTCAACGCTCCGATCACAGGCCGTCCGGGCATCTTCTCGATCGACGGCAACCGCCTGCCGCAATCGCCGAAATGGTCGGTCAACTGGACCGCCGGTTACGCGCACCCGGTCGGCAATGGCGAGCTCTATGTCTTCACCGACTGGTATTATCGCTCGCGCATCCAGTTCTTCCTCTACAATTCGGTCGAGTTCAGCGACGACAGCCTGATCGAGGGCGGCCTGCGCTTCGGCTATCGCACCGGCGACGGCAAGTTCGATGTCGCGGCCTTTGCGCGCAACATCACCAACAATGTCTCGGCCACCGGCGGCATCGATTTCAACAACCTGACCGCCTATGTGAACGAGCCGCGCATCTTCGGCATCGAGGTCGGCACGCGCTTCTGATCGGCGGCCAAGGCACGACAGCAACAAAAGGGGGAGCAGCGCGCTGCTCCCCCTTTTTCGTTCTCGTGAACGTCAAGGCGCTGCGCCGCTAGCCCCACCAGCCGAGCAGCGCGCCGATCACCGTCGCGCCGCCAATGGGGGCGATCACTGCTAGCAAAAGGTTGAGGCCGATCGCCTGCATAAGCCGCTTTTCCTGTGCGGCGCTGATGCGGCGCGGTGGCCTTGGCGGTTCCCGCCGTGGCGGATCGAAGGGCGGCCAATCGGGATCGAACGGAACGAACATGGCTGCCCCCTGCCGCTTATTGCTGCTGGCCGAGTTCGCGGTTGAACCACAAGGCGGTCAGCGTCGCCAGCGCGCCCGAGAGCAGATAGCCCCCGGCGGCGAGCAGCCCGTAATTGGCCGAGAGCCACAATGCGACCATCGGCGCGAAGCCCGCGCCGAACAGCCAGGCGAGGTCTGCGGTGAGCGCCGAGCCGGTATAGCGGTGCTTCAGGGGGAAGAACGAGGAGAGCGCCCCCGAGGACTGGCCGAAGGCGAGGCCGAGCAGGATGAACCCGCCGAACATGAACGCCGCCTCGCCCGCGCCACCGGCATCGAGCAGCTGCGGGGCAAAGCCGCTGAACGCCGCGATCGCGACGGCTGTAGCGGCGAGCAGGGTGCGGCGGCCATAGGCATCGGCGAGCCTGCCCGAAGCTAGGATCGCCAGCACGCCGAGCGCGGCGGCAAAGGCCTCGATCAGCAGGAAGCGCACCGGCGATTCCTCGGTGAACAGGAACACCCAGCTCAAGGGATAGACCGTCACCATATGGAACATGGCAAAGCTGGCGAGCGGAGCGAACGCGCCCAGCACGATGATCTTCCACTCGCTGCGCACGGTGGACAGCACAGGTTCGGGCTGCAGCGTCTGGCTTTCGAAAAGCTCGGTATATTCGGGTGTCACCACGATGCGCAGCCGCGCGAACAGCGCGACGACGTTGATCGCGAACGCCACGAAGAACGGATAGCGCCAGCCCCAGGCGAGGAAATCTTCCGCCGGCAGCGCGGCGATGAGGAACGCGAACAGCAGGCTGGCGACGATCAGCCCGAAAGGCGCGCCCAGCTGCGGGATCATTGCATACCAGCCGCGCTTGTCCCTGGGTGCATTGAGCGCAAGCAGCGAGGCGAGGCCATCCCACGAGCCGCCCAGCGCCACGCCCTGGCCCATGCGGAACAGCGCGAGCAGCAGCGCCGATCCTATGCCGATCGTGGCATGGCCGGGGAGGAAGGCGATGGCAGCGGTCGATCCGCCGAGCAGGAACAGCGCGATCGTCAGCTTGGCCCCGCGGCCATAGGCGCGGTCGACCGCAGTGAAGATCAGCGTTCCCGCAGGCCGCGCGACAAAGGCGAGCGCGAAGATCGCGAACGACCACAATGTGCCTTCGAGCGGATCGAGATAGGGGAAGACCAGCTTGGGGAAGACCAGCACCGAGGCGATGGCGTAGACGAAAAAGTCGAAAAACTCCGACGTGCGGCCGATGACCACGCCAATGGCGATCTCGCCCGGCCCGACCGTATGGCCGTCGTCATTGACCGCGCGCGCATCGCGTTCGGCCTCGGTCGTGGGGACGGTGTTGGCCACCATGGGCAGTTCCTTGGATTCGGGGGCGGATAAATTTCTACACGTGCCTTATGCAATTTTGATCCAGATCAATGCACTTGGACAAAATGTCCTATGTGCGCGCGTGGATCATGGGTCTAATTGGGCGGTCATGCTTGGGACCATGACACGACTCCGACTCCCGGCGGCGCTCGCCGCTTTCTGCCTCCTGCCGCTGCTGGGCGGTTGCAACATGGTCGTGCTCGATCCGGCGGGCGATGTCGCGCAGCAGCAGGGCAATCTCGTCGTCATCTCGACGCTACTGATGCTGATCATCATCGTACCCGTCATGGCGCTGACCGGATATTTCGCCTGGAAATACCGCGCCGCGAACGAAACCGCGACCTACAAGCCCGATTGGGACCATTCGACTCAGCTCGAGCTCGCCATCTGGGCGATTCCGCTGCTGATCATCATCTGCCTGGGCGCGGTGACCTGGGTCGGCACGCATCTGCTCGACCCCTATCGCCCGCTCGCCCGCACCGCGCCCGGACAGGCGGTGACCGAAAAGGACAAGCCGCTCGAGGTGCAGGCGGTCGCGCTCAACTGGAAGTGGCTGTTCATCTATCCCGAACAGGGCATCGCCACGGTGAACGAGCTCGCGGTGCCCGAAGGCCGTCCGCTCAAGTTCCGCATCTCCTCGTCGTCGGTGATGAACAGCTTCTATGTCCCCGCCATGGCCGGACAGATCTATGCGATGCCCGGCATGGAAACCAAGCTGCACGCGGTGTTCAACGAGACCGGCAATTACGAGGGCTTCTCCGCCAATTATTCGGGCGCAGGCTTTTCAAACATGCGCTTCGCCGCGCGCAGCATGACGCAAAAGGGCTTTGACCAATGGGTGGTCAAGGCGCGTGCCGAAGGCCAGACGCTCGACCGTGCCACCTATCTCAAGCTCGAACGCCCGAGCGAGAAGGAACCGGTGCGCCATTATGCCAGCGTCGAGCGCGACCTGTTCGACCGCATCGTCAACATGTGCGCCGAGCCGGGCAAGATGTGCATGCACGACATGATGGCGATCGACGCGCGCGGCGGCATGGGTCTGGCCGGCCTGCACAATGTGCGCCAGCTTTCCTATGACAAGCACGCCGCGCGCGGCACCGGCGACACCGCCAGCGACCGCTATATTGCCGAGAACTGCACCAATCCCGAACTGCTGAGCGCCAGCCTGACGCGGATGGAAGATCGCGTGATCGATCTTTCCACGCTGACCGGCGCAGGCCTCAAGCGCCCCGGCGGACCGCTGTTCCGCAAGCGCGAAACCTCTTCCCAGTCGCCTGAACTCACCAAGTCGCCTGAGCTGACTCAGGCAGGCACCACGGACCCCGTATCATGAGCACCGACGCCGTTCCCTCCACCTCTGCCGCCGAACCGACGTTCCTGCTGGGCAAGCTCGGCTGGAACTCGCTGCCGCACGACCCGATCGTGCTCAGCACCATGGTCGTCGTCATCATCGGCGGCGTGAGCCTGCTCGCGCTGGTGACGCGCTACAAATTGTGGGGCTATCTGTGGAAGGAGTGGTTCACCACCGTCGACCACAAGAAGATCGGGATCATGTACATGATCCTCGGCCTCGTCATGTTCCTGCGCGGCTTTGCCGATGCGATCATGATGCGCTTGCAGCAGGTGATGGCGTTCGGCGGGTCCGAGGGTTACCTCAACTCGCACCATTACGACCAGATCTTCACCGCGCATGGCGTGATCATGATCTTCTTCGTCGCGATGCCGTTCATCACCGGCCTGATGAACTATGTCGTGCCGCTGCAGATCGGCGCGCGCGACGTGTCCTTCCCCTTCCTCAACAATTTCAGCTTCTGGATGACCACATCGGGCGCGGTGCTGACCATGGCATCGCTGTTCATCGGTGAGTTCGCCGCGACCGGATGGCTCGCCTATCCACCGCTTTCGGGCATCGCCTACAGCCCCAGCGTCGGGGTGGATTATTATATCTGGGCGCTGCAGATCGCCGGGGTCGGCACGACATTGTCGGGCATCAACCTGATCGTCACCATCCTCAAGATGCGCGCGCCAGGCATGGGCCTGATGAAGATGCCGGTATTCACCTGGACCTCGCTGTGCGCCAACATCCTGATCGTCGCATCCTTCCCAGTGCTCACCGCGGTGCTCGCGCTGCTGACGCTCGACCGCTATGTCGGCACCAATTTCTTCACCAACGACTTTGGCGGGTCGTCGATGATGTACGTCAACCTCATCTGGATCTGGGGCCATCCGGAGGTGTACATCCTTATCCTGCCGCTGTTCGGCGTGTTCAGCGAGGTCACCTCGACCTTCTCGGGCAAGAAGCTCTTCGGCTATACCTCGATGGTCTATGCAACGGTGGTGATCACCATCCTGTCCTACGTCGTGTGGCTGCACCATTTCTTCACCATGGGATCGGGCGCGAGCGTCAACAGCTTCTTCGGCATCACCACGATGGTGATCTCGATCCCCACCGGGGCCAAGCTGTTCAACTGGCTGTTCACCATGTATCGCGGGCGCATCCGCTACGAATTGCCGATGATGTGGACGGTGGCGTTCATGCTCACCTTCACCATCGGCGGGATGACCGGCGTGCTGCTCGCAGTGCCGCCTGCGGACTTCGTGCTGCACAACTCGCTCTTCCTGATCGCGCATTTCCATAACGTGATCATCGGCGGCGTGCTGTTCGGCATCTTCGCGGCGATCAACTACTGGTGGCCCAAGGCGTTCGGCTTCAAGCTCGACAAGTTCTGGGGCAAGGTCAGCTTCTGGTGCTGGGTCCCCGGCTTCTGGGTTGCGTTCGCGCCGCTCTACGTGCTCGGCCTGATGGGCGTGACGCGCCGGATGCGGGTGTTCGACGATCCGAGCTTGCAGATCTGGTTCGCCATCGCCGCTGTGGGCGCGTTCATGATCGCCGCCGGGATTGCCGCGATGCTCATCCAGTTCGCAGTCAGCATCTGGAAGCGCGAGGCGCTGGCCGAAACGACGGGCGATCCGTGGAACGGCCGCACGCTCGAATGGGCGACCAGCTCGCCGCCGCCCGATTACAATTTCGCCTTCACCCCGCGCATCCACGCGCTCGATGCCTGGTACGACATGAAGGCGGCGGGCGTCGAGCATCCGGCCGAGGGCTACAAGGACATCCATATGCCGAGCAATACCGGCGCCGGCGTCATCCTGGCGGGCATCAGCACCGTCGCCGGTTTCGCGCTGGTCTGGCATATCTGGTGGCTCGCGGGCCTTGGCATGGTTGCGCTGATCGGCGCGGCGATCGCGCACACGTTCAACTACAAGCGCGACTTCCACATCCCGGCGTCGCAGGTGGCGGCGACCGAAAAGGCGCGCCTCACCCAGTTGCAAGCGGCAGGAGCCTGAGCCCATGAGCAGCATCACCCTGCCCGCCGGCAACGACAAGCCGGTCTATTACGAGATCGACGAGCATCCGCATCCCGAGGGCCACAGCACGCTGCTGGGTTTCTGGATCTATCTGATGAGCGACTGCCTCATCTTCGCGATCCTGTTTGCCTGCTACGCGGTGCTCGGCGGCAATTTCGCCGCCGGGCCGGGGCCGAAGGACCTGTTCGACCTCAACCTCATCGCGCTCAACACCGCGATGCTGCTGTTCTCGTCGCTGACCTATGGTCTGGCGATGATCGCGATGCAGAACAGGAACCTGCGCCATGTGCAGATGTGGCTCGCGGTCACCGGACTGTTCGGCGCGGCGTTCCTCGCGATCGAGCTGTACGAATTCTCGCACCTCATCCATATCGGCGCGACGCCGCAGCGCAGCGCGTTCCTCTCGGCCTTCTTCACCCTGGTCGGCACGCACGGGCTGCACGTCACCTTCGGCCTGGTGTGGCTGGTGACATTGATCGTCCAGCTCGGCCGCCATGGCCTCAACCCCGCCAACCAGCGCCGCGTTGCGTGTCTCAGCCTGTTCTGGCACTTTCTCGACGTGATCTGGATCGGCGTGTTCACCTTTGTCTATCTGATGGGAATGCTGTGATGAGCGCTGCCACCACCCATGCCGAACAGGCCGAGCACGATGCGCACGGCATCGAGATCCCGCATGCCTCGTACCGCGACTACACGATCGGCTTCTTGGCTTCGGTCATCCTGACCGCGATCCCGTTCGCTCTGGTGATGACCGGCGCATTGTCGCCTGCGGTGACGGCGGTGACGATCCTCGGTTTTGCCGTCGTCCAGATCGTCGTCCATATGGTCTATTTCCTGCACATGAGCCCCAAGGCCGAGGGCGGCTGGTCGATCACCTCGCTGATCTTCACCATCATCGTCGTCGGCATCATGCTGTCGGGATCACTCTGGGTGATGAGCAATCTCAACACCAACATGATGCCGCAGGCGCATGAAGAGATGAGCCAGATCCCGTGACCCAGTCCCGGCCAGCCGCGCGGGTCGTGCTGGTCGTCTCGCTGCTTGCCCTGGCGCTGGCGGGCTTCGGGCTTGCCGCCTGGCAGGTGCAGCGCCGCGCCTGGAAGCATGCGCTGATCGAGGCGGTCGACAGCCGCAGCACCGCCGCGCCGGTCGCCGCGCCGGGACCGGACCAATGGCCGCGTATCCGCCAAGAGCGCGACGCCTATCGGCGGGTCACCTTTGCGGGGCGCTTTGCGCATGATCGCGAAACGCTGGTCCAGGCGGTGACCGCGCGCGGCGGCGGATACTGGGTGCTGACGCCGCTGGTGGGCGAGCGCTTCACCGTGCTGGTCAATCGCGGCTTCGTACCTCCTGACCGGCGCGACCCGGCTACGCGCGCGGCGGGCAATCCGGCGGGAATGGTGCGCGTCACCGGGCTGCTGCGGATCACCGAACCGGGCGGCGGCTTCCTGCGCTCCAACGATGCCAATGCCGATCGCTGGTTTTCGCGCGATATCGCCGCGATCGCCCGCGCACGCGACCTGCAACGCACCGCACCCTATTTCATCGACGCCGATGCCGCGCCCAATCCGGGCGGCTATCCGGTCGGCGGCCTGACCGTCATCCGCTTCAGCGACAATCACGCGGTCTACGCGCTGACATGGGCATTGCTCGCGCTCGGGTGCCTGTTCGGCGCAAAGCTGGTATGGCAGCGGCGATGATCGCCACGCCCGCCCCCCAGATTACCGATGCCGTGCGGCGCAACATGGCGCTGCTCATTCAGCTGCGCTGGCTCGCGGTCGGGGGCCAGCTGCTGACCATCCTCATCGTGCACGGGCCGATGGGCATCGCGCTGCCGCTCGCCCCGCTGCTCGCCGCGATCAGCCTGCTCGTGTTCATCAACATCGTCACGCTCTACATGCTGCACCGGTTCGATGCGGGGCTCGAATATGCGCTGTTCACCGCGCTGATGTTCGATATCGCGGCGCTCACCTGGCAGCTGCATTTCACCGGCGGGCTCGCCAACCCGTTCGCCGCCCTGTTCCTGCTGCAGGTGGTGATCGGCGCGATGGTGCTGCGCCCCGCAGCATCCTGGGCGATGGTCGCGGCATCCTTAGGCGCACTGGCGGTGCTGGCGATCGATCCCGTCCCGCTCGCCCTGCCGCCCGAGCTGCAGGACGAGGAATTCAGCCTGTATCTGCAGGGCAGCTTCGTCTGTTTCGGGCTGATCGCGGTGCTGCTGGTCGCCTTCGTCACCCGCATCGCGCGCAACCTGCGCGAACGCGACGCCGCGCTCGCCGCGATCCGCCAGCGCGCAGCCGAAGAGGACCATATCGTGCGCATGGGCCTGCTCGCCTCGGGCGCGGCGCATGAGCTGGGCACCCCGCTTGCGACGCTCTCGGTGCTCGTCAACGACTTTCGCGCGATGCCCGAACTGAACGCGGTCGCGGACCTGTCCGCCGATCTCGACGACATGGAAAATGCGGTACAGCGCTGCAAGACGATCGTCAGCGGCATCCTGATGTCCGCCGGCGAGGCGCGCGGCGAGGCGACCGAACGCACCACGGTGCGCGCCTTCCTGCGCGACATCGTCGACGAATGGCGCGTGACGCGCGGGCTCGATGCGCTCGAATATCACGACCGGTTCGGCACCGATGTCGCCATCGTCTCGGACCCTGCGCTGCGTCAGGTCATCGGCAATGTCATCGACAATGCGGTCGAGGTCTCGCCGCAATGGGTCGGCATCCGCGCCGTGCGCCAGGGCGAGGCGCTCGAACTGACCGTGACCGACAAGGGCCCGGGCTTTGCGCAGGAGATTCTCGATGGCCTGGGCAAGCCGTACCGGTCGACCAAGGGCAAGCCCGGCGGCGGCCTGGGGCTGTTCCTGCTCGTCAACGTGATGCGCAAGCTGGGCGGAGAGGTGCGTGCGGGCAATCGCGAGCAGGGCGGCGCCGAAGTTACCATATGGTTGCCACTGGAAGCCATCGCCTATCCGGCAGGAGCGCGGACATGACCGAGACCCGTCAGTTGCTGATCGTCGAAGATGACGAAACCTTTGCGCGCACCCTCAGGCGATCGTTCGAGCGGCGCGGCTATGCGGTCGAAAGCGCCTCGGGCCATGACGGGCTGGTCGCGCTGCTCGACAGCGGCCTGGTGCCGTCTCATGCGGTGATCGACCTGAAGCTCGCAGGCTCGGTCTCCGGCCTCACCTGCGTCCAGGCCGTCCGCGCCGCCGCTCCGGACGCGAAGATCGTCGTGCTCACCGGCTTTGCCAGCATCGCCACCGCCGTCGAGGCGATCAAGCTCGGCGCGGACCATTATCTTGCCAAGCCGTCGAACACCGACGATATCGAGGCCGCCTTCGCCCGCACCGAGGGCGATGCCGATACCGCCGTGGATACCCGTCAATCGTCGATCAAGACCGTGGAATGGGAGCATATCCACCAGACGCTGGTCGATACCGGCTTCAACGTCTCCGAAACCGCGCGGCGGCTGGGGATGCACCGGCGGACATTGGCGCGAAAGCTGGAGAAACGGCAGGTGCGGTGAGGGGTGGCTTGCGGGATCATGGGGATTGGTTTGACTCATGTACCCACCTCCGCTCAGCCTGAGCTTGTCGAAGGCCCCGCGATACGGCCGTTGTGGGCGCGGGTCCTTCGACGACGCGGGCTGAAGCCCGCTGCTCAGGATGAGCGGAGGTGGGAGCAGCTTAAAGCCCCTGCAGCGCTAACCGCAAATCTCCTCAAGGCCGCGCGCAGCTATCCAACCCATCGCGCTGGACGATGCGGATGCGGCGGGCGATGCTGTTGCCATAACGGCGCACGAAGCCGCTGGGGTTCTTGACCGAGCGCTTCTTGGGCAACGGCAGCGCGGCGGCCATGCGCGCGGCCTGGTCGCGGGTGAGCGAACTTGCGCCCTTGCCGAAATAGCGCTGCGATCCTGCCTCGACGCCATAGGTGCCGATGCCGGTCTCGGCGACGTTCAAGTACACTTCCATGATCCGGCGCTTGCCCCAGATGCCCTCGATCAGCACGGTGAACCAGGCTTCCAGACCTTTTCGGAAAAAGCCGCCATTCTGCCAGAGGAACACGTTCTTCGCGGTCTGCTGGCTGATCGTCGATCCGCCGCGGATGCGCCCTCCTTCCATGTTGCGCCGCATCGCCTGCTCGATCGCCTCGGTATCGAAGCCGTTATGCGTGCAGAACTTGCCGTCCTCCGCGGCTATGGCGGCGGAGACCATGTTGCGGTCGATCCGGTCGAGCGGCGTCCAGTCGCGCGTCGCGCCATTGGCATCGCTCAGCATCGTGATCGTCGTCGGCGGTGGCACGAAGCGATAGATAACGACCATCAGCAGCGATAGCGCCACAAAGCCGAAGACCAGCTTGAAAACCAGTGCGATCAGGCGAGCGATCATGCCGCGTTTGCGC
The DNA here is from genome assembly GCA_001555775.1 of Acidovorax delafieldii. Lineage (GTDB taxonomy): Bacteria > Pseudomonadota > Alphaproteobacteria > Sphingomonadales > Sphingomonadaceae > Blastomonas > Blastomonas delafieldii_A. Next base: position 15,812 of record LSHP01000061.1, on the reverse strand, counting down.
GCTGCTGCCACCAGTGCCTCAACGCTTGTCGCGCCAGGTGACGGTGTCGCCCGGCTTGATTCCGAGTTCGGCCGCACGGCCAGCAGCGATCTCGAGCACTGCAGCGACCGGTTCGCCCGAACTGATCGGGTCGAGCGAATAGGGCACCGCATTGGCGGCGATGCTCTCGACGGTGCCATCGGTGCGGATGAACAGCAGGTCGAGCGAGATGACCGTGTTCTTCATCCAGAAGCTCGCGGGCTTCGGCGTCGGGAAGGGAAAGAGCATGCCGGCATCGGGGGCCAGCTCGGTGCGGAACATCAGCCCCTGCGCCTGTTCCTGCGAGCTGCGCGCCATCTCGACGGTGAACTTGTGCGTCTTGGCGCCGCTCCTGATCGTCAGCGGCACCAGATCGAGCCCAGCGGGCGAAACGGCAGGGGTTGCCGCTGCCGGACGCTGCGCCACGGCATCGCTGGGGGCAGAGGCATTGCACGCCACCAAGGCCAGCGTCGCCAGCATCGCCCCGCAGAATCTCTTCACCATTGGTCTCTCCCGAATTGCTCGTCCAGCCCCGCTATCTCCTCCATGCTATCGGCGAAAACAAGAGCCCGGGCGAGAGCAAAATCATGGCCTGCGCGGATAAAGGCCTGCAATTGCTTGCGCCGCCGGTCGGGATCGGCGGGGGCGGGCGCGAACGGGCCGATGCGCTTGCGCCGGGCAAAGGCCATCGCGGCGTTCAGCGCCTGATCGCTCGCGGTCTCGCGAACCTCGCCGCGCTCGGCCTCGCCGACGCCCGCTGCGACCAGCGCCTGCTCGACCCGGCGGGCGCCATAGCCTCGCCTGAGCAGCGCGCCGCCCTTCATCGCGGCGAACGCAGCATCATCGACATAGCCCAGCTCCACGCAGCGATCGGCGAGCTGGTCGTAATCGGGCGCGCGCTCTTCCGCCCATCCACGCTCGCGCACCTTGCGCTGCATGTACTGGATCAGGCGCGCGCGCGTCGTCGCAAACCGTCCGAGATAATGCAGCGCCAGATCCTTCAGCGCGCGCTCGTCGAGCGGCTTTGGCGGGCGCTTTTCACGCTTGCGTCGATCATCGGGAGCGGTCATGCGCCATTTTTGTGCCACAGTCGGGTCGAATTTAGAACGCTTGTCATCGGCTAGAGGCGAGATGGGGCATTCTGGGATGAAGCGGGCGCTGCCCGAACCATTCATCTCTGGGCCATGACGGCATGGGCAGACGCTAGCGGGTCTTGTCCATGTGGGCGTGACAGACCGGGCCACCGGCGCGCGCAAAGGAAAGCAACGGGTTAATACGCATGACGCAATTGCAGCCGACTCCCACCGCCGATGCGCTGCCGCGCCGGTTCGCCGATTTCGCGACGCTGGGCGATGCACTCGACTACGCGGCACAGGGCGTGCGCGGGTTCAACTTCCACGATCCGCGCGGCACATTGGTGCGCCCTTATCCCTATAGCGAGCTGCGCAGCGATGCGCTCGAGCATGCCCGGCGGCTGATCGCGCGCGGCGTCAAGCCCGAGGACCGGATCGCCATCGTCGCCGAAACCGGCGCGGAATTCGCCTCGCTGTTCTTCGGCGCGGTCTATGCCGGGGCCTGGCCTGTGCCGCTTCCCCTGCCCACCAGCTTCGGCGGCAAGGAAAGCTATGTCGAGCAATTGAGCGTCCAGCTGCGCTCGAGCGACCCCAAATTCCTGTTCTACCCCGCAGAACTCGCCGAAATGGGCGGCGAGGCGGCCAAGCGTTGCGGCGTCGAGGGGATCGATTGGGAGAGCTTCGCTGCCGAAGCTGCACCCGAAGCCGAGCTGCCCGCTGCGAGCCCCGAGGATATCTGCTATCTGCAATATTCGAGCGGATCGACCCGCTTCCCGCATGGCGTCGCGGTCACGCACGCCGCGCTGCTGAGCAATCTCGCCGCGCATTCGCATGGGATGCATGTGTGCGAGACCGACCGCTGCATCTCGTGGCTGCCCTGGTATCACGACATGGGCCTGGTCGGCTGCATGCTGTCGATGGTCGCGAATCAGGTGTCGACCGATTATCTCAAGACCGAGGATTTCGCGCGGCGTCCGCTCGCCTGGCTTGACCTGATCAGCCGCAATCCCGGCACCTCGTGCAGCTATTCGCCGACCTTCGGCTATGACATCTGCGCGCGCCGCATCGGCAGCCAGTCGCGCGTCGAGGAACGCTTCGACCTGTCGCGCTGGCGGCTCGCGGGCAATGGCGCGGACATGATTCGCCCTGACGTGATGCAGGCCTTTGTGAATGCGTTCGCACCGGCGGGCTTCAAGGCGAGCGCCTTCCTGCCCAGCTATGGCCTCGCCGAAGCGACGCTCGCCGTCACGCTGATGCCGCCGGGCGAGGGCATTGTCGTCGATCTGGTCGAGGAACAGCGCCTGTCGGGCGCGCCGGTCGATCCGTCCAAGCCCAAGCGCTACCGCTCGATCGTCAATTGCGGCAAGGCCTGCCGTGACATGAGCATCGAGATCCGCGACGCCGACGGCACGGTTCTGCCCGACCGCGAGATCGGCAAGGTCTGGACCGCAGGCCCGTCGATCATGCACAGCTATTTCCGCGATCCCGAAGCGACCGAGGCGTGCCTGGTCGATGGCTGGCTCGATACCGGCGACATGGGTTATATGGTCGATGGCTATCTCTATATCGTCGGCCGCGCCAAGGACATGATCATCATCAACGGCAAGAACCACTGGCCGCAGGATATAGAATGGGCAGTCGAACAGCTGCCCGGTTTCAAGTCCGGCGACATTGCCGCCTTCTCGATCACCACCCCCGCCGGTGAAGAGGCCCCCGCCGTGCTGGTCCAGTGCCGCACCACCGACGAGGCCGAACGCCGCCGCCTGCGCGACGAAATCCGCGAGAAGGTCCGCTCGCTCACCGGCATGAACTGCGTGATCGAACTGGTGCCGCCGCGCACGCTGCCGCGCACCTCGTCGGGCAAATTGAGCCGCGCCAAGGCACGCAACCTGTATCTGTCGGGCGAGATCCAGCCTTACGAACTGGCGGCCTGACCGGCCTTCACGGGGCCTTGCGGGTTTACCCTGCGGCCCCTGATCCCTATATCCGGTCCATGAGCGCCGCTGCGTCCCTTCCCGGTCCTGACGCCTATGCTGCCGTTTCGACCGTCGGCGCGCGTCCGGCATGGGTGAGCGGGATCATCATCGCGCTGTTCATCGCGCTGGCGAGCGCGCTGCTGCCCGGGTCGATGCCCGCGAGCCAGCAGGTCGGCTCCGCGTTCAACCCCGCCACCACGCAGGTCGCGCTCAGCCGGCAGGAGGGCGAGGCGATTGCGGTGGCCGAGCCGGTCGACGACCGCCTGCGCCTGCCGGCAGGCGATGGCAGTGATGCCGTCATGCTCTATTCCTGGTTCAGCCCGGCAGAAGTCGCCTTGGCGGCGCTCGGCGAGCCGATCTTATCCCGCCCGAGCATCGCCCGTCTTTGGGCAGACCACCCCGCTTCTGCGCGTCCCGACCTTGCGCCGCGCGCCCCGCCGCTGACGGCCTGATCCGCGCCCGCCCCGATATCGGCACATCTTACTGCAGAGCCTGATCTGCCGTTGCTGACGCGTGTCCGTCGGGATGTGCCCCCTGCATCATGGCGTGCGTTCCCCGCCGCAAGCCACCGACCTTTCGACTTCTGAACGGAGAGAACCCCATCATGCCCCATTTTCATGAAGGGCAGGCCGTCGAGGACCTGCTGACTTATCAAGACGACCGCCGCAAGCAGATGAAAAAGCTGTTCGCGCGCTATCCCGAGATCACCAGCACCGAGCGCGAGGAGCTCGTCCGCTATCTGCGCACCGCCCCGGTGCTCGACATCGGCCTGCTCAAGAGCGACGAGACGATCCGCTACCACATCGCCGCGTTCGAACAGGAACATGCGCGCAAGCTGAGCCTCCGCCCGGTCGAGATTGCCGTGCTGCTGCTGATCTTCGCGCTCGTGACAGGCGCATGTGTCGCATTATGGGATATCGGCGTCTGATCCCAATTGCCCCTCATAGTCCTGCGCGCCCGACATGACGCGCAGGACTATGACGACTTTGCCCTCGATGCGATACAGGATCAGGTAATTGCCATGCACCCGACGCCGAATCTCGCGATCGGCATAGCGCGGGACTATGGGGAAGCGACGCGGGAAGTCGGCAAGTTCCACGCATTTCTCGCGCAAGATACGGACAAAGGCCAGGGCATGGGCAGGGCTGTCAGCGGCGATATAATCTGCGATGGCCTCCAGATCGCGCTCCGCTGCAGCGGTCAGCAGCACCCTCATTCGGCGGCGACATCCTTGGGCCGGTAGCGCGCTTCAAGCCGGGCGAACACCTCATCGGCAAGTATGAGGCGACCGGCATTTGCATCGTCCAGCCCTTGGGCGATCGCGATATCTAGCGCCGCCAACCGAGCTTCGCGCTCCTGGATCAGGCGGACGCCTTCGCGCAGCACTTCGCTCTTGGAGTTGTAACGGCCCGATTCCACGAGCGAGGCGACGAAGCTTTCGAGCGTCTGTCCCAAATCGGCACTTATCATCGGGTCCTCCTGCCGACGTTATCAACTGTTATCAATCGAGGCGCAAGGCTTTTGCGGAGGAACAGACGCCTATGGCGCGCAAAAGCCTTGCGCTTTGCGGCTGTATTGTTATCTTAACACAGTAACACTTATCACTTGCCCTTGGGGGCAAGTCGCCTCATTTTGAGGGTCGGGCCGAAACGGGAGCTGGAAAAGCCATGGCAACGCAAACTGCGATTGCGGACAAGAAACTGACGCTGGAGGCACCCGAGCCGGTGCCGATCGTCACCGCAGCCGAGGCGACGGGGCTCGTTCCGGTGTCCGAAGAGGTGCGCTCGAAGCTCGATGAGAAGGTCGACGGCTTCATCAGCGATCTCGTCGCGCAGGATGTCAACTCGCCCGAATTCGGCAAGCGCGTCGACCAGATCACCAATATGGGCCGCAAGGAAATCGCCGATGCGGCGGGCCAGTCGAACCGCTTTCTCGACCGCCCCGTGCGCGCGATGGACAATGACAATTCGGTCGGCGCGAACCTGGCGCAGCTGCGCCGCACGGTCGAGGATCTCGACCCCGGCAAGAAGGGCGACCTGTTCACCCGCAAGAAGATCTTCGGCATCATCCCCTTCGGCAACAAGATGCGCGACTATTTCGACAGCTACAAGTCAAGCCAGGGGCATATCCAGTCGATCCTCGCCAGTCTGCAGAGCGGCAAGGACGAGTTGCTGATGGACAACGCCGCGATCGATGTGGAGCGGCAGAACCTTTGGGCCGCGATGGGCAAGCTCGAGCAGATGATCCATGTGTCGAAGACGCTCGACGCGCGGCTCGAGGCGAAGGCTGCCGAGCTCGAGATGACCGATCCCGCCAAGGCCAAGGCGATCAAGGAAACCGCGCTCTTCTATGTCCGCCAGCGCACGCAGGACCTGCTGACGCAGATGGCGGTGACGGTGCAGGGCTATCTCGCGCTCGATCTCGTCAAGAAGAACAATGTCGAACTGGTCAAGGGCGTGGATCGTGCCAGCACCACAACGGTCGCCGCGCTTCGCACCGCGGTCACCGTCGCGCAGGCGCTGGTCGGGCAGAAGCTGGTGCTCGATCAGATCACCGCGCTCAACACCACCACCGCGAACATCATCGATTCGACCGGCACGATGCTCAAGGACCAGACCGCCAAAATCCACGAACAGGCGGCATCGGCGACCATCCCGGTCGAAACGCTGCAGCGCGCCTTCCAGAACATCTATGACACGATGGACAATATCGACACGTTCAAGGTCAAGGCATTGGACAGTATGAAGACCACGGTCGACACGCTGAGCAAGGAAGTCGAGAAGTCCAAGGGCTATATCGCGCGCGCCGAAGGCGCTTCGCAAGGCGGTGGCGGCACGACGTCCGGCCCCTCGCTGCTGAGCTCGCTGGAGGCTTGAGCCAGGCTTGCCCATGTCCAAATCGCTGACCAGCCAGTCCGACCAGATCATCGCCGATGCCGCTGCGGTCAAGCGCCGCGTCCAGATGGGCCCTTCGATCGGCAGCAAGTCGCGCGCGCTCAAGCGCGAGCATATGTGGAAGAAGATCGCCGCGATCGCGATCAGCATCGGCGTCATCCTGGTCGCAGCGGGCATTGTCGGCGCGATCATCGACGGCATCGGCTTTTATGGCGTGCTGCTCACGGTGCTCGCCGCCGTGGTCGCCACGGTGGTGCTGGGCAGCGGCATGAAGCTCAAGGTTCCGACGCCCGAACGGCTGGCCAAGGAGCCCTTGAAGGTGCTCGCCGGGAAGACCGAAATCTGGCTGGAAAGCCAGCGCCCAGCCCTTCCCGCACCCGCCGTGACGCTGGTCGACCAGATCGGCGTGCAGCTCGACATGCTTGCGCCGCAATTGCAGACGCTGGAGGAAAACAGTGAGCCCGCGCGCGAAATCCGAAAGCTGGTGGGCGAGCATCTGCCGGAGCTGATCACCGGCTATCGCAAGATCCCGGCGAGCATGCGCCAGGAAAAGCGCGGCGAGCGCACGCCCGACGAGCAACTCATCCACGGCCTCGGCGTCATCGAACGCGAGATCGCCAGCGCCACCCGCACCATTGCCGAGGGCGATGCCGACAAGCTCGCGATCCGGGGCCGCTATCTCGAACTCAAATATGACGGTGTTGCCGACAGCAAGTGATCAGGCGCGTAGCCAGTCGCCGTCCGATATCCGTTCCAGCCCGCCTGTCGGCAGGTTCCAGACATAGACCATAGCGTCCACCGCGCCGGATGCTGTCATGACGCTCGCGATTTCGCGACGATAGTCGTGCGGGGGCGGGTCATCGGGGCCGCAGCTTTCGAAACTGTCGAGCCAGGGGAGGCTCGCGGCGGGATCGGTCAGGCGCAGCAGGTCGCCGGTCACGACATCGTCGCCCTCCAGCACCAGTGCCGGATGCCAGGTGACGCGAAAGAGCGTGCCGACCAGCGTGGCTGTGCCCAGCCATTCGCTTTCCGCAGCTAGCCGCGCTGCATTGGCATGGTCACTGCCCCGGCGCAGCGTGCCGTAGACGAAGAGAAGCTCGGTATGGATCGCGGGCATGATCTGTGGCTATCATGGCGGCGGGAGACAATCGAGATGCAGCGTTACACCAGCTTCGCCGAATTCTGGCCCTATTACCTGTCCGAGCATAGCCGCCCGCTCACCCGCGCCTGGCATTATGTCGGCACGTCGCTGGTCGTGCTGCTGGCGCTCGCGGCACTTGTCACCGGCCATCTCCTGCTGTTCGCGATGATGCCGGTGGCGGGCTATTTCTTCGCCTGGATCAGCCATTGGCGGATCGAGCGCAACCGGCCGGCCACCTTTACCTATCCGCTCTGGTCGCTGGCGGCGGATTTCCGCATGTGGGCGCTGTGGCTGACCGGACGTCTGGGACCGGAACTCAAGCGCGCCGGCGTCGCCTGAGGGGAACCGCCTCGCGCGCCCCGGCGTAGTCCGGGCAGCAAGGAGAGTTCCCCGATGACCGAGACCCAGACCCCCAAGCCGACCGAACCCGTCGACTGCACCGAAGAGACCGCGCAGCGCGCAGGCGCCAAGACATCGAGCCTGGGCGCGCAGGCCGGGAGCGAAGACGACAAGCCCACCGAGCCCGATGTCGACAAGGACAGTGTCAGCGAAGACGAGCTGGACGACGCGCTCGACGATTCGATGGATGCCTCGGACCCGCCGTCGTTCACTCAACCCTGATCGCCGCGCGCCCGACGAGCAGCGGAAGACAACCAAACACAATCTGACCCGCCAGTCCCGCTGCCCCCGGCGGGCTGGCAAGATCAGCCAGCCATTGGCGCGGCGATGTGCCCAGTGCCATGCCCAGTACAAACTCGCAAAACAACAAGAGCGTGAACCCGGTCACGCCCATGATCGCGCGCGCACCGACCAACATCACCTCTCGCGATCGCGCGACGATGCGATGCGCGCGCCAGGCCATCACGAGCAGCATGACCGGAAGCTCGATCGCCACGGCGGTGAGAGCGCCGGTTACGGGCGCCACCAGCATAACCCTGAGCGTACCCAGCAGGAACCCCAGCGCAAAGGCCTCTGCCCCGTAACGCAGCCCCGCGCGGATCGCCGGGCCGCGCATCGCGTCAAACGGTAATCAGCAACCCGGCGAGCGCCGCGCTCATCAGGTTGGCGAGGCTGCCTGCGGCGAGCGCCTTGAGCCCCAGCCGCGCGATCATCGGTCGCTGGCTAGGCGCGAGGCCGCCGGTCACCGCCATCTGGATGGCGATCGACGAGAAATTGGCAAAGCCGCACAGGGCAAAGGTGATGATTGCGACCGTCCGCGCCGAAAGCCCTGCCTCGGGCTTGCTCAGTTCGATGAATGCGACGAATTCGTTGAGCACGATCTTCGTGCCGAACAGCCCGCCCGCGCGCAGCGCCTCGTCCCAGGGCACGCCGATGAGATACATGATCGGTGCGAAGACATAGCCGACGACCTGCTGGAACGAGAGATCGGGCTGGCCGAACCAGCCGCCGATACCGCCGAAAATGCCGTTGGCGAGCGCGACCAGCGCCACGAACGCCAACACCATCGCGCCCACGGCAACCGCGAGCTTCACGCCGGTCTGCGCGCCCATCGCGGCGGCCATGATGACATTGGCGGGGCGCTCTTCCTCATATTCGACATCGAGCGGCATCACCGCCTCGCTGCTGATATCCGCAGGATCATCGGGCATGATGATCTTCGCCATCAGGATGCCGCCCGGCGCGGACATGAAGGCCGCGGCGAGCAGATAGTCGATGCGGATGCCCATCGCGGCATAGGCGGCGAGGATCGTGCCGGCAACGCCCGCCATGCCGACGCTCATCACCGTGAACAGCTGCGCAGGCTTCAACGCGGCAAGATAGGGGCGGATGACCAGCGGCGATTCGCTCTGCCCGACAAAGATGTTTGCCGCCGCGCACAGGCTTTCGACCTTGGAAATGCCGATCAGCTTCTCGATGCCGCCGCCGACCCACTGGATCACGCGCTGCATGATGCCGAGATAATAGAGGATCGAGACGAGCGCCGAGAAGAAGATGATCACCGGCAGCGCGGCAATGGCAAAGCTGTTGCCGCCGACTTCCGGGCTGGCGAGCGGGCCGAAGATGAAGTTGGTGCCCGCCTGCGCATAGCCGAGCAGGTTGGAAACGCCGCGCGACATCGCCTGGATGGCGGTGCGACCGGCGGGCACATAGAGCACCAGCACCGCGATGCCCGCCTGCAGCGCGAAGGCGGCGCCGACCACGCGCAGCCGGATGGCGCGGCGGTTGTTCGAGAGCAGCAATGCGATCGACAGGATCAGCGCAATGCCTGCCACTCCCAGCAAAATCCGTGTCATGCCTTGCGCCCGTATCCCATCTATCGAATTTGAAGATTGTCCCCGATCGTGCCTAGCCACAATGGGGCGATGGGGAAAGCGCGAACTGTCTCGGGCTGCAGCGGAGGGTCAGCGGGCCTGGCTCCGCGCGACCTGCCAGCAGCCGGTGACGATCAGCGCCGCGCCCGCCAGCGTGGTCCAGCCGATCGTCTCGTCGAAGATCAGCCAGCCGAACAGCGCGCCCCAGATGAACATAGAATATTCGAGCGGCACCAGCGCCTGTGCCTCCGCGCGGGCATAGGCCCAGGAGAGCAGCGAGAGCGACAGGATCGCGAGCATCGCCGCGAGCGTGAGCAGCCCCCAGCCGATCGGGGCGGCCATGACGGCATCGCCCGGCATCGCCGCGCCGGCAAAGGGCATGGCGAGGCCGAACCAGAAGCCCATGATGACATTCTGTACCAGCACGATTTCCTGCGGGCTGGCGATCTGTGCCTGCTGGCGCTGCAGGATCAGGTTCCACGCATAGAGTACCGCCGAGGCCATGATCGCCGCGATGCCCTGCCACCCGGCCTCGCCCTGGTCGGCGACGGCTTCTCCGCCCAGCCAGCCGAGCCGGCCGGCTGCGATCACCAGCACTCCGCCAAAGCCCAGGACCGAAGCCAGCACCGCGCCGCGCCCGATCTTCTCCTTGAGCAGCACCGCCGCGAGGAACAGCGCGATGATCGGCGCGATGAAGGTGATCGCCACCGCTTCGGCCATCGGGGTGCGCGCAAGGCCCCAGAAGAACAGGACCGCCATCGCTGCCACCACCGTTCCGCGCAGCAGGTGCAGTCGCAGCGCCGCACCGCGCGGCAGCCTCCGGTTGCCCTTGATCAGGAACAACGCACCGGCGAGCGCCGACCCGATCAGGCAGCGCCAGAACAGGGCCGCGATCACGCCGATATCGATCGTCACCGCCTTCATCGCGCTGTCCATGGCGCCGAAGAACATCATGCCGCCCGCGCAGGCGACAAAGGCCAGCAGCGATGCGCGGGGCTGTTCGGTCAGGGGTGCGGGGGCAGAAGCCATGCCCCGCTATCGGGATGCAGGGCCGTGCTGTCCAGTCCCGTCAGCGATCCATCTGCGCGAGCGCGGCACGCGTCGCGTCGCGATAGGCGGTGCCGTCATGGCGGTGCGCGCCGACAAAATGCATGAAGCGGCAATCGGCGTCCCAAGGCTCGGCCCAGTAATTGCCGTACTGACTGTAGGGCAGCAGCACCGGATCGGGATCGTTGGCGACGACGAAGCTCGAGGTCACCTGCTCGCTGCCCCATTCGGCCATGGCCTGATGGCCCAGCAGCCGCGCCATCTCGTCATGGAAGAAGCGTGCAGTCTCACGCCCGTTGCCCCCCCGCGCAAAGCCGGCAAAGCCCGCGCAGCCGCGAATATAGCCATGGTGCCCGGCCCCTTCGATCTGGGCAAGCGCGCGTTCCATCCGCGACTGGATGTGCCGTGCCTCGCCCGGATTGTCGGGCGTGGGCGGGACATAGTCGGTGCAGGTCCTGACGCCGATGTCCCACTCGGGACCGCCAAGCAGGGTGAAGCTGCGATTGGCAGCAATGGCATCGGCCACGACATCGGGACGCCCCAGGGTCACCGTGTCGCTGTCAAGCTGGATGACATAATCGTCAGCCCGCCGGTCGAGAATCGACAGGAACCGCTCCCACGCGCCGCCCGCCGGAAAGCCGTTGTGATCGACATCGGCGATATCGATGATCTCGGGGTTGCCGCAATGCCAGGCGAGCACTGCGCGGTCCTCGGTGGTCAGCGTGCCATCGGACAGGATGACGATGCGTCCCTTGCGCAGATGCCCCCAGAAGGACTTGACCGCAACCAGATAGGGCAGCAGCACCGCCGTCCCCATCATCGAGAAGATCACCAGCCCGTCATGGGCCGGACGGATCGGCGCGGTTTCCAGCACCGGGCGGCACGCCCGATCGTGACGCCAGTTGTCCAGGCGCGTTTGCAGGCGATAGGGCAGGAAGCGGGTCAGCATGGCGGCAGGGCCTAGCACAGGCCGGTTAACCGGTGGCAAACAGGGTAGGAGCATCGCCCGGCTGCCACGGAGGCAGGCGCAGCATCGCGGACACGAACAGGTCCGACGCGATCAGCCCGGCCAGCCAGGCCTGCACATGCGGCAGCGGCTGCGCATCGAACCAGGCCTGATCGGTCGCGGCGAACTGGCGGATGAAGGGAAACAGCGCGATATCCGCAAGCGTGCGCGCGGGGCCGCACAGGAACCCGCTGGCGGCAAGACGCTGTTCGAGCGCTTGGAGATGCTCAAACCCCGCCGTGCGATGCTCGATCGCGTCGCTGCCATGCCGATTGGGATATTTGTACCGGTCGAGATGCTGCTTGAACGCACCATCGAACGTCTCGATCAGCGCCCGGTCATCGCCCTTTAGCCAGGTTTCGGGATCGTGCCGCGCCAGGGCCCAGCGCATGATGTCAAGGCTCTGGTCGATCACGCGGCCATCGGAAAGCACGAGCACCGGCACTGTGCCCTTGGGCGAGGCGTCGAGCATCGCCTGAGGCTTGGCGCGCAGCACGATCTCGCGCAGTTCGACCGTCTGGCCGCTGACCAGCAGCGCCATGCGCGCGCGCATCGCGAACGGGCAGCGGCGAAAGCTGTAGAGGATCGGCAGCGCCGTCATGGCTGCGGCTCAATCGAGCGAGCGGCCCGCGCGGCCCGCCAGTTCGGTGACATAATGCCAGGCGATCCGGCCAGAGCGCGCGCCACGCTGCCGCGCCCAGAGCAGCGCGTCCTCGGGGTCGAAATCGAGCCCATGCGCTTCGGCATAGCCGCCGATGATCGACAGATAGGCATTCTGATCGCAGGCGGGAAAGCCGAGGCTGAGCCCGAACCGGTCGGCGAGCGCCAGACGGTCGTCGACCGCGTCGCGCGGATTGATCGGATCGTCCTGCTCGCTCATGCTGCGCTCGATGATGGCGCGGCGGTTCGAGGTGACCGCGAGCCGCACATTGGCCGGTCGCGCCATCGCCCCGCCTTCGAGCAGCGAACGCAAGGAGCGCGCGGCGCTGGCGGCTTCGGGCCCGTCAAAACCGATATCGTCGATGAACACGAGAAAACGCCGATCCACCGTACCCAATGCGGCGAACAGCGCGGGCAGTTGCTTGAGCGCGTCTGGCTCGCCCCCGGTCTGGACGAGCGCGAGCGGCGCACCGGCATTTTGCGCATCGGCGACCGCCGCCTTGACCAGAGCCGACTTGCCCATGCCGCGCGATCCCCAGAGCAGCACGTCATGCGCCGCCTGGCCTGCGGCATGGCGGTGGACGTTCTCGGTGAAGCTCGCCTTTTGCGCGTCGATGCCGCGCAGCCGGTCGAGCGGAACGGCCCTGAGCGTGGGCACCGCCTGCGCTCCGAGCGCGCTCCAGACATAGGCCGGGTGCGCGCTCCAGTCCCCGTCCTGCACCGGCGGCGGCGCGAGGCGTTCGAGGGCCTCGGCGATGCGGGCGAGAAGCTCAGTTTCATCCATTACCCAGCCCCCCTACCCGTTTGCCCCGAGCGAAGCCGAGGGCCGTGATCGGTACCGTTCGGACATACGTCCCTCGGCTTGAGTTTACCCTGAGCGGCTGGCTTGCCAACCAGTCGAAGGGCTCGGGACAAACGGAGGTGGAGGCTGCGCTCACCAGCCGCTCAAGCCGCCAGCGCCTCGGCGTCGAGCGCGTAGAGCAGGTCCGCTCCCGCCATCGCGGCCGCCTTGAGGCCGCTCGCCTCGGGCACCATGCGCTCGAGATAGAAGCGCGTCGTCACCAGCTTGGCTTTCAGGAACTCGGCATTCCCCTCTCCGGCATCGAGCATCGCCTGCGCGGCGTGGCTCTGCTTGAGCATCAGCCAGCCTGCGGTCATCACCGCCATCATCGTGCAATAGGGATAGCTGCCCGCGAGCCGGTCGTCGACGCTTGCGCCGACCATATATTCGGTGACCTCTGCGACATCGCCGGCAAGCGCCGCCAGCGCGGGGTGGTTGCCCGCATCGGCCTGCACCTCGGCGATCAGGCCGCGCACGACATCGCCGCCTGCCATGCCGAGCTTGCGCCCGACCAGGTCCGCCGCCTGGATGCCGTTGGTGCCCTCATAGATCTGCGCGATGCGGATATCGCGATAATATTGCGCCGCGCCGGTCTCCTCGACATAGCCCATGCCGCCGTGAATCTGCACGCCCAATGAGGCGATCTCACTGCCGAGATCGGTGCCATAGGTCTTGGCGAGCGGGGTCAGCAGATCGACCATCTCGCGCGCGCCGGGCACGCCGAGGTTCGCGCGATCGACCTGACCCGAGGCATAATAGAGCAGCGCGCGGATCGCCTCGGTCCCCGCCTTCATGCGCAGCAGCATGCGGCGCACGTCGGGATGCTCGATGATCGCGACCGGATCGCGGCCTGCGCCTGCGCGCGCCGACTGGACGCGTTCGCGCGCGAACCACAAGGCCTTTTGCGTCGCACCCTCGGCAATCTGCACGCCCTGCAGCCCGACATTGAGCCGCGCATTGTTCATCATCGTGAACATCGCGCGCATGCCGCCGAATTCGGGGCCGATCAGTTCGCCTATGCTCTCGCCTTCCTCGCCGAACTGCAGCACGCAGGTGGGCGAGGCGTTGATGCCCATCTTGTGCTCGATCGACACCGTCTTGATGCCGTTCGCCTCGCCCGGATTGCCGTCCGCATCGAGCCGGTATTTGGGCACCAGGAACAGCGAGATGCCCTTGGTTCCGGCGGGCGCATCGGGGGTGCGCGCGAGCACGAGGTGGATGATGTTGTCGGCCATGTCATGGTCGCCGAACGAGATGTAGATCTTCTGCCCGCGGATCGCATAGGTGCCGTCGCCGCGCGGGGTGGCAGTGGCGCGGAGCGCGCCGACATCGCTGCCCGCCTGCGGTTCGGTGAGGTTCATCGTGCCGGTCCATTCGCCGGTCGACAGTTTCGGCAGGTACAGCGCCTTCTGCTGGTCGCTGCCATGATGATGCAGCGCCTCGATCGCGCCGACGGTGAGAATCGGGCAGAGCGCGAACGCCATGTTTGCCGCGCCCAGCGAATCGAGCGCGACGGTGGCGAGCGAGAACGGCAGCCCCTGGCCGCCATGATCGGCGGGCGCACTCAGCGCACTCCAGCCCGCCTCGACATAATGCTGATAAGCCTCCCGGTAGCCTTCGGGCATCTTCACCGATCCGTCGATCAGCCGTGCACCGACCGTGTCGCCGATGCGGTAGAGCGGCGCGAATTCCCCGGCGGCAAATTCGCCCACGCCTTCGACGATCGCCTCGACCAGATCGGGCGTCGCCTCGGCAAAGCGTTCATGGCCTGCCAGTTCGTCGATGCCGGTGATCGTCTTAAGGACGAACAGCTGTTCGGTGGTCGGTGCGGTGAAGGTCATGGTCTATTCCCTGCTGTCCCTTGCGTTCGAGCGCTGTATAGGCAGCAACATGCCAGCTTCCAAGCCTTCTGACCCGAGGATTGCGCCCGCCGACGCCGCCGGGATCGCGCGCGCGGCGGCGATGCTGCGCGAGGGCAGGCCCGTCGCACTGCCAACCGAAACGGTCTATGGCCTGGCCGCCGATGCCGCGCGCGCGGATGCCGTAGCGGCCATCTATCGCACCAAGGGCCGGCCTGATTTCAACCCGCTGATCGTGCATGTGCCCGACCTGGACGGCGCACGGGCGATTGCGATTTTTGATGCGCGCGCAGAAAAATTGGCCGCCGCCTTCTGGCCGGGTCCGCTGACACTCGTTCTGCCGCTGAAAGACGGGGCGGGAATCGCGCCTGCGGTGACCGCGGGGCTTTCGACCATCGCGCTGCGCTGTCCCGCGCACCCGGTGATGCGCGCGGTGCTGGAGGCAAGCGGCCTCAAGCTCGCCGCGCCGTCCGCCAACCGCTCGGGTGCGATCAGCCCGACCCGCGCCGAGCATGTCGCGGCGAGCCTGGGCGAGGGACTCGATCTCATCCTCGACGGCGGCGCAGCTCGGGCCGGGCTCGAATCGACCATAGTTGCGCTGCGCAACTTTGACGGCGCCCTGGCGGGCTGGCAGCTGCTGCGCCCCGGGCCGATCGATCCGGAGGCGATCGCCGCGCTGCTCGGCGAACCGCCGATCCCGCTCGCCGATCAGCGGATCGAGGCGCCGGGCCAGCTCGCCAGCCATTATGCGCCGGGCAAACCGCTGCGGCTTGGGGCGGTGTCCGCGCAACCTGACGAATGGCTGATCGGCTTTGGCGATGTGATGGGTGATGACACGCTCTCGGCCTCGGGCGATCTCGCCGAGGCGGCGGCGAACCTCTATGCCGCGCTCCACCGCGCCGATGCGAGCGACCGCGCGCGAATCGCCATCGCGCCGGTGCCGCTGGGCGGCATGGGCGATGCGATCAACGACCGGCTGAAACGCGCGGCGGCCTAGAAGATTTCCCCTGCTTCCCCCGTCCCC
>LSHP01000060.1 GCA_001555775.1 Acidovorax delafieldii | reverse complement strand
CACCAGCAGCACCTAAATCTCCACCGAAAATTACACCACGAGCGCGGACGCTAACGCCCCACCGGTGCTGGGGCAGCATAATGACGAGCTTCTGGGCGCAGATACGGCGGCATCCGCCGCGGCGGAGTGAGCGCGCTTCGCCAATGGGGCGACATCACCTTGCCTGATACACGGCAACCGGCTAGCGCTCAGACCATGGACGAACCCGCCAAGCCCGGCAAGGACAGCGAATATCTCTCGACGCTCGAGCGCGGGCTCAAGGTGCTGCGCGCGTTCGACGCGACGCATCCTGAAATGCAGTTGAGCGAAGTGGCGCAGGTTACCGGCCTCAGCCCGGCGGTCGCGCGGCGTTGCCTCAACACGCTGGTGCAACTCGGCTATATTGCGCAGTTCGGGCGTAAGTTCCTGCTGCGTCCCGAGGTGCTGAGCTTCGGCACCGCCTATCTCTCGTCGATGAATGTCGAGCAGGTGGTGCTGCCGCCGCTGCAGAAACTGCGCGACGATACCGGCGACAGCTCGTCGATGGCGGTTCTCTCGGGCACCGATATACTCTATGTCGCGCATGTCTCGACCAACCGGCGTATCCGGCTGGGCGCGAATGTCGGCACGCGCTTTCCCGTTCATGCAACGTCGCTGGGCAAGGTGCTGCTCGCCTTCCAGCCCGAGCCGGTGATCGCCCGCTACAAGGCGGCGGTCAGCCTGCAGCGTTTTACCGAGCGGACCGTGACGACGCCCGAGGGCCTGGAACAGCGCCTGCAGAGCGCGCGCGAGACCGGCTATGATTCCGCGCTCGACGAGCTCGATTACGGCATCGTCTCGGTCGCGGTGCCGGTATTCGATGCGCAGCGCAACGCGATCGCATCGATCAACTGTTCGACATCGACCACGCGCATCTCGCAGGACGAGCTCGTCCGCACCCGTCTGCCCATGCTGCGCGAAGCCGCCGCCGAGATCGGCAGCGCGCTTCAGCGCTGGCCGACGCTGATGCACTCGCTGCAGCAGAACTGATCCCCTGCCCGCAAGGGCACTCCTCTACCTTTCCCACCCCGCACCGTTGGCCTTGCAACCAACCCAGCGCGCTGCCCGCACGCCTGCTTCGCTTGTCGCATGCAAACTTCGCATATCGAACTTGACTTCGTTTTACGAACAATTTACCCGATGCATAACTCGCCCGCACAAGCCCCAAAGGCTCAAGAAAAAAAGCGGCGGGATCCACTGGATGAGGGGAGCAGGTGTAATGCCCGCGATTTGGAACAAGCTGCTGCTGACAGGTTCGGTTTCCGCGCTCGCGCTGCTGGGGGCGACACCCGTCTTCGCGCAGGATCAAGTGACCGAGGAGGCCGGTGAAGGCGAGATCGTGGTTACCGCGCTCCGCCGCGATTCAACGCTGCAGGACACACCGGCTGCCATCACTGCCTTCAATGCCGAGACCATCGAGACGGCCGGCATCGACAAGGCGGCCGATTTCATCGGCCTGACTTCCAACGTCCAGCTTATCGAGACGCAGAACGCGGGCAACGCGTTCGTCATCATTCGCGGGATCACGCAGAACCGCAATTCCGAGCCCTCGGTCGCCGTGGTGGTTGACGGAGTGCAGCAGGTCAATGCTGCCCAGTTCAGCCAGGAATTGTTCGATATCGAACAGATCGAAATCCTGAAAGGACCCCAGGGCGGTCTGTACGGGCGCAACGCCATTGGCGGGGCGATCATCATCAACACCAAGCAGCCCAGCGACCAGTTCGAAGGCCGCGTGTTTGCCGGCATCGACAATGGCTTCGGCTACACGCTGCGCGCCGGGATTTCCGGGCCGATCAGCGACACGCTGAAATTCCGTCTGTCGGGCTCCTATCGCGATACCAACGGCTATATCCCCAACACCTTCCTCGGTGAGGATGCCGATCCGCTCGAGGATATCTCGCTGCGCGGCAAGCTGCTCTGGACGCCGACCGACCAGCTGACAGTCGATCTGCGCGCTTCGATGTCGCTGCTGCGCACCCAGGCGCTCTACTATAATATCGTCGCCGACGTGAACGACACCAGCCTGCCGGTGCGCGTCAACAATGCCGGGCAGAACGACCGCGACATCTACAACGTCTCGGCCAAGATCGACTACAAGGCGGACTGGGGTTCGATCACCTCGGTGACGTCCTATGACACGCTGTCCGAAATCCTCACGGGTGATGCGTTCAACTTCCTGCCGATCCAGGAGTCGCTGTTCTTCGCGCTGTTCGGCTTCGACCTCAACCAGAGCCAGTTTCTCGATGTCGAGGCGATCAGCCAGGACCTGCGTATCCAGTCGAACGACGACAATGCGTTCACCTGGTCGCTCGGCGGCTATTTCATCGATACCAACCGCTATATCTCGACCGGCAACATGGTCGATACCGGCCAGGGCGTGTTCCCGGTGTTCCGCACCCCCAGCACCGATCCGCGCAACCCGCAGGCGACCTTCCTGGCGGATTCGCAGAACAACTTCGCCTGGGCGGTCTATGCCAATATCGGCTATGAGTTTTCCGAGACCTTCCGCGTCGATGCCTCGCTGCGTTACGACAAGGATCGCCGTCGCAACCGCACCCTCACCCCGACCGCGTTCATCCCCGTTGTCCCCGGCTTCCCCACAGGACGCACCGGCGAAGTGCGCCGCGAAACGTTCGACGAATGGCAGCCCAAGGTCACGCTGACCTACAAGCCGGTCGATAACGTCACGATCTATGGCGGCTACAGCCGTGGCTTCCGTTCGGGCGGGTTCAACCAGACCGGCGTCGGCGCAGTCGCTGCGGGCACGGGCGTAGTCGGTGTCGCGGACATCTACGAGGCGGAAGTCGCCGATACGTTCGAGATCGGCGTCAAGACCAATCTGTTCGACCGGATGCTGACGCTCAACGCCAGCGCCTACACCACCAAGTCCGAAAACGGCTATTTCTTCGTCTTCCTCGCCGCCAACTCGACGCAAAATCTGGGCAATGTCCCCGAGGTGCGGCTCCAAGGCTTCGAGATCGATGGCACGCTGCGTCCGGCACGCGGATGGGACATCAATTTCGGGCTCGGCGTCACCTATAGCGAGATCAAGGAATTCCCCGATCCGACCGTGATCGGCAACGAAGCGCCGTTCATCTCGCGTTATACGATCAATCTGGGCACGCAATACGAGACCAATCTGGGTGACAGCGACCTCAAGGGCCGCATTCGCGTCGACTATAATCGCACCGGCAAGACCTGGTTCGACGTGCCGAACTCCACGGTTCGCCGCCCGGTCGACCTGGTCAACGCACGGCTCACGCTCGATGGCGGCGCATGGTCGCTGACGGCCTTTTCGGACAATCTGTTTAACGAGCGGTACAATGCCGAGTTCTCGCCCGGCGGCTTCGTATTCAAGGGCCGCCCGCGCGTCTTCGGCATCGAGGCGCTCTACAAGTTCTGACCTAGAAACGACGGGAAAGCATCCATGGCACGCATCCTCATCCTCTATTATTCGGGCTATGGGCATACCGAGATCATGGCAGGCGCCGTGGCCGATGGGGTGAATGCGGTCGAGGGCTGCGAGGCCGTCGTCAAGCGCGTGCCCGAACTGGTGCCCGACGAGGTGGCGGCAGGATCGGGCATGAAGGTCGATCAGGCTGCCCCGTTTGCAAGTCCCGAAGAACTGGCCGATTATGACGGCATCATCTTCGGCACGCCCACCCGCTTCGGCAACATGGCCGCGCAGATGCGCAACTTTCTCGACCAGACTGGGGGCTTGTGGGCCAGGGGCGCGCTGATCGGCAAGCCTGCCAGCGTGTTCGTCTCGACTGCCAGCCAGCATGGCGGACAGGAAACCACGATCACCTCGTTCCACACCACGTTGCTGCACCATGGCATGATCGTCATCGGCCTGCCCTATAGCTTTGCCGGCAACACGATCATGTCCGAGATCAGCGGCGGCACACCCTATGGTGCAAGCACGATCGCGGGGGGCGACGGGTCGCGCCTGCCTTCCGAAAACGAACTTGCAGGCGCCCGCTTTCAGGGCGAGCATGTCGCCCGCATCGCGCTGAAACTGACGGCCTGAGGGGGCTGCCGACCGGCGTGAACACAAGATGAGGAGGAAGCCATGAGCCAGCTAGTCAATCGCCTGCACCACACCGCCTATACCACCCGCGATCTCGAGGCGACGCGCGCTTTCTATGAGGACGTGCTGGGCTTTCCGCTGGTCGCGACCTATTGCGAGAAGGACGAGCTGTTCGGCAAGGAGCGCACCTATTGCCACTGCTTCTTCGCGATGAAGGACGGCAGCGCGCTCGCCTTCTTCCAGTTCGCCAACGCGGACGACCAGGCCGAATTCAGCCCGCCCATCCCGGAATCGCCCTTCCATCACATCGCGCTGCATGTCGATCCCGACGCGCAGGCCGAGCTGGAGCGCCGCATTGCCGCTGCCGGGATCGTCGAACCGCAGACCTATATTCTCGAGCACGGCTATTGCCGGTCGGTCTATGTGAAGGACCCCAACGGCATGATCATCGAGTTCACCTGCGACGCGCCCGAGGCGCTGGCGATCGAGGATCAGGTCCGCGCCAAGGCCCGCAGCGAACTGGCGCGTTGGCTGGCCGGCGACCACAGCAACAACAACACCTTCCGCAGCGCCGAAGCGGCCTGATCGATGCACGGCCCGGTGTGCAGGCTGGGCCCGAGCCATTCCAGGACGCCGCCGGAACCAAGGCTGGGCGGCGAGACGCTATGGCTGCAGGTGGACGGCGGCACGCTGGCCGTCGAGAAGGTCGGCCAGGGTCCAACGGTTGTCCTGCTGCATGGCTGGACGCTCGACCGGCGGATGTGGACGATGCAGGCGCGCGCGCTGGCCAACCGCTTTACCTTGGTTGCGATCGATCGCCGCGGTTTCGGCCAGTCGACCGCTCCCCCGGACCGGATGCGCGAAACCGAAGACATCGCTCGGCTCGCCGACCATCTGAGCCTGGCCGCATTCCACCTCGTCGGCATGTCGCAGGCGGGCGCGACGGCCATTACCTATGCCCAGCAGCATCGAGACCGGGTCATAACGCTGGTGCTGCAAGGGATTTCGCTCGCCGGAATCCCCGATCAGGCCAATGCGTCGGACCAGATACCGCTGTCGGAATATGCCGAACTGGTCAGGCAGGGCATGCTCGCATCGATGAAAAGGCACTGGGCACAGCATCCACTCATGGCCGGGTTGTCCGGCGAGGCGGCCGAGATCGGTGCGGCCATGCTCGCCGATTATGACGGCCGCGACCTTGCTGCCGGTCCTGCCGGTCCGTCGGCTCGGCTCGATGCGATGGCAGCGCTGTGCATGCCGGTTCTTGGCATGACGGGATGTCAGGACACGCCCTGGCGCCGCGACGTGACCCGCGCCGTCGCCCGCGCCGCACCGCTGGGACAGGCGCGCTTCATCCGCGAGGCCGGGCACCTGTGCAACCTGTCGCATCCGATCGAATACAACACTGCGCTCGCGGCCTTCCTGAACCGGCCCCTGCAGCCGGTTCCCGATGCCATCAACGATTGATCTTCCGGAGTCCCCATCCATGACCGCACCCGACCGCTTTCTCACCACCCATGTCGGCAGCCTGCCCAGACCCGAAGCCCTGCTCGATCTGGTCTTCGCCCGCGAGGGCGGCGAGACGGTGTCCGAAGCCGATTTCGACGCCGCGGTCGAGCAGGCCACGGCCTATGTCATCAAGCGCCAGATCGAGGCGGGGGTCAGCATCGTCAACGACGGCGAGCAGTCCAAGCCCAGCTATGCCACCTATATCAAGCACCGGCTTTCGGGCTTTGGCGGCGAAGCGGGTCAGTACGAGTTTGCCGATCTGGAGGCCTTTCCGGGCGCGAAGGACCAGGTGTTCGGCAACAAGGGCCGCGCGAAGCGCTCTGCCCCCGCCTGCACCGCGCCGATCACGGTGATCGACATGGAAGCGCCGCGCATCGATGCCGAGCGGCTGCAGCGGCTCGCCAACGGCCACGCCACCTTCATGTCCGCAGCGTCGCCGGGCGTCACCGCGCTGTTCTTTCCCAACCAATTTTATGCCAGCGACGAGGACTATGTCTTCGCGCTCGCCGAAGGGCTACGCCACGAATATGAGACCATCGCCGCTGCCGGGATCACCCTGCAGGTCGATTGCCCCGACCTTGCCATGGGCCGCCATGTCCAGTTCACCCATCTGAGCCTCGAGGATTTCCGCAAGCGCATCGGGATGAATGTCGCAGCGCTCAACCATGCGCTGCAGAACATTCCGGCGGAGCAACTGCGCATGCATCTGTGCTGGGGCAATTATCCCGGGCCGCACCATTGCGACGTGGCGCTGGGCGAGATTGCCGACATCGTCTGGAGCGCGAAGCCGCAGACGGTGCTGCTCGAAGGCGCAAACCCGCGTCATGCGCATGAATTCGCCTTTTTCGAGGAGCACCCCCTGCCCGAGGGCAAGATCCTGTGCCCCGGCATGGTCGAGCCACAGAGCCCTTATATCGAGCACCCGGAGCTCATCGCGCAGCGCATCGGGCGCTATGCCGATCTGCTTGGCCGCGAGCGGGTGATGGCCGGGGTCGATTGCGGCTTTTCGGTCCATGCGGGGAGCAACAGCCTCGATCCCGAGATTGTCTGGGCCAAGCTGGCGGCATTGTCCGAGGGAGCCGCGATCGCGAGCCGGAAATACTGGTCGGCCTGAAGTCGACCGGGAAACCGACCAGCGCCAATAGCAATCAATTCCGCCATCGCAGGGAACCATCGCGGCGTTCGGGGCTTGGGATTTCGCAAGGAGTCCTGAATGCCCGATGAACTGATCGTCAACGGATCGCCCTACCCGTTGCCCGAAGACCCGCGTGTCACGCTGCTCGATTTTCTGCGCAACGATCTGGGGCTGACCGGCACCAAAAAGGGTTGCGACCACGGCCAGTGCGGCGCGTGCACGGTGATCGTCAACGGTCTGCGCATCAACAGCTGCCTGACACTTGCGGCGATGCACGAAGGCCATCAGGTCACCACCATCGAGGGCCTGGGCATTGCGGACGAGCCTTCGCCGCTGCAACGCGCCTTTGTCGAGCATGACGGCTTCCAGTGCGGTTATTGCACGCCGGGGCAGATCTGTTCGGCGACGGCCATGCTCGATGAGATCGCCAATGGCTGGCCGAGCGATGCCAGCAAGACGCTCGACGGCCCGTTCGAGCCGAGCGGCGAGGAAATTCGCGAGCGGATGAGCGGCAATCTGTGTCGATGCGGCGCCTATGCGAACATCGTCGCCGCCATCCGCGACGTCGCCGCATCGGAGTCCGCCGCATGAGGCCGTTCCAGTACCAGCGCGCGCATTCGCTCAGCGATGCCTCCACAATCGCTGCGCTGCCCGAGGCGATGCTGATCGCGGGCGGCACCAACCTGCTCGACATGATGAAGCTGCAGGTGGCGACGCCTTCGCAGCTTGGCGATATCGGGCGGATCGGGCTCGACGGCATTCAGGATACGCCCGGTGGAGGCCTGCGCATCGGCGCGCTGGCGACCAACACCGCCACTGCCGTGCATCCGCGCGTCCGCGCCGATTATCCGGTGCTCGCGCGCGCGATCCTCGCTGGCGCGACCCAGCAGCTGCGCAACAAGGCGACGACCGGCGGCAATCTGTGCCAGCGCACCCGCTGCTATTATTTCATGAACATCGACCAGCCCTGCAACAAGCGCGATCCGGGCAGCGGCTGCGGCGCGATCGGCGGGGTGAACAAGCTGCACGCGGTGCTCGGCACCAGCGACGAGTGCATCGCGACCTATCCCGGCGATATGGCTGTCGCGATGACGGCCCTGGATGCCATGGTCGTGATCGCAACGGCCGACGGCGCGGAACGGACGGTCCCGGTGCGCGATTTCCACTGCCTGCCTGGAGACACCCCCTGGCGTGATAACGTGCTGGAGGCAGGTGAGGTGATCATCGCGGTCACCCTGCCCCCGCCGGTGGAAGCGAAGCAGCTTTATCGCAAGGTGCGCGAACGGTCGTCCTATGCCTTTGCGCTGGTGTCGATTGCCGCCGTGATCGCGATGGGCGGCGGCAAGTTCACGCGCGCCGATCTCGCCTTTGGTGGCCTTGCGCACAAGCCGTGGCACGACCCGCGCATCGGCGAACTGCTCGTCGGCGCGGCCCCCTCGCCCGAGCTGTTCGACCAGGCCGCCGATCTGCTGCTCGAAGGGGCAGAAGGCCACGGCGACAATGATTTCAAGATTCCGCTCGCCCGGCGCACGTTGCACGCGGTGCTGGCCGAAGCGGTGGAGAAGGCGGCATGAGCGTGCATGTGAAGCAGGACAAGCCCGCGACCGACAACCGGCTTGACACGATGCGCCAGGGCGTGATCGGCAAGCCCGTCTCGCGGATCGAGGGGCTGGCCAAGGTCACTGGCACCGCGCCTTATGCCGCGGAATATCCGGTCGAGGGCTGCGCCGAAGGCGTGCTCGTGACCGCGACCATTACCCGGGGCAGCGTCGTGCGGATCGACGCCGAAAGCGCGCTCGCCATGCCCGGCGTGATCGCGGTGATCGATGACGAGCGCCTCACCACCCGGCCCGCCCAGGGGACCGCCAACGAGGCACCGCAGCAGAAGCCGCGGACGATCTGCTATTGGGGTCAGCCGCTGGCCTTGGTCGTCGCAGAGAGCTTCGAGCAGGCGCGCGATGCGGCCAGGCATCTGGTCGTCGAATACAAGCCCGACGAGGCAGCGCCCGTCGAAGCCGACGCCAGCCTTGCCGAAGAACAGGAAGACGAGACCGTCCGCGAGGGCAATCTCGACAAGGCGATGTCCGAGGCCGCCTTCGCGGTCGATGTCACCTATACCACCAAGGGCCATGCCTCGGCGGCTATGGAACCGCATGCCGCAATCGCGCAATGGGACGGCGAACGCTTGACCGTGCATGCCTCGTTGCAGATGCTCAACTACAACATCACCGAACTGTCCGATGCGCTCGACCTGCCCGAGGACAGGATCCGGCTGATCTCACGCTATGTCGGCGGCGGTTTCGGCTCGAAGCTCGGGATCAGCGAGGAAGTCGTCGCTGCATCGATTGCCGCGATGCAGATCGATCGTCCCGTGCGTGTCGTCATGTCGCGTCAGCAGGTCTTTCAGGGGATCATGCGGCGGTCGGAAACCACGCAACGGCTGCGCCTTGCCTGCGATAACGATGGTCGCCTCACCGGTTTCGGCCATGAGGCGCTGGTCTCCAACCTGCCCGGAGAGGAGTTTGCCGAGCCGGTGCTGCAATCCTCGCATTTCCTCTATCCGGGCGAGAATCGCGAGCTGATGCTGAAACTCGCGCGCGTCCACCGCATGACCGCAGGCTCGGTCCGCGCGCCGGGCGAGGCGGTGGGCATGCCCGCGCTCGAGGCTGCGATGGACGTACTCGCCGAGCGTGCCGGGATCGATCCGGTCGAGCTGCGCTTGCGCAACATTCCCGACAAGGACCCCGAACAGGGCCTGCCCTTCTCGTCGCACAAGCTGGCCGACTGCCTGCGCCAGGGTTCCGCGGCCTTTGGCTGGGACAGCGGTCCGCGCAAGCCCCGCCTGCGACGCGAGGGCGAATGGTGGATCGGCACCGGCATGGCGAGCGCCGCGCGCGTGCACAATGTCGCCGAAGCCAAGGCCCGCGTCACGCTCAAGGCCGATGGCACCGCGCTGGTCGAGACCGACATGACCGATATCGGCACCGGGACCTATACCATCGTCGCGCAGATCGCAGGCGAGATGCTGGGACTGCGACCCGACCAGGTGCTCGTTGACCTCGGCGACAGCAACCATCCGCGTGGCCCGGGTTCTGGCGGCAGTTGGGGGGCACCGTCGATAGGCTCTGCCGTCTATGTCGCGTGCATGGCGATCCGCGAGGCGCTGGCCGACACCCTCGGCATTGACGAGGCCGCTTTGGTGCTCGCCGATGCGAAAGCGGGCAACGGTACGCCGCTGACCGAACTGCTCGGCGGCAAGGATCTGGTGCGCGAAGGCCATTACGAGCCCGGCAAGATCACCGACGATTATCTTGCTTCGGGCTTCGGCGCGTTCTTTGCTGAAGTGCGGGTCAACCACTATACCGGCGAAACCCGGGTGAACCGGATGCTCGGCGCGTTCGGCTTCGGCCGGGTGCTCAACGCCAAGACCGCCCGCTCGCAATGCCTGGGCGGCATCACCTGGAGCATCGGCATGGCGCTGACCGAGGCGCTCGAATTCGATCCGCGCGACGGGCATCTCGTCAACCGCGATCTCGCCGAATATCATGTTCCGGTGCACCGCGATGTCCCGGATCTCGAGGTTTTGCTGGTCGAGGAGCGCGATGCCGCAGCCAGCATCATCCAGGCCAAGGGCATCGGCGAACTCGGCATGTGCGGCGGGGCGGCGGCGATCGCCAACGCGATCTATAACGCCTGCGGCGCGCGCGTGTTCGATTACCCGATGACGCCCGACCGGGTACTGGCGGCCATGCCGGACTGATCGCCACCCGCGTGCCTGCCGGGTGACGCTTTTGGACAAAGCAATTTCAATACGCTAGACCCTGGTCACTGCCTTTCCCTGCGAGACACCCTGCCGTCATGACCAACCGGAACGTTCCCCGCGCCAGTGGCCCCGCGAACCGCTGGGCGGTCGTCGGCCTGATCGCAGGCATCATCTTTTTCGTGCTCAGCGCGGGTATTGCCTATCTTAACATCGCCAACATGCGCGCGAGTGACAATGCGATCCGCAAGACGCATACGGTACTGAATGCGCTCGACGACATGCTGTCCGCGACGCTGGACGCCGAAACGGGGCAGCGCGGCTATCTGCTGACCGGTCGCGAGGCCTATCTCGAACCCTATGTCGAGGGCGCTGCGCTGGCACGTGCCAAGCTGGAAGTGCTGCCCGCCTTGATGCAGGGCGATCCCGTGCAGGAAGAGAATATTGCTCAGCTCGAGCTGAACGTCGAGCAGAAGCTGCGCGAACTTGATGCGACGATCCGGCTGCGGCGCGACCAGGGCCTGGATGCAGCGCTGGCTGCGCTGGATTCGGACCGTGGCAAGGCAGCGATGGACGCCATTCGTGCACAAATCGCCAGCATGTCGCGCGAAGAGTTGCGCAAGCGCCAATCCAATATCGATCAGATGGCCGCTGCCTCGAACACCGCCATTGTCAGCGCGGTGGTGACGAGCGCGACCGGCATTGCGCTGACCATCGCCATCTTCCTGCTGATGGCACACAGCATGCGGCAGCGCGCACGCCAGCAATGGCTGCAACAGGCGCAGGTCGACCTCTCCGCCGCGATGATGGGGGACAAGTCGATCGAGGACCTGGCCGCAGCCATTCTCGCCTTTCTTTCCGACAAGACCGGAAGCAGGGCGGCCGCGCTGTTCAAGGGCGAAGGCGGGAGCTTCAATCGCGCCAGCATGCTCGGCGTCGCACAGGGAGCGGATGTTCCTGTCAGCTTTGCGTTGAACGAGGGCCTGCTCGGCAAGGCGGCGGTCGATGGTCAGCTGATCGTGCTGAACGATATTCCGCAGGGCTATCTCTCGATCGGTTCGGCACTTGGCAGCGACGTGCCGCGCCATCTCGTGATCGCCCCGACCAAGGCCGACGACCGCGTCAACGGCGTCATCGAACTCGGCTTTTTCGAGCCCGTGGACGAACTGGTGCTCGAGCTGCTCGAACAGTCGAGCGGATCGATCGGTATTGCCCTGCGCTCCGCCCGGTTCCGCACCCGGTTGCAGGATGCGCTGGAGGAGACTCAACGCCAGGCGGGCGAGCTGCAGGCGCAGAGCGAGGAGCTGCGCGTTTCGAACGAGGAGCTCGAGGAACAGGGCAATGCGCTGCGCGAAACGCAGGCGCGGCTCGAATTGCAGCAGGTCGAGCTCGAACAGACCAACAGCCAGCTCGAGGAACAGGCGCAGGCGCTGGAAACGCAGCGCGACGACCTCGAACGCGCCTCGGCGGCGCTGCAGTTGAAGGCGCGCGAGCTCGAACAGGCAAGCCAGTACAAGTCCGATTTCCTCGCGAACATGAGCCACGAGCTGCGCACGCCGCTCAACTCGCTGCTGATCCTGTCGAAGCTGCTCGCCGACAATCCCGACGGGCGTCTGTCCGAGGAACAGGTCAAGTTCGCGCGCACCATCTATTCGGCGGGCAACGACCTGCTGGTGCTGATCAACGACATTCTAGACCTGTCGAAGATCGAGGCAGGCCATATCGAGATCCAGCCTGCGTCCGTGCTGACCGAGCGGCTGGCGAACGACATGCAGAAGGTCTTCCAGCCCATTGCCGACGAGCGGGGTCTGGCGCTCGAGATCGAGCGCGATGCGAATTGCCCTGTGACGATCGAGACCGACCGGATGCGGCTCGAGCAGGTGCTCAAGAACCTGCTGTCGAACGCGCTGAAGTTCACCGAGCGCGGCAGCGTGCGGCTGAGCTTCTCCCCCGTGGGCGAGGACCGGTTGGCGATCAAGGTCGCCGATACCGGCATCGGTATCGCCAAGGAGCAGCAGGCCAGCATTTTCGAGGCCTTCCAGCAGGCCGATGGCACGATCAGCCGCAAATATGGCGGCACCGGGCTGGGTCTCTCCATTTCGCGCGAGCTGGCGCGGTTGCTCGGCGGCAAGATCAGCCTGGAAAGCAAGGTCGGCGAAGGCAGCTGCTTCACGCTCACCATTCCCGTCATCTACGACGCCGCGATGGTGCCCGCGCGACAGCTCGCACCCGTCGCAGCGCCCGCCCTGCCCTCGCCCGCCCCTGCTCCGAAGCCGCGCGCAGCAAGGCCCGCCGCCGCAGTCCCGAGCGTCGCTGCCGATGACCGCGCTGCGCTGACCGAAGGCAAACAGCTGCTGCTGGTGATCGAGGACGACGCGACCTTTGCCGGCATCGTTTGCGACCTCTCGCGCGAAATGGGCTTCCAGTGCATCGTCGCCAGCACCGCGCAGGAGGCGATCGCGCTTGCTGGCGAGTACCGCCCGCACGCGATCGTGCTCGATATCGGCCTGCCCGACCAGTCGGGCCTCACCGTGCTCGACCAGCTCAAGCACAGGGACGAGACGCGGCACATCCCGATCCACGTCATCTCGGGCGCCGATCAGGGCCCGACGGCACTGGCGCTCGGCGCCGTCGGTTTTCTGGGCAAGCCGGCGCGGCGCGACCAGCTGGCCGAAGTGCTGGCGACGCTTCAGGCCAAGCTTGCCTCGCGCATGCGCCGCGTGCTGATTGTCGAGGACGACGCCGTGCAGCGCGAAGCGGTCGGCCAGCTGCTCAAGTCGCAGGATGTCGAGACCGTGGGCGTCGGCACCGCCGCCGATTGCCTCGAGCGGTTGCGCAACGAGACGTTCGACTGCGTCGTGCTCGACCTGTCGCTGCCCGATGCCTCAGGCTTTGCCGTGCTCGAGGAACTGAGCGCCGACGAGGCCCATGCCTTCCCGCCGGTGATCGTCTATACCGGGCGCGAGCTGACGGCAGACGAGGAGCAGCGGCTGCGGCGCTATTCGAGCTCGATCATCATCAAGGGCGCCAAGTCCCCCGAGCGCCTGCTCGACGAGGTGTCGCTGTTCCTGCACCAGGTGGTCGCCGATCTGCCGCCAGAACAGCGCAAGATGATCGAGAAGGCCCGCCACCGGGACGCCGCGCTCGAGGGGCGTCGCATCCTCATTGTCGAGGATGACGTGCGCAACGTCTATTCATTGACCAGCGTGCTCGAACCCCGGGGCGTCGTGACGCAGATCGCGCGCAACGGCCAGGAGGCGATCACCGCGCTGGAAGCGGCGGGCGAGGATCCCGACAAGGCGATCGACCTGGTGCTGATGGATGTGATGATGCCGGTAATGGACGGGCTGACCGCCGCGCGCACGATCCGCAGCGAAGCGAAATGGGCGAAGCTGCCGATCATCATGCTCACCGCCAAGGCCATGCCGGACGATCAGCAGAACTGCCTGGATGCCGGCGCAAACGATTATATGGCCAAGCCCATCGATGTCGACAAGCTGCTGTCTCTGGTGCGCGTGTGGATGCCGCGCTGATGGCCGAGAATATCGAGGATATCGAGATCGAGCTGCTGCTCGAGGCGGTATACCAGCACTATCATTACGACTTCCGCAATTATGCGCGCGCCTCACTGAAGCGGCGGCTGCTGCATGCGCGCAAGCAATTGGGCTATGACAGCATATCGGCGATGCAGTCGGATGTGCTGCATGACCGCACCATGCTGCCACGCTTGCTGAACTATCTCACGGTGCAGGTCAGCGAGATGTTCCGCGACCCCTCCTATTTCCGTGCGCTGCGCGAAAAGGTAATCCCGCATCTGCGCACCTATGCTTCGCTCAAGGTCTGGGTGGCCGGATGCAGCAATGGCGAGGAGCTTTATTCGCTGTCGATCCTGTTTCGCGAGGAAGGTCTCGCGCACAAGACGATGTTCTATGCGACCGACATCAACCCCAATGCGTTGAAGGCCGCCGAGGCCGGGGTCTATCCGCTCGAACAAATCCGGCTGTTCACCGAAAACCACCAGAAGGCGGGCGGCCTGACCTCGCTGTCCGAATATTATACCGCCGATTATGGCCGCGCGGTGTTCGACAAGTCGCTGCGCAATCAGGTCGTGTTTTCCGATCACAGCCTGGTCACCGACAGCGTGTTCGGCGAGATGCACCTGATTTCGTGCCGCAACGTGCTGATCTATTTCAACCGCGAGTTGCAGAACCGGGCGATCGGGCTGTTCAAGGACTCGCTTGCGCGGCGCGGATTTCTCGGGTTGGGCTCGAAGGAGAGCCTGCGCTTCAGCGAGCATGCTGGTGCGTTCGGCGAGTTCGTCGCTGAAGAGAAAATCTACCAGCGGAGCCTGGCATGACCGGCAAGGCGGTGGTGATCGGTGCATCGGCGGGCGGCGTGCAGGCGCTGTCGCAGATTCTTCCGGCCTTGCCGGGAAACTTTCCCTGCCCCATTTTCGTTGTCGTTCATGTCCCGCCGCGCCGGGACAATGCCCTGGTCCAGCTGCTGGCCGCCAAATGCGCACTTCAGGTCAAGGAAGCCGAGGACAAGGAACAGGCGATGGGGGGCACGATCTATTTTGCACCTGCGGATTACCACCTGCTGGTCGAGGAGGGCGGAACGCTCGCGCTGTCGTCGGAAGAACCGGTCAACCATTCGCGCCCGGCGATCGACGTCCTGTTCGAATCCGCCGCCGATGCCTATGGCCCGTCGCTGACCGGCATCGTGCTGACCGGCGCAAACCATGACGGTGCCGATGGCCTGAGGGCGGTGGGCGCAGCGGGCGGGATCGCGCTGGTCGAGGACCCGGCCACTGCCGAGGTTTCGACCATGCCGTCCGCCGCGCTCGCCGCCTGCCCGTCGGCTCAGGCGATGCATTTTGCCCATATCGTCCGCCAGTTGCGCGATTGGGCTGCGGCATGAACACCAGCAACGATCCCGTCAAATGCCTGCTGGTCGACGACCTGCCGGAAAATCTTGTCGCGCTCGAAGCGTTGCTCAAATCCGATGGTCTGGAGTGCCACAAGGCATCGAGCGGCGAAGAGGCGCTCGAACTGCTGCTGGTCCACGACTATGCGCTGGCGCTGCTCGACGTGCAGATGCCGGGCATGGACGGGTTCGAGCTGGCCGAGTTGATGCGCGGCAGCGAGCGTTCGCGCCATGTGCCGATCATCTTCGTCACCGCCGGCAGCGGCGACACCGCGCGGCGGTTCCGCGGCTATGAGGCGGGCGCGGTCGACTTCATCCAGAAGCCGATTGAGCCCGATATCCTGCGCTCCAAGGCCAACGTCTTCTTTGAGCTCTACAATCAACGGCGCCAGATCGCAAAGCAGCGCGACAGCCTTGCTGCGATGGGGCTCGAACTGCAGGTGGCCGACGCACAGAAAAACCGCTTTCTCGCGGTGCTCGCGCACGAGCTGCGCAACCCGATCATGGCGCTGGTCGCGGGGCTGAGGCTGCTCGAGCGGCGCGAAGGCACCGACGCGGTTCCCGAAATCCGCAGCGCGATGAACCGCAGCCTCGGCCACATGACCCGGCTGGTCGAGGATCTGCTCGATATCTCGCGCATCGAGCAGGGCAAGATCTCGCTGCGGCACGAAGAGCTGCTGCTGCAGGACGTCATCGGCTTTGCCATCGAAACGGTACAGCCGATCATCGATTCGGCGGAGCACCGCCTGCACCTTGCACTGCCCGATGACCCGGTCAGGCTGCGCGGCGACCACGCGCGCGTCACCCAGATCGTGGGCAACCTCATCAGCAACGCCGCGCGCTACACCCCCAATGGCGGTAATATTCGCGTCAGCCTGAGGTCAGAGGATCGTTGGGCCAAGATCGAGATCACCGATAACGGTATCGGCATCGCTCCGGAACAGCAGGGACGGATTTTCGACATTTTCGCGCAGGTCGCCCCCGATGGCCGGATGAACCAGGAAGGCCTCGGGATCGGCCTGGCGCTCGTCAAGCAGCTCGTCGAACTCCATGGCGGGCGCATCCTGCTCACGCGCAGCGCGCCGGGCGAAGGCAGCAGCTTCGAGGTCTGGCTGCCGCTGGCCTGAGCAGGACGCGGTGCGTCAGCGCATCGTCCGGACCTCGTCGTCACGGCCCGTCATCTCCCAGCGGATCAGCGAGATCGGGATCGATCCCGCAGCGCGGAAACGGTCGTGAAACGCCTTGATGTCGAAGGCCTCGCCCTGCTGCATCGCAACCTCGGCGAGCAGCTTTTCCAGCTCCACCTTGCCCATGTAATAGCCGATGCCATAGCCGGGCTGGCGCAAGTACAGCTCGATATCGAACTGCGCAACCGCATCGCCCGGCTTCATCCATTTCGGCGTGCGCGCGATCAGCGATTCATTCGCCTGTTTCCAGGTCCATTCATTGGCCTGCATGCGGATTTCAGGAACCACGCGCGCCGCGCGCTTGGCGCCCAGGATATAGTCGATTTCGCGCGTCTTGGGCCGATCCTCGAGCATGCCCGCCTGCAGGATCATCTCTTCCAGATAGAAGGCCCAGCCCTCGTTGCGCAGCCCGTTGACGAAGAACAGTCGCGGCTTGCCGCGTACGGGACGCGTATCCCGCGCGGCTTGCAAACCATCGAACATGTGCCCCGGCAGATTGTGCGCCCGCAGCGGCAGGCCATCGCGAAATTCGGCCTGGAAGAAGAAATGCAGGTTGAGCGGCGGGTCGAACAGGCCGGGCTTGGAAGGATCGCGCTCGAACGGGAACACATAGGGCCCCTCTTCGGGATCGTGCTGCACATAATCGGGGATCGTCACCCACTGGCCGTCGCGCAACTGCTTGAGCAGATGCTCATCCTCGGCCTTGCGCTTGGCATCGAACGCGGCGCGCGTCGTCACCGGTTCGGGCATCGGGATGGCGCGGTTGCGATGCTCCTCGATCTTGAGGAACGCGACCTGGCGCTGATATTCGCGTTCGCCGATCGTCTCGACCTCTTCAGGCGTATAGGGGAGCAGCAGGACGTTCTTGAGATACCAGGCGTAATTTTCCTTGCCGACCCCGCCATGCGCCGGAAGCCCCGCCTCGATCGATTCAAGCCAGGCCTTGAACTCCGCTGCCGCCGCCTGCGCCCGCTTCGCCGGTTGCACGAGTTCGGGCTGCACTTTGGCCGCGTGCGCGGCAAGTTCGGCAAAGACGTTGATCTCGACCTGTTTCTGCACGATGGCGAGCCGGGCGAGGTCGCCGCGCGGATCGGTCAGGTTGATACGCGCCTGGCGGAGCGCCGCAGGCACCGCCTCGAGGCTGGCCTTGAACCGCGCCAGTGCGTCGCCGTTGAGCGGAAGCTCGGGAATGCCGAACGCCCCGTGCATCTTCGGGCCGAAACCCAGATTGGTCGTGCTGTAAAAGGCCGGATCGCGCCTCCACGGCTGCATGACGCGGTGCTGGAATTCCATACCGCGCATTTCCGCGAGCACGACCATGTAATCGACCCGCTCGGCGATGGGCCAGGTGCTGTCATCGATGGCGCGCAGCCGCTGCTGCAAGCCCGCCAGGCGCTCGGCCTGGCGCTGCATCGCAGCGGGTGTATAGTCGGGCACGCCGCGCGTCATTTCGGGCACCGTCAGCGTGCGAAATTCGTCGTAGAGCGCCAGCAGCGCGGCATAGCCCGATGCGGGCTGCTCGGTCTGCGCGGCGACCGGCTGCGCGACAACCGGAGCCAGAAGCGGGAGCGCCAGCAGCGCAGCCCAGTGACGCCAGTTCCGCTTCATCCTGTCTCTCCCTGTTATGACGATGACTTAAAGTGCGTTGAAGAAGCGCCCCAGGCGCTCCATCGCCTCGACGATGCGTGCCTCGGATTCGGACCCGAAACAGACGCGCAGATGGCCTTCCCCGCCGGGTCCGTAAAAGCTTCCCGCCTCGACCACGACATGCGCTTCCTGCAGGATCGCCATCGCGATATCCTGCGAGCTGCGGCCCGTGCCGGTGATATCGGGAAAGGCGTAGATGGTGGCCTCAGGCGCGGCGCAGGTAACGCCGGGCATCTGGTTCAGCGCCTGCACGACGATTTCGCGCTTGCGCCGATCGGCCTCGACCATCGCCAGCATCGGCTCCTGCGGCCCTTCGATAGCTGCGCGCGCACCTTCCTGCACGAACACGTTGACATGGGTGACGTCGGTCATCGCGATGGTCAGAATCGCGGGCATCAGCCGCGCATCGGCGGTCACATAGCCCACGCGCCAGCCATCCATCGAATAGGCCTTGGTGAAAGCGAAGCAGGTAATTGTCCGCTCGCGCATGCCCGGCAGGCTGGCGATGCTGATATGCTCCGCCCCGTCATAGGTGATGTATTCGTACACCTCGTCCGAAAGCACGAGCAGGTCATGCTCGATCGCCAGATCGGCGACATGCTGAAG
This sequence comes from Acidovorax delafieldii, assembly GCA_001555775.1. Classification (GTDB taxonomy): domain Bacteria; phylum Pseudomonadota; class Alphaproteobacteria; order Sphingomonadales; family Sphingomonadaceae; genus Blastomonas; species Blastomonas delafieldii_A. Next base: position 90,717 of record LSHP01000060.1, on the reverse strand, counting down.
CTCTTCGCGCGTATAGACGCGCCCCGTAGGATTGGCCGGGTTGATCAGCACGATCATCCGCGTCCTGCCGGTAATCTTGGCGGCGATCGCCTCTTTCGTAATGGCAAAGCCGTTGGCCTTGTCGAGATGCGCGATCACCACCTTGCCGCCTGCAAGCTGGGTCTTGCCGATATGCTGCGGATAATAGGGATCGAGCAGGATCACCTCGTCGCCCGGATCGATCGCGGCCATGAACGCTGCAAACGAGGCATGGGTGAGCCCGTTGGTCACCAGCACCTCATCGACGCCGTAATCGAGCTTGTTGAAATCGCGCAGTTTCTTCACCAGCGCCTGGCGGAAGGAGAGCGTGCCGCGAAAATCGCCATAATGGACTATGCCAGCGTCGAGCGCGGCCTTGGTCGCCTGCTTGATATGGTCGGGCGTATCGGCATGCGGCCGCCCGAATTCCAGATGGATGAGATCAACCCCCGCAGCGTCGAGTTTCGCAGCCTCGTCGTACATGCCGAAGCTCTTCTTCGATCCCGATGCGAGGCGCTGTGCCGGCCATTTCATTCTTGCTCTCCGCTGCTGTGCAGACATATGCATAATTGCGTGATATGTAACATTTCAAGCTTTAACTTCCCCCAAAGCGATATTCCGGTCCGGCGGTTCGCAAGCGGCCCGCGGCTGCGCACGCAGAACGGCGGTGGGCACGTCGTCGCAAAAGCCCCGTGCGCGCGGTCGCTTCACTTGATCAACAGGATGCGATTGTTCGGCGGCGCCGTCCATTCGAAGCCGCGCTCGGTCACCATGCCATTGTCCTCGAGCGGAATCTTGATCTTGCGCGTGCCCCATTCGGGTACGGGCGTGTAGAGAAACAGCTCGATCGACAGGAAATTGCCGGGCCGCAGCGCATAGGTCATCCGCAGCGGATTGAATTCGGCCATCGACGGGCCCGATCCGTGCCCCAGATCGCCCACCGAATGGCTGCCAATCACCACATCGGACACCTTGGGATCGGCCACTGGATCGTCATATTTGCCGAGTGCGAGCCCAGGGGTCTCGGCCACGCGCCGGTTCACTGCGGCCAGTGCATCGCCTGCGGTGACGCCGGGGCGGATCACCTCGAGGATCATCTGGCGGATCTCGCGCGCCTTGTCGAAGGCGCGCTGGACACCGGGGGGCGGCGCATTCTCGCCGGGCTTCAGCACATAGGCCATGCGCTTCATGTCGGTATAGGCGGTCAGGAAATTCACCCCCCAGTCCATCGTGATCAGGTCGCCATGCTGGATGACATGATCGCCCGAAACGGGTCCGCGCGGACCGGGGCCAAGAATGTAGATGCTGGGGATGCCGAAGCTGTTGCCCAGGCCCTGCTTGTGCAGTTCCTCCATCATCCACCAGGCGACCTCGCCCGTGGTGGTCTTGCCCGGCGTGATCACCTCGTTCGAGAGCGCGCGCTCGGCAATGGTGCGCGAGAATTCGCCCGCGCGGGCAAAGGCCGCGATTTCGCTGGCGGCATGGCGCGAGCGGAAATCGGACACGAGCTTTTCCGCCGGGACGAGCCGCTGCGCCAGTTCCGGCCCCAGTGTCTCGACGAGCTTCTGGTGAAGCGAATAGCTGAGACCGTCCGCCGTACCGATTTCGGAGGCGATATTGACGCCGATCCGCGTCGGATTGCGCTCGGCGATGAATGCCTTGAGGTCCGCGGGCGACTTGCGCAGGTCATAGAGCGGACACTGATCGAAGGCCGCACCGCCGATGCCGAACGCGGCCCGCTCGATCCGCCCCTCGCCGCGATCGGTGAACACATAATAGCCGATATCGCCAACATAGCCGCCGCCCAGCAGCATCGCATTGGGATCGTCATGCCCTTCGCGCGAGGCGACGATCCACATGTCGATTCGGTTTTCGCGCATCGCTTCGGGCAGAATCAGGTCGAGCTTGTCCTTGCGAATCTGGCACAGCTGTTCCCAGCGCTGGCGGGCTTCCTGCGCGGTTGCAGGCGTCGCCACAGCCAGCAGCACCGCTGCAGCGCCAAAACCCAGTCCCCACCGTCCGAACGCCATGCGCATCTCCTCCAGCCTGCTGGGTCAGAACCTGTCGCCTGCCCCGCACTTCACCGCAGATATATTCAACTTCACACGATTTTTGTCAATTTTATTGCGCGGACTCGTCCCGCTGACACCGACCGAGGATGCAGCGGTTCACGATCGCTCCGGCCCAAGGGGCGTGAACGGCTTGCAGCATTGGGGCTGCAGCCGCCCTGCCAGCAACAAAACTATTGGCAGCGACAGGCATTTTCTTCCACACGGCTGTCATAACTCAGTGCAAATACACATGTATTCGGCTAGTTCGATCCCCTTGGCGGTCCGTTGCGATGGAACCGCTTGATCAATCGAGGCTTTTGAGAAAACATGAACGCAAGCTCGGCAGCAGCAACGGTACGTCAGGAAGGGGAGCAGGTGGAAAATCGCGGCGAATATGACCCGAGCAACCCGACATTCCGCCTGGAAAACTCGCCCTTCTATCTGATGGCGCATGCCGATTTCAAATATCACGAAGACATGGACAAGGTGCTGCACAAGCATGGCGTGTCCAAGCCTATCTATCGCGTGATGACAGTATTGCGCGAACAGCAGCCCGCCAGCATCGGGGCGATTGCCGAGGCGGCGCTCACCAAAAGATCGACGATCAGCCGGATCATCGACCGCATGGTCGAACAGGGGCTCGTCTCGACCGAGCCCAATCCCGAAGACAACCGGATTACCGAAGTCACGCTGACCCCCGCCGGCCAGCAGACGCTGCGCAAGCTGACCCCGATCGTAGGACGCCAATTCTCGCGCGCGATGGTGGGCATCAGCAACCGCGACATCGCGCACCTGCTTCGGACACTCAAGAAGATCAGCGATAATCTCAGCAAGCTGCCGATCGAATAGCCACCGCTCGGTTCGGCCGCGACCCGCGGCCGTCCGAATCATGTGCATTTGCATGTGATTCTTGCTGCGAAGCCGTTGACCGGCGCGATCAAAGCTGCTGTTCCTGCTCGCACGACCCGAGATGCCAGGGCAAGCAGCGGCGGAAACGAGTTTGCAACAGACACGATCATCGCGTGCCGACCCTAATGCGCTTGCGCGGGCCATGGCATCGGCGCGGTCCGGCAGGCTCGAAGAGGCACAGGCCCTGCTCGAGCATCTGCGCACGACAGCGCCTCGCGACCCCGACGTGCTGCAACTGCTCGGCATGCTGGCGCGCCAGCGGGGCGACCAGCCTGCGGCAATCGCCTTGTTCCGGCAATCGCTGGCCATCGAGCCGCGCCAGCCCCATGTTCTCAACAATCTGGGCAATGCCTGTACGGCGACGGGCCAGCAGGAAGCAGCGCTGGAGGCCTATGGCAAGGCGCTCGCGCTCGAGCCCGATTATGCCGATGCCGATATCAACCGTGCGCTCGCGCTGATCGCGCTCGGCAGGGCATCGCAAGCGGCGGGGCATATGGCGGCCCTGGTGCGCGCGCAGCCTGGCTCGGCCCGCGCTTGGGCCGTGCTGGGCCAGGCACTTGCTGCGATGGGCGATCAGGCGCAGGCGGTCATGGCCTATGGCAGCGCCCTGGCGCTTCGGCCGGATCACGGCCCTTGGTTGCACAATCTGGCCGTCGCGCTGCGGCTCGTGGGGCGCCCCGAAGAAGCTCTGCCGCTGTTCGATCGCAGCGCCGCACTATCCCCCGACGATCCGCGCATTCATTATAACCGCGGCCATTGCCTGCAGGATCTGGGACGGGTGGCAGACGCGGCCGCCGCCTATCGGTGCGCCATCGCGCTGACCCCCAGCGATGCCGATCTGCACGATTCGCTCAGCCGCCTGCTCTGGCAGCAAGGCGATCACGTCGGTCATGTTGCCAGCTACCGCGATGCATTGGTGGAGGCCCCGGACGACGCTGGATTGCTGTGCGGGCTGGCGGAGCGTCTGACACTGGCGGGAGAGGCTCGGGCAGCGGCAGCACTGCTGGCCGATCCGGCGGCGCGAGGCATCGGGGGGGCCGACCTGCGCTTTCGGCTCGGCCAGGCATGCTGGTCTTGCGGCGAACCCGATCGCGCCTTTGCGGCTTTCGACGCTGCTCTGCAAATCGAGCCGCGCCACCCGCCCACCCTGCGCGAATCGGGGCGCTGCCTGATCATCACTGACCGGATCGGCGAGGCGATGCAGCGCATCGCGACCCGGCTCGACGATGACGCGCACGACCAGCAGGCGCTGGCGCTGCAAGGCCTGAGCTGGCGGCTGACCGGAGACGCGCGATTCCACTGGCTGATCGATCCCAGGCTGATCGGCACCGCGATGCTGACGCCGCCCGGTGGCGATGCCCCCGCCTTCAACCGCGCGCTCGATGCGGCGCTGGGCACGCTGCACAAGGCCCGCTCCGCGCCGCTCGAACAGACGCTGCGCGGCGGCACGCAAACCACCGACGACCTTTTCGCGCGCGAACTGCCCGAGATCGTGACGGTGCGCGCAATGATCCGCCAGGCGGTGGAGCGCCATATCGCCGCGCTGCCCGACGACCCCAGCCATCCGTTCCTCGCCCGCAAATCCGGCGGCTTTGCCTTTTCTGGCTCCTGGTCGGTGCGGCTGTCGAGCGGCGGTCATCACAGCAACCATATCCATCCCGAAGGCTGGATCAGCGCGGTCTATTATGTCGCGGTGCCGCCTGCGGTCGGCGACGGGCAGAGCGGCTGGCTCAAGTTCGGCGAGACCGGACTGAACCTGGGCGACCGCGAGCAGATCCTCCACATGGTCCGCCCCGAGCCTGGCCTGCTGGTATTGTTTCCGTCCTATTTCTATCACGGCACCGTGCCCTTTGAGGACACGCAGCACCGCACCACCATCGCCTTCGATATCGTCCCGTCCAGCTGAGGGCGGATCAGCGCCCTACGGCCTGCTGAGCGATCCAGCGATCGACCGTCTGTTCGAGCAGGGTCATCGGCAGCTGCCCCTGCGCGAGAATGAGGTCATGGAACGCGCGGATGTCGAACCGTGCCCCCAGCGCCTTTTCCGCCCGTGCGCGCATCGCGATGATGCGCAATTCCCCGACCTTGTAAGCGACCGCCCCGGCGGGCGCACCGATATAGCGCGCGAGCTCACTGTCGATATTGATGTCGGCGAGCGCGGTATTCTCCTCGAAGCATCGGCGCGCGCGGGCATAGTCCCAGCCCATGACATGGATGCCGGTATCGACCACCATCCGGCAGGCGCGCCACATCTCGGTCGACAGACTGCCGAACGCCTCATAGCCGTCGCGATATACCCCCATTTCGTGCCCCAGGCGCTCGGCATAGAGCGCCCAGCCCTCGCGAAAGGCGAGCAGATCGCGCGCGCGGCGGAACGAGGGCAGCGCCGCGTTCTCGTTGGTCAGCGCGCCATGGGTGTGATGGCCAGGGGCCGCCTCGTGCAGGCTGAGCGCCGGGACCTCGTAGAGCGGGCGCTGGTCGAGATGCGAGGTGTTGACGACGAACGTTCCGGCAAAGCCCTTGGCGAAATCGCCGCCGCCACCGCCGCGCGCAGTGGTATAGCCATCTTCCAGCTCGGGCGGGACCGGCGCGATGGTGAACGGCTGGCGCGGGAGGACCGAGAAATAGCGCGGCAGCACGCCATCGATCCGCTTCGAAGCCGCCGCATATTTCTCGATCAGCCCCTCGCGACTGGTCGCATAGAAGCGCGGATCGGTGCGCAGGAAGCGCAGCCACTCGGCAAAGCTCCCGGTAAAACCGGTCGCGGCGATGACCTTGTCCATCTCGCCGCGAATGCGCTCGACCTCGGCCAGCCCAAGCGCGTGGATCTCTTCGGCCGAAAGATCGGTCGTCGTGTAATAGCGCAGCAGGAAATCATAATAGGCCCGCCCGCCCGGCACCGCTGCGATGCCCAGCTCCTTGCGTGCCGCCGTCCGATAGGGTCCGTCGATATAGGCGAGCATTGCAATCTGTGCCGGACGGATGTCGCTGCCGATCAGCGCCTGCGCCTCGGCGAGGAGCGCGGGATAGGCCTTGAGCGGGCCGAGCATCGGATCGTCGGCGATCGGCACCGCGATCTGCTTGCGCAATATGGCGACCGCGACGTCGATCACCGGGGCCGGATTGGTCCAGCCCGTGGCCACGCCGCGCTCGAGATTGGCGCGCTGCTCGGCAAAATAGCGGGTGATGCCGCGCATCCGCTGCACCCAAGCGCGTGCATCGGCTTGCGACCGGATGTCGAGCCCGCGTGCCACGGCATAGGGCGTGTTGTAGAAGCCTTCGTGCGCGACAAAGGCGAAGCGGCGCTCGTCGAAATCGATGCCCTCGATCCGCCACCCGATCAGCGCTCGCAGATAGCGACGGTCGGTCCGCTCTGCCTCGGTGAGCGCGGCGTCATCCAGCCTGTCGAGTTGCTCGGCCAGGTCCAGCAGCGCAGCCCGCCGCCGGGCCATGCCCTCGAGAGTCTCGTCGGGCCAGCCTTCGCGCGCGCGCGCAGGGTCGGATCGCCCGGCCTCCATCGGATGATCGGCGGAAAAGCGTTCGTACTGTGCAACGATATCGGCGAATGCCGGCTGTGCCGACACCGATCCGCAGGCCAGCCAGGCGGCGCCTGCGATGGCCAGGGCGCGGGCCAATCGACCTGCCCGCGCCCCGACCGGCCATGGCCTTCCATCAAGGGAGGGTGAAAGGCGCATGGAACTCAATTGGTAAGATAGGCCATCGACATCAGCAACCTGGGCAGCAGCGATGCACCGGCATGGAACCGCACCGGCACCGGCGCGCGCGGACGAACCGACAGCGCACCCGCGTCACCGGTCGCAAGCATGGTCGCAACTTCCGATCCGATTACCGTGTTGGTCGCGAGGCCGCGCCCATTGCAGGCCTGGATCGCGATGGCATCGTCACCCAGATCGTAGATTTCGGGCAGAAACGAGGTGTTCACCCAGGCAAGGCCGTGCCAGAGATAATCGATCTGCGGATCGGGCATGGCGGGAAAATACTGTTTCAGCCGCCGCTTGGCCTCGCGATACAGGGCCTTCTCGCCATTGACCGCGAACGACATCGGGAAGGCGGAAACGAGATGGCCGAGCCCGTCGAGCCGGGCCGTGAAGAGATAGGGCATCTTGTCGGTAAACGCCCCGCCGCGCGGCAGGATCACCTGGCGCTGCGCCGGATCGAGCGGCATCGAGGCGAACTGAAAGACATTGAGCGGCAGCGAGGTCCGGCGCATCGTCGGATGCAGCGCGGCATTGCCGCCATTGGCCGCCAGCACCACACGCCGTGCACGCAGGGTGCCGCTGGCGGTATAGCAGAACCACTGCCCCTGCTTGCGTTCGAGCTGCCGCACGGGGCTGTTCGCATAGAGCTTGGCGCCGCGCCGGATCGCGACATGCGCGAGCCCGCGCACGAATGCCAGGGGGTTGAGCCCGCCGCCATCCTCGAAGCGCAGCGCCCCGCAATAGCGATCGGTGCCGAACAGGGCCCGGGTCTGGCTGCCGTCGACAAAGCTGACCCGGCGGCCGCGCGCCTGCCACTGCCGAGCCATGTCACGCTGCTGCTGGGCCAGCGCCTCGGTATGCGCAGGCGTGTAGAACCCGTCCTGATGCATGTCGCATTCGATCTCGTTCTGCCGAATCAGATCGAAGACATGCGCACCCGATCGGCCGATCATGTCGGTCAGCCGCTCGCCTGCCGCCTCGCCCAGCACCTCGCGGATCGTCTCGGGTGTATGTCGGATATAATCGGGCGCGATGATGCCGCCGCTCTGCCCGGTGGCGCCATCGCCGAACTGTCCCGCCTCGATCAGCGCGACATCGACATCGCGCTCGGCCAGATGCAGTGCCGTCGTCATTCCGGCAATGCCGCCGCCGATGACCAGCACATCGACATCGTGGACGCCGACCAGGCTGTCGACCTGCGGCGCAGGCGCAGCATTGGCGGTCCAGACAGCGCTGGTCAGGCCTTTCGGGCGTCGGCGTGGGGAAATGGGCTGATATTGCATCACAGCCGTTCCGACAGCTTGGCGGCAGAGTGGATCACGGCAGACGCGGACAAGCGAATGTCCCGCTTCAAGCCTGCCGATGGGATCAGGTTCATGGTGGCAACTATCCTGTTCGCCCAGTCGAGGGCGGTGAAAAGGTCGAAACGGTCAGACGATGGCAGGTTGTCGTTCGGGCCCGGGGCCGACACGCCGCGCGACGGCGACAAAGGCGAGCACGACGCACAGCGCGACCGGTGTGTTCATGATCATCGGCAGCGACATCTCGTTATTGCCGACGATCGACACGGCGATGAAGATCGCGGTGCCTTCCTGCCGCATCAGATGCTCGATGCCGATCGCGACGTTCTCACGATGGGTGAAGCCGGCAAAGCGCACGATGGTCATCACCACCGCGACCATCAACACGTTGAGCGCGACGGTGATCCAGAACAGCGCCCCCAGATTTTCGCGCAGCACCGGCACCTGGTCGTAAAGGATCACCGCAAACGAGCTGAACAGCACGATCGTGGCGATATTCTTCAGATAGCGCTTGAACCACAGGGCAAAGCCGGGCTGCCATGCGCGCACCGCAAAGCCGGTGGCAGCCGGCAGCACGGTGATCGAGAAAATATCCCAGAAGAACGAAGCGAGCGGCACGTTCACATCGGCTTCGAGCCCCATGAAGTGCAGCAGCGCGAAATGCGCATAGAAGGGCACGACGAAGATGTAGATCATGCTGAGGATCAGCGTCATCGACATCGAGAGGGCCAGATCGCCCTTGGCCATGTCGGTGAACAGGTTCGACAGCATGCCCCCCGGCGTGGTCGCCAGCAGCACGAAGCCGACCGCGAGCGCGGCCGTCGGCGCGACGGTCAGTGCAAGCGTGAGGCCGATCGCCGGTGGCACGATCAGCATCGAGCACACACCGAAGATCAGCGCGCGGCGGTTGCGGAACACCTGGCGGAAATCGTCTGCCGTCAGCGACAGGCCCATCGAGGCCATGATCGCGATCAGCGATCCGGGAAGCAGCCAGTTGCCCAGCAGGGCCATGAGATCGGCATAGGTCATGGGCGCGCTGTCCTCAGGCGGTTTCGAGCGACAGCGTGCACGCGCCGTTGCGGCGGATGGCACGGCAATCGGCCTGCGCCTTGGCGAGATCCTCGTCGAGGATGCGCGCGCAGACATTGGCCTGGATCCAGCCAAAGGGCATCAGCAGGCGGCCGCCGGAACCGTAGAACAGGCCGATGTCATAGAAATCGCCCGGCGGCAGTCCCTTGGTGCTGCCGGCGGCAAGATAGGCCAGGACGATGTCGCCTGCCTCCGGATAGGAAGTGGCGTTCTCCGCCGGTATGGCGGGCTGCGCCATGCCCTGGGGCAACGTGCTCGCCGGCATCGGCACCGAGATTTCGGGCCCGGTCCAGATCGCGTGCATCGCCTCGAACCCGGCCTTGCGCTCGGCCAATTCCCACAGGAAAGCCGCCGAAACCGGCGCGGCGTCATCGAGCAACCGGCAGCGGGCGGACAGGCCCGATTGCGGCTCGACCAGTTTGATGATGCGCATATCGCTCCCCTATTTCCCTGCGACCATGGCCAGATATTCTTCCTTCTGCAGCGCGATCGGCACATTGCCGTTCAGCCACAGAAAGTCGTGAAACCGCTTGAGATCGAACGCCTTGCCCTCGCGCACCCGCGCCTCGGCGAGGAACTCGGCCGTCTGGATCTTGCCGATCTGATAGCTGATCGCCTGGCCGGGCGCGGCGGCGAAGAATGTCGCTTCCTCTTCGGCGGTTTCGCGGTCCATCGGCACCATCGCCTGCAGATAGTCTGCGGCCTGGTCGATAGTGAATTCCCCGGTGGCGAGCTTCACGTCGACCTCGACGCGCAGCGCGCGCAGGCGGGCAAAATTGTAGATGATCTCGCGTGTCTTGGGCGCATTGTCCCAGAGCCCTGCCTGCAGCATCATCTCTTCGGCATAGAAGCCCGTCCCCTCGTTGGCCCCGCTGTCATAATAATGACGGCGCAACGGATTGGGGTGCTTCCACCCCAAGGTGAGCTGGAAGAAATGCCCCGGCACACCTTCATGCACGATGATCGGCCTGGGATCGCGCGCGATCGAAAGGTTGAAATAGCCGAGGTTGGGCGATGGATCGGGCAGATAAACCGTCGCGTTCTTTCCCACGCGGGTGCGGTCGGTGAGATCGAAGGTGCGCCCCAACCACCCGATCGGCGCAAGATAGGCCGGAAACGGCAGCGCGTTGTAATGCCCGGCCCAGTCGGGGACGGTCAGCAGCCGCTTGTCCTTGAGGAACGCACGAATATCGCTCTCGTCCGAAGCAAGCTTGGTCACCACGGCATCGATCGAAGCGCCGATCGGCAGCTCTGCCATGCCCGCATTGCGGTTGCGCTCGAGCTCCTCGAACAGCACCGAACGGGTCCATTCCTGTCGCCCCATCTGGGCAAGCTGTTCGGGCGTATAGGGGTAGAGAGCTACGTTGCTCAGGAAAAAGCGATAGCTCTCTCCCCCCACCGCCGTCTGGCTGGGCAATGCCTCGCGACGATTTTTGAGAAAGGTTTCGAATGCGGCGAACGCCTTGATCGACTTGGCCACGGCGGCGTCGAGCCGCTTGCGCTGCCCGGCATTTGCAAATGGCGCAAGGCCGCTCGCCATGCCTTTCAGGCTGTCCGGGACGATCGCGATCTGCGCCAGCGCCGCATCGACAAAGGGCCCCCGCATGTCGTCGAGATTGGCCTGGCCCGCTGCCAGCACCGCAGGCGCGTTGTCGAGCAGCCGGATGACCTGTTCGACCCGTGCGGCTTCCACCGGCGGCGGCGGCAGCAGTATCTCGAACACCGGACCCAGCGCCTGTGCAACATAGAAATGCGGCTGGCGCCGCCACGCGGCAACATGGTCGAGCTCCCAGTGGACGCGCGACAGCGCCGAACCGACAAGCCGGTAATCGACCTTCTCGCTGGCGGTCTGCGGTTTGTCCGCCAGTGCCTTCCACTTGGCCTCAAAAATCGCGAGCGCCTTGCGCTGCTCTGCCACGGCGCGGGGCGACCAATCGGGTGTCCAGCCTTCGGGCCGCACGATGCGGGGAATATCGTCGCTGGTGGCCGGCTGGGTCGTGGCGCGCCAGGCCCAGAAATCGGCCCCCAGCTGCTGCACCTCGGCCTGCGCCAGCGCTGCCGGAGCCGCTGCCAGCATCGCACCCGTCAGAACCGCAGAAACGAACGTCTTCAGCATCTTATTTCCTGTTCCTGACATTGCGGTCAAAGAACTCGGCCATCTTCTTGAAGGCAAAGCGCGCCTGGCGAAGATTGTCGCTGGCCCAGGCATGGTTGCCGCCGGGCAGCGTCACCAGCTCGAACATCTGCTCGCGGTCGATCATCTGCTCGGCCAGCGCGATGGTGTCCGAATAGAGCACGACCGGATCGCGCGTGCCGTGAATGATCATCAGCGGATCCTTGATCCCCTTGGCCTGATAGAGCGCGGATTGCGCCTCGTAGCGCGCGGGCATGTCAGGACCGTCGGGCGGCCCCATGATCCACATCTGCGCAGGGTATGCATGCCAGACATTGGTCGCAGGCGCACCCGCAATTCCCGCCGCATAGACGCCCGGCTTCTTGGACAGCGACATGATCGTCATCAGCCCGCCATAGCTGGACCCCCACAGGCCGATACGCTTCGGGTCAGCATAGCCCTTCTCGATCAGGAAGCGGACGCCGCTTTCCAGATCGTTGATATCGGTCTCGCCATAGCTGTGCAGCTGGGTCTGGTTGTGGTCGCGCCCCTGCCCCCATGACCCACGCACGTTGACGTTGAGCACGATATAGCCCTGCGAGACGAAATACTGGTCCAGACCCCAGGTCGGGTGCGCGCGCCTGCCGCCCCATTGGTTGCGCACCGCATCCGAATAGACCGAGCCGACGATGACCGGATATTTCTTCGCGGGATCGTAATTGGCCGGCAGACTGACCCGCGCGACGAGGTTCACCCCGTCGACATGGCTGGGGAACTCGGCATAGCCGATATTCGCCCAAGTCTGTTTGTAGAATTCGGGCTGGGGCGACTTGGTCACCTGGACGGGTTTGGCGGGCTTTGCAGTATCGATGACGAACAGCTCGGGCGGCGTGCTGTCATTGCTGTACCAGTCGGCGATATGGCGGAAGCCAGGGCCATAGACCGGCTCGTGCGTTCCCGCCGCTGCGCCGCTCACCTGCTGGATTGCGCCGCCGGCCACCGGCACGCGATAGATCTGGCGGTCGGACAGATAGGATTTGTTGGCGGTGAAATAGATCTGACCGCGCGCCGCATCGACCTCAAAATTGGCGATTTCCCATTTGCCGCTGGTGATCTGACGCGGGGCCTGTCCGGCGGCCCGCTGATGATAGAGATGCAGCCAGCCATCGCGATCGGTGAGGATGATCAGGCCATCATCGCCCGGCGCCCAGGTCACCTGCCAGTCGGGGCGCAGATGCTTGTCCTCGCGCAGCTGGTAGAAGGTCTCGCGCGCACCTGTCGCCACGTCATAGACATAGATGGTGTGCTCCTTGGCCTCCATGTCCGAACCGCTGACGAACAGCCTCTTTCCATTCCCGGACAGGCCGAAGCCCCAGATATGGTGCTTCGCATCAGGGCGCTCGAACATGCGGACCTGGCCCGATGCCAGATCGACATGGCCGACGCTCGCATTGGTCGTCTCGTCGCCGGGAAAGGCGCGGATGACGCGATTGTTCTGCTGCTCGCCCTTGGCGTGGTAGAAGATGTCACGCTCGGGCATCGCGCGGTCATCGGCCTGCTGGAAGGCGATCGCCTTGCTGTCGTCCGACCAGTGATAGTCCTCGATATAGACTTTCGGATCGTCCGACCCGGCGACGCGGCGTGCGGCCTTGTCCTCGGTTGCGGCACTCGGGCGCACCCAGAGGACCCCTCCGATGGTGACGCGGTTGCGCGCGTCGGAAGGATTGCCCGCGATAAAGGCCAGGCTCCTGCCATCGGGCGAGAGGACGAGCTTGCGGATCGCCTGATTGTCGCTTTCGACTTTCGTGATGGTGCCGTCGGCGGACCGGATATGCAGCTGTCCGCCCATCGTGAAGGCAACGCGGCCATCGTCGAGCATCACCGCCTGGGCAACGCCCCTGGCTTCGGCCTCGGGCTTGCTGTCACGGCCCAGAAAGGTCAGCCGCGTCTTCTTGCCGGTGCGCGGCGAATAGGACCAGATGTCACGGAAGCTGTAGCCCTCGTCGTTCCACAGGAACAGAACGGTGCCGCCATCGCGCGACCAGCTATAGCCTTCGGGCGAGGTACCGATCAGGCTCTTCGGCTGATAGAGCTCGTCGATCGACAGCGAGGTTCCGGCGACTTCCGCCCCACCATGCACCGGAGCATGCGGCCAGGGCCGATCCTGCGCCATTGCCGTCGACGCCATCAGCAAGGCCGCCATTGCCATGGCCGACCGCAACGCACCCATCCGCTTCATCAACCCAACCCCAGTCTGGATCTGCCGCCGAACAAGGCGGCCCATAGGCCGCAGCGACATGATGCCGCTGCGGCCCTTGCGCTAGCAATCAGAAGTTGGCGGTGAAGCCAACCGTGAAACGCCGTCCGATCGCATCGAACGTCTCGCGCTCGAACAGATAGAAAGGCGGATCGCGATCGAGCAGATTGTCGATCGAGGCGTAGAAGCGGAACTTCTCGGTCACGTTGAGATTGGCGCTGAGGTCGAAATAATGGACGTCGCCCGTCTCGGGCCGCGCCAGCAGCGGAGCCGGCGTGCCCGACGCAATCGCCCCGGCAATGCGCCCATCCTTGGTCGACTGCAGGAAGCGGTGACGCAGCGAAATCTGGAAATTGTCCACATCCCAGGTCAGACGCTGCGTGATGCGCCAGGTCGGGTTGGCCGTGGTGCAGCTGCCGCCGCCGATATAGCCGGCGCAGTCGACCGGTGCGGCCACCGGGCTGCCCTGCGTGATCGCCTCGATCAGATAGCTGCCCGCAATGAAATAGTTGAGGCTGCTGCCTTCCCGCAGCTGATAGCGATAGTCGAGACGGAAATCGACGCCCGAGGTCTCGAGCTTGGCGATATTGGCGTTGAGCAGCGGCACGTCGATCAGCTGGCCGTCAGGCGTGCGGTTGCGCAGCGGCTGGCAGAAGATGTTGGTCAGCGAAAGGTTGGCGTTGCACGCGTTGATCACCGACTGCAGGCCACCACCGAACGATCCGATCGCGTCGTCGATCTTGATATTGTAATAATCGATCGTGAGCTGGAGGCCGGGGATGAATTCGGGGCGGATGACCGCGCCGACCGACCAGGTGTCCGACGTTTCTTCCTGCAGGTTCGGGTTGCCGCCGGTGACAGCGCGGATCTGCTGGTTTTCCTGCTGGAAGACGTTGATCACGCTGGCCGGAACGCCGAGCGAATTGACGCAGAAGTCGCGCTCCGCCTGGGTGCGTCCCGCATCCGCGTTACAGAAGTCGACCGCCTGCGGCGCGGTGTTGGTCGCGCCCGAGAACAGCTCGACCACGTTCGGCGCACGCACTGCACGCTGGTAGAGACCGCGGAACTTGAGGCCCCGGAACGGCGACCATTCACCGCCCATCTTGTACGAATAGACCTTGCCCGCGGTCGAATAGTCGGAGAAGCGCGCGCCGCCTTCGAACGCCAGCAGCTCGAAGCCGGGGGTGTCGGCCAGAATAGGCACATAGACTTCGCCATACAGCTCGGCGACGTCGAACGAGCCGCCGGTCGGGCTGAGACCTGCCGAACGCGACAGCGCCTTGCCCTGGACATAAAGCTGGTCGGGATCGAACTGCGAACTTTCCTTGCGATATTCCGCGCCGACCGAGATGCCGACATCGCCCGCCGGCAGCGAGAACAGCGTGCCGGTAACGCTACCACCGATCTGCCTCTGCTTGAGGTTGGTGATATTGGTCAGGTCGGTCGAGATATAGGCCAGCATCTCGGGCGTCAGCGACCCGAAGCCGAACGGATTGATGGTGACGCAGCGCGGATCCGCGACGGCGCAATCGAACGGATTGGCCGGGTTGGTCAGGAAGCTGTTGGCGAAATTGTCGATCAGCACGCCCCCGCCCTGCTTGTCGACGATCTTGTTCTCGCCCTGGTTGTAGAAGACTTCCCAGTTGAGGCGATCGGTCAGCGCGCCCTTCAGGCCCAGCACGATGCGATAGAAGTCGCGGGTCTGGTCGCTGGTGCGGTTGCCGCCATCGAGCAGGCGGCGGTTGATGTTGACCGGCACCAGGTTGTTGCCGTCCTGATCGAGGTTCACCCGCAGGAATTCGCGCAGGCTGGGATCGAGATAGGGGTTGCGCAGATCGAGCTGGAAGCCGGGGATGAAGCCCGAGCTGCTCATCGGCACCGCACCCAGGGTCGAGTTGATCTTGTTCTGGACGTACGAGCCTTCCCAGAACGCGGTGACAGAATCGTTGATGTCGTAATGGCCCAGAACCGACGCCTGCAAGCGCTTCATCGGCATCTGCAGGTTGGTGAACACGCGGTCGTTGAAGCCGTCCGACGTGCGATAGGCGCGCCAGCCTTCGGGCGCGAAGAAGATGCCTGCGGTGCCGATCGCCGTGCCCGCACGGTCGCGCAGACCCACCAGCTGGGGCGAGAAGATCGTGCCCTGCGGCGTCACGCCATTGCCCGCCGGCACCAGCGTCGGCTGGCCGTTGACGATCGCGTCGGCCAGAAACACGATGGCATGGTCGCGCTTGGCACCAACCAGCTGCGCGCGATCGAAATAGCTGCCGTGGAAGACGATATTGCCCCGGCCATCGGCGAAGTTGCCGCCGGCGGTGAATTCCAGATTGTAGCGCGCGGCATCGCCTTCATCGCTGATGCCGTAGAAGCCGCCGACCTCGAAGCCCTCGAAATCATCCTTCATCACGAAGTTGACGACACCGGCCATCGCGTCCGAACCATAGACCGCCGAAGCGCCGCCGGTCACCACCTCGACCCGCGACACCAGCGAGGGCGGGATCAGGTTCAAGTCGACCACGCCGTCCTGCGACGCACCGACGATGCGGCGGCCGTTCTGCAGCACCAGCGTGCGCACGGCGCCCAGACCGCGCAGGTTGACGGTTGCCGAAAGGTTGCCCGAGTTCGACTGCGCACCCTGTCCGGCCACGGCCTGCGGCAGCGCGTTGAGCAGCTGCTCGCTTTCGACGGTGACCGAAAGCTTGATTTCCTCTTCGCCGATGACGTTGACCGGGCTGTTCGATTCGACATCGGGGCGCGGAATGCGCGAACCGGTGACGACGATCGAATCGGTCGCCTCGCCATCGGCCTGCTCCTGATCCGCCGCCTGATCCTGCGCGAAAGCCGCGCTCGTCGCTGCCAGAGTGAGCATCAGTGCCGATCCGCACTTCAATGCCGCCCGATGAATTCCAACCCGCTTCATGACCATTTTGAACTCCCTGATATGAACGCTCGCCTGCGAACGTCACGACCGCCGATCTGATGATCGATCATTCCCGTGAACAGTTGCGTGATTTTGAGCATATTGTCGCAAAGTCGTCAATCGCCCTGGAAGAAAAATATCTTTCAGGGCCGGTTTGCATAATTTTCGGTTGCGAGCCCCTCCCGCTCCGAAGCTCGCAGCGCTGTGCGGTTCAATCAGCATGATATTGTTAAAAGTGGGATTTTCTTCGACAAACGGCCTTGCTGCAGTGGATCGCAAGCGAATCCGGCGACTTGCGCTCCCTGTTGCGCCAGACCCGTTCTACCGTTGCCCCGAAAGCATCAATTCAGCGCTTGACGAGGCCGAGCGACCGCCACACTATATCCATATTCACGCTTTTTTCGTTTTAAGCGATCGATGCTGCGCAACGGCTGGAACGCCGTGCCGGCAATGGGGAAAGGAGACGGTCCCATGCGCCTGACATCTCTTGCGACTCTGGCAATCCTGCTTGCCGCGCCCGGCGGAGTCGCGCTGGCCCAGACAGCGCCTGCCGCAGTGGCAACGCAACCTGCAGGTCCGCCCAATGGCACCGGATCCTATGCCGATTTCGAAACGCTTTTCGCACGCTTCAACGCGTGGAAAACGCCCAAGGCGGTGAACGGCATCGTCGATTACAGCCCTGAAACCGTCGCCAAGCGCCGCGCCGAACTGGCTGCGTTCCAGGCCCAGTTGCCCGGCTTTGCGGTCGCCCGCTGGGATCGGCACCAGCAGGTCGATTATCTTGCCGTTCGCGCGCAGATGGACCTTGCCGATTTCACGCTGAACATCACCAAGCCCTGGGCGCGCGATCCGGGCATGTATGTCGATGAACTGCAGCGGCTGGCTTATACCGATCTGCCGCTCAAGCCCGACCAGAGCGAGGCGTTCAAGGCGCGTATCCGCGCGATCCCGGCCTATCTGGCCCAGGCGAGGATCAACCTCGATTCGGTCGCGGCGGATTATGCCGATCTTGCCATCCACAGCCTTTCGAACGGCGACGGGGTCGGCCATGGCATGCCCTATCGCGCGGTCGAGCCGGCAGGGCTGATCGGCTGGTTTGCCGATCTGCGCGCGCGCGCCGCGACGCAGCAGCCCGATCTGCTGCCCGATATCGATGCGGCCCAGGCTGCGATCGCGGGCTTTCGCGACTGGCTAGTGGCAGGCCGCCCCCGGATGACCGCCGCCGCAGGAGTCGGCAAGCCAGCCTATGACTGGTTCCTCCACCATGTCAGGCTGATGCCCTATGATTCGGACGAGATCGTCACCCTGGCCGAGCGCGAGCTCGAGCGGCACTGGTCCAATTATGCGACCGAGCGTCATCGCAACCGCAAGCTGCCCGAGCTCAAGTTGCCGACCAGCGGCGAGGAATATGAGGCCCAGCTCGCGGGCACTGACGCCAAGATTCGCGCCTGGTTGCGCGATGAAGAGATCATCACGATTCCCGATTACATTCCAGGCACCTATCAGGAGGTCGGCTTCAATGCTCCCTGGGTCGTGCGACCCAAGGGCCCGATGTTCTGGGAGCAGGTGCAGTTTCGCGATGCGTCGCCCGACCATCTGCACGCCACCTTTCCCGGCCATCGCTTCGACGGGATGACCGGCGCACGGGTGACGCATCCCATCCGCAAGCATATCAGCGACAGCGGGCGCACCGAAGGCTGGGGCTTCTATCTGGAGGAACAGGCGCTGCAACTGGGGCTGTTCGACGACCGCCCGCGCACCCGCGAGCTGATCTACATTTTCGGCCTCTTCCGCGCCGCGCGCACGATCGGCGATGTGAAGATGCAGCGCAACGAGATGACGGTCGGTGAGGCCATGGCCTTCTGGAAGGAGTGGACGCCCTATCTCGACGACGATGTCGCGCGCGTCGATGCGGGCATCTATATCCGCCGCCCGCCCGGCTATGGCATGACCTACACGATTGGCGCGATGCAGCTGCAGAAAATGCTGGTCGACCGGCGTCGGCAGCTGGGCGATGCGTTCCGGATCAAGGACTTTCACGATTATCTGATGAACACGGGCCGCCTTCCGGTATCGCTGCTGCGCTATGACCTGACCGGGCTGGACGACGAGGTCGGCAAATTGTGGGCCCATGTTCCGCTCGCCAAGGCCATGGCCGCTAACGGCAGCGGGGGTACGGCTCGTTCTGCGCGCTGACGAGCGGGATCAGGCATAGGCGACGCGCGCGGGGATCTGCAGTTCGACCACCGTGCCGAAGCCGTTCGCGCTCTCGACGATCAGCTTGCCGCCGATCGCCTCGATCCGCTCCTTCATGCCGAGCAGCCCGAAATGGCCCGGGCGCCCGCCATCGGAGATGATCGTTTCGTGCATGCCGATGCCGTTGTCGCGGACATAGGCACCGAAGGTCCATCGACCGAAGCGCACGCCGAGTTCGATCCGGCTGGCCTGCGAATGCGCGACGGCATTGTTGAGCGCCTCGCCCAGCACCGCCAGCAGGTCGTCGATGATCTCTGGCGCGATCGGACGCGGCGTCTGGGTCAGCTGGATCGGCGCGATCCGGTCCTGCGGATACATGCCGTTGCCCAGCAGTCGGGCCAACTCCTCGCAAAAGTCACGCACCCGCGGTGTGCGCAGCCCCGTGACGCGATCGCGGCCTTCGACCAGCACCTCTTCGGCCCGTTCCAGCGCGGGCTGCAGGATCGCCTGGGCCTCGGGATCATGTGCAAAACGGTCCGCAACTGCCTGAAAACGCAAGATCAGCCCCTGCACGCCCTGAATCATCGTATCGTGCAGCTCGCGCGCGATCCGTTCGCGCTCGCTGGTGCGCACCAGCATCCGCACGCGCACCCGGCTGCTGACCTGCTGTAGGCGCAGGGTGTAGAGCAGATAGAGTAGGCCCAGAAGCGCGAGCAGCGCGAGCGAGCGGAACCACCAGGTCTGGTGGATGGCATGCGCGATGGTGAATTCGAGCACCGCAGGTTCGCGGCTCCACACCCCGTCCTCGTTCGCGGCCATGAGTTCGAAGCGATAGTCGCCAGGACCTAGGTCCGCAAAGGTTGCCGTCCGGCGCGACCCAGCATCGATCCATTGATCCTGCTGTCCGATCAGCCGGTAGCGGAAGCGCGCACGGTCGGGCGCGGCGAGCACGGTGGCGGTATATTCGATGGCGAGCGCGGTGACATTGGCGTCGAGGCGGATGCCTGGCTGCGCCATCACCGTCTGCTGGCCAACCGTCAGCGCGCGGATCATCTTGTCGGGCGGGCGGGCGTTGCGGACGAAAGCCGCCGGGTCGATGGTTTCGATCGTGTCGCGGGTGGCAAACCAGATGCGTCCGTCTCGCCCCGCGACGATCTGTGCCCCGGACGATTTCTGGGCGAAGCTGCCCAGGCCCTCGCGAAAGTCGAACAGCCGATAGGGAACCGTGGCACCGGGCAGGGACAATGCGCGCTCGAGATCGGCCGTCTTCAGGCGCACCACGCCCAGATCGCCGATCGTCCAGGTGTCCCCCGCCTCCGTCTGGACCATGCCGTTGATCGAACTTGCCCAGGGATAGCGGCTGGAGGCAAGCAGCGGTTTGCCCCGCAGCAGCGGTGCAGCCAGCCCTGCCGCACCGCTGGTATAGAGGGTGCGTCTGGCGGGCAGCAGCCCTTCGATACCATCGCTGGCCACTGCCCTGTCGTCCAGCGCGACAAACGGCAACGCGCTCCTTTCCCGCGGTGCGTCGCCCCGGAAATGAATGGCAGCGCGCCCATCGGCCATGATCGCGACATTGCCGGGAATATGCGTCTTGCCGACCACCCCCGGCCATGCGCGCGCCTTTTCCCGTTCGAGTACGAACAGCCCCTTTTGCAGCGCGGGCAGCCAAAGACGTCCTTCAGCATCCTCACCGCAGGAATTGGCGGCGAAGCTGTCAGGCAGCGGCGAGACCGAGCCGACCCTCCCCCCGAGCCAGCGCATGGCCTTGCCGCGCAGCACGATCCAGATGCCCTCGCCCCGCGCCGCACAGATCGCCTCGATCACGGTCGGCGAAGAGAAAATCGCGCTGGCCTGCTCGCCGGGCCGGATCTCGAACAGCGTCGTGTCGTTGGCGGCATAGACTTGGCCGGCGCTGTCCGTGGCCAGCATGCGGTTGGTCGCAGGATCGCTCGGCACGCCCAGCGCCGGGCTGATCGGCACCTTGCGGACCATGTTCAGCCCCATCTCGCCGCCGATCCAGACATTGCCCTCGCGATCCTCGAACACCGCCCGCACGGGGTCCGACAGCAGGCCGTTGCGCGTCGTGAGATGCGCCACGGTTCGGGCCGGGCTCGCTGGCGTGCGGACCCGGAACACGCCGTCGCTCCAGGTGGCAATCCATAGATCGCCCTTGCGATCGAACAATGTGCGGATGCCGAAGGGAATGGCAAAGCCAGCGCTGTCGCGGATCACCTGGCCGTTCCTGGCAATCGGGCGCGTGCGCGTCTTTTCGGTCAGCCAGATCGTGCCATCGGGTGCCTCGGCCAGGGTGGCGCGGGGTTCGGTGACGATGCCGGTCGGTACGAACCGATCGGCGTTCGCGACCTTGCGATAGACCGCATCCTCGATCGTCAGCCACAATGTTCCGTCGTGCGCGAACAAGGGGTGCCAGGCCGGCTTTTCGGGCAGGCCTGAACGCACATCGAATTCGGTCCAGCGCCCTTTATGCCAGCGCGCGAGCGACTGGGTCCCGCGCCCGCCGCGGGTGACCCAGATCGCACCATCGGGCCCTTGCGCAATATCGCTGACTTCGCGCGACGGGTTGGGCATGCCCGCATCAGCGAGCCTGCCGCCCCGCCATATGATCATGCCCTTGCGGCGCGCGAGGCCGATCCATAGCGTCCCGTCGCGCGCCGCCAGCAGCCGCGCGACCACGATGCGGTCGGGATCGGTCGGGCGCGGGCCAATGCGTTCGAAGCGCAAGCCGTCGAACCGGAACAGCCCGTCGACGCCCCCTATCCACAAAAAGCCGTCGCGCGACTGGGTGATTGCATTGATCCGGCTGGGCGAGCCTTCCTCGAGTGACCAATGGTGCAGCTTGTAGCCGGGCAGCGGCATGACGGTTTCGCTTTGCGCCGCGATCGGTTGCGCTCCGCATAGCGGCGCAAGCACGCCACCCAGCATCAACGCCAGCGCAGCGCGCAGCGCCTTCTGCCGTGCACCATCAAAGCTCAATCATGCCCCGCTTGGCCGCCGTGGTGACCGCATGGGTGCGATCGCGGACCTGAAGCTTGCCGAAGATGCTCTTGATGTTCGACTTGACGGTTTCCTCGGCCAGGCCGAGCTTCCAGGCGATCTGCTTGTTGGGATGCCCGCCCGCGATCAGCTGCAGCACCTCGATCTCGCGCGGGGTGAGTGGTTCCTGGATGGCATGCAGCGCGATATCCTGCGCCACATCGGGGTGCAGATGCCGCTGCCCGCGATGCACCGATCGGATCGCGCCGAGCAGTTCGCGGCGCAGGCTGCTCTTGAGCAGGAAACCGGCAGCGCCAGCACGCAGCGCCGCCATCGCCATGGCATCGCCCGAATAGGTGGTCAGCACCAGGATACGCGCATCGGGCCTGATCGCGCGGATGGCCTGCATCGCCTCGACCCCGCCCATTTCGGGCATGCGCAGGTCCATCAGCACCACATCGGGCAGCAGCGCCTTGAACTGTTCGATCGCGCCTGCGCCGCTGGTCGCTTCGCCCGCGACCTCGAGATCGGGCTGCGGCTCGATGATCGCGCGCACCCCTTCGCGCAGGATCGGGTGATCGTCGACGATCAGGATGCGGATCGGGGCTGCTTCAGCAGCGGTCATCGGAGAAATCCTGCCTCGGTCGCTGGGTCTGAGCGCGCTGCGGCGCCGGAATCCCTCCCTATCATGGCAGGGTGCCGTTTCGAAGCACCCAAAATCGGGGCGAGACTTCACCCGATCGGGTGTATCGGCGCGCGCCGGTTCCGATCATCCTCCTGGACGCATCAAGGGGACATGGCATGACCGGAAATCCGATCCATCTCGACCGCCGCCAGTTCATTGCCGCAGGCTCCGCCATGACGGCCCTCGGCGCTGCCCCTTCGCTCGCAATTTCCCCCCGCACCCCGGCTTCAGGAGAACGCAATATGGGTACGATCACCACCAAGGACGGCACCTCGATCTTCTACAAGGACTGGGGGCCGAAGGACGCGCAGGCCATCGTCTTCCACCACGGCTGGCCGCTCAGCGCAGACGACTGGGACAACCAGATGATGCATTTCCTGCTCAAGGGCTATCGCGTCATCGCGCATGACCGGCGCGGACACGGGCGCTCCAGCCAGACCGATAGCGGCAACGAGATGGACACCTATGCCGCCGATGTCGCCGCGCTCACCGATCATCTCGACCTCAAGGGCGCGGTGCATATCGGTCATTCGACCGGCGGCGGCGAGGTCGCCCGCTATGTCGCGCGTGCGCGTCCAGGCCGTGTCTCCAAGGCGGTACTGATCGGCGCGGTCCCCCCGATCATGCTCAAGACAGAGGCCTATCCCGGCGGCCTACCGATGGAGGTGTTCGACGGCTTTCGCGCCGCACTGCTCGCCAACCGCGCGCAGTTCTTCCGCGATGTCCCGAGTGGCCCGTTCTACGGCTTCAACCGCCCCGGCGCGGCCGTCAGCCAAGGGCTGATCGACAACTGGTGGCGTCAGGGGATGATGGGCGGCGCCAAGGCGCATTACGACTGCATCAAGGCCTTTTCGGAAACCGACTTTACCGAGGACTTGAAGGCCATCGAGGTGCCGGTGCTGATCCTGCATGGCGAGGACGACCAGATCGTGCCGATCGCCAATTCGGCCGAGCTGGCGGTGAAGCTGGTCAAGCGCGGCACGCTGATCACCTATCCCGGCCTGCCGCACGGCATGGCCTCGACCCATGCCGACGTGATCAACGCCGATCTGCTCAAGTTCATCAAGGGCTGATGCGATGACCTATACAAGCCGCATCGACCTTTCCGAGCATGTGCGCAAACAGGCCTGCGCGCTGCTTCAGGCGCGCCTGTCCGACGCGCTCGACCTGGAGGCGCAGGCCAAGCAGGCGCACTGGAACGTCAAGGGCCCGCATTTCCTGCAGCTGCACCAGCTGTTCGACGCCGTGCATGACGAGATCGAGCAGTTTGTCGACCTGCTCGCCGAGCGCATCACCACGCTCGGCCATGTCGCGGACGGACGGGTGACGACCACCGCATCGGCCACCACGCTTTATGGCTATCCGCTCGAGGCCGCAGGCGGCGAAGCGCATCTCAAAGCGCTGGCCGGCAGCCTGGGCGCGTTCGGCAAGGCGGTGCGCGATGGCATCGATCAGGCTGGGGGCATCGGCGATGCCGACACCGCCGACCTGTTCACCCAGATCTCGCGCGAGACCGACAAGCAGCTCTGGTTCCTCGAAGCGCATCTCCAGGCGCATTGAACCCCATCCCCCAAGGAGAAACCCCCATGACCTTCCGTTCGCAAAAGCTGATCAACGCTGATGACACGCTGTTCATCTTCATCGACCATCAGCCGCAAATGGCCTTTGGCGTCACCAGCATCGACCGCCAGCTGCTCAAGAACAACACCGTGGCGCTGGCCAAGGCGGCGAAGCTGTTCGGCGTGCCGATCATCCTGACCGCGGTCGAGACCGAGTCCTTTTCCGGCTATATCTGGCCCGAACTGCTCGACGTGGTGCAGCAGAAGCCGATCGAGCGCACCTCGATGAACTCGTGGGATTCGGACGAGCTGGTCGCGCTGGTCAAGGCGAGCGGCCGCAAGAAGCTCGTCATCTGCGCGCTGTGGACCGAGGCGTGCCTGCTCTTCCCGACGCTTTGTGCGATCGAGGAAGGCTTCGAGGTCTATTTCGTCAGCGATGCCTCGGGCGGGACCTCGCTCGAAGCGCACGAGGCGGCCATCCGCCGGATGGAGCAGGCTGGCGCGCATCCGCTGACCACGATCAACGCGATGCTCGAGCTCCAGCGCGACTGGGCGAACCGCGATACCTATGACGGCATCATGGCCATCGTGCGCGAGCATATGGGCGCCTACGGCATGGGCGTCGATTATGCCTATACCATGGTGCACAAGGCCCCGCAGCGCGGCAGCTTCGCGCACGAAGCGCCGCATCCCGAAGGTCACTGACCGTCGCCCCTGATCCCGACCTCGAAGACGGGAGCTCCTGCCCCATGAAACCCTATCTCGTCGCGCTTGGCATCGGTCTTCTGGTCGGCGCATTGTACAGTCTGCTCGGCACGCGATCGCCCGCCCCTCCGGCGATCGCGCTGCTGGGATTGCTCGGCATGCTGCTGGGCGAACAGGCGGTGCCGCTGGCGAGACAGGTGCTCAAGGGGCAGGAGGTCATCGCCTTCTGGAAGGCGAACTGCGCTGCCCGCGTCACCGGGGTACCGCCAGCGTCGAAGGACCCGTCATGACCGCGACGCGCCGCGAGACGCTGACCGGAGCGCTCGCCGCTTCCGCCCTGTCGCTGCTTCCGGGCACCGCCGCTGCCCGATCGACCGGAAGGCCCGTAGCCATGCCCGAAGACCTGATCATCGTGAATGCACTTGTGACGACGCTCGACCGCGACAACCCACGCGCACAGGCTGTGGCAATCCGCGACGGACGCTTTCTCGCGGTCGGATCGGAAGCCGAGATTCGCGCCGCGGCACCTGAAGCCAGGGTGATCGATGCCGGCGGGCGGCGGCTTATCCCCGGGCTTATCGACAGCCATATGCACATCATCCGCGGCGGGCTGAACTATAACATGGAGCTGCGCTGGGACGGCGTGCCGACGCTGGCCGATGCGATGGCGATGCTCAAGCGCCAGGTCGATCGCACGCCAGCGCCGCAATGGGTCCGCGTCGTCGGCGGCTTTACCGAGCACCAGTTCGCCGAGAAGCGCCTGCCGACGCTCGAAGAGGTCAACGCCATCGCGCCCGACACGCCGGTGTTCATCCTGCACCTTTATGATCGCGCGCTGCTCAACGCGGCGGCGCTGCGCGTCGTCGGCTATGGCAAGGACACGCCCGACCCGCCCGGCGGCGAGATCGCGCGCGATGCCCGCGGCAATCCCACCGGGCTGCTGCTCGCCCAGCCCAATGCGACGATCCTCTATTCGACCCTCGCCAAGGGCCCCAAGCTGCCCGAGGATTATCAGATCAACTCGACCCGCCATTTCATGCGCGAGGTCAATTCGCTCGGCGTGACCAGCGTGATCGATGCAGGGGGCGGCTTCCAGAACTATCCCGACGATTATCGCGTGATCGAGAAGCTGCACGACGAAGGCCAGCTCACCGTGCGGATCAGCTACAACCTGTTCACGCAAAAGCCGAAAGAGGAGCTGGCCGACTTTTCCGGATGGGTGAAACAGGTCAAGCCCGGCCAGGGCGACGACAGCTATCGCCACAATGGCGCGGGCGAGATGCTGGTCTATTCGGCCGCCGATTTCGAGGATTTCCGCGTCGCCCGACCCGACATGCCGCCGTCGATGGAGGGCGATCTGGAGCCGGTGATCCGCCTGCTCGCCGAGCATCGCTGGCCGTGGCGGCTGCACGCGACCTATGACGAGACGATCGGCCGCGCTTTGGCCGTGTTCGAGAAGGTGAACCGCGACATTCCGCTGACCGGCATCCCCTGGTTCTTCGACCATGCCGAAACGATCAGCGAGCGCAATATCGACCGCATCGCCGCGCTGGGCGGCGGTATCGCGGTGCAGCACCGCATGGCATTCCAGGGCGAATATTTCGTTGAGCGCTACGGCGCGGCTGCCGCCGAACGCACCCCGCCGATCGCGCGGATGATCGCGGCGGGCATCCCCGTCGGCGCGGGCACCGATGCGACGCGCGTGGCGAGCTACAATCCCTGGGTGTCGCTGTCCTGGCTGGTCACTGGGCGCACCGTCGGCGGCCTCGCGCTCTATCCCGATGCCAACCGCGTCGCCCGAGAAAAGGCGCTGGCGATGTGGACACACGAAAATACCTGGTTTTCCAGCGAGACCGGCAAGAAGGCGCAGATCAGGGCTGGTCAGCTCGCCGATTGCGCCTTGCTCTCGGCAGACTTCTTCGCAGTGCCGGAGCCCGAGATCGCGCATATCCGATCGGTGCTGACGCTGCTAGGCGGGGCGGTGGTGCATGGCGAGGGCGACTTTGCCCCGCTCGCCCCTGACCTTCCCCCGGCGATGCCCGATTGGTCGCCCGTCCGAGTGTTCGGCGGCCATTATCGTCCCCCCGCCGAGACCGCTGCACTGGCGAGTGCGTGCGGCTGCGCATCCTCCTGCCAGATCCACGGGCACGACCATGCAGCCGCTCTGGGCGCGGATATTCCTGCGAGCGACGTGCAGACCTTCTGGGGCACGCTCGGCTGCGGCTGCTGGGCGGTCTGAACGATGCACGCGCCCCTGTCCTCCACGCTTGCCTCGATTATTTGGTCACCGGTGACCGGCCTGCTTGCCCGGTTGTTGCTGGTCAGCGCCTATCTGATCGGCGGCTTCACCAAGCTGGCCGACTGGCCTGGGGCGGTGGCCGAGCAGGCGCATTTCGGGATGAGCCCCCCGGCCTTATGGGCCACTGCGACCATTGCGGTCGAACTCATCGGCGCGGCGCTGATCCTTTCCGGGCGGCTGATCTGGCTGGGCGCGGGCATGCTCGGAGTCTTCACCCTGCTCGCAGCGCTGGTCGCCAATGATTTCTGGACGATGCAGGGCGAGGCGCGTTTTCACGCGACCAATGCTTTTTTCGAGCATCTCGGTCTGGTCGGGGCGTTCGCCCTCGTGGCCAGGCTGTCATGGACCGCCGCGCCACAATCTCAGGATCCGTAAGTTGCGACGATCCGACACCCCTTCCGAAAGCGCGATGCCATGAACCAGTCCCTGCCCCTCCAGACGCCGTCGCCCCTGGTCCGGCTGCTGCTGGTCCTGTCCGCCACCACCGGAATGGTCGATGCCGCGAGCATCCTGGGGATGGACAAGGTGTTTACCGCCAACATGACGGGCAATGTCGTCTTTGCCGGTTTCGCCGCGGTCGGGGCGCAGGGCTTTCACGCCCCCTACTATATCGTCGCGCTGGCAGCGTTCATGGCAGGCGCGGTGATCGCCGGACGGATATGGCGGATGCGCGCCAGGGGCCGGCTGAGCCGCTGGTTGGTGATCGCGGCCATGGTCGAAAGCACGATGCTGGTCCTGGCAGGCGGACTTGCCCTGCTGTTCGAGCGGACCGCCGCCACCACGCCCGCCACGCTTTGGGTGCTGATCGCACTGACCGCCGGAGCGATGGGATTCCGCAACGCGGTGGTGCGGCAGTTGAAGGTGCCCGATCTGTCAACCACGGTGCTGACGCTGACGATAACCGGCCTCGCATCGGATTCGCGGCTGGCCGCGGGCGACGGCGCTAACCAGCGGACACGGCTGGCGGCGGTCGCCATGATCTTTGCCGGAGCCGTGCTGGGGGCACTGGTGGTGCTCAACTGGGGGCTTGGCCCCTCCCTGATGCTTGCGGGCGGTATCGTCCTGGGCAGCACGCTGGTCTTCGCCCGCCACCCACAGATGGCCGAGCTCGACCGGGGATGAGCCCCAGCCGCTTGCTGCGGCGGGCCGCGACGGCGCTGGTGGCCTGGATGGCGGCAGCCACCCCCTTTCCTGCTCTCGCGCAAGATGGGCCGCAAGCGGTTTCGACCAGCATCACCGGCGAAGCGAGGCTGCGCCATGAGGCCTATGCCGATCCGGAATGGGGCAAGGCGCCCGATGACGGCTATCTCTGGTTGCGCGTCATCCCGATGGTCAAGGCCGAGGCGGGACCGGTGAGCGTGGTGGTGCAGCCGATCCTCGCCTATGCCCGAGGTGTCGCGGGAGGCGCGGGGCCGGTCGATCGCACCGGCATCGATCTGGTGCAGGCCTATGCCGATCTCACCCTGCCGCTGGACGACCGGACGCGTTTCGGCGTGCGGGGCGGTCGCGCGCTGATCGCGCTGGGGTCCGAGCGCCTGGTCGGCAAGCGTTACGGCCCCAACGTTCCCCAGCCTTTTGACGGCCTGCAGGTGAACCTCGCGCGCGGAGCCGCGCGGCTCGACCTCCTTCATGTCTGGGCGACCGAGATCGGGCCGGGCGATTTCGACGACGGCTCGGTCCGCCGCCGCCGGTTGCGCAGCGCCTATCTGACCATGGAGCCCGCACCGGACGTGCATTTCGACCTCTACTGGATCGGCTACACGGACCGCACCGCGCGCTTCGGCGATATCAGCGGGCGGGAGGAGCGCGATACCTTCGGGCTCAGGCTGTTCGGCCAGCGTGGAAGGCTGGCATGGAACTGGGAGACGATGATCCAGCGCGGCCACTTCGCCGGCCAGGCCATCCGCGCCTGGTCGCAGGCCACCGAAACCTCGGTCCGCTTTCCGCAAGTCCCGCTTTCGCCGCTGCTGCGGCTGCGCGCCAATATCGCCAGCGGCGACCGCTCGCCGACCGACCGCCGTCTGGGATCGTTCAACGCGATGTTTCCCAAGGGCCGCTATTTCGGCGAACTCACCCCGCTCGGCCCGCGCAACATCGTCAACGTCAATCCCGGTATCGTCCTCGATCCCGGCAGCGGCATTGCGATCGAGATCAACCTTGCCGCGTTCTGGCGCGCATCGCGCTTCGAAGGGATTTACGATCTGTCTGGCCGCGAACTGCGTGAGCCCGGGACGGCGCGCGCCCGGCATATCGGTAACCTGGCCGAAATCGGCCTTTCCGTCGATCTTCCGCGCGGCCTGACTCTCGCCGCTTCGGCCGGAGCGTTCACCGCTGGCCCTTTCATCGAACAGACCGGAAGCTCCGGCACCATCTGGATGGCCGGAGCCGAAATGACCTGGCGGTTCTGAGCCGCACGAACACTTGCCCTTCCGTGCAACTAATGACGCTGGCCGAGCCGACCGTCATAGCGCTCGAACTTGCCCAGCCCGACAAAGCGCACGCTTGCCCCCGTCAGCCCATCGAGCAGATAGACGATATCCCCTGCGCACAGCATCGAACCGCTTGTGCGGACATGCATGATCTGACCTTCCTGCAGCATATCGGCGTTGCCGCGAACGCGGTTGATGAACTGGCGGCGGCTGGAGATCTGGTAGACGATACCCGTGCCGGCGATGATCCGGGTCGCGCGCACCTGCGCGAGCGCGAGGCATTCGGCTGTCGCGGGAAGGCTGACCGGCTGATCCTCCGGCACGGGCGGCACGAAAATCAGGTCTGCGCTGGGGACAAGGTCCGCGCCTGCCTGTCCAGGCATCACGGCCTGGAGTGCAGCAGCGATCAGGATCAGCACGCGCGACAACAGGGCACTCCAACCTCCCGCCCCAGCAGGGAAATGCACCTTGAGGGAACGGCTAGCACAACGCTTCCCTCAAGGTGCACCAGGTCCAGGGGGCATTTGGACCGCGTCAAGCCAGCCGGGGGTTATGGCCGCTTGCAGGGGGAAGACGTCACCCACCGCGCGATCCCGCATCGATTTTCCGTTCGCCGAATAAAAATGGCATCTCGCTTACGGTTTGGTATCGGGCGTGACGTCTGCCAGCATGTGCGCCACCCCAAATGTCAGCCTAGCCTTGCCTGAATCCGGAACATCGCCGCCCTCGCAGGGTCTTCAAGCTTTGCTGCTGGCAGAGCGGGAGGGCTTTCTGCGCTTTTTGCGGGCGCGCGGCGCGGGCGATGCCGCCGAGGACATCTTCCAGGATACCTGGCTGCGGCTGGCGGCAGCGCAGACCAGCCCGATCGCCGAGCCACGCAATTATCTGTTCCGCGCGCTCAACAATGTGATGCACGATCGCTATCGCTCGGCGCAGCGCGCGCGCAGACGCGATGGCGAATGGATCGAGATCAACAGCAGCGATGCCGAAGCCTCGGACGCGCCGCTGCCCGACCGCGCGCTCGCGGCGCGACAGGCGCTGGCCGAGGCCGAGGCGGTGCTGCGCGCCGAGGGCGAGCGGGTGCTCGACATCTTCCGCCTGTTCCGCATCGAGGGCCTGGGCCAGCGCGCGATTGCCGAGCATCTCGGGCTCAGCCTCAGCACGGTCGAGAAGGATCTGCAAAAGGCCTATCGCGCGCTGATCCGCCTGAAGGAGATGCACGATGCGGAATGAGCCCGGCGGCGACGTCCATGTCTCAGGATGGTCAGCATGACAGACACGAACGAACATATCCGCCAGGAAGCGCTCGAATGGGCATTGGCCTCGCAGGAGGCCGATTTTGCCGGCTGGGATGCGCTGACCGCTTGGCTCGAGGCCGATGCACGCCACAACCAGGCCTATGACGCGGCGATGGCCGCCGGGAGCTGGATGGCCGATCTGGTCGCGGCTGTCCCTGCCCTGCCGCAACCGGCGAACGACGAGCAGCCCCTGCCGCCAGCCAGCGCGCGGAGCTGGCGGCGCGGTTATCTGGCGCTGGCGGCCGCGATCGTCGCGATCATGCTGATCCCGCTCTGGCAGATGCGGCCGCAGCCCTACAGCGTCATTACCCCGAACGGCCAGACGAAGACGATCGCGCTCGAGGATGGCAGCCGCATCCTCGTCAACGGCGGCACCCGCCTCACGCTCGACCGGAACGAGCCGCGTTTCGCCAGGCTCGAACGCGGCGAGGCGATGTTCATCGTCCGGCACGATGAATCCGATCCGTTCGTCGTTGAGGCGGGCGATGTGCGTCTGGTCGACGCAGGCACCGCCTTCAACGTGGTGCGCAGTGGCGCCGGGCTGGACGTCGCGGTGTCGGAAGGTGCGGTGATCGTCAACCCGGACAGCGAAAATGTCCACCTGAACCCCGGGCGGCGTGCCCAGATCGATGGCGCGAGCGGGCGCATCACCGTGTCCGATATCGCGGCCCGCGAGATAGGCGGTTGGCGATCGGGCCAGATCGCCTTTGCCGATGCGCCGCTGCACGAGGTGGCGCAGGCGCTCGAACGCACATTGGGCGCCAGCGTGACCGTCTCGCCCGACCTTGCGGGAGCGCGGTTCAGCGGCATCCTGCAGGTCGCCGGGCGCACGCCCGATGCCCTGCCGCAGATCGCCCCGGTATTGGGCGCACGTGCGGTGCGGCGCGGACAGGGTTGGGAATTGGTGAGCATCGATGCACAGCCGTGACGGCCCGCTCAAGGCCCGGTATCTGCTGCCCGCATTGTGCGCGCTGGCGGCACCGGTCGAGGCGCATGCCGAAGCCCGGGCGCAGATCGATATCTCCGCCGGACGGCTCGACAGCGCGATTGTCGTGTTGGGGCGTCAGGCAGGGATCAGCATCGGCCTCACCGATCGTCAGCTCGGCGCGCAACGGGTGCGGAGGCTGCGCGGGGTGATGTCCGCCGAGGAAGCGCTACGGCGGCTGCTCGACGACAGCAACGCGCGTGCGGTGCGACTGTCGGCGCGCGACTGGCGGATCGTGCGCGCGGCACCCGCGGCACGCGCGAGCGGAACGCCGCTGCGCCTGGCCGTCGCCGCGCCTGCCGACCTGTCGCCGCCCGTCGCAGAGATCGTGGTCACGGGCGTGCGAACCGCTGCCGAAATCAGCGCCGCGCGCGAGCAAGGCCTGATCGCGCTGGACGGCCAGTTCGCGATCGACGCGCACAATCGCGGGTCGGATGCGCTGGCCGAGCGTGTGCCGGGACTCGGATCAACGCAGCTCGGGCCGGGGCGCAACCGGCTGTTCCTGCGCGCGATTGCCGATACCAGTTTCAACGGCCCCACCCAGGCGGTGGTCGGCCAGTATCTCGGCACCGCGCGGCTCAACTACAACGCGCCCGATCCCGATCTCCGATTGATCGACCTCAATCTCATCGAGATCCGCCAAGGCCCGCAGGGCACGCTCTACGGCGCGGGCACGCTGGGCGGGGTCATCCGGCTGCTGCCCAACATGCCCGACAGCGCGAACTGGCAGGCGGCGCAGTCCGCCTCGGTCGCCGCGACCTGGCATGGCGAACCCTCGTTCGATGCGAGCGCGATGCTCAACGCGCCGGTGATCGAGGGCAAGCTTGGTGTGCGCGCCGTGGTCTATACCGGGCGCGACGGCGGTTATATCGACGACCGACTGCGGCAGAAGAACGACATCAACCGCGTGCACACCACCGGCGGGCGGATCATCGCCAGGCTGGAGCCGGGCGACGGGTGGACGATCGATCTGGTCGGTGCCGCGCAGAACATCGACGGGCGCGACAGCCAATATGCCGACCGGCTGGGCGACCGTCTGAACCGCGCAAGCCCCTTTGCCCAGCCCTTTCGCAACCGCTTCCGGCTGGGCCAGGCCTCGATCGCCAAGGCCTGGGATACGTTCGAGTTGCTCACCACCACCACCATCACCAGCCTCGACCTCGACGAGACGTTCGATGCAAGCGAGCCGGGCCAGGCCCCCAGCCTGTTCCGCCAGCGTGGGCAAACCCGGCTGATTTCAAACGAGACCCGGTTGTCGGGGATGACCGATGGAGGGCTGACCTGGCTGGTCGGAGGCCAGCTGCTCGGCAATCGATATCGCATCCGCCGCGCGCGGGGCGAACTCGCGCGCGTATCCGCCATTTCGGGAATCGAGAACCGGGTCGAGGAGGCGACCAGCTTTGCCGATCTCGCCCTGCCCCTGACCGGGAGGCTGGTGCTGATGGCGGGCGGACGTCTAACCCATGCACGGCTGTCGGGCGAGGCGCTCGAACAACCGCTGACGCTCGATGCCTTCCGCCTCGCGCGCAGCCGCAGCCAGACCGCGTTCCTTCCGAGCGCAGGGCTGCGCTATCGCTTTTCCGATGCGCTGTCGGGCCATGTCCGCTATCAGGAGGGCTTCCGCCCCGGCGGGATCAGCGTTCGCGACGACATGATCCGGCGCTTCCTGCCCGACAATGTCGCTGCCATCGAGGCCGGACTGGCGCTCAACAGCGGCAATTTCAGCGCCGATGCGACATTCGCACACACCCGCTGGCGCAACATCCAGGCGGATCTGATCGACAGCGACGGATTGCCCACGACCGAGAACATCGGCGATGGACGCATCATCACGCTCGACGCCAATATGGCGTGGCAGCCACTGCCTGGTTTCACCATCGAGGCATCGGGCGTTTGGGCCGACAGCCGCCTGACCCAGCCTTCGGCGCGCATCTTCCTTGTGTCCGCCCAGCGCGGCAACCCGGTCAGCACGGCCGTGCCGGAGGGCGCCGTGATCGTCGATGGCGACGACCTGCCCAATGTCGCGCGCCTGTCGGGACGGCTCGGCGCGAACTGGAAGACCGAGACCCAGGCGGGCGAGACCCTGACACTGGCTGGGTCGCTGCGTTATGTCGGCAGGTCGCGGCTGGGCGTCGGCCCGATCCTCGGCGTCCGCCAGGGCGATGTGCTCGATACCAGCCTGTCGGTGGAGCTATCGCGCCAGGGCCGGTCGTTCTGGATCCGCGCGTCGAATCTGCTCGACAGCCGCGGCAATCGTTTTGCCATGGGCTCGCCGTTCACGCTTGCGCAGGGCGATCAGATCACGCCCTTGCGGCCGCGCACGATCGCCATTGGCGCCGATTTCTCGTTCTGAAATCCGGGTTGCCACAAATAATTGCTACTGAATGACAATTGCATTGCGGGTTTCGCGTCCCGGCATCGTCTGAGGGAGAGAACACACTCCCCGCTTCCGAAAAGCTGAAAGGACGATCATGCGCCTCTTGCTGGCTTGCACCTGTTTGACTCCCGTTGCCCTGCTCCTCCCGCTGCAAGGTGCCCTTGCCGAGACCACGGTCACCACCGCGCGCACTACCCCCATCGCCACCGGCAGCGCCAACAATGGTGGCGCGGACAGCATCAAGATCACTTCTGCCGGTTCGATCAAGCCGACATCGGGCGTCGCGGTGACGATCAATTCCAACCATGCCGTGATCAACGAAGGCACGATCCAGCTGACCGATGCCAGTAATGCGGCGGGAATCGTCGCCAATGCGGGGGTGGCTGCCAATATCACCAACAGCGGCACGATCACGATCGACGAGACCTACAAGGCCACCGACAGCGACAAGGACGGCGATCTCGACGGGCCGTTGGCGCAAGGGCAGAACCGCTTCGGCATCCGCACGCTCGGCGCGCTCACCGGATCGGTGGTCAACACCGGAAGCATCACCATCGGTGGCAATGCGAGCGCGGGTATCAGCCTGGAAGGACCACTCACCGGATCGCTGACGCACAGCGGCGCAATCACGGTGGTGGGCGACAACAGCACCGGCATCCGCGCCGGGGCGGTCTCGGGCAATGTCGCGCTGACGGGCAGCGTATCGGCGACGGGAGCCAATGCGATCGCGATCGATCTTGCCGGTCCGATCGGCGGCGCGCTCACCATCCAGGGGGCGGTGACCGCCACCGGCTATCGCAGCACCACGGCACCTGCCGATACCAGCAAGCTCGATGCCGACGATCTGCTCCAGGGTGGCCCGGCGCTGCGCATCGCGGGATCGGTCGGAGGCGGCATCCTGTTCGACATTCCGCCCAAGGACCTCAAGCCCGACGACAAGGACGAGGACAAGGACGGCGTCGAGGATGCCAAGGAAGGCAGCGCGAGCGTGATCTCCTATGGCGCCGCGCCCGCCGTCCGCATCGGATCGGCAACGCAGGAAGTCGCTATCGGTGCGGTCGCGGGCACTGCCGCAGCGGGCCATGGCATCGTCAATAACGGACGGATCGAGGGCAATGGCGTTTACAAGGACGTCGCCGCGACCGGTATGGCGATCGGCGGACTGGGCCAGAAGACCATGATCGCTGGCGGCATCCTCAACAACGGCACAATCGCGGCGAAATCGAATGGCGGCAATGCCACCGCGCTGCACATCGGCGCACTGGCGAGCGTTCCTGCGCTGCAGAACAGCGGCACGATCGAGGCGACCGGCGGCTCTGCCGCGACCACCCAGGTGCGTGCGCTGGTGATCGAGAGCACCGGATCGATGACGCGGCTGACCAATAGCGGCCGCATCGCCGCCACAGCCGCCACCGACGGCGCGGCAGGGGCGATCATCGACCTGTCGGGCACGCTGGCGACACTCGACAATAGCGGCACGATTGCCGCGACCGCCGCCAAGCCCGGCGAGGGCAAGGCGGTGGCGATCGACCTTTCGGCCAATGCCAGCGGCGCGACCATCCGGCAAACTGCGGCGAGCGCGGGTGCCAAGCCGTCGATCACCGGCGACATTCGCCTCGGCGCGGGCAATGATCTGGTCGATATTTCCGCAGGCACCGTCACCGGCGCGATGCGCTTCGGCAATGGCGCCAACCGGCTGCTCGCCAGCGGCGACGCCGCGCTGGTCGGCAATGCGACGTTCGGCAGCGGCGCGGACACTGTCCAGCTTGCGGGCAAGGCGAGCCTGGTCGGCGCGCTCGATCTGGGCGGAGGCGCCGATACGCTATCGCTCGGCGGCACCTCGCTGTTCCGCGGTACGCTGGCCAATGCCGGCCAGGCAGCGGTCACGATCGCAGGCGGCACGCTGCAGCTGACCGCGCCTACCACCGTATCGCTCGCGTCGCTGGCGGTGAGCGACAAGGGCACGCTGGGCGTGTCCATCGATGGCAAGACCGGCACCGCAACACGCATCGTGGTGGAGGGCAGCGCGACCATTGCTGCAGGATCGAAGCTAGCGGTCACCCTTACCAGCATCGGCAAGTCGGCGGGCACGTACCAGATCCTGACCGCAGGCCAGCTGACCGGCAGCGCTAACCTGACGAGCGCCGATGTCGTGTTGCCCTATCTGTTCACTTCGACGGTGACCGGCAGCGACGCGGCAGGCACCGTAAGCATCGCGATCAAGCCCAAGGCGGCCAGCGAGCTTGCCTTCACGCAGTCGCAGGCACGCGCCTATGATGCCGTGTTCAAGGCGGTGGACAGCGACGCCGATGTCGCCGCGAGCCTGCTCGCCACCACCACCGCAGAACAGGCGCGGGCGGTGATGCAGCAGATGCTGCCCGATCATGCTGGCGGCACCTTCGCCACGGTCACGCAGGGCTCGCGCGCCACCGCGCGCTTCCTGACCGATCCGACTGCCGCCTATAGCGACCAAGGCAATTGGGGCTTCTGGCTGCAACAGACCGTCTGGGGTAGCGACAAGGACCGCGGCCAGACCGCATCGTTCGACACCTCCGGCTGGGGTGCGACCGGCGGGGCGGAACTCAAGGCGGGCTATTTCGGCGCCATCGGCTTGTCGATCGCCTTTCTGAACGGGCGAAACGACAACAAACAGACCGGCGGCGAAATCCGCGCGAACCAGTATGAGCTCGCGGCACACTGGCGCGGGCAATGGGGTCCGGTGCGCGCATTCGTGCGCGGATCGGCGGCGAAAATCGATTTCGGCGGAACGCGCCGCTTCGCGCAGATGCTGAATGGCAAGCTGGTCGAGCGAAGCGCCAAGGGCGACTGGTCGGGCGATCTCTACAGCGCTTCGGCTGGGCTCGGCTATGAAGCACGTATCGGTAAGCGCCTGATCCTGCGTCCGACGGCGGTGATCGACTATTACAAGCTGGACGAGAATGGCTATGCGGAGACCGGCGGCGGCAATGCCTTCAACCTGATCGTGGACAAGCGCAGCAGCGACGAGCTGGCCGTCAACGGCACGCTGGTGGCGGGATACGAGTTCGGCAGCCTGCGCCCTGACGATGTCTGGATCCGTGCAGAGATCGAAGGCGGTCGCCGCCAGATCATCGGCGGTTCGCTCGGCGAGACCACCGCCCGCTTCAAGGACGGTGCGGCCTTCACGCTGCTGTCCGACGCACGCAGCGATGGCTGGATCGGCTGGCTGCGGCTGGTCGGCGGGCAGCAGGGCTTTGCGATGGCCGGGGAAGTCGGCGCCGAAGAGCAATATGGCAATCTCGCGCTCAACGCCCGCGTGTCGCTCAGGATCGGCTTCTGACCACGTGGTTCGGCCTCGGCCCCGGCCTCTATGCAAGCTGGGCCGGGGCCGAACCGCTTCATCAGTGCACAGGCATGGCGCTATCCAGCAGCGACGAAACTCAATTGACTCTCGGCATATTTATTTTACCACTCGTCAAACATCCTTCGCGATGGGAAACAGAGAGGATCATTGCCGGTCATGAGCCAAGCCGTCGTCGTCACCTGCGCCATCACTGGCTCGCACCAGGATTTCCACAAGCACCCTGATTATCCGATCACCCCGGCGCAGATTGCGCGCGATTGCATCGCGGCATCGAAGGCGGGCGCAGCGGTCGCGCATGTTCACGCGCGCGATCCCGAAACCGGCTGGCCGTCGATGGATACCGCACTGTACCGGGAGATCATCGACCGGGTGCGCAGCGCGGACTGCGACATCATCCTCAACCTGACGGCGGGCGAAGGCGCTGTGTTCGAACCGCGCCCGGACGATCCCAATCGCAACACCGACCGCGGCAATCTCGCTTCGCCTGCCGCACGCGTGGCGCATATCGAGGCGTTGCAGCCCGAAATCTGCACGATCGATGTCGCCACGATGAATTTCGGCGAGTTCGCCTTCATCAACATGGCGCGCGACCTTCGCGTGATGGCCGATCGGATGATCGCAGCGGGGACCCAGCCCGAGATCGAAGTGTTCGATATCGGGCACGTCGTGCTCGCCAATCGCCTGATCGAAGAGGGCCATCTGCGCGCGCCGTTCCTGTTCCAGCTGTGCCTCGGCATCGCCTATGGCGCGCCTGCGACGCCGCAGGCCATGGCGCTGATGGCCTCAATGCTGCCCGAAGGCGCGGTGTGGAGTGCCTTCGGCGTCGGTCCCAAGGAGTTCGACATTGTCGCCACTGCGGTGACGATGGGCGGCCACGTCCGGGTCGGTCTGGAAGACAATATGTATCTGTCGCGCGGCCGGTTCGCGACCAATGCCGAACTGGTCGACCGCGCGGTGAACATCGTCGGCATGCTCAACCGCAACGTCGCCACGGCCGACCAGGCGCGCGAGATCATGGGTATCAGCGCGCGCCGAAAAGGACTGTCCGCAGCAGCATGATTCCCGGCATGACTTGACGCCCGCCTGGGCTGGCCGGAATGATGGTGCCGCAAGGTTCGCAAAAAGGCGTTAAATGACCCAGCGTGTGAGCATCAATGCGGTCACCCATGCCGAGCGTCAGAGCGTGATCGACGCGATCGCCACTGCCCTCGGCGAACTCGGCGGCTGGATCGATGACGTGCATCTCTTCTCGAACATTTCGGTCGCGATCCGCAGCTTCCTGCCGCCGGACAGGGTTCAGCCATTTGGCGAGCGACTGGCTGGGCTGGGGCTGAAACTGTCCGACTCCGCCCAGCGCGACCTCGCCGCATTCGCCGCCGCGCCGGGCTCGGCTGTGGAGGTGCTCTGTACCGTCCAGATCACCTTCTTCCACAGCGAGCCCGATCTCAGGCGACCGGTTCCCAGTGTCCCGGGCTGAGCCCGGCAAGCGCACCAGATCTCAGTAGCGCACGCTGAACTCGATCCCGTACGTGCGCGGCGCGGCGTAGAAGGCCGAGGCGATGCCGTTGGGGCCTTCGTTGACCGTTTCGAAATAGGCTTTGTCCCCCAGATTTCGGCCATAGAGCGCCAGGCTCCACGCGCCTTGGTCCGGCGCGATCGTGAGGCGCGCATTCCACAGCGAGAAGGCGCGCTGCGCCGTAAGATCGCGTTCAAACTCGCTGAAGAACATCTTGCTGCGGTGCACGAACTCCACCCTGGGGGTTACGCTGACGCTGCCGACCTCAGCCGCATATTGCGCGGCGAGGTTGATCGTGTGCCGAGGCGAGCGCGGCAGCGTGTTGCCATCGAGCACGATCGTCGGCGGCGCGAGCGCGTTCTGAAAGCTGTCGTTATTGGTGAACCGGTCATAGGTCGCGTCGAGATAGGCATAGGATGCGCTTAGCTCCAGCGCGGGCACGGGTTGTGCCAGCAGCTCGGCCTCGAAACCCTTGACCGTCGCCGCAGCCGCATTCTGGAACCCGGCAGACAATCCGCCATTGCCGGTCGAGATCACGCCAAAGGCCTGCAGATCGGTATAGTCATAATAGAAGCCGACCAGGTTGAACTGGGCGCGATTGTCGAAAGCCCGCGCTTTCAGCCCCGCCTCATAGGCCCAGATGAACTCGGGCCGCACGGGTCTCTGGCCGAA
Organism: Acidovorax delafieldii; assembly: GCA_001555775.1. Taxonomy (GTDB): domain Bacteria; phylum Pseudomonadota; class Alphaproteobacteria; order Sphingomonadales; family Sphingomonadaceae; genus Blastomonas; species Blastomonas delafieldii_A. The sequence goes on along the minus strand of LSHP01000060.1, from coordinate 51,282 downwards.
GGTCAGGTTGGAGTTGCCGGGCTTGAAGCCGCGCGTGACCGATGCATAGATCATCGTCCTATCGGCCAGGTCATATTCGAGCGCCAGCTTGGGGGTGAAGGCGTCCCAGCTATTGTCGACCGTGGCAATGCCGCCGATCGGGATCACGCCCAATATGCCGCCGAGATCGAACAGCGAGCTGTCGTCCAGACCCTGCCCTTCCTTTTCATCACGCGTGTAGCGTGCACCGGCGACGACCCGGAACCGATCGGTCAACGAATAGGTCGCCTGTCCGAACACCGCATAGGAACGGCTGCGGATGTCCTGGGTCAGCGTCTGGCGGAACTGGATCGGGCCGGTCGAAAAACCGGGGAACAGCTGGAAGCTTTCGGCCGTGATCGTCCTAAGATCGTAATTGCCGATGGCGTGCTCGCGATAATAATAGGCCCCGACCACCCATTTCAGCCGCCCCTGGTCGTCGCTGAGCAGCTGGATTTCCTGGCTGAACTGGTTCGCAGTCTCGTTCGTCCGCGTGAACGAGCGCGGATCGCTCGAAGCGCTGAGCGAGTTGAGCGCGCGCCAGCTATTCTCGCGATAGGCGGTGATCGTGCGCAGCGTCAGCTCGCCGATGGGAATTTCCATGCTATAGGTGAGTCCCCAGGATTCGCGGTCGGACCGATTGGGCACGCCTTGCGCCACCCGGTCGGGATCGGTGGTGAAGATGGTGCCGGGAGGCGCACTGGGCGAGACCGACCTTGCCCCCAGAAAATTCTGCGGCAGCTGCCCTGCCGAGGTAAAGGTCTGGTAATCGGCGATCAGGCGAAGCACCAGATCGGACCCATCGGGCTGATATTGCAGCGTCCCGCGGATGCCGTTCAGCTCCTCGCCCGGAATCCGCGGCCCGTTCGTCACGATGTTGCGGCGATAGGGATCGTGCTTGTCGACGATCCCGGCGACGCGAGCGGAAAAGCCTCCCCCCAGCCCACCGCTGGCAAAGGCCTCGAGCTTGATGCGGTCGTAATTCCCGTAGCCCATGATAGCGCCGACCGACAGGTCCTGCGTGGGCTTGGCCGAGTTGATGTTGATGGCGCCGCCGGTGGCATTGCGTCCGTAGAGCGTGCCCTGCGGACCGCGCAGAACCTCGACGCTCTCAAGGTCGTAATAGGCCTGCACCGCCGAGGCGCGGCCGATATAGACAGAGTCGATATTGGTCGCGACGCCCGATTCCACCGCCGATCCGGGCTGTGATGTTCCAACCCCGCGCAAGGTGGTGAAGGCAGCACCGTTCTGGCTGAACACCAGCCCCGGCGCATAGAATTGCAAATCGGCCACCGTCGCAATGCCGCTGCGCGCCAGATCCTCGGCATCGATCTTGGTGACGGCGAGTGAGACTTTCTGCGAATCCTCGGCCCGGCGATTGGCCGTCACCACGATTTCCTTGAGCCCGCCATCATCGGTTTCCTGGGCATCGCCCGGTGCCTGCTCTTGCGCCTGAACCGATGTCGCCATCGCGACCAGGCACGCCCCCGCCAGCCAATATGCTGCCCCGGAAATCCGCATAGCCCTCTCCCCTCACAGTGCATGCGCCGCTTGCTGCGACGCTGCGTTTCGCGAAGGTCTAACGGGTTTTCGCCCCATTGGTCAATACTGATTGACAATGGGCAAGCAAATTATTTGGTGCATCAGACTGGAGACAGCCTGTGCTCCGCACAGTGCGCCTTCACCCGCTAGAGCGAGCGGGCGATCATCAGCTTCATGATCTCGTTGGTGCCGCCGTAGATTTTCTGGATGCGGCTGTCGCGGTACATCCGGGCGATCGGGTATTCGAGCATATAGCCATAGCCGCCATGCAGCTGCAGGCATTCGTCGACGATGCGGCATTGTGCCTCGCTCACCCAGTATTTCGCCATGGACGCGGTCGCGGCATCGAGCCGCTCCTGCAGATGCCGCACGATGCAATGCTCGACAAAGGCCTTGGCTACGGTTGCCTCGGTCTTGCATTCGGCGAGCTTGAACTGGGTGTTCTGGAACTCTCCGATCGGCTTGCCGAACGCGGTGCGGTCCCGGGTATAGGCGATGGTTTCCGCAAGCGCGCGGTCGATGGTACCCAGGCCCTGGATCGCGATCAGCAGGCGCTCCTGCGGCAACTTTTCCATCAGCTGGTAGAAGCCCTGCCCCTCGCGCCCACCCAGCAGATTGGCGGCTGGCACGGCGACGTTATCGAAGAACAGCTCGGATGTATCGGCCGCTTCGAGCCCCAGCTTGTCCAGATTGCGACCGCGCCGGAAGCCCTCGACCCGGTCTGTTTCCACCACCAGCAGCGAGATGCCCCCTGCCCTTGCGCCCGGATCCGTCTTGCAGACCACGACGATCAGATTGGCGGTCTGCCCGCTGCTGATGAAGGTCTTCTGGCCATTGAGAATGTAATGGTCGCCTTGCCGGATCGCGGTGGTCGTGATGCCTTGCAGGTCCGATCCCGCGCCCGGCTCGGTCATCGCGATCGCGGTCAACAGGTCGCCTGAAACCAGCCCGGGCAGCCAGCGCCGCTTCTGTTCGGCTGTCGCGTAATCGATCAGATAGGGCGCGACCATCGCGTTGTGCAGCGGCAGCGCAAAGGCATCGAGACCGTGGAGATAGATTTCATAGGCCAGCAGCGCCTCGTAGCGAAAATCGGCACCCAGCCCGCCATGGTCCGGATCGACCGACAGGCCGAGCAGGCCGGCGTCGGCAGCCGCGCTCCAGAAGCTGCGCGGTATGACCCCTGCCTTGCGCCACTCTTCCATTGCGGCCGAAGGAGCATGGCGCGCCAGGAACCGGCGGACCGTTGCCCGCATCTGTTCGAGTTCGCCATCCAGCTCCGAGAAATCCATACTCCCTCCCGCCCATTAGGTAGATTGACGATCCTAAGAATATTTTTACCTGTCGTCAAACGCTCTCGATCGCGGGGAAATCATCATCAATGCGGGTCACCAAGCCCCTTGCTGGCCGGTAATTTTCATTGCTCGCCTGCCGCGAACATGTCACCAAGCCGAATAGACACCGGTGAACTGGGGATTTTGCAGCGTGGACGCATATATCAAGGGTTGGGAAGCGGCAGATCAGGAGCGTGCGCAATCGCGGGCGCGGCAGCGCGATCTGAAGCTGCAGACCCTTGTCCGGCTGGCCTCGGTGATGCTCAACAAATCGGGCTATGAAGGGCTGTCGCTCGCCGAGATCGCCAATGTCCTCGGCATCACCAAGCAGGCGCTCTATTATTACACCAAGAGCAAGGAAGACCTGCTGTTCAAATGCTATACCCGCGCGCTCGATCTGGCCGAACAAGCCTATGACCATAGCGATGCCCAGGGCGGCACCGGGTTTGACAAGATCGCCAGCTTCGTTCGTTTTCACCTTAACCCCGATGCCGAACCCTATGCCATTCTCGACAATCTGGGTGCGCTGAACGAAGAGCACCGCCAGGCGATCAGCGGCCGCGCCAAGGCGCTGGAACAACGGATGCGCGGGTTCATTCGCGAAGGTGTGGAAGACGGCAGCATCAACCCGATCGATCCGAAATTCGCCGAATTCTGGATCCTCGGCTCGCTGTCGTGGATGCCCAAATGGTTCAAGCCCGACGGCGCGGTGTCGGCCACCGAAGTCGCCGATTCCTTCATCCAGCTCATCGGCGACGGGCTGCGCCCCCGCTAGAACGTCAGCACACCGATCCGGCAGCCCGCATCGCGACTATCGCGCCCTTCTCATAGCCAAGTTCGGTGAGGATCGCTTCGGTCGAGGCTTCATCCGCCATCATGGGCTCGGGCAGGCGCGCGGGCGTCGCACCGATGCGCGGCGACGGCGCCGGTTGCAGCCCCTCCACCCCTCCAAACACGCCCCGTGCTCGGTTGTGTGGATGGTGTGCCGCCTCTTCCAGCGACAGTACGGGCGTGACACAGGCATCGCTGCCATCGAACAGCGCGCACCATTCGTCGCGCGTGCGGCCGATCAGCACTTCGGCCAGACGCTGCTTCTGCGCCGGCCAGTCCGATCGGTGGTGCTGCCGGGCAAAGAGCGGATCGTCTGCAAGCCCCGTGCGCTCGAGCAGTTGCGCATAGAATTGCGGTTCGACCGCCCCCACCGCGAGATACTTGCCATCGCGCGTTTCATAGGTGTCGTAAAAGGGCGCACCGCCATCGATCAGGTTGGACTCGCGGCGGTTCGACCACTGGCCCTGCGCGAAGAGCGAATAGATCATCGTCATCAGTGTGGCGCTGCCGTCTACCATCGCGCAATCGACGATCTGCCCCCTGCCCGTTCGCGCTGCCGCATGCAGCGCGGCCAGCAGGCCGAAGGCGAGCATCAGGCCACCCCCGCCGAAATCGCCGATCAGATTGAGCGGGGGGACCGGGCGCGCGCCGCGCCGACCGATCGCATGCAGTGCGCCCGACAGCGCGACATAATTGATGTCGTGTCCCGCCCTGGAGGCCAAAGGCCCGTCCTGGCCCCATCCGGTCATGCGGCCATAGACCAGACGCGGGTTGTCGCGCATCAGCGCGTCCGGTCCCAGGCCAATCCGCTCCATCACGCCGGGGCGGAAGCCTTCGATCAGCGCATCGCTCCGGCGGCACAGCGCTTTTGCAACGTCCAGGCCATCGGGCGACTTGAGATCGATGGCGATGCTGCGGCGCGAGCGGAGCAGGAAATCGCGCTCGTCCGACCCCGCCATGGCGGTCTGACCGGGACGGCTGATGCGGATCACCTCCGCGCCATGGTCCGCCAGCATCATCGCGCAGAAGGGCGCTGGGCCGATCCCGGCGAATTCGACAACGCGAAGCCCCTGCAATGCCCCGGTCACGCACGCAATCCCGGATCAACGCGTGCGGTCGAGCGCGGCGAAATAATCGTGAATTCCCTCACGCAACCCATCGGGAAGGCCGCTGGGGTCAACGGGAATCCCGTAGATGTTGCGCCAATGGCTGTGGCACAACTGATGGATCGAGAAGGATTGGAGCATCGCGGTGCGGCGGCCGCAGGCATCCTGGCTCTGGTTCAGCGCCTCTTTCGCCATCTTGAGCGCGAAGCTCGATTTGAGCGCGATGCGTTCGGCGAGCAGCCCGGTCTGCTCGGCCAGGGCATCGTCGGCAAAGACGCGGGAGACCATGCCGATCGCGTGCGCCTCCCGGGCCCCCAGCCAGTCGGAGGTGAACAGCCAGTCCTTGGCGCGGCGAATGCCCAGTTCGAACGGGTGCATGAAGAATTCCGATCCGCACATGCCAAAGGCGAGCACCGGGTCCTGGAATTGCGTGCTTTCCCCTGCCACGATCAGATCGCACACCCAGGCGAGCATCAGGCCGCCAGCGATGCACTTGCCCTGCACCTGCGCGATCGTCGGCTTGGGAAGTGCGCGCCAGCGTTCGCAAAAGCCGAGATAGATTTCCCATTCGCGCGCCATCATGCCTTCCTGGCCGGGGGCGCCGAAATCGGCCCAGAGCCCGACCAGCGGGAAATCCTCGGGCCGCTTGCCCGAATCCCCCTTCAGATCATGCCCGGACGAGAAGGTGTCGCCCGCCGCGTCGAGGATGATGACCCGCACGTCCCGGTCCTGCGCGGCGCGGCGGAACGCATCATCAAGCGCATAGAGCATCGCCACGTCCTGCGCATTCTTGCGCTCCGGGCGATTGAGCGTGATGCGGACCACCCCGTTTGCAGGCGCGCCATATCGGACGGGATCGGTACCCTCGCTCATCGCGGATCAGGCCGGCAGCGGCCGCTGGACAAGCTCCAGCACATTGCCATCGGGATCACGGAAGCACACGAAGAATGGCGCCCTGGTCCCATCGGGCAGCGTCCGATAGACCGGGTCGGACAGAAAGCTCACCCCCATCTCGCGCAGCGCCGCGACATCGGCTTCGAAATCGGTGGTGGACAGCGCGATCCGGACCATGCCCGGGTCGGTCAGCGTCAGCGGAGATGGCTCCTGGTTGCGCGGGCGGATCCATTCGAGCAGATCGAGCCGGGTCGCGCCATGATCCGATCCCAGGCGGAGCAGCGCGCCCTTGACCCAATGGTCGCCCACCGCCAGCCCTTCGCTCACCATCGGATTGCCCGCTTCGGGAAAGGGCATCTCCACCACGAAGCCGAGCTTCTGGTAGAAGGCAAGCGACACGTCGAAATCGCGGCAGTTGATGTTGATATGGTACATGCTGGTAATGTGCATGGGTCAGGATCCTTTCGCGTGCGCACCGTTCAGCCCGCCCGCAAAGGCGAAGCGCATGACGGCGCAGACTTCCTCAAAGGCGATGCGCGCCTGGAGGATCTGGGGAAACATCGAGAAGAAGCCGTGGATCTGACCGTCATGGTGGCGGTGCGTGACAGGCACGCCTTCACTCCGCAGGCGCGCGACATAGGCAATGCCCTCGTCGCGCAACGGATCGAGTCCGGCGGTGATGACATAGGCGGGGGCAACGCCCGCAAGCGTTTCAGCCCTTAGCGGCGAGGCGCGGCGCGGCGGACGATCGTCGCCGAAATACATGCGCGAGCCGAAGCGGATGTCGCGCTTGGCCAGCATGTAACGAAATTCGTTGATCGACGGGGTCTCCGCCTCATGGTCGAGCAGCGGTTCGGCGAGCACCTGCATCAGCGGCTGGCGCACCCCAGCCTCGCGCGCCTCTAGACAAACCGAAGCTGCCAGGGTCGCGCCCGAGCTTTCGCCGTGCAGGATGATCCGCTGCGGATCACCGCCCCATTGGCCAGCATGCTGGGTCAGCCAGCGATAGACGGCCAAAGCATCGTCATAGGCAGCCGGGAACGGGTGCTCGGGCGGCACGCGGTGCAATGGCACGACCACCAGACACCCCACCTGCATCGCCATCGCGGTTGGTGGCGGCCCCAGATGATCGAGCGAGGTCGCTACGAACGTCCCGCCCAAATAATGGACGATGATGGGCAGATTGCCTTTCGAATCCCACGGACGGAAAATCCGGCACTCGATGTCGCCGCCGGGTCCGGGGATCACTCGGCGCTCGTCGACACAGCCTTCGGGGACGGGCGCTGCCATCAGCGGCCCGTTGCGGTTGTAAAGCGCACGGATGTCCTCGAGGTTCAGCTCCGAATAGTCGCCGAACTGTGCCGCCAGCATGTCCAGGATCGGGCGAACCTCCGGATCGACATAGTGACTGTCAAACACCCATCTCTCCCCCCATTCGGCGCGGCTCCGCGCTTGATTGCCAATCGGTAAAACGTAGATTGCCGATCGTCAAACAAAATCGAATGCTGGGGGTTATATCCCGGCAGATGCGTTACCGGCCAAGCCCGATCGCTGCACGCGCAGGCCTTGCTGTCGTCAGAGAAAATATCCTGCGTACCGCGCGCGCAACTGCTTCTTGTCGATCTTGCCAGTAGCCGTCAGCGGGACCTCCGCAATCTCGATCGCGTCGGGCAACCACCAGCGCGCGACGCTCTGCTGCAGCCGATCCATCACTGCCTTGCGGTCTATCTCCGCCCCATCGTGCGGCTCGATAACGAGGAGCGGCCGCTCGTCCCATTTGGGATGGGCCAGTCCCACGACTGCAGCGACCTTGACACCCGGCGCCCCGGCAGCGGCATTTTCCAGATCGATCGAGCTGATCCATTCGCCGCCGGACTTGATGACATCCTTGGCGCGGTCGGTGATCCGCATGAATCCATCCTGGTCGAGCGTGGCGACATCGCCGGTGTCGAACCAGCCCTCGGCATCGACCGCCGACAGGTCCGTCCCGAAATAGCGCTCGACGACCCAGGGACCGCGCACCAGCAGCGCGCCCGACGTTTCACCGTCGGGCGGTACAGCATTCCCGCTGTCATCGACGATCTTCAGGTCGATACCGAACTGCAACCGGCCCTGGCGCGTCCAGATGGTCTCCCACATCGCATCCTCGCCCCGTTCGGCAAGCTGCGGTGTCGGTGTCGCCACCACGCCGAGCGGGCAGGTTTCGGTCATGCCCCAGATTTGCAGCACATCGACCTGATGCTTGTGGCGAAAGGCCTGGGCCATCGACACGGGAACTGCAGAGCCACCGATGACCACGCGCTTCAGGCTGGTGGGGCTTTGCTGCGTCCGATCGAGCCAGTCGAGATAGGCGGTCCAGATCGTGGGCACACCGCCAGTAAAGGTGACATGTTCGCCCGCGATCAGCTCGTGCAGCGAGGCCGGGTCCATCTTCTCGGCAGGCAGCACGAAGCTCGCCCCCGCCATCGCCGCCACGAACGGCAATCCCCAGGCGGTGGCGTGATAGAGCGACGAACAGGGCATCACGACATCGAATGCACTGAGCCCGAAGGCTGAGGGCAGACCTGCGGCCATGGCATGGAGCACGATCGCGCGATGGCTGTAAAGCACGCCCTTGGGATCGCCAGTGGTGCCCGAAGTATAGCAGAGGATGGCCCCGGCATTTTCGTCGAACTGCGGCCAGGCCAGATCGTCGGAAGCGCTGGCGATCACTGCCTCATAATGCAGCCCCGACGCGTTCGAGGAAAGCGCGACGAAATGCTCCACTCGGGGCAGACGGTCGCGGATATTCGCAACCAGACTCTCAAAGCTGCTGTCATAGAACAGGACGCGGCTTGCGGCATGGTTGATGGTATAGACCAGCTGGTCGACATGCAGCCTGGGATTGGCGGTATGCAGCACCGCCCCGATGCCCGGCACCGCGAAGAACAGCTCCATGTGACGATGCGTGTTCCAGGCGAGCGAAGAAACGCGATCGCCCGAGGCTATTCCCATTGCCTGAAGCGCCCGGGCCATCTGCCGGGCGCGGCGCATCATGGCGGCGTAATCATAGCGCCACAAAGGTTCGTCGGGCAGCCTCGAGATGATCGGACGCGCACCGTGCGCGCGTTCGGCATGCTCGGCGATCGAAGCGACCATCAGCGGCCTTGGCTGCATCAAACCTGGAATCAACTCTCGCGCCTTTCTGAATGTTGCCGTGCCGATAGCGTGTTCGAACGGCTCCGTGAGCAAGTGGCATGTGTACAGCCTGGGTCAGGATACGGCTGCACGCAGCCTTTCCGGTCATGCCGGCCTATGGGCATCCGTCCCGACAGCTCAGAGGCTAGGGATTGCGCTTGACGACTGTCAAGCCGAATTTACCCAGCGCCCTGCAATAAAGGATCGGCCGTTCAAGTCGCATTTCGGCGCTGCTGTTTTTCCAGAATCGCACGCTCGGCCTCGTCCAGCGCGGCGGTATCCGCCAGCACCGCGCCGCGCTGCCCCATCGGCCTGTCGGGGCCTACCGTGGAGTCGCGAAAGGTCTGCCGCTCGGTCTCGGCATTGATTTCCGCGCCGATCAGCACCGCATAGGCAGACAGGAACAGCCACATCAGGAAAATGACGATCGCGGCGAGCGAGCCATAGGTAGCGTTGTAATCGCTGAGATTGGCGGCATAGAATCCGAAGCCCAGCGTGATGGCCAGCCAAAGCACCGTCGATGCCACCGACCCCAGCGACAGCCAGCGCCATTTGGCGGCGCGCCGGTCGGGCGCATAGCGAAAGAAGATGGCGAAGGTGGCGCTGACCAGCAACGCGGCAACCGCCCAGGTCAGCACCTGGATCAGCAACAATGCTCCGCCCCCCAGAAACGGAGCCAGAAAGTTGCGAATATAGCCGAACAGCGAAATGGCGATCAGCCCGATCACGGCGACGGCCGCCATGCCCAGGGTGATGAGCACGGCGACGCCTGTAGTGCGCAGGAACCCCCTGGTTTCGTGCTCCTCGTAGATGATGTTGAGCGCCCCCATGATCGCGGTCGCTGCGCGCATCGCGCCATAGGTCGACAGGAGCAGCGCCAGCACCAGCCCCAGCCCCTGCCGGGTCGCGCTGGTGGTCACGATCTGGATCAACTGTTCGCGCAGGATGACGAGCACTTCGGGCGGTACGACACCGACCAGCAGGTCGAGGCTCGCGGCGACGGTCGAGGGATCTGCGATCAGGCCATAAAGCAGCACCACCACCGCGATCAGCGGGACGAAAGCGAGAAAGGCGAAGAACGCAACGCCTGCAGCGAGCAGCGAAAGATTGTGCACGCCGTTCATCAGATAGACGCGCTTGAGGATGGCGAACCAGGCGCTGCGCGGCATCTGCAACGGGGAATCCGACAGTGCACCAGGTACCTGCTGCGCCATCTCCGTCACGCCATCGCCTGACTGTTCCGCTGCTCTCGCTCTGTCGACCGGGGTGGATGCCATCGTCAGTCAGCGGTCAATTCGGCAGGTGCTGCGACAGACTGCGACCGGTCCATTTCGGCAGCGGCCTGTTCAGCCTCGCGCGCCGCATCGAGCTGCGCCTTGGTCTCTGCCTCGATCTGGCGTGCCTTTGCGCTCAAGTCGCGCGATTGCTGCTCGAATTTCTCGTCGAAACTCGGCTCGCGCTGACAGGCCGAGACCAGCGCCAGGCTTGCCACTGCTGCAAGGGTGAGGCGGACGCGCATCAATAGTCCTTCCGATACTGCACATTGACGTTCGAGCCGCCGAAACTGCCAACCTGGCTGAGCACCGACAAGGCCTTGCTCAGGCTGATCTCTATCTGCGTCGCGGTAAAGCCGCGCGTGTCGGTGATGATTTCGACATAGACGTCGTTCGAGATATACTGGCCGACGGCGAGCGAGGTGCCGCGGCCCGTCTCCTCATCAGCACCCAGAATGCGCAACCGGTCGATGCCCGACGCCGACTGCAGCACGCCCAGCGGATTGAGCCCACCGCTGCCGCCACGCAGGCTGTTCAGCGACGCCGCCAGCTGCACGGCCTGGATAGGGGTGAGCTCGCCGATCGAATTGCCGAACAGGATGCGCGCCATCACCTCGTCCTGCGGCAGCGAGGGGGTCGAGGAGAAGGCGATGTCCGGGTTCTCCCCGGTACCTGACACGACGATGTTCACCGTCACGTCGCCCGCCTCGCCGCTCGCGCGCAGGTTGAGCTCGGGATTGGTCGCGCTGCCACCATTGAAGCGCAGCCGCCCCTCTTCCAGGTCGAACGAACGACCGGCAAAACCGAGCGTGCCGCGCACCAGATCGATCCCGCCGGTGATACGCGGATTGCCCGTGGTGCCGGTGATCCGGATATCCGCCGCCCATTCGGAATCGAGGCCCATGCCCGAGACATAGATCTGGTTGTCGGCGACCACCTTCACATCGAGCTTCCAGTTGCTGGGCACGCCTGAGATCGGTTCGGGATCGCCCGTGATCCGCGCGCGACCGAGCGCCGGCTTGCGCCGTACACCGGTGAGCTTGGCGACCCGCGCCGAGCCCTGGCGGACGATGCGATAGCGCGTTTCGGGCAGGCTGATCGTGCCCGAGATGACCGCGCCCTGCGCAGCGCTGTTGACGATGCGGAGCTGGCCGGTGGCGGTCGCCGCAAGATCATTGCCCTGCGCGAGGCGCGCCTTGTCGAGATCGAGCGCCAGCTGGACCGGGAAGCCCTGGGCCGAGCTCAGCGAGACAAAGCCCTCGCCGCGGATCGTGCCTTCGCCGGCGCGCGCGGTGAGTTCCTCGACCTGCAGCCGGTCGCCGGTAAAGCTGCCGCGTAGCCGCATGTTGGTGAGCCGCGTGCCATATTGCTCGTTCTCATAGGTCAGGCTGTTCGCCCGCACGATACCGCGCAGCTGCGGCTGCTGAACCCGTCCGGTGAAATCGGCGGCAACCCCGATCGCCCCGGTCAGGCTCTGGTCGGGCAAGGCCGCGAGCGAGAAGAGCGTATCGGCAGGGCCGTTATAGCGCAGGCCTCCGCTCAACGGCGCAGCGAGCAGCCGCGTCGTCCAGCTGCCAGCGCCGGGCGGAAGCGGGTTCAGGCTGACCTGCATCCGCCCGATGATCGCGCCACGTCTGCGGATGATCGCATTGGCCGAGCCGCCATCGGGCTGCAAGCGCCCGACGACGCTCATGTCCACCGGCTGTGAAACCGATGCCAGGCTGGTGCGGGTGAAGTCCTCGATCCGCAGGCGTGCGTCCGCCGAGGGGAAGCTCGTCGCGCTGGCCTGCGCGAAATCGAGGCTGCCCGATGCTGTGCCGCCCAGACCGAGCCCTGGCATGATCGGGTTGATCAGCGCAAGATCGACATCGCTCAGCCGCGCCTCGACATTCATGCCCGCGCCATAGCTGCCGGCGAGCTGGATGGTGCCGCGCGAAAGGTCGATCGTGGTCGGCATCAGCCGATATTGCGCGTTCTGCGGGATGATCCGGGCGGGGCTGCGCGTCTTGAAATCGATGCCATTGGCGCGCCCATCAAGCGCGATCCGCCACAATTCGGGCTGCAATGCGGCGTTGGCAGCGACGCGGAACGGAAAGCCGTTGCGCCCTTCGGCCATGACCCGCGCGCTTCCCCGGCCATCGCGATAGTCCAGCTTGGCGCGTGCGGCGACGATTTGCAGCTGGTTCATCCGCGCACCGGCTATCTGGACATCGGCAACGACCTGCGGCGTCTCGGCCAGAACCATGTCGGCCGCGATGATCGCGCGGCCGATAGTCAGCCCTGCCGGCCCCGGCAGCCGTGCGTCACGGGCATTGAGCGCCAGCACCGCGCGCTGATAGGCACCAGCGGCAGACAGGCTGACATTGCCCGAGACGCCCGCGCCATCGGCAGCCAGGTCGCCTGCAAAGGGTCCGGCGGCGGTCTGGCGCACACGCCCGGTGATCCCGATATCGGCAAAGCGGGTCCCAGGATTGACCGCGATCTCGAGCGGGCCTCGGCTGGTGAAGATGTCGACATCGGCAGTGAACGGACCGTAATCGGTGTCGCCCGATCCCTCGACCGCATAGCTCTCGCCATTGCCGCGCAGGGTCGCGACGACATTCGACATGCCGACGCCGAGGCCGGGCCGTGCCGCCCTGACGGTCGCGACCGGACGCGTCACCGTGCCGGTCACCGCGACGGTGAGCGGCCCGTACTGGTTGGAGCTGCCGCTGGCATTGAAGCGGATCTGGCCGTCGGCGCTGTAGGACCCGCTGCCCTGCGACAGGCGGAAGGCGGGCGCTGCCACGGTCAGACGCGTCACGCGGCCGATGCCGTCGCTGCCATAGCTGACATTGGCGTTGATCAGCGAATTGCCGCCGAGAAACTCACGCAGGCCATCGTTGAAAATCTTGCTCGACCGCGCGCGGACGGTGCCCGCGAGACGGAAGCCGCCATTGCCCGTCGTCTCGAGGTCGATATCGGTCGCGACATTGAAAACGCCGACGCTCTCGACCCGATAGCCGTTGACGCGGCCGTTCAACGCACCGGTGTACAGCCCGGTATTCAGATCGGCGAGGAGCACCGCGGTCGCGTCGATCCGGCTCGAGCGGATGCGCATATTGTCCGACATCAGCCGGGCGTTCGAATAGGCGAGATCGCCGTCGAGCCGGACATTCTCGAGCAGTCCGCCCGCCGCAGCGTTCAGCCCTGCGATCCGGCTCGCACGCGCGCTGACAGGGATGATCCAGGCATCGCGGTCAAGCCGCGCTGCACCGCTGGCGCGCAATCCGAGGATCGCCATGTCGTTGAAGCCTAGCCTTGATGCGTTGACCTCATAAGCGATGGTCGGCGAGGCAAATGCGCCGTCGAGCGTGAGATTGGCCACGATACCCGCACCATTCAGGTTCTCTGCAATGGTGCCCGGGCGCAACAGGCGGAAGCCTATCGCCAGATCGCGCATCCGGCTTTCACCGAGATCAATCAGGCCCTTGGCGTCCAGCGCGAAATTCTCGTTTCCGATCCGTGTGGCAAGATCGAACCGGCGCTCGTCGGCAGTGGTCGTGATGTCGATCGCGGTCTCGGGTGCCAGCAGCGTTCCGGGCTGGCTCCTGAGCAGCAAGGCCGGGCGCATTGTGCCGCGCGCAGCGAAGGTGCCGCTGCGGGCGGTCAGCGCGATATCACCGAGCGACTGGTCGCCCAGCGAGCCCCTGAGCGCGCCGTTCCAGGCCTTCCAGTCGCCCTTGCCGCTGAGATCGACCCGCATCGGCTGGGAGATGCCGGTCAGACCGGCAATCAGGCCCTCAGCCGGCGCATCGAGGCGGAAGGTCAGGTCGAGCGTGTTGGTTTCGGGCACCGCGCGCAGATCGATGACCGCGCTTTCGCCGCCCGCAAATCCCGCGCCGGCGGTGGTGGTCGCGCGCGCGCTGACCACGGCGGTGCGGTCGGCGATGTGCACCTTGCCGTTCAGCGATGCGCGGTGTCGCCGGCCCGTTACCGGCGCGTCGATATCGATCCGGCGAAGCTGCAGATTGGCGATATCAATGTCGAGATCGGGCAGCAGCGGCTCATTGGTCGGCGGGGTTTCCTTGAACGCGGGCAGTCGCCGCAGACGCATCTGCGGCACGATCAGCGAGCGGATATCGACATGGCTGCCGACAAAGGCAAACGGCCGCCAGTCGACCTCGACCAATGGCGAGGATGCGAACACGCCCTTGGGATCGCGCAGGGTCAGGTCGCGAATGCGCATTTCGCCATAGAGCGACCCTTCGATCGCGCCGATGCCGATGCTCATCCCGTTCTCGAACTCCATGCCTTCGATTTGCCTGGCGACGAAGCGCTTGCCGCTGCTGCTGTCCAGCCAGACATAGGCGATGGCGAGCAGCACCACGATCGTGCCGACCAGCACCGCAAGCCCGATGGCGATCCGGCGCGGCCAGGATGCGCGCGCCGGGCGTGTCACAGCCTGCTCCTCGGCGGGGATGGCGACGCTGTCTTCGGTTCCGGCCATCAGAAGGCCTGCCCGATTGAGATATAGATCGCAACGCGCGATTCCCCCGGGCGGCGGCCCAGCGGCGTGGCGACATCGAGCCGCATCGGGCCGAAATTGGTATAGAAGCGCCCGCCTATGCCGACGCCATAGCGCAGGTCGTCAAAGCCGGGCGTCGAGCGGGTCGAGACTTGGCCCGCATCGATGAAACCGACGATCCCGTAATTGCCGAAGCGATAGCGGACTTCCGCCGCGGCCTCGACCAGGCTGCGTCCGCCGATGGGCCGGTTGTCGGGGTCCTTTGGTCCCAGCTCCTGATAGCCGAAGCCGCGCACCGAGCCGCCGCCGCCGGCATAGAAGCGCCGCGACGGGGCTATGTCCGCGCGATCCGCGCCATAGATCGAACCGACGCGTGCGCGCCCGGCGATGACGATATTGTCGCCGACCGGATAATAGCCGGTCGCCTCGAACAGCCCGCGGCCATAAAATTGCGTGCCGCTGCCCAGCGATGCTTCAGGCGATATCTGGGCCGACAGGCGGAAGCCGCTGGTCGGGTCGAGCAGGTCGTTCGAGCGGTCCCAGGTGATCTGCCCGGGCAATGCCGCGACATAATAGGTTCGGCGGTCGCGCTGGCCGGTGGTGAAATTGAAATCCTGCTCGTTGGTGCCGAGCAGTTCGAAGCCATAGCTGTAGGTCACCGGCTTCTGCCAGATCGGCGTGCTGTAATAGGATACACGGCCGGCCAGACGCCCGGTAAAGGCCTCATAGGCGGCAAAGTCGCTGCGCAGCGCCGACAGGCTCAACTCGACCGCGCGGTCGCGTCGACCCGCATTGGACCGGCGGAAGGTGACCGACGCCCCCTGCTCCTGCGTGCCCCCGGTGGCGCTGACGATCAGCGCGCCTTCGGGCGGAAACAGGTTGCGATGCGTCCAGCTGCCCTGCGCGCGGATGCCCTGGCCGGTGCCGTAACCGGCATTGGCCGCCAGCGTACGCGCCGGACCTGCCTCCTGATCGACGGCGAGATCGGCATATTGCGTGCCGCCGGGCGCCTCGACGCCGGTCGGCTGCGGTTGCACCGCCACGGTCGAGTAGAGCCCGGTCGCGACCAGCGCCTTGCGCAGATCATCGACCAGGCGGCTGTCATACAGGTCGCCCTTATCGAACCGTGCCAGCTTGCTGATATGATCCGCATCGAACACGGTCGACCCGCGCGTCACGATGTCGCCGAAGCTGCTGCGCGGCCCCGGCGTCACGGGAAGCGTGTAATCGCCGGTCTCGGTTTCGGGATCGAGAAGCACGTCGCGCTGGCCGACCTGCGCGAACGGGTAGCCAGCCTGGGGCAGCGCCACGGCAATGTTCGCCTCGGCCGCAAGCACCCGCTCGGCATCGATCGGCTGGCCCGGCTTGGGCACAAAATTGCGCGCGATAAGGTCCTCCGGCTCGACTGGCGGAGCGTCGAAGGTGATCGAGCCAAAGCGGTAACAGGGCCCCGGCGAAGCGGTGAGCACGACCACCAGCGGCCCGGTTCCGGCCTCGGGAAATTCGATCGCGCCGTTGACCGTTGCGTCGTGAAAGCATTCGCCGATCAGCAGGTCGGCCAGAAGCTGCTGGTCCTCCAGCATCCGCGCAGAGACCATCGCCCCGTTGCTCGCCTTGCCATCCCCGTCGTCGAGCGCCGAAAGTTCCTCGAACCTGGACCGGATCGCCCCAGCGCCATCGGGGCTGGGATCGGAACCCGCAGCCGCTGCCCCGAGCGAATCCAGCCCTTCGATACGATAGCTGTAGCGTACCGTCTTCGACACGCTGTCGTCCGCCTCGGTATACCGGTTTTCGTCGAAGGGCTCGACGTCGAAGCTCTCGATCGGGCCCAGCGGGGCATCGATCTCGGGTTCGTCGGACAGGCGCGGCAGCATCGGATCGGTGGACAGCGATGGATCGCGCGCGGGCCGCGCCTGCGCTTCAAGCTCAGTCTGTTTGGCATCCCAATCCTCGACCGTGCCCAGCGGGGCATCCGGATCGATTGCAGGGATGGTGGCATCGAACTCCTCGTCGTCGATGATCGCAGGCTCAGCGGGACTGGGAGCCGGTTGCGCTGGGATACTCTGATCCGCCGGCTGCATGGCCTGGGCGGCAGGGCTGGCACATAAGGCGGGCAGAACAACGCAGCAGAACGAGCGAAGGCGCAAAGACATCGAAAATCCTGGTTTCCAGGGCGCCTGGCTGAACGTCCCCCGGCCCACTACGCGCCATCCAGCCAATTGGTTCACGCACATGGGTTAGAATGATGGGCTCAAGCGGCCGAAGCGCTGGGTCGCCTGCATCAAGCCCCGTTTAGGATCGCATCTCGGGTTGAACAGTACTGCAATCGGCCCGACGAAATTCCTTGCGTTACGATGCCGGGACCCGAAGGACAGAGGCATGACGACATCCATTGCATCGCCAGCCCTGCGCAGCATCTCGCTCGATCGGGTCGGTTACGATGACACGCCCGCAGACCGCGTCGAGCGCAGCGTACCGGTCGAAGCGCCAATCGCGATCGAATATAACGGTATCGGCTATGCGGTGATGATGGGCACGCCGACCGATCTTGCAGACTTCGTCATGGGCTTCACGCTCAGCGAAGGCCTCGCGCAAGCCGACGAACTGGCCGCGCCGCAGATCGTGCCCGTGGAGGGAGGATGGGTCGCGAGGCTCAATCTGCCGCCGGGTTCGCTGCCGCGTATCCTGGAGCGTGCGCGCAGCCGCGTTTCGGAAAGCGGGTGCGGCATCTGCGGTATCGACAGCATCGCAGCTGCCCTTGCACCGCTGCCAAAGGTCGTCGCTCGGATCGAGGTTGCGCGCAAAGCTATAGCCCATGCGCTGAACGCGCTCAGCGATCGCCAGCTGCTCGGCAAGGAAACCGGGGCCACCCATGCCGCAGCCTTTTGTTCGCCCACCGGCGAGATACTGGCGGTGCGCGAGGATGTCGGACGGCACAACGCGCTCGACAAGCTGGTTGGAACGCTCGCCCGGACAGGCGTGTCACCAGCGACAGGCTTTGTCGTGCTATCGGCCCGGTGCAGCCAGGAACTGGTCGAGAAATGCGTGAGGGCGGGCTTTCCCTTGCTGATCACGATCAGCGCGCCGACCAGCCTGGCGATCGACCGCGCGCGCGAAGCCGGACTCGCGCTCGGCGTGCTGGCGCGCCACGACACGATGCTGATCGCGAACGACCCGCATAAGCTGATTGTGTGAGCGAGGGCGCTGGGGACACGCGCCAACAGGGATCGAATGGCAGCGCTGCGGGTAGGACCGGGATATGTCCGTTTCCACCATTCCCGAATGGCAGCAGCTCGCACTTTATGCAGTCGGAGCAGCACTGGCGCTGGTCGTGCTGTTCAATATCCCGTTCCTGGGGCGGATCTTCCGCAGCCTGTTCTCGGTCGCGATCCTGGCGTTCATGGTCTTCGTGCTGCTGCAACAGGCCCCTTATGACCCGATCTTGTCGCGCTGGACCGAGCGTCTGGGGCTGAGCACACAACAGGTCGTCGGTAACGAGGTACGGATCAGGCTGGCATCCGACGGACATTTCTGGGCGCGCGTGGAGATCAACGGCACCGAGCAGCGCATGATGATCGACAGCGGGGCCACGATCACGGCGCTGTCGGCAGAGACGGCGCGGCAAGCAGGTGTCGGCAAAGAGCTGGCCATCGCGCCAGTGATGCTGAGGACCGCCAACGGGGTGTTGCGGGCCGACACCGGAACTGTCGAGCGGCTGCAGATCGAGGGCATCGAGGCGCGCAACCTCAAGGTCGTCATATCCCCCGCGTTCGGCGGAACCAGCGTGCTGGGGATGAACTTTCTGTCGCAACTCGCATCCTGGCGGGTGGAGAAGGACACGCTCGTCCTCGTCCCTGCCGAAGCACAATGAACGACCCGAGCCGGGTTTTGCACTCTCGGATTCAGTCTTGCGCGAGGATGCGTACCGGGACCGCCTTGCTGGCTGGCGTCTTCGACGCCTGATCATGGTGCGAAAGCGCGATCAGCGTATTGAGTTCGGGATAATAGCCGGCGATCGTGCCTGACGGCAGGTTGAAGGCGATGATTTCCAGCCCGCCAATCTGGCGGTCGATGCCATCATCCGCATCGCCCACCAACGTGATGCGCTGACCGGGTCCCATACCGGCGGCGGCGATGTCCGCAGGCGACATCAGCACGACATCGCGCTTGCCTTCGATGCCACGCAGCCGGTCACTATAGCCATAGATGGTGGTGTTGAACTGGTCGTTCGATCGCAAGGTCACCAGCCGGTAGCGGCCATGACCATCGGGAATGTTGGTCGCCGCGAGCATGCCGGGCGCGGTGAACTGCGCCTTGCCGCTATCGGTCTTCCACACCCGCTCGCGTGCACTGTTACCGCGATAGAAGCCGCCTGGCTCGAACATGCGGGCGTTCATGTCATGAAACTCGTCGGGATAGGTCTGGGCGATCAGATCGCGCACCAGGCTGTAATCGCCGGTCCAGTCATCCCATCGAACGTTCGGATTGGGCGCCAGGCTATGCTTGGCCATGCCGGCCACGATCGCCAGCTCTGACTTGAGATGCGGACTGGCGGGCGTGCGGTGGCCGAGCGAGCCATGAATATGGCTGAAGCTGTCCTCGATCGTGACGGTCTGCGGCCCGGTCGCCTGGCTGTCTTCTTCGCTCCGCCCCAGGCACGGCAGCAGGAACGACACGCGACCGTTGAACAGATGGCTACGGTTGAGCTTGGTTGCGATCTGCACCGTCAGCTGCAGCTCTTCCCATTGCTGTTCGACGCGGGCCTGGTCGGGGACGGCGCGCAGGAAATTGCCGCCGAGCCCGACGAAAGCCCGGGCGCTGCCATCGAGCACTGCCTCGCAAACCTCCACCGTGGTCATGCCGGTGTCCCGCGGCGGATCGAAGCCGAACATCTCTGCCAGCCTGTCGAGCGGGACCAGTTCGGGCTTTTCCGATATACCGACCGTGCGTTGCCCCTGAACGTTGGAATGGCCGCGCACCGGGCATATTCCCGCGCCTGGCCTGCCGATATTTCCCCGCATCAGCAGCAGGTTGAGCAGCATCGCGATATTCTCGAAGCCGTGGACGTGCTGGGTCAGGCCCATGCCGTACACGCCGATCACGCGTTCTGATGAGACATAGACCTCGCCTGCCCTTTCCAGATCGGCGCGGCTGAGCCCCGATTCATGCTCGATATCCTCCCAGGATGTCGCACCGGCCTTGTCGCGGAACGCCTCGAAGCCGGTGCAATGGTCGGCGACAAAGGCCCGGTCGATCAGCGTCCCGCCGCGCAGTGCGTCCTGCTCGAACACATATTTGCACAGTCCCATGATAGCCGCGATGTCGCCGCCTGCGCGCACCTGCAGATACTGGCAGCTCAATTCGGTATCGCTGCCCGTCAGCATCTGCGCGGGACTTTGCGGATTGGTGAAACTGAGCAGACCCTTTTCGCGGATCGGGTTGAACGTGACGATCCTGCAGCCGCGCTGCGCCGCCTTCTGCAACGGATGTAGAAAGCGCTGGCTGTTGGTCCCGGTATTCTGACCAAAGAAGAACAGCGCATCGCAATGTTCGAAATCGTCGAGCGTGCAGGTGCCCACCGGAGAGCCGATCAGCTTTTTCAGCGTCACCGATGTGGTCTCATGGCACATGTTCGAACTGTCGGGCAAATTGTTATGGCCATAAAGCCGCGCGAACAGCGCGTAGAGATAGGATGTCTCCAGGCTGGCGCGGCCCGACGCGTAGAACACCGCCTTTTTCGGATCGATCGCCTTCAGCTGAGCACCGATCTCGGCAAAGGCCTCGTCCCACTCGCAGGCGACATAACGGTCGGTCGCAGCGTCATAGCGCATCGGGTGCGTCAGTCGCCCGACGCTCTCGAGCGCATGGTCGGTCCATCCGCGCAATTCGGTGACGCTGTGGCTGGCAAAGAAATCGGGCGTGCAGCGATGCGTGGTCAGCTCCCAGAGTGTCGCCTTTGCACCGTTTTCGCAGAATTCAAAGGCGTGCGGGTGCTTGGGCTTGCCCCATGCGCAGCTGGTGCACATGAACCCGCCGGGCTTGTTCTGCGTCCGCAACGTGGCCAGCGCGCCCGGCGAGGGTTTCTCCCGCACCACCATTTCGGCCATTCCACGAACCGACCCCCAGCCACCTGCAGGTCCGGAATAGCTGGTGGTTCCAGCATCCCTGTCATCGCCGCGTTCGTCCGCCATCTGGGCTCCAATGCTGTTTCCACACCCAGATAAGCGATGGCAGCCATCGGAGTTCCCTGCCTCGGGAAATGTCAGCGCATGGGCGTAAGACCGCGCGTTGCACGCGGACACGTCAGGCCGGGCTGGAAGCCTTCATGCGATAGAAGATGCCGCTTTCGTCCTGACCGGTCAGCTCCAGCACGCCGCTGACCACGATCATCTTGGTCTCGTTTGTCGGAAACGGAATATCGGCATAAACCTCGATGAACTGGTTGGGGACTGCATGGAAGTGGAAGGGACAACCTGGAGGATAGGCGAGCAGCACGAAATGCTTCTGGCGACCACCGGTTTCAAGCGGCTTCATCCAGCCTGCGACCTTGATCCTCTTGCCTGCCAGCGCCCTGACCGCCGGAGTGAACAGGGGCTTGGAATAGAGATAGCCGTCCTTGCCGGTGCGGGTCTGTTCCTTGGTTGCCTCCAGCACGGCCCAGGACACGCCGCCCTTGGGCGTTGCGGCGGGCTTCCAGACATCCTCTACCGGTGCCTTCTTGCCCTGCTGCATCGCGGCCTGGCCTGCGGTCTGCGGTAAGGCGATGAGGCTCAATATGGCAAGAGCGAGAAGGGGCAGGCGCATGTCGTCTTCCTCAGCTGTAGCGGGCAAGCGTGGTGGCAAGGTCGACCCGGAAGATCCGGATCGCGGGGATCAGGGCGGCGACGAGGCCGATGGCGAGCGCGGCAACCAGAATGCCGCCCTCGCCGGGCAGGAAGCGCATTGCGGACAGCCCCAGTTCGTCGAGCGTCGGGAAGCTCGCGCTAGCCAGCGCGATCAGGCCGTGCGCCACGGCAATGCCGCCCAGCGCACCGATCGCGGCGATCAGCAGGCCCTCGATCAGGATCGTGCCGAACACGGTGGAAGGCCGCGCCCCCATGACGCGCAGCAGCGCCAGATCGCCCTCTCGCGCACGCGTCGCATTCCACAGCGCCACGAACAGGCTGAGCCCCGCAGACAGCGCCAGCAGCCAGCCGAACAGCCGCGCACCTTCGATGATCGATCCGAACAGCCCCAGCAGCCGTGCCGCCTCGGCGGCGGGGGCCGCAGCCTGAAGCGCGCTCTGGCGGTTGATCTGGCTGGGCAGCCGCATCGCAGCCGAAGCGTTGCGATAGCGCACCAGCAATGCGGTAATCTCCGGCTCCATGCCCGGCATGGCGGCATCTTCATGATGCTCGTCATGTGGAGCGGAATCGGCATCGTGATCGTGATCGTGCCAGGCATGCTCCTCATCGTGATCATGCCCGGCCTCGTCATGATCAACATGTTCGATGCCATGCACGTCCCACACCGATTCGACCGAGGTCAGGATCAGCCGGTCCAGCACCGTGCCGCTCGGGGCGAGGATCCCGACGGTCTCGAATGGCGCATGGTCGTGCCCCTGCCCGTCTGCCTCGCCTGTCTCCAGCCCGTGGCTGCCGATGAACTTCTGCCCCAGCTTCGCGCCGGTGCGCCGGGCCACCTCTGCGCCGAGCACCGCCTCGGCCGGACGGGCAAAACTGCGTCCCTGGGCCATGGTTGCGCCGTAGAGTGGCAGCAATCGGTCGTCGCTGCCGACGATCCGGAAGCCCTGGAAATTGTCGCCCAGCGCGAGAGGGACGACTTCGGCGACACCAGGATCGGCGCGCAGGCGCTCGAGTTCGCCAAGCGGGATGTTTCCGGTCGGAACATCGATATGATAAACGCTGGAAAGCACCAGCTGCAGCGGCGAGCCCTTGGCTCCGACGACCAGATCGATCCCGCGCGCGTCGCGCTCGAATCGCTCGCCGGCCTGCTCGGCAAATTGCAGCAGCAGCACCAGCGTCGCGACCGCAATTCCGAGCAGCAGCGCGTTGAGCGCCACGCCGAGCGGCCTGTCGCGCATATAGGCAAGCGCCAGGCGGATCATGCCGCAGGCTCTGCCGCCAAGGCCGTGATATGCCGCACCGAGGCGACATGATCGCGCAAGCGGTCGTCATGCGTGACGATCAGCAGACTGGCTCCGGCCTCGGCTGCGCATTCGCGCAGCAGCGCGGCCACCTTTTCCATATTGGCATGATCGAGCGCGGACGTCGGTTCGTCCGCAATGATCAGATCGGGCCGACCGATCAGCGCGCGTGCGATCGCGGCACGCTGCGCCTCGCCCTGGCTCAGCTCGCGCGGGTGGGCATGGGCGCGATGCGCCAGACCCAGCCGCTCGATCAGCATCGGCACACGCTCGGTTTCGGTCGCGTGCCCGCTGAGCCGCTGAGCCAGCCGCAGATTGGAGCTAAGATCGAGTGCCGAGACGAGCTTCAGCGTCTGGAAGACCAGTCCGATGCGTCGGCGGCGCAGGTCGTCACGCTGGCTGGGGCCGATGCCGGTCATGCTTTCGCCAGCGATGGAGATCGTCCCCGCATCCGGGCTCAGCAAGCCGCAGATAAGATTGACCAGGGTCGACTTTCCGCTGCCCGAGGCGCCGATCAGCAGGCTCTGTTCGCCTGCCGCCATGTCGAAGCTGAAATCATCGAGTATCTGTCGCCCTCCGTAACGGAAGGCGAGATTGCGGATCGTGAGGCTCATGATCGCAGCGGTGCCGTCAATCCTTGGTCGCCGTGAATCGCTGTGACTGCGCGGCGGCAGCGTCCGCCGACACGGGGGTGAAGCCCTGTTGCGACGCGGCCGAGCGGGACGCATCGGCGCTCGCCTGCTCCTTCTGATCGCTGGACGATGGGCTCTGCGCCTGCTGCTGCGGCTTGGCCTGCGATGCCTGCTGATCGGCGGGGACATTCCAGGCCGCGTGCTGGGCGAAGGGGTTGATCCGGGTGTAGCCGCCAAATCCCTCCATGTCGCAGGCTGCTGCCGGCGATGCTGTCGCCAAAATTCCACCAAGACCGACCAATTCTGCTGCCGCAAACCGCATGTGAACACCCCTTCGCTGAAGAAGGCTAGATGTTACAACATATCCGCAACGATTGGCAAAGGCTTTGTGCGTCCAACGCCTGGCCTGGCGGCGGCCCTAACCGTGCACCAGCAACCTGGGATGCCGCGCCAGCCAGTTGGCGATGTGCGCAAATGCCAGCGAAAGGCTGCCGATGCTGCTGATCACGATTTCCTGGCGCTCGGTGACAGGCAGCACCAGCGCAGCCATGAGCAGCGAGAGGCCGCAGAGCCCCAGCAGCAAAATGCCGTGACGTCGCTGCCACGCTGCGCGGATCAATATCCACAAGCTGACAGGGCCGGCCAGCAGCACGATCCACAGGTGCAGGTCGAAGGGCAGTTCCAAGCTCTGGCTGAGCGCGGGGGCCGAGGCAAGCAGCAAAGGCAGCACCAGGCAATGCGCCAGGCACAGCAGCGACGCGGTGATGGCGGCCCCTTCCGCCACATCCGCCGCCTTTGGCGCGTGGCTGGGCGTTACCCTTCGGCTTTCGGACATGAGCACATTTCTCCACTTGTGCAGCTCGGCTTCCCCCTATAATGATATAACGTATCATAACAACCCCGGAAAGGTCCCCGATGCCCCTCGCCTCTTCGATCAGCAAACTGCCTGTCACGGTGCTGTCGGGTTTCCTGGGGGCGGGAAAGACGACCTTGCTCAACCATATCCTTGCCAATGTTGAAGGTCTGCGCGTCGCGATGATCGTCAACGACATGTCCGAGGTCAATATCGACGCCGCACTGGTGCGCGGCGGCGAGGCGGCGCTGTCGCGCGCCAGCGAAGAGCTGGTCGAGATGACCAATGGCTGCATCTGCTGCACGCTGCGCGACGATCTGCTGAAAGAGGTGCGCGCGCTGGCTGAAGCCGGGCGTTTCGACTATCTGGTCATCGAAAGCACCGGCATTTCCGAGCCGCTTCCCGTCGCTGCGACCTTCAGCTTTCGCGACGAGGCGGGCGAAAGCCTGGGCGATGTCGCCACGCTCGACACGATGGTCACCGTGGTCGATGCGGTCAATCTGCTCAAGGACTATGCCAGCCACGAATTCCTCGCCGATCGCGGCGAATCGCTGGGCGAGGACGACACGCGCTGCCTGGTCGGCCTGCTGGTCGAGCAGATCGAATTTGCCGATGTGATCATCATCAACAAGGCATCCGATGTCAGCCCCGAGCACTTGGCCATCGTGACCAAGCTGTGCGCCTCGCTCAATGCCGATGCGCGGATCATCACTGCCGATCAATCGAAGGTCGCGCTCGATCAGATTTTGGGCACCGGGCTGTTCGACGACGATCGCGCCGCCGAGCACCCGCTCTGGGCCAAGGAACTTTACGGCTATGCCAGCCATCGGCCCGAGAGCGAAGAATATGGCATCGAAAGCTTCGTCTATCGCGCGCGCCAGCCGTTCGCGCCGCAGGCCTTTTACGACTTCCTGACCGGCGACGGACTTGAAGCCGTGGTCCGCGCAAAGGGCTTTTTCTGGCTGGCGACGCGTCCGGCCTGGGTGGGCGAGCTGGCTGTGGCCGGATCGCAGACGATGACCGCGCGGCTCGGTCGGTGGTGGGCTTCGGTCCCCAAAAATCAGTGGCCGCACGACAATCAGTTCGAGGATTTCGTCGCGCACAACTGGGACAGACTCTGGGGTGATCGGCGGCAGGAACTTGTGTTCATCGGCATCGACATGGACGAGGCGCGGCTGCGCGCAGCGCTCGACGCGTGCCTGGTCGACGCCGATGGCTATACTCCCGAGAGCTGGCAGACCCTGCCCGATCCATTTCCCGAATGGGGCGAGCATGCCCGCATCCCGGAGAGTGCCTGAGCCATGGCAGCCCTGAACCTTCTCGAGTCCCGCGCCCCTGCCCACCAGCGCTGGGACGCGATCCACCACCCCCAAACCCGGATCGTGATCGACAAGGATGCGGTGCTGCTGCCGCGGGGCGATATCGAGCCGCTGCTGGATATCGCCCCCTTCGGCTACCGCGCCGCCGGAAGGCCCGACGCGCTGCTGGCCGAGCTGCCAGCGCTGCCCGACAGTATCGCACGGTCCATCACGGACCTTGCCCGCCGCTTCGCATCACTGATGCAGTGCGAGACGGTTCGCGTCCGGCTGGAGGGCATTACCGGCAATGCCTGTCGCAAGGTGCACGCGGATTACACCGATCTCAGGCTCATCTGCACCCTGGCGGGACCGGGTACCGACTATACGCTCGAAGACGATCCCGACGGACCGCTGCAGCGCATTCCGGCGGGGTCCGTCGCCCTGTTCAAGGGGCATGAGTTCGGCGCGGGCCACCAGCCGTGCCTCCACCGCTCGCCGCCGATCGAGGACAGCGGGGAACGCAGGCTCGTGCTGGTCATCGACACCCCGGCGCGCCACGACGCGGGCTGATACGCGTCTCGTCGATCAATCCCCATTGCCCCTCAAGATCTCGCGAATCTTGATCGCCAGCGCGTCAAGCTGGAATGGCTTGGTCATGATCGACATGTCGTGATCGAGCTGGCCCTGGCGGATCGCGGAATTCTCCGCATAGCCGGTGATGAACAGCACCTTGAGCTCGGGTCGCAGGATGCGCGCCGCGTCGGCCACCTGGCGGCCATTGAGCCCACCGGGCAAGCCGACATCGGTGATCAGCAGGTCGATGCGCGTGTCGGATTCGAGAATGCGCAGACCCGACGGTCCGTCTGATGCCTCGATCGTGGCATAGCCGCCTTCCGCCAGCACCTCGCCCACCAGCATCCTCACCGTCGGCTCGTCATCGATGACCAGCACCGTCTCCCCCAGGCTCGCCGACAGCGCCGGGCCAGGTTCGGGGGTCATCAACTCGGCATCCAGATCTGCGTGATGGCGAGGCAGGTACAGGCACATCGTGGTGCCTTGTCCAATCTCCGAATAGACCCGCACCTGGCCGCCCGACTGGCGGACAAAACCATAGATCATCGACAGGCCCAGTCCGGTCCCCTGCCCCAAAGGCTTGGTCGTGAAGAACGGATCGAACGCCTTGGCGATCACCTCGCGCGTCATTCCCGTCCCGGTATCGGTGACACATAGCGAGATATACTGACCCGGTTTCATGTCCTGCTCAGCGGCAGATCGATCGTCGAACCACTTGTTCGCGGTCTCGATGGTCAGCCGACCGCCCTCAGGCATCGCATCGCGCGCATTGATACACAGATTGAGCAGCGCGTTTTCGAGCTGGTGCGCATCGATATGGGTCGTCCACAAGCTGCTGGCCTCTACAATTTCAAGCTGCACCTGCGGGCCGACGGTACGCCGCACGAGCTCTTCCATGCCCGATACCAGCCGATTGACATCGACTGTCTTGGGGTCGAGCGTCTGACGCCGCGAAAAGGCAAGCAATCGATGGGTCAGGGCCGCGGCGCGCTTTACGGCCCCCTGCGCTGCATGAGCGTAGCGATCGAGCGTATCGAGCCGCCCCTGAGCGATGCGCGCCTGAATCATTTCAAGGCTGCCGCCGATCGCCGCGAGCAGATTGTTGAAGTCGTGCGCAAGCCCTCCGGTCAGCTGCCCCACTGCCTCCATCTTTTGCGCCTGACGCAACGCCTCCTCGGTCCGCAGCAACTGCCCGGTGCGCTCTTCAACCCGCGCCTCGAGCGTGACATTGAGATCGCGAAGCTCGGCTTCGGCCCGGGCGCGCTCGATATGGGCCCATGACCGGTCGGCAACGTCGCGGATCAGCGCAAGCTCGTCCTCGGTCCACGCCCGCGGTGCCCCGTCATGGATGGCCATCAAAGCGACCAGCCGCCCCTCGCGGATCAGCGGCATGCAGATGGTCGCGCCGATCCCGATTTGCTGGAAGGTCGCCGCTTCCTGAGGCGCAAGCTCGGCAACGATGTCCTGGATGACCAAAGGTCGCCCAGCGCGCAGTTCCTGCACGGCGCGCTTGCCGAACAGCGCAAGGCTATAGCGCCCAATGATGCTCTCCAGCCCCGGTGCCGCCCAGTCGCCGCGGATGGTGAACCCGTCCTGGTCCTCGTCCATGTCCGCATAGGCACAGCTTGTGACGCGCATGTGCTCGCCCACCATCCTGGTGGTGATGGCCATGACTGCATCCGCGTCGCCCGCCTCCGTCGCGGCGCGTCCGACGGAGTCGAGAAAGGTCAGCCGGTCATTGGCGACCCGCAAGGCAAGCTCCGCCCGTCGCCGCTCGACGGCAATGCGCGTGCGATCGGCCACCTCGCGTACGAAATCGATCTCGTCTTCGCGCCAGCAGCGCGGCGTGCCATGGTTCAGATAGAAGAGCGCAACCATCGCGCCCTGCTCCATCACCGGCATGTTGACGACCGCCTGGGCGGTGATCGCCTTCAGTGCTTCGGCGGTGGCAATGGTGCGCGGATCGGTCTCCGCATTCTCGAACCAGACCGTCTCTCCCCTGACCAGGTCCTCGATATAGCTGCCATAGTCGCGAAAATTGAGCGTACCTGCCAGGCTGGTGACGCCTGGCGCGTTCCAGTCCTTCTCGATGGTAATCGTTTCGGCCACCGGATCGACCGTCCCATAGCCAGCCCGATCGACATCCAGCGTCTCGCCCAGGATCTGCGCTGCCGCGAACGAGATATCGGCGCCATTGTCGAGGTCGCGAAATGCGTCCGACAGCGCGATCAGCCCTTGGCGCATCCGCTCGGCCCGCACCCTGTCAGTGATGTCGAGCGAAATGCCGGTGAGCTTTGCATGGCGGCCATCGGAATGCACAGCCGGCCTTCCGCGCAAGGCTACCCAGCGAATCTCGCCCTGCGGCGTCTGAACCTTGCACTCGATATCGCAATCCATGCGCCGCTCGATGCTGGAGGCCAGGCTCTGGCGCACGAGCTCGCGGTCATCGGCGTGCACTGCGGCTAGAAGATCATCATAGCTGAGCGGTTGATCATCCCGAAATCCGAAATTGACGCGGCAGGCCGGCGAGGTCTCCAGTGTCATTTCAGGCGATGTCAGGCTCCAGGCGCCAAACCTTCCCGCTTCCAGCGTGAAGCGCAGTTCGGCGTCGCTCGCCTTCTGCTCGCGCAGGCGGCCCGCGAGTTCGGAGACCAACGCCGCATTGCTGCTTTCAAGATTGGCCAGCCGCTCGCGCTCGAGCGTCACGTCGAGCTGGCTGGCGAAGAAATAGGCAAGCTCGCCGGCGGCATCCCTTACGGGCGCAATCAGCAACCGGTTCCAGAAAGGTTCGCCATCCTTGCGATAGTTGAGCAGATCCAGCTCGATCGGCCGAACATCCTCTAGCGCTTGACGCAGTCGCGCGACCGCGTCTCGATCCGTGTCCGCGCCCTGCAGAAAGCGGCAATTGCGCCCGATGATTTCGTCTCGCTCGTATCCTGCAAGCCGACAGAATGCATCATTGACGAACACGATCGGATTGTCGGGCTGGCGAGGATCGGTGATGACCATGGGCATGCGCGTGGCCCGCACGGCGGCGATGAACGGATCGGTATTTGCATCGCTTCCGTCGATCGCGGCGGCAATGCGGGCGGCGTCGAGTTGCGCCTGTTCGGCATGCGTCATTGGCTGATCATGCAGGTAAGCGATCGCGGGGAGATAGGGGGCACGCCTGAATTCCGTAAGTGAATGAAGTGTCTCCAGCCAACTCGGGAGCGGTCGATCAGTTCCTCATTCCGGCCCAGGGCGGCAGCGGGAAGGGATCGCCACCGTGTTCGATCCCTTCCCGCTGAAAACAATCAATCGACGATGATCGCGTTGCCCATGCGATAGCCGCGTTCGGCCATTTCCTCGATATAATGCACCCGCTCGTGCTTCAGCTCGACGGCATATTCTTCCCAGGCGTCGCGGCGGTCCTCGATGTCGGTGGCACGGCGCAAGTCGCTGCCCAGCTCCTTTTGCGCCTCGGTGACGTTGATGCGATAATCGAACCATAGGCGGTTCTCGATCCCGGCAATGGGCAGGCCGATGATGCGCGATTCCTCGGCGCGGGCGACCTGTTCCTCGTGCAGCATCGGGACCGCTGCCGTGGCTGCGGCTGCGAAGCCCAGAAAGGCGATCGACGTCGTGACAAATTTGATCATGCTATTCTCCCTTTGCTGAGTGCCGCCATGGCAAGCGGTCAAAAGGGAAACGATCGGTACATCCGGTTTAATCCGTTAATGATGCACATTCTTTCGGCGGAGCACCGAGCGGCGGCCGTTCAGATAAAGGAAGGCGGACGCCGGGAGAGTGTCCGCCTTGAGGAGGCCGCGGTTTGCTGCCCGCACAGGCAGCGAGCAGCACACCGCAGCTGGACTCGGCTTCAAGACAAGCCGATCATTCCGAAGGCTCCGCCGCTTCTGGCGCAGCGGCTGTGCTGCCGGTCTCGGCCAGCACCAGCGCATTGCCAGAGGCCGAGAACATGCCGGCCGGCAGCGAGCGTGTGACATTGCCCTGTTTCACCACGATCTGCTCGACCGCGCCCCGGCTGTTCGCGACGACGTCCTTCACCTTGCCGAGCGATGATCCGTCGGCCAGCGTGACCGGCATGCCGCGGCTGACCATCGCAGCACCGTCACCAGCCGCCGCCGCGCTGCCCGCAACGGCCAGCGGACTGGCCAGCAGCGATCCGCTTGCAGCGCCCGCGCCACTTCCCGCCGCGGTCGCTCCGGCAGGCATTGTGACCCCACGCACGCTTGAGACAGCCTCGCCAGCGCGGGCGCGCGTTCCCTGCGCGATGGGGGCAACCGCGTCGGTCAGGGCGTCCATGCCGATCAGCTGGGCCTGCGCGCTGCCCTGGCCGCTCGCCGTGCCGGAGCCTTGCGCCTCGGTCATCGTGTCGGCGGGCGGCACCACGATATCGGCCAGGCTGGCGCTCGAGGCGAGGACCGAGCCGTTCGCGCTGCGTTGAGCCGAGACGGTGCCGCGCCGCGCATCGACCGATTGCGTGCCGGTGGTCGAGCCATTGGCTTCGGCCGAACCGCGTACGGTGCGCGTAGTCCGCTCGAGCGTGCCGCCGACCGGGCGTTCGATCCCTCCCCCGAGCGTTTCGCCCAATGTACCGCCCAGAGTGCCACCCAATGCGCCGCCAAGTCCGCCACCGCCGAGCAGTTGCGCCTGGGCGGCAGCCGGGATCAACGCGACCGTCGCGGCGGCAATCAGAATCTTCTTCATGATGGGTTCCTTTCAGCTTGAACGCGGGCATCACTGCCTGCCCGTCTGAAAGGACAACGCTTCGCCTGGCCGGTTTAATTCATGGCTTCGCCGGAAAGTTCACGGCTTGCAGGCGCATTGTTCGCACAACAAGCCGCGCCCGAAACGCTTGTCTTCACCCCTGGGCCCCAGATCGCGCGCTTCCCGATCAAGCCTCGCCTGCCAGTCGCCGCCCCTGGCCAGCGCATCGGCAAGTCTGATGGCGACCAGCGGCGTGGCGAAAGATGTACCGCGCAGGCTGACCGGCCTGCCCCTGGCATTTATCGCGTGAACCTCTGCCCCGGGCGCCGCATAGTCGACATGCAGCGCCCGCCCCGCCTCGATCAGCGCGCGTCCCTTCCGATCCACCCCGGTCACCGCCACGACAGCGTCATAGGATGCGGGATAGGCAGGCGGCGCAGCCGGCCCGTCATTGCCCACCGCTGCAACGATGACGATGCCGCGTCGCTGCGCCTGCCGGATCGCGCGTTCGAGCACGGCATTGCGCGGGCCGACCAGGCTGATCGTGACCAGCTTGCAGCCACTGCTCGCCAGCCAGCCGAGTGCCCGGACGATGGCCAGCGCGTTGCCCCCAGCGGGATCGCTGCCATAGACATCCGCCACCCATAGCCGGCCTGCGCCTTCATTGCGCAGCAGGCTGACGATCGCGCTGCCATGATCGGAGGCCAGCGGTGCCCCCTTGGCAAAGCCCTTGATGGCTATCGGACGAAAGGATGGCCCCGGTGCACCATCAATGATGCCGATGGGCGTATCGACCGGCGATCCTGCGGTTGCCGCCAGGAGCGCGGAGCTGGGCAGAGCCGAGCTCTGTCGGCCGAGCGAACCCGATTGCCAGTGCAGATTGTCCACCGCGATTTCGGCCTCGGGCGCAGCCTTCCGCGCCAGCGCTTCGGCCCTGGCGAGGCTGAGACCAGCTGGAACGCGCAGCCGCACGATCGCGAGGTCGAGGCCCTCGACCTGTTCCTCGGCGATCACCGAAAAGCCCGCGCGCCGGAGGGCATCCGTCGCGCTTTCGGTCGGACCGGTGACCAGGATCTCGCCCCGCCGCGCCAGATCGCCGCGCATGTCAGTTTCGACCAGATCGCGGTTCTGCCGCAGCAGCTGGGTCAATCGCCTGTCGCGCAACTGCAGCAATCGGTCAGCCTCGCGCTGGGCCAGCCTGCCCAGTCCGTCGATCCCATTTCCGGCCGTGTCGAGAAGGTCACCGACCCCGCGCCCGATGCCAGGCAACCCGACATTGCCCAGCGGCGTTTGCAACTGCGCAAACAGCGGTGTTGCCGCAAGCAGCGCGCCGCAGGTCAGCATGCTCAGGATCATGGCGGGGATGCGCATTTCTTTTCCGTCCGATTTTTTCGCTTAACCATGGATGAAACGCACGAGGCCAGCCGTTTCATCCATCAGAAAGGCCTGGACCCTGACACAAACGTTCGAGACCCTGCTCGTCGACCTGCTGCCGCGAATGCGGCGGTTCGCCTATGGCCTGACCGGGGCATCGGCGGATGCCGACGATCTGTGCCAGATGGCGATCGAACGGGCGCTGGCGCGTCGCGACCAGTGGCAGCCGGGAACGCGCCTCGACAGCTGGATATACAAGATCATGCGCAACCTGTTCATCGACGAAATCCGCGCCACCCGGCGCCGCCGCGAAACCTTCGTGCCCGATGAGGCAGGCCTCGCCATCGGGGCCGAAGGCGGCCAGGAGGCGACGGTCGAACTCGCGATGATCGACCGGGCCATGCTGCGCCTTCCCGACGAACAGCGTGAAGCGGTCCTGCTGGTGATGGTCGAAGGCTGTTCCTACAAGGAGGCGGCCGAGATTGTCGGCTGTCCTGTCGGCACGCTCAATTCGCGCCTGGTGCGTGGTCGCGATGCCCTGATGGACCTGCTGGAGGATGCGGCATGACCGTGACGCCCGAATTGATCGCCGCCTTTGCCGATGGCGAGCTAGGCGCTGACGAGAGGCGTCGGGTGGGAGCCGCGATCGCCGCCGATCCCGAACTGGCAGCGCAGCTCGATCGGCATCGCAGGCTCAAGAGCCTGCTGACGGCCCGCTATGCGCCCATCGCCGCAGAACCGGTACCCGATCGGCTGCTGACCCTGATCGCGCAATCCGCGCATGCCGAGACAGGCTCGGGCGAGGTCGTGAGCTTCGCGCAGGCGCGTGCCAGACGCAGTCTTGCCCCGATGGTGCGGCGCTGGTTGCCGGTGGAAGGCCCCGCCCTGGCGGCATCGCTGGTGCTCGCGATCTGGCAGCCCTGGCAGGGTTCGCAGCCAGCAGGTTATGCGGATAGCGCGCTCGCGACCGTGCTCGAGTCCCGGCTTGTGGCGGAGCAGCCGACCAACGCCGATCCGCGCATTCTGCTCAGTTTCCAGGCCAGCGATGGTTCGGTCTGTCGCGCATGGCGCAGCACCGCCGATGGCGGCATCGCCTGTCGCGACGGCAAGGGCTGGAAAGTGACGCGGCGCTTCGCCGGATCGCGGGAATCGGACCGCGAATACCGGCAGGCAGGCAGCGACGCGGACATTCTTGCCGTCGCGCAGGAGATGGCGAAAGACGGAGCGATGGATGCGCAGGCGGAGCGAAGTGCCCGCGCCGCTGGCTGGCTCAACCTTCGATAATCGATGCCAGCGCCCGCGCGACGCGGGGCAGCGTTTCGGGATGCGACCACATCGGGTGTTCGCGCGAGCGGTCCGACAGCTCGGTTTCGCGCCCCGCCAATATTCCGCCGATCGCCCCGCCCATGAAGACGAGGCGCTGGTTGAGCAGGTCGCCTGGGCAATGCGCCATCAGCCGTCGAACCTCTTCCAGACAGCGCTGATAGCCCGAGTTCCAGCGCCCCTCGAGCGCGTCCATGAACAGCGCGCGGTTCGATAGCTGGAGCCCGACCACGAAGCGGTTGTAGCATTCTCCCCAGGACGGCGGATCGGGATCGATCGAGGTCTCGACCAGAATCTCCATCACCTCGAGCACGCTGTGCGGGCCGCCCGCGGCCGTGGCACGGTCCAACGCAGCATTGCGGCGCGCATCGATCGCTTGCGCGCCATCGATCACAAGCTGCCGGATCAGCGCCTCTTTCGACCCGAAATGATAGGTGATCGCGGCATGGTTCTTCTGCCCTGCCGCCTCGGCAATCTGCCGCACGGTGACGCCATCGATCCCGCGTTCGGCAAAAAGCTTGAGCGCCACTTCCTTCAGATGCTGCGGCGCTGGCGATTGCGCGGTCGACGGGTCACGGGCCATGGCCTGGATTTGCCATTGACAGCTCGGCGCGTCAAATGCATTTATCCATATGGATAAAAGAGAGGTGGCGGATGATCGAGGGGATAAACCTCGCGGCGCTGGAAGGCTGGATGGACGCCCAAGGCGTCGGTACTGGACCGATTGCCGAAGCGCGGCTGCTGTCGGGCGGGACGCAGAACATCCTGATGCGTTTTCGCCGGGGTGAAGCGGCCTATGTACTGCGAAGGCCCCCGCCGGTGCCGCGCGCCAGTTCCAACGACACGATGCGGCGCGAGGCGCGCGTTCTGGCCGCGCTCGACGGCAGTGCCGTGCCCCATCCGCGATTGATCGCCGCCTGCGCCGACGATCAGGTCCTGGGTGTCGCCTTCTACCTGATGGAACCGGTCGACGGCTTCAACCCGACCCAGGGCCTGCCGGATTTCCACGCGAACGACGCTGCCGCACGCCACCGGATCGGGCTGTCGATGGTCGAGGCGATCGCGGCGCTCGGCGCGATCGATTATCGGGCGGTCGGGCTCGACGGGTTCGGCAAGCCCGACAATTATCTCGAGCGGCAGGTCGGGCGCTGGAAGGCGCAGCTTGCGGGCTATGCCGACCTGCCCGGCTGGCCCGGCCCCGGCGCAATCCCCGGCGTCGATCAGGTCGCCCACTGGCTCGATGCACATCGACCTGCGGATTTCCACCCCGGAATAATCCATGGCGATTTTCACCTGGCCAATGTGATGGTGCGTCCCGACAGCGGGGACCTGGCGGCGGTGGTCGACTGGGAACTGAGTACGATCGGCGATCCGCTGCTCGACCTTGGCTGGCTGCTCGCGACCTGGCCCGAGGACGATGTGCCGCGCGCCACCGATGTCGCCATCACGCCATGGGAGGGATTTGCAAGCCCCGACGAACTGGTGGCGCATTATGCCGCAGCCAGCGGGCGCGAACTGTCGGCGCTCGACTGGTACGTCGTGCTCGCCTGTTTCAAGCTCGGGATCATCCTGGAGGGCACGCACGCGCGCGCCTGCGCCGGCAAGGCGCCGAAGGAAACCGGCGATCGCCTGCACGCCCACACGCTCGACCTGTTCGAACGCGCGCTGCGCCGCATCAGATGAAGGGAAAAGCCATGATAGACGATACCGATTTCACGGGCCGGAAGGTGCTGGTCGTCGGCGGGTCGAGCGGCATCGGCAACGGCATCGCGCAAGCCTTTCGCGCGCGCGGCGGCGAGGTGCATGTCTGGGGCACGCGCGCTTCGGCCAGCGATTACGATCCGGCGGACGGATCGGACCTGACCGGCCTTGGCTACACCGGTGTCGATGTCGGTAATCCCGATGCGATCGAGGCGGCGGATCTGCCATTCGATAGCCTGGATGTGCTGATCCTGTGCCAGGGCACCGTGGTCTATCGGCGTGGCGAGTTCGAGCGCGAAGGCTGGGACCGGGTGATGGCGGTCAATCTCGACAGCCTGATGCACATTTCGCGCAAGTTCCGCGCGCAATTGTCGCAGGCAAGCGGATCGATCGTCATCGTCAGCTCGATTTCGGGGCTGAAGGCCAATATCGGCAATCCCGCTTATGCGGCATCCAAGGCGGGGGCGATCAGCCTCACCAAGACGCTGGGTCAGGCCTTTGCGGCAGATGGCATCCGCGTCAACGGTCTCGCCCCCGGGCTGGTCGATACCAAGCTGACCAAGGTGACCACACAGAACGCCGAGCGGCTGCAAGGCGCGCTCGCGCAGATCCCGCAGCGGCGGATGGGCACGCCCGAGGACATGGCGGGCGCCGCGATCTTCCTGGCATCGCCGCTCGCTTCCTATGTCACCGGCCACACGCTCATCGTCGATGGCGGGCTCTCCCTGTAACGAAAGGCAGACAGATGGATTTCGAATATAGCGACAAGGTCGCCGGGCTGATCGCGAAGATCGAGGCGTTCATGGACGAACATATCTATCCGAACGAGCAGGCCTATTACGACTTTGTCCACGACCAGAACAACCGCTGGCAGGAATGGCCGGGGATGGAGGCGCTGAAGGACAAGGCGCGAGCCCAGGGCCTGTGGAACCTGTTCCTGCCGCACGAATATGGCGAATTCTCCCCGGGCCTCACCAATCTCGAATATGCGCCGCTCGCCGAATTGATGGGCCGCGTTCCCTGGTCGAGCCAGGTGTTCAACTGTTCGGCGCCCGATACCGGCAACATGGAGGTGCTCGCCAAGTTCGGTTCGCCCGAACAGCAGGAGAAATGGCTGAAGCCGCTGCTCAACGGCGAGATCCGCTCGGCCTATGTGATGACCGAGCCGCAGGTGGCATCGTCCGACGCCACCAATCTCGAGCTGTCGATCATCCCTGATGGCGACGACTATGTCATCAACGGCCGCAAATGGTGGATATCGAATGCGATGCACCCGCGCTGCGAGATCTTCATCGTGATGGGCAAGACCGATTTCGACGCGCCGCGCCATGCGCAGCATTCGCAGATCCTCGTCCCCCGCGACACGCCCGGCGTGACGATCGTCCGCCACCAGACCGTCTTCGGGTCGTACAACTCGCCCGGCGGCGAATCCGAGCTCCGCTTCGACAATGTCCGCGTGCCGAAGGAGAATCTGATCCTGGGCGAGGGCCGCGGGTTCGAGATCGCGCAGGGACGGTTGGGGCCGGGCCGCATCCACCATTGCATGCGCTCGATCGGCCAAGCGCAGCGCGCGCTCGAACATATGGCGTGCCGCGTCGACAGCCGCGTCGCCTTCGGCCGGAAGCTCGGCGACCAGAGCAGCATCCGGCAGGATGTCGCGCGCAGCTTCTGCGAGATCGAGATGGCGCGGTTGCTGACCCTCAAGGCCGCCGACGCGATGGACCGCCATGGCAACAAGCAGGCGAAGGACCTGATCGCCGCGATCAAGGTGGTCGCGCCGACCATGGCGCAGACCGTCGCCGACCGCGCGATCCAGGCGCATGGCGGCATGGGGGTCAGCGAGGACACGCCGATCGCCTATTTCTTCACGCTCAACCGCTATGTCCGGATTACCGACGGGCCGGAAGAGGTGCATATGTCACAGCTCGGCAAGCAGAAGATCGCCGAATATGTCGCCGCGAACCGGCGCTGAACACCAGGGGGAGGCAAGGTCATGAAGGCTCTTCGCTATTATGGCGCGCACGATATCCGCTACGAGAGCATGGACGATCCGGTGCCGCAATCGGACCGCGATGCGATCGTGAAGGTCTCGGCCTGCGCGATCTGCGGCAGCGATCTCCACATCTATCACGGTCACGGCTTTTCGGAGGATATCGGCTTCTGCGTCGGGCATGAGGCGGTGGGCGAGGTCGTCGAAACCGGACGCGGCGTGTCGCGACTCAAGGTGGGCGACAAGGTGATGATCCCTGCCGCCGTCGGCTGCGGATCATGCCGCGCCTGCCTATCGGGCGTGGTCAACCTGTGTGAGAATGGCATGGCGGGCTGCTATGGCCTGTCCGCAAAACTGCAGGGATCGCAGGCCGAGGCGGTGCGCGTGCCAGCCGCGGACGTCAACGCGGTGCCGATCCCCGATGGCGTGACCGAAGAACAGGCATTGCTGATGACCGACGCACTCGCGACTGCGTGGTTCGGCGCGCGCAATGCCGATATCGTGCCGGGCAGCAGCGTCGCGGTGATCGGATGCGGGCCGATCGGGCTGATGGCGGTGGACAGCGCCTTCGTGATGGGCGCGCATGTCGTCTATGCGATCGATCCGGTGCCCGAGCGACAACCGCTTCTCGATCCCCTGGATCCGAAATTTGCAGTACCAGAGTTTCGAACCGTTAGGCCGAATCTCCAAATACAGTCCATTTTGATCCGTTTTGCGGTAGGGGGTATCAGCTGGCTGAAACCCACGGATTTCTGCGGCTTTCAGGGACATTTGGGGGCAACGCCTTTCTTCCCTGCTCGTTGCCCCCAGATTTGCCCCCTATTTTTCGAGACTTGGTGACATCACTCGGAACAAAACGAGATTCCAGTTAGGGGCAGTATAGCCCGAAACCCGCATAAAATCGAGGATTTGCAACGTTTTGGGAAGGTGCACTGGTGCCCCAAGGCGGACGAAAGCGATGAATATGAATCGCCGCTTCTACTACCCTAGAGCCGCCATTTAACGCAAATGATCGCCTTCCTTCGTCCCCGGATTGCCCCCAGCGCTATGACCTAAAGGAACCGTTTTACTCATCCGTCGAGGAACGATCACCCTGCGGCAAACCATCACATCGAAAGGATTGACCGTCCATGCGGCATTTGCCATGATTTGAATATGGGGATCGCGGTCTCCCCACGAGGCGACAGGCTCAAGAATCGCGTCCTACTTTCAACAAGGACGCATCATGTCTGTTCTCAACACGATCTCACCGGATAAACTCGTTCGCTTGGTCGGTATTCCGACCGGGCCTGTTTTGATCGACGTTCGACCCGAGGAGGAATTCTCGGCCGAACCGCTGCTGATCCCTGGATCGTTGCGAAGGTCCGCCAGCGATGTCAGCGCCTGGGCACGAGCATTCCACGGCCAGTCGGTCGTTGTTGCTTGTCGGGACGGTGGATCGCTGAGCCAAGGCGTCGCCGCCCGGCTGCGCCACGACGGCGTGTCAGCGGAGGCGCTGGAGGGCGGTGTGGCCGGATGGGCGAACTCTGGTCTTCCAATGGTGCCGAACACCGTGCTGCCGCCCCGCGATGCCGAGGGACGGACCGTCTGGGTGACGCGCGGTCGCCCCAAGGTGGACCGGATCGCCTGCCCGTGGCTGATCCGCCGCTTCATCGATCCGAGCGCGATCTTCCTGTTCGTGGCGCCCTCCGAGGTTCAGGGCGTCGCCGAGCGCTTTGGCGCCGCTCCCTTCGACATCGAAGGCGAAGGCGTCACTTGGAGCCATCGGGGTGAGCTATGCACCTTCGACGTCATGGTCGAGGCATTCGGCCTCAGCGGTCATGAGTCACTCAAACGCCTCGCGCCGATCGTGCGCGGTGCCGATACCGGCCGCCCCGACCTCGTGCCCGAAGCGGACGGGTTGCTTGCCGCCTCGCTCGGCCTGTCGCGCATGTATGCCGACGATCAGGAACAGCTCGAGGCCGGGATGCTCCTCTACGACGCCTTCTATCGCTGGTGCCGCGACGCGACCGACGAAACCCATAATTGGGTCTCGCACCAGCCCGCGAAAGCCCGCGCCAAAGCGCAGGTGCGGCCATGAGCGGCGCGGTGACGGAACTGCCCGTAGGCAGCGAAGCAGGCACGCCGGATCACGGCATCACATTTGGTGAAGCCGTGCGCGTCTGGGCGCGGATCGCATCGCTGAGCTTCGGCGGCCCCGCTGGCCAGATCGCGGTAATGCACCGCATCCTCGTCGAGGAGAAGCACTGGATCGGTGAGGAGCGCTTTCTGCACGCGCTCAACTATTGCATGTTGCTGCCCGGCCCCGAAGCGCAGCAGCTTGCCGCCTATATCGGCTGGCTGCTTCACAAGACCAAGGGCGGTCTGGTCGCAGGCGGACTGTTCGTGCTGCCCGGCTTCCTCGCAATCCTGGGCCTCAGTTATCTCTATGTGCTGCTCGGCCATGTGCCGCTGATCACCGGGTTGTTCTTCGGCTTGAAGGCGGCGGTCCTCGCGGTGGTGATCCAGGCGGTGGTGCGGGTCGGATCGCGTGCTCTCAAGAACAACGTCATGCGCGGGATCGCGGCGGCCGCCTTTGTCGCGATCTTTTTCCTCAATGCGCCTTTTCCGCTGATCGTCCTAGCGGCGGGCATCGGCGGCTATGTCGGCGGACGGCTGGGCTTGTCGGCCTTCAAGGGCGGCGGCGGACATGGGAGCGCGGGCGGGAATGTCGTCCATGACCGCGATACCGCGCTCGGCGAAAGCCTGCCGGATCATGCCAAGCCCAACCTTGGCTGGTCGCTCAAGATTTCCGGGACATTCCTGTTCCTTTGGCTCGCGCCGGTCATCGCGCTGCTGGTGCTTCTCGGCCCCGATGACGTGTTCACGCGCATCGCAACCTTCTTCAGCCAGATGGCGATGGTTACATTCGGCGGCGCTTATGCCGTGCTGGCTTATGTCGCGCAGGAAGCGGTAGGCACCTATCATTGGCTCAGGCCCGGCGAGATGCTCGACGGCCTTGGCCTGGCCGAGACGACGCCGGGGCCGCTGATCATGGTCACGCAGTTCGTCGGCTTCCTCGCGGCGTTTCGCGATGCGGGCGCATTGCCGCAATTGGTCGCGGCCACGCTGGGCGCGATCCTGACGACATGGGTGACGTTCATGCCCTGCTTCCTGTGGATCTTCGCGGGTGCGCCGTTCGTCGAGCAGTTGCGCGGCAACCGGACGCTCTCGGCCGCACTCAGCGCGATCACGGCGGCCGTCGTGGGCGTGATCCTCAACCTTGCCGTCTGGTTTGCGATCCACACCTTGTTCCAGGACGTGCGGGTGGTCCGGGTCGCGCGGTTCGCCTTCGACTTCCCGGTTCTGACCTCGCTTTACCTCCCGGCGGCGCTGCTGGCCGCCGGCGCCGCGATAGCCGTGTTCCGGTTCAAGGTCGGGATGATCCCGGTCCTCGCGGCAAGTTCCGCGATCGGTGCGGCCCTCTATCTGTCAGGCGTGGTCCAATGATCCCGCTGCTGCTCAAGGAGATCATGATGAAGCGTATCACCACGTTCGGCCTGTTGGGGCTTCTCGCTCTGAGTTCGCCCGCATTGGCGGCTGAACCCTGGGAACAGGCGGTCGCCACCGCCATCGGCAAACCGGGCGCCGAGATGCCGGGCGGTGTCTATCGCATCGGCCTGCCGCGCAGCGACCTGCATGTGGTGCTCGACGGCGTGACCTTGAAACCGGCGCTGGCGCTCGGCTCCTGGCTGGCGTTCGTACCGCATGGCGGGGGTCAGGCGATGGTCATGGGCGATCTGGTGCTCACCGATACCGAAGTGAATCCGGTGATGGCCAAGCTTGTCGCCGGCGGAATCGAGATCACCGCGCTCCACAACCATCTGCTGCGGAACACACCCCACACCATGTATATGCACATCGCCGGGCATGGCGATCCGGCGCAACTCGCCAAGGTGCTGCACGATGCGCTGGCGCTGAGCGGCACGCCCTTGTCCGCGCCTCCGGCGGCAAGCCCCGCCGCGCCGGAGACGATCGACCTCGACACCGCCGCGCTCGACCGCATCATGGGCCACAAGGGCAAGATCGGCGGCGGCGTCTATGCATTCGGCATTCCCCGTGCCGAGGCACCGCGCGATGGTGGGATGGCGTTACCGCCCGCGATGGGCGCGGCCATCGCCATCAACTTCCAGCCAACCGGCGGCGGCAAGGCGGCGATCACCGGCGACTTCGTGCTGACAGCGTCGGAGGTCAATCCGGTGCTGCGCGAGTTGCGGCAGAACGGGATCGAGGTGACGGCGCTCCACAACCACATGCTCGACGACGAGCCGCGCCTGTTCTTCATGCACTTCTGGGCCAATGACGACGCGCAGAAGCTCGCGCGCGGGTTGACCGCCGCGCTCAGCCATGTCGCGGTCGCGGCGAACTAGGGCGCAGCGATGAAACCCTGGAGGGGATGTGCAGCGGCACTGCTGCTGGCGCTGCCGGGGTGCAGCCAGGCACAACCGACCGATCCGCACTCCCCTCTCGTGCTGGAGCGAACGATCTCGCTCCCCGACACCAGGGGGCGCATCGACCATCTGGCGGTCGATCTGGCGGACCATCGGCTGTTCGTTGCCGAGATCGCCAACGGCACGGTCGATGAGGTCGATCTTGAGGCCGGCAAGGTCATCGGCCGCATCGCCGGCCTTGGCGAACCGCAGGGCGTCGCCTGGCTTCCGGCGACCCACGAATTGGTGGTCGCCTGCGGTGACGGCTCGGTCCGCTTCTATGACACAGAGCTTCACGAGCGGGCGCGGATCGCGCTTGAGGACGATGCCGACAATGTGCGGGTCGATCCGCGCAACGGCCATGTCATCGTCGGCTATGGCAAGGGCGGCCTCGCCACGATCGATCCCGTCCGTCACACGGTTCTCGCCCGATTGGCGCTGCCCGGCCATCCGGAGGGGTTTCGGCTGTCCGGATCGCGCGCCTATATCAATATCCCCGATGACGGCTCGGTGATCGCGGCCGACATCGACCAGGGAAAACAACTGGCACGCTGGCCGACCGGACTGCACCGGCTTAACTTCCCGATGGCGGTCGAGCCGTCAGGCAACCGGATCGTGATCGCCTATCGGCTCCCGGCGGCGCTGGCGACGATCGATACAGCGAGCGGCCAAACGCTCTCCCTCGGATCAGCTTGCGGTGATGCCGACGATCTATTCCTGGTGCGCGATCATATCCTGCTGGTCTGCGGCGCCGGCCATGTCGATGTGATCGGCGCCGATGGACAGAGCGCGTGGGCGCAAACTGCTGGCGGCGCACGCACCGGGCTCTATGTGCCGGAGCTGGACCGATTGTTCGTGGCGGTTCCGGCCCATGGTCATCCCGCCGCGATCTGGGCGCTCAAACTGAATCTCGCGCAGCCCCAGCGCTGAAGCACGGCGGCGTCAGAGATATTTGGCCAGTTCACCCAGCTTAGCCAGTTCGTCGCGCGTCGCCTTGGGCAACGGCCCGACCAGTTCCTCCAGATGATGTTCGATATGATCGCTGACCAGCAGTGTCTTGGTCTTGTCGAGCGCAGCGACCACCGCCTGCATCTGCTGCGCGATCTGGAGGCCGTCCCGGCCTTCGGCAACCATTTCGACGATCTTGGCGAGATGGCCCTGCGCGCGCTTCAGGCGGTTGAGAAGATCGGGATTGGCGGCATGGCTCATGCAAATGTCCTGCTCAATGCGGTAGCGCGATCCATCCGTGAACGGCGACATAGAGGCCGACGATCAGGATGACCCCACCCGAAACATAGGGCGCCTTGCGGACGATCTCGCCAAAACCGCTCCAGCGCTTCGTCACCTGCTTGACGCTGATCGCGGCGATGACGCCCGA
Source organism: Acidovorax delafieldii (assembly GCA_001555775.1). Taxonomy (GTDB): domain Bacteria; phylum Pseudomonadota; class Alphaproteobacteria; order Sphingomonadales; family Sphingomonadaceae; genus Blastomonas; species Blastomonas delafieldii_A. The sequence continues at coordinate 8,152 of LSHP01000060.1, read as the reverse complement.
CGCGACCATGGTGATGGCAAGCCCGATGCTAAAGCACAACACCAGCACGGCGCCCAGCGCGAGCCGCTGGAGCTGGAGGCAGAGCAGCAGCACGGTGATCGCGCCCGGGCATGGGATCAGACCGCCGGTCAGGCCGAACAGGATGATCTGGCCGGTGGTGACATTGCTGTTCGCGAAGCGGCGCCGGATGTCCTCTGCATGGGCCATTTCGTGCGCATCGACAAAGCCGCCGGTCGCAACCTCCAGGCCGCGTTCCTCGGCTTCCTCGAATTCTTCATGTTCATGGTGGTCGTGATCGCCGTGATGATTATGCCCGTGGCCGTGGGAGTGGCCGTGATGGTGCCCATGATCGTGGTGATAGTGTTCGGCTGCAATCTGCTCGCGGCGGGTGCGCCATAGCATCCAGGCGGCGATCACGACGATCAGCACGCCGGATGCGAGCTGGAAATAGGGTTCGGTCGCTTCCGCGTTGAGGCCGCCGAACAGCCACATGCCGCCGAGCGCCACGACCCAGACCACGACCGTATGGGAGAGCGTCGCCGCCAAACCCAGCAGCACGGCCTGGCGCACTGTTCCCCTGACCGCGATGATGAAGGCCGCCATCATCGTCTTCGAATGGCCCGGTTCGAGCCCGTGCAGCGCGCCGAGCAAGATGGCGGTAGGCACAAACAGCCACGCATGGGCGGCGCTTTGTTGAAGCAGGTCTGCAAGAGAGGTCATGGCGTGGCGTTTAGCATGAGCTTTCGCATCATCCCATCCCCCTGGATAGGATATTTATCGATAAACGAACCTTATTGTGTTCTGGAGATTACTCCTCATCGCCTGATGAGCATCGGCGCCCGCTGGCTCAATCTACAAGTAGCGCGAGATTGCCTTGAAACCCTCGATCGCCCTGTTCGAGGGCGATCGGCGGTTCGCGGTGGTGGTCCGCTTGCCGGATGCCCAGCGCGACGATCTTGAAACGCTTGGCGTCATCCCGGTCATGCTGCCGGCGGCCGAAGGCCAGGCTGGTGCTGCCGGCGATTACGGCTTGGACAGCCCGCCTGAAGATCGGTCCCATGCCAAAGGCCAAGTTGGCGACCTCGTAGGCAAACGCAATGCCGGTGCCCGGATGGGCATCGGCATTGTGATCCAGCAAATATCAAGCCGGTCAGACTGCACCGTCCCTTCGGAATGCTGGTCGCGGATACGTAGCCAGAATCTCCGCAATCGATTTGAACTCCATGACCGTCATCGATCGCCGTTGTCACTACGCTGGCGTAGCAAAGGCGGTTTATAGGTCATTTTCGGCGGAAACCAACGGTATGTGGTGACCCGCGATGATGAACACTACATTTACGCTGTAACACCGCCCTAATGCTTGCACATTCGAATCAATTCGGATGGGCCGCCGCCGCAGTCGAGTCTATGACGGAAGAACTTCGACAGTCATGGAATAAGACGATCGTGGCCGCGGTGGCGCAATCGGGCGCGGTGCTCCTTCGCCTCCGGGCAGATTACCAGCAGCCAGTGGCTGTTCAGCCTTGGCACTGGCTTGGGGCGCAGAACCACCGGGGCCGGCCGCGCTCCGTCCACCGCCGCTGGCGACGTTTACCCACCACATACCGGCGTCCGGCCAAGTGATCGTGACCTTGCCCTCGGCATCGGTCGTGAGATCAAGCTGCTGAATGCCATCGCGATAGCGAACGCCACCGTTTACCGCGCTCACGGAAAGGTCGGCCGCCGGCTTGCCATCAAGCAGGAACTGGAAAGTGGCAGCCTCGCCGCTCGCCAGTTCGGTAGGGTGCGTAACCGGAACCATCTCAAGTCCCTTGCCGGTCGGCTTGAAAACCGCGGTGGTCGGCTCTCCAGCGGTCGCAAAGGTCTCGATGCGGCTCGTATTGACCGCGCTCCATACATCGGTCGCCCCGGCGGGCACAGCTTGAGCGAGCGTTGCAGGCGTGGTCCCGCGCGGAAGCATCTTCCGTTCTCCGTTCAGCAGGTAGCTGCCGCTCACCGATTCAGAAACGATTGCGATCTTGTAGGTGCCGGGCTGCACGACATGGACATCGAAAGTCTGACGCAGGCGGCCCTTCGCGCTGTTCTCGACCGCTACCTTGCTGCCATCCGGCGCGAGCGCGAACGGTTCCCAATTCTGCACGGCGTGATCGAAATAATAGAGGTCCGTCGATAGGGCCGCATCGACCGTCAGCCATTCGTCGCCGCTACCGACGAACATGGTCTCGGAAGGAAGCATCCACGACCGGGGCGCTGCCTCGACAGCGATCGGCGCAAGCGCGGCTCCCATGGCGAGGGCCGACAGGATCGACGTGCGGATCATCTTCACAGGCATAGCTCCCCCTTAACGCCGGGCGTTCAGTGAGACGCGGCCAAGCTCGAACTTGCCGCTCGTCGATGCAGTTGCCTGGGTTCCCGACCAGGTGAAGGGCAGACGCACCGCTTCGCGTCCACCGGCCTCGCGTGCTGCTTCGACGACGAGGACATAGTTCCCCGGTGTCAGCGCGGGCATACCTCCCCGACCGGCGGTGAAGCTGAGCGTATGCGATCCGGCCGGACGGGTTGCGCCGCTCACGCCGTCGGCAGGAACACTGAGCATTCGTCCGGCAGCACGCCACCAAAGACGCACGTCGCGCAGCCATTTGGCGCCCGCATTGTTGCGCTTGTCGACATCATAGAGAATGCTGAGGGTCCGGGGAGCGCTGCCCGCCTTCTCCAGCCAGACCGCCACATAGGGGCGATGATATTCGGCAACCGACAATCGCGGCAGCGTGAACGAAAGGTCAATCGTCTGCGCGCCAGCTGGCGTTACCCCAAAGCCGCTTGAGCCGAGAGCCGCCGCAGTCAATCCCGTCAAGCGAAAACGCATGCATATATCCCTGATTTCGATTGCTTCTAAGAAGCCCAAGGTCCAATTCAACATCACCCACGTAGCGCAAACAATTCGCATTCGCAACAAAAGGGACTTGCGTTCATCAATATTGCATCGTCAAATGGGAAGAGCGCATGTTCGTGCACCTTAACTCCGATTGTAAGAACGGCTATTCCATTCAAGACGGCGACCCACAGATGCAGCATGGGCGGGCAGTCCTTCAGCCTCGGCAAGGGTCACGGCTGCACGACCGAGTTCTCGTAAAGCCCGTTCGTCCAGCTCGATAACGCTGGTGCGCTTCATGAAATCAAGCACCGATAGTCCTGAGGCGAACCGCGCCCGGCGCCCTGTTGGCAGGACGTGATTGGGGCCAGCGATATAGTCGCCGATAGCTTCCGGCGTATGCTGGCCGAGAAAGACCGAGCCAGCATGTGCGACACGGTCAAAAAGATGGCGAGGTCGAGGGGTGGCGATCTGGAGATGTTCGGGCGCAAGCGCATCGATGAGTGGTATGGCATCGTCGAGAGCAGGGACGACAATGATCGCGCCATGCGCTTCCCACGAGGAACGCGCCACCGCCGAAGTGGCGAGGGTGCCGAGTTGCACTTCGACCGCCGCAGCGACGTGGTCGGCGAAGGCCCGATCGTTGGTGATGAGGATCGACTGGCTCGTCGGATCATGTTCGGCCTGACTGAGAAGGTCGGCGGCGATGCAATCCGCATCGTTCGCTCCATCCGCCAGGACGACAATCTCGGATGGACCCGCGACCATGTCGATTCCCACGACACCGTAAACCTGCCGCTTGGCTTCGGCGACCCAGGCATTGCCCGGACCGGTGATGACATCGACGCGTGGGATCGACCCAGTGCCGTAAGCCAGCGCGGCGACCGCTTGTGCACCGCCAATCGGACGCACCTCGTCAATGCCGGCGAGGTAGGCCGCCGCCAGCACCAGCGGGTTGGCGATGCCATCGGGCATCGGGGTCGCCATCACCACGCGACTTACGCCCGCAACGGCGGCAGGAATCGCGTTCATCAGCACCGATGAGGGATAAGTGGCTCGGCCCCCCGGCACATAGATACCGGCGCTTTCCACTGCCCGCCATCGCGCGCCGAGCCGGACGCCAGCACCGTCCACATAGTCGCTGTCCGTGGGCAACTGCCTTTCATGGTAGGTGGCAATCCGCCGCGCGGCAAGTTCCAGGGCCATACGCAAGTCAGGGTCGAGGTCGCGGAACACCCTCTCGCAAACGTCGCGGCCGATCGTCCATCCGGTCTGGTCGAGGTCGTGCCGATCCCACTTCCAAGTATAGGCGCGCAACGCATCGTCGCCGTCCCGGCGAACAGCCGCGATCACCTCGCGCACGACCACCGAGACATCCTCGTCGGCTTCGCGCCGCGCTTCCACCAGTGCGTCAAAATCCAATTTGAAATCAGGGGCGTCCGCAAAAAATCTTCGAACCATGCTTCACACTTCCACTTGTTGGGCGCTGAATTTGGTGAGGCGACACGCAGCAGCTTTCGCAGATTACCGCACAGCCTCGACCGCGATCAGCAGCACGGCATAGCGCCCGCCTTTGGCCAGCAACACCAGCGGCAGGAAGACCCGTAAAGGCGTGCGTAGCAATCCGGCCGCAAAGGTTAGCGGATCTCCTACAATCGGCGCCCAGGAAAGCAGGAGAGACCATTTGCCCCACCGGGCATACCAGCAAACGGCCTTCTCGACCGTGGCGGCCTTGAACGGAAACCAGCGCCGGTCGCGCAGCCGTTCGAAACCGCGTCCGAGCAGCCAATTGAAAAGCGAACCGAGCGTGTTTCCTGCCGTCGCACTTAACAGCAGCAGGAGCAGATCGTATCGCCCACTGATCGCCATCGCCGAGAGCAGGATTTCGGACTGTGCAGGCAGCAGGGTCGCGGCGACGAACGCTGTCACGAACAACCCGGCATAGGGCGCCGCTATAGCGATCATCGCGATCGACAGAAGGCATAGCGGTTCGCATCCTTCACTGCACAGTCGTGCCGAACAGGTGGCCGATGCCCGCCGTGGCTGCCAGCGCGATCGCGCCCCAGAAGGTCACCCGCACCGCGCCACGCCACATCGACGCGCCGCCTGCCCTTGCGCCGATCGCGCCGAGAATGGCGAGGAGGACGAGCGTCGCGATCGTGATTGCGATGACCAGCGAGGCGCGCGGGACCACGCCGACCATTAACACCGGTATGATCGCACCTGCGCAGAAGGTTGCCGCCGACGCCAGTGCCGCCTGGATCGGCCGTGCCGCCAATTCGGACGTGATGCCAAGCTCGTCACGCATGTGCGCGCCGACCGGATCGCTGCGCATCAACTGCTCGGCGACCTGGACGGCGAGGTCGGGTGCAAGCCCGCGCGCTTCATAGACAGCGGCCAGTTCGCGGCGTTCCTCCTCGGGGTCTGATGCATGTTCGCGCGTTTCGCGCAGCCGGTCGGAGCCTTCGACATCGGCCTGACTGCTCACCGAGACATACTCACCCGCCGCCATCGAGATTGCGCCGGCGATAAGCGCTGCGACGCCGGTCAGCATTACCGTCGACGAACTCGTCTGGGCCGAAGCGATGCCGACCACCAGGCTGGAGGTTGAAATGATGCCGTCATTAGCGCCGAGCACTGCCGCTCGCAGCCAGCCGACCCGCTGCACCAGATGCCGTTCGCTCGGATGTCGCATGCCTCAGTCTCCCTGCCTCGTTCGCGATGGGCATCCAGTGAGACGCCCATGGCGCGGACTGTTTCCGCACTTATGCCCGAAGGACTCAGCACTCGGTGGCCAACGCCGAGACCCCTCCATCATGCTTCCGCAATCCTGACGCGCAGAAGCTTGACCGAATTAAGGAACACGAGAACGTCTGGTCCCAGATGGATGAACGCCGCCTGGATTGGTCCAATCCAGCCCATGAGCGCGGCGGTGATGCCAAGCACATGGACCACTCCGACACCGACCCAGAGATTTTCCTGGACGGTCCGATAGGCGCGACGCGCGATAGTGCGCGCGCCAACAATCTTGCCGAGGTCGTCGGTCATCAGTGCGATGTCAGCGGCTTCCAACGCCGCCTGCGTGCCGCCGCCGCCCATGGCGATGCCAATGTCGGCACGCGCGAGTGCCGGCGCGTCGTTGACGCCGTCACCCACCATCGCAACCTTATAGCCGCGCTTCTGCAAGTCGGCGATCATGGCGACTTTGTCTTCGGGCATCAGGTCGGCCTTGACCTCATCGACACCCAAGTCTCTCGCAATCGCGTTAGCAGTCGTCTGATTGTCGCCGGTCAGCATGACGATATGTCTGACGCCATTTTCCTTCAAAGCGGCGATGGCTTCTCGCGCCCCTGGGCGCAGCGTATCGGCGATGAAGATGATCCCGCAAAACCGGCCGTCAACCGCGACGTGGACGGGCGTGCGATCCCGATCTTCGACAGCATAGGCGATGGACACGCCGTTCTCGCGAAGTAAAGCCGGATTACCTACGAGAACGGTTCTGCCTTCCACGGTCGCCCTAACGCCTCGACCCTGAACCTGCTCGTAGTTTTCCGGTTCCGGCACTGTGATTCCGTCCTCGGCGGCCGCCTCGACCACCGCCTTGGCCAAAGGGTGGGCTGAGCGGCGATCGGCGGCGGCCGCGATCCGCAGCAGTGTCGTTTCCGAAAAATCTGGATTGGTCACCTTGACGTCGACCACTAACGGCTTGTTGGCGGTCAGCGTGCCGGTCTTGTCAAAGGCGATCGCGTCTGCCTTGGCGAGTTGCTCAAGATAGAGCCCGCCCTTGATGAGAATGCCGCTGCGAGCAGCCCTGGCAATCGCGGCGATCATGACGATCGGCGTCGCCAGGCCAAGCTCTGCCGGCGAGGTGAAGATCAACAAGGTCACGATCTTGGAGACGTCGCGCGTCACCAGAAAAACGACGATCAGGAAGACGAACACGACCGGGATCAGCCATCCCGCGACCTTGTCGGCCAGCTTCTGCACGGGGGCAGCCTCGGCTTCGGCATTTTCGACCAGCGCGATGATGCGGGAGAAGATCGTATCGCCGCCGACCTTTTCGGTTCGGATGTCGAGCGCGCCGGCTTCAACGATGGTGCCGGCGAACACCTCTGCACCCTCCGTCTTGTCCTGGGGGACGCTTTCACCGGTGATCGGTGCCTGGTTGACCGAGGCTCGCCCGCCGACGACCACGCCATCGACCGGGATTTTCTCGCCGGTTCGCGCGAGGACGATGTTGCCCGCCTTGAGCGCCGCGATCGGCACCGTGCGCTCCGACCCGTTATCCCGCACGATCGCGGTTTGGGGCACGGACCCGATCAGCGCCTTGATCGAGGCGCGAGCGCGATCGGTATTGAGGTCGGCAATGAACTCCGCAATGAGAATGATGACCATTAGGACGGCGCCGGCCACAGTTTCGCCGCCGAATATCGCGACAATGGTCGCGATCGTCACGAAGATCTCGGTGCCGATCTTACGTTCAGTTATGAGGTCGGCGAGCCCTGTCCTGACCAGCGGATAGAGGCCGATGACGACCGCAGCCCAAAGCACCTGGATCGGCACAAGCTGTTGCCAATACAGCAGCGCCACCGTGCCGGTAAGCAGTATCCGGCCAATTTCGATCCAGCGTTCCCGTGTCATCAGGTCGCGCCAGGTCGCACCGTCTTCCCGGGGTTCAACTGCCTCACTCATCGTAACGCTGCCTCCTGTCGCTTCATTTTTCCGTTCGCCCGATAGAGGCTCCCGTTTCCCGCACCCTGAGGGGACATTTCGCCGCGAGCGCGGGGGCGAGCGCCCGCGGCGTGGTTCAGACCTCAAGGGGCAGGCCCGAACCAATCTCGATTTTAAGCACCGGAGCGAAAGCCCTTCCTGGCGCGACGCCTGGGTGCAGTTGACGGCCTGCGGAGCGCAAGATGCCGCGCGAGCAAGCGGTCCTCGGCCCTGAGCAACGAACCGAAAAGTCGCTTCGCACCTTTGAGCGGCAGCAAGGATAAAAGCCCCGTGCAGCGGAAACTGTGGACCACGCGCGCGCCTGGGGGGATTGCAGAGAGCAGGTAGCTTTCCTCCAGTGCGAAAAGCTTTCCCAGACCGAAGCGCAGGGCAAAGCACCGCTGCTCATCTACCGTTACAATGCGGGCATCGACGGTTCGGAAAGGCGCATTGCCTGTCTTCATGCGGAACGAATAATCGACCTTTGTATCCGACGTCAGCGAACCGGTTATTCTGTTAGCGTCCGCGCTCGTGGTGTAATTTTCGGTGGAGATTTAGGTGCTGCTGGTG
>LSHP01000059.1 GCA_001555775.1 Acidovorax delafieldii | reverse complement strand
CCCTCCACCACCCGCTGTGCGGGCGGTCCCCCTCCCCCAGCAAGCTGGAGGAGGATTTTGGTTGCTGGGCCTTCGACAAGCTCAGGCTGAGCGGACGTGGGGCGCTATCCGGCGGCTCAAGGTTGCTCGGTCACCGTGGGGGTCGATGCCACCGCTTCGGCGGAAAGCACCGGCTTGGCCGCGGCCTTGTCGATCGCAGCGAGCAGGCGGCCGGCTTCGGTGCAGGTGCTGGTGCACAGCGCCTCGATGCGCACCAGGTTGCGCCGCGCCTTTTCGACCGCGCCGCGCTGGATCATCGCCTCGCCCTGGCCGGCCAAGGCCGCGACATCATTGGGATCGAGCCGCAGCGCCTCGCGATAATAGCGGATCGCCTTGCCCGGCAGATTTTGTGCACTCGCCACCTGCGCCAGCGCGATATAGGCGGCCCGGTTGCCCGGATCGACCGCGAGCGCGGCCTCGTACAGGCCATTGGCTTCGTCGAGCTTGCCCGCAGCCTGCACCTTTGCGCCTTCATCGACCAGCAGCTGCGAGGCCGGATTGACCGCATAGCGCACCGGCTGGCCGATCCCGGTGCTGGAAACGGTCGCAAGAACGAGCGACAGGGCAATGGCGGCGGGCGCAAAACGCATGATAGTCTCCCAGGCAGAGCGTAACGCTATCATGACCGCCGGGCTCTTGTGAAGAAAAAGCCATCGGTGCCGTCATGACGCGGGGTGAGCAGTCGGCCGGTCGCGGGCGCAGGGTCTGATGCGTCGCAAAGCCGTCCATCGGCTCCGATCAGGCGGCCAATCTGCATATCGGGGTTGACGATAGTCCAGCCCTCCCGATCGCACAAGCCGCGCGCGGCCTGGCGTGGTCCTTCGTCGGGCAGCAGCGAACAGACCGCATAGACCAGAGCCCCGCCGGGCCGCACCAGCCGCTGCGCGATCTCGATCAGCCGTGCCTGCTCCGCCACTACACGCGCGAGCCGATCAGGAGTCAGGCGCCAGCGCGTTTCGGGATTGCGCCGCCAGGTGCCCGATCCGCTGCACGGCGCATCGACCAGTACCAGATCGGCCTGGCCCTCGAACGGCGCCAGCTTGTCCCATTCGCGCTTCGGGTCGAGCAGCAGCGGCTCGATCCGGTCGCGCCCGGCGCGCTTCCTGCGCGGCTCCATCGCCTGCAAGCGGTCGCGGCTGGTGTCCGATGCTATGATCCGCGCCTCGGGCAGCAAGGCGGAGAGCGCGAGCGTCTTGCCGCCCGCGCCCGCGCACAGGTCGATCACCAGTGCCGGAGCCTCTTCACCCAGGCACGCCTGGACGATCGCCTGACTGCCCCAGTCCTGGACGTCGATGACGCCTGCCTGCCAGGGCGCGCTATCCTCGACCGGCGTGTTGCCGGGCAGCCGCGCGGCGCGGGGCAGCGAATCGCTGAATACGATCTCCGGCCAGACTGCGCTGAGCGCATCGCGGTCGGTGCGCAAAGGATCGTAACGCAGGTCGAGCGGCGCGCGCTCGAGCAAGGCTGCCTTTTCCGCCGCGTCGAACAGCGGCGGCAGCAACGCCTCGATCCATGCGGGAATGACGCCACCTTCGGCCACCGGCTCGCTTTCGCTCAGCCGCGCCGGACCATAGGTCGAACCATCGAACAACTCGGCGAGCGCATCGTCCTCCCGCGCCAGCCCGGCCAGCGCCGCGCGTCCGTTCACCGGCAGCTCGCCGAAGCGCCGCACCGCACGCCAGGCGAGATCGCGCACCGCGCGCCGGTCGCCCGACCCCATATAGCGGCGCTCACGGAAGAAATTGCGCGCCAGCGTGTCGGCGCTCGCCCCCTGCCCGCGCGCGGCATTCAGGATCGCATCGACCAGATCGATCGCCGCCTGGACACGCGCTGCCGGGGTCATTCCTCGCCCTCGCGCCGCGCCTTTTCAGCCTCGGCGTCGAGCTGGCGGAACAGCGTATCGAACTCTTCCGCCCCCGGCACCGGCATGCAGACATGCGACACGCCGCTATGCTGTGTCGCCGCAACAAAGCCCGTCGCCGCGCGCTCGCACGCCTCGGCGCTAGCGAACAGCTGGTTGACCCGCTCGACCTCTACCCTGCCGGGCTGGCCCGGTACAGACCAGGCCAGGATCAGCATATAGGGGATGAGCTCGACCATCGCCCGTCAGCGCGTGGGGTAGTTCGGGGCCTCGCGGGTGATCGACACGTCATGGACATGGCTTTCGCGCAGGCCCGCATTGGTGATCCGCACGAATTCGGCATTGCGGCGCAGCGCCTCGATCGTCGGCGAGCCGGTATAGCCCATCGCCGCCTTGATGCCGCCGACCAACTGGTGGACGACATCGCGCGCCGGGCCCTTGTAGGGCACTTGACCCTCGATGCCTTCGGGAACGAGCTTGAGCTGGTCCTTGATGTCCTGCTGGAAATAGCGGTCGGCGCTGCCGCGCGCCATCGCGCCGACGCTGCCCATGCCGCGATAGCTCTTATAGGCGCGGCCCTGGTACAGGAAGGTCTCACCCGGAGCCTCTTCGGTGCCTGCGAGCATCGATCCGATCATGATGGTGGAGGCACCGGCGGCGAGCGCCTTGGCCGCATCGCCCGAGGTTCTGAGGCCGCCATCGGCGACGATCGGAATCCCTGCCTTGTCGGCCTCTTCCGCCGATTCCATGATCGCGGTGAGCTGCGGCACGCCGACACCCGCGACGACGCGCGTGGTGCAGATCGAGCCCGGTCCGATGCCGACCTTGACGCCGTCCGCCCCCGCATCGATCAGCGCGCGCGTGGCCGAAGCGGTCGCAACATTGCCCGCGATCACCTGGACATGGTTGCTGTATTTCTTGATCGCCTCGACCGCGACCGCGACCATCTTGCTATGGCCATGCGCGGTATCGACCACGATCAGGTCGCATTCGGCATCGATCAGCGCCTTGCTGCGCTCCAGCCCCGCCTCGCCGACCGTCGAGGCGGCAGCGACGCGGAGCCGCCCCGCGGCGTCCTTGGTCGCATCGGGGTTCATCACCGCCTTTTCGATGTCCTTGACCGTGATCAGGCCGATGCAGCGATAGTCCTTGTCAACCACCAGCAGCTTTTCGATCCGGCGCTGGTGCAGCAGGCGGCGTGCCTCGTCCTGGCCGACATCGGCGGGGACGGTGGCGAGGTTTTCCGAGGTCATCAGCTCGCGCACCGGCTGGGCCGGATTCTCGGCAAAGCGCACGTCGCGGTTGGTGAGAATGCCCGCCAGTTTGCCCGAGGGTTCGACCACCGGGATGCCCGAAATGGCATGCTGGCGCATCAAGGCCTGCGCTTCGGCGAGCGGGGCATCTGGCGTGATGGTGATCGGATTGACCACCATGCCGCTTTCAAAGCGCTTGACCTGGCGCACCGCCGCGATCTGCTCTTCGATGCTCAGGTTGCGGTGCAGCACGCCGATGCCGCCCAGCTGCGCCATGACGATCGCCATGCTCGCCTCGGTCACCGTGTCCATCGCAGAGGAGAGCACGGGGATGTTGAGCCGGATGCTGTTGGTCAGCCGCGTGGTCGTATCCGCCTGGCTGGGCACGATTTCCGACGCTGCCGGGCGCAGCAGAACGTCATCGAATGTCAGGCCAAGGGGGATGTCCATGCGGGTGCCACTTTCTTTAGCGAATCTGGTTTCGGTGGCGGCCCATGTAACCAAGCCGCGCGTCAATCGCCAGTGGTTGCGGGCTTATATTTCGCGGTGTCGGCAAAATAGCGCGCGAGCGCGACATGCAGATTGGCGTCGTCGGTCGCCCCGCCCAGCGGGGTCGCATCGGTCAGCTCGTCATCGGGCTGATGATAGACGGTAGTGAGGAACGCCTGGAGCAGCTTCATGTCGCTGAACGATCCGCCCGCCATGATCGACTTGACGCCCTTGGCACCGAGCGCCCAGCCATCCTGGCGGCGGATGAACGCGTTCGCCTCGGTATCGCTGTCGACTGCGCGCCCCAGCGACTTCGCGATGTCGTCGACGATGGAATCCAGCCCGTTCTCGCCGCGCCCGACCAGCGCCACCGGCGCCCCGGCAGGCGCGATCGCGACGGTATCGACATTGAGCGCAACGGCGATGTCCTTCAACGGCACGACGGGATGATCGGCGAAATAATAGGCCCCCAAAAGGCCGCGCTCTTCCGCCGTGGTGCCCATGAAATAGACATCGCGCTCCACCGGCGCGCCGCGTGCCAGCCGCTCGGCGACGGTGAGCAGCACCGCCATGCCACTCGCATTATCGACCGCGCCGTTGCAGATGCGGTCCTCCGCCTCCTCACTGCGGCAAATGCCGAAATGGTCCCAATGGCCGAGCAGCAGCACCGCGCCGGAGCCTGGCTTGCTGCCGGGGATCTTGCCGATGACATTGTGGCTTTCGAACGCGCGCACCGAGGTGCTGGTGGCGAGATCGAGCGTGACCGGGAGCGTGACGGGGGCGAAATCAAGGTTGGCGGCCCTTAACTGCGCATCAAGCACCGAGAGCCGGGCTGTGCGCAACAAAGTGTCTGCCACATCTCCGCGCACCAAGCCCCCAATAGGGGCACCTATATCGTCGCTGGCCAACCGCATCGATCCAGTCGCAATCTGGGCACGCATCCCTCCCCATGGTGCGCCGGGTGGTGGCACTACGAGGACCGCAGCAGCGCCTGCCCCGGCCAGCAACTTTTGACGCTCGCGCGACGTGGGCAGCTTGACCCCGCCCTCAATGACCGGTTCGGCCGAGAGCATCAGCACGATCCGGCCCTTCACATCGGCGTTGAGCTTGCCATCTGCGCCGACGCCATAGCCGACGAACAGCGGCTCGCCGGTAACCCTGTCGGTCGGGTTGCGCCCGGAAAGTGCCACGCCATCCTCGGCGAGCTTCAGCGGCTTGCCGCGCACGCTGGCGGAAAAGGCCTGCGCATAGGGCTTGCGCTCGACCAGCGGCACCGGCTGGAACCACGGATGCGCCGCATCATTGGTGCCCGATACCAGGCCATAGCTGGCCCAGGTCTTGGCGAGATAATCCAGCGTCTTGGTCTCGCCGGCCGAACCGGGGCCGCGTCCTTCGAATGCGTCGCTGGCCAGTTGAGCGATATGGCTGCGCACCTCCGCCTCGCTGATCGGCGCGGGCTTGGCTTGTGCAATCGCGGTGGCGGGAAGGATCGAGGCCGCAAGGGCCAGAGCGGTCAGGGCGCGGTGCCGGAAGGTCTGTGTCATCGGCAGGTCATGGCGCAAAGCGCTGCGCTCGTGCAATAAGGCGACCTATCGCCTCCGCATAATCTGGATAGCTGTTGCAGAAATGCCCCGCACCCGCCTGTCGATCTGCCAGCGCAAGCAGCGCTTCGTCAGCGAGGATGACGCGGTGCGCGCGGCGATCGCAGCGACGATCGATCTCAGGCCCTATCGATGCGATCGCTGCGGGCACTATCACCTGACCAGCAGGCTCAAGGGCAAGCGTCGCCTGCCACTGTCATAGGGACGGGGGCCAGCATGTCGCCAGCCCCCTGCCCCGTTCATTCGCCTGCGATCTTCAGCCCGGTGAAATGCGCCAGGAACGCGTAGATGTCCGACGATTCCTCGATGATCTTGTCGGTCGGCTTGCCCGAGCCATGGCCCGCGCGCGTCTCGATGCGGATCAGGTGCGGCTTGTCGCCGGCCTCGGTCGCCTGCAGCTTCGCGGTGTATTTGAAGCTGTGCCCCGGCACCACGCGGTCGTCGGTATCCGCGGTCGAGACGATCACCGCCGGATAATCGGCTTTGCGGATAGTGTGATAGGGCGAATATTTGATCAGCGTCCTGAAGTCCGCTTCCTTGTTCGGATAGCCATAATCATCGACCCAGTAGCGCCCGGCGGTGAAGCGGTCGAAGCGCAGCATGTCCATCACGCCGACCGCCGCATTGGCCGCCGCGAACAGATCGGGCCGCTGGTTGACCACCGCGCCGACCAGCAGACCGCCGTTCGATCCGCCCTGGATGGCGAGCTGGTCCTTGCCGGTCACGCCTTCCTTGATCAGGAATTCACCCGCCGCGATGAAATCGTCGAACACGTTCTGCTTGTTGGCGAGGCGACCGGAATCATGCCAGGCCTTGCCATATTCGCCGCCGCCGCGAATGTTCGCCTGAACGAACACCCCGCCCTGTTCGAGCCAGGCCAGCCGGGTCGGCGAGAAGCCCGGCGTCAGCGAGATGTTGAAGCCGCCATAGCCATAAAGCAGCGTCGGCGCGGGGCCGGTCACGCTCTTCTTCTTCACGATGAACATCGGCACCCTGGTGCCGTCCTTGCTGGCGTAGAAGCGCTGCTCGACGACATAATCGTCGGGGTTGAACGCCAGCTTCGGCTCGGCCCAGGGCGTTACCGCGCCATTGGTCAAATCATAGCGATAGATGGTCGTCGGGCGGTTGAAGCTCGAATAGGAGAAGAAGGTTTCCTTCGAATCCAGATCGCCCTGGAAGCCGCCGACCGAACCGATGCCCGGCAGCGGCAGATCGCCCGCCGGTTTTCCGTTGAGGTCGAACAGCTTCACGACATCATGGGCGTCCTTGAGATAGTTGACCAGCAGCTTGCCGCCGATCACCGATGCGCCGTCGATCACCGCGTCGCTCTCTGGCACCACGGTCTGGATGCTGCTTTCGTCGCCCGTGACCGGCATCGCGACCAGCTTGAGCCGCGGCGCATCCTTGTTGGTCACGAAATAGATCGTGTCGCCCGCCATGCCGGCCATCTGCCAGTCGTTCTTGAGCTCGGGCACGATCACGCGGCGCTTGGCCGGGTTGGCGACATCGATCATCGTGAGGCGATAGCGCTCGTCGGTGCCCGAGGACGAGGTGACGAGCAGGAAGCTGCCATCGTCCGACACCTCGGCGACATGGTTGAGCTTGGGTTCGTTCGGCGTCGCATAGATCAGCGGATCGGCGCTCTGCGGCGTGCCGAGCGCGTGATAGCGGATTTCCTGGTTGGTGTTGAGCGACTGGAACTCGCCCGCCTTGTCGGGCTCGGGGAAGCGCGAATAATAGAAGCCCTTGCCCGCCTTGTCCCATTCGAGGCTGGAGAATTTCACCCATTTGACCTCGTCCTCGAG
This sequence comes from Acidovorax delafieldii, assembly GCA_001555775.1. Classification (GTDB taxonomy): domain Bacteria; phylum Pseudomonadota; class Alphaproteobacteria; order Sphingomonadales; family Sphingomonadaceae; genus Blastomonas; species Blastomonas delafieldii_A. The sequence goes on along the minus strand of LSHP01000059.1, from coordinate 7,824 downwards.
CACCTTGCCGGTCGCGACATCGAGCACCTTCACCGTGCGCCAGTCGCTGCCGCCATCCTGGATCGAATAGATGAGTTTGCTGCCATCGTCGCTCGGCACCCAGGCGTCGAGCGCGGTGGCGCCGTCCTTGGCCCAGCCATTGGGATCGATCAGCACGCGCTCGGGCGCGTCCTTGCTGTCCTTGACATACAGCACCGACTGGTTCTGCAGGCCCGAATTGCGCGTGAAGAAATAGCGGCCGCCCTTTTCGCGCGGTACGCCGGTGCGCGCATAATCATAGAGCGCGCGCATCCGCTTGGCGAGCTCGGCGCGGCCCGGCAGCGTCTCGAGATAGGCATCGGTGACCTTGTTCTGCGCCTCGACCCAGGCGGCAACCTTGGGATCGACGCGGACGTCGTTCTCGAGCCAGCGATAGGGGTCCTCCACCTTGACGCCGAACTGCTCTTCCACGGTGTCGACCTTTTCGGTCACCGGATAGGCGATCGGCGCATCCTTGGCGGAGGCGGGCATGGCAAGGGTCATGGCGACGGTTCCCAGCAAGGCAGCAAGTATGGCGCGGTTGCGCATGGGGCGATCCTCTTAGATTGTTGATTGGACAAACGAAAACAGGCCGCGAACTTAGCATTCGCGGCCTGTCTGGCAATCCGGTATCGCGTGAAACGATTACGCGCCTTCGTATTCTTCCTCGGTCATCACCGGGCCCGAATCCTGGCCTTTGGCGCTGGTGTCGCGGTCGACCAGCTCGATGATCGCCATCGGCGCGGCGTCAGAGGCGCGGAAACCGGCCTTGAGCACGCGGGTATAGCCACCGGCGCGGTCGGCATAGCGCGGCGCCAGCGTGTCGAACAGCTTGACCAGCTGGGCATCGTCCATCAGGCGAGCCATGGCGAGACGACGGTTGGAAAGGCCTCCACGCTTGGCCAGCGTGATCAGCTTTTCGACATAGGGACGCAGTTCGCGCGCCTTTGGCAGCGTGGTCTTGATCTGCTCGTGCTTGATCAGCGAGGCTGCCATGTTGCGCAGCATCGCGATACGATGGGCGCTGGTCCGCTGCAGCTTGCGCTTGCCTACTCCGTGACGCATTTTTCTGTACTCCGTTCGTAAGGGGGCCGTTTCAGGTACCCCGGTCCTGGCAAATCAGGGTCTTGCCTTTAACCCATAAGCCCTCTCCCCTTCAGGGGAGAGGGAGGAGCCGCAAAGCGGCGGAGGGAGGGGGGAAGTCGCCAACACTGGCGCAGGCCCCTCTCCCAACCCTCTCCCCTGAAGGGGAGAGGGCGAGATTGGCTTAGCCCAGCAGTTCCTGTTCCAGCTTCTTGGCCATTTCCTCGATATTCTCGGGCGGCCAGCCGGGGATGTCCATGCCGAGGCGCAGACCCATGCTGGAAAGCACTTCCTTGATTTCGTTCAGCGACTTGCGACCGAAATTCGGGGTGCGCAGCATCTCGGCTTCGGTCTTCTGAACCAGATCGCCGATATAGATGATGTTGTCGTTCTTGAGGCAGTTGGCCGAACGCACCGACAGTTCCAGCTCGTCCACCTTCTTGAGCAGATAGCGGTTGATCTGGTTGGCATCGCCCTCTTCGGGAGCAGCCTGGCTGACCGAACCGGTGGTCGCGGTGGCGATGCTGTCTTCGAAGTGCACGAACAGCTGCAACTGGTCCTGCAGGATGCGCGCAGCATAAGCCACGGCATCTTCCGGCGTCACGGTGCCATCGGTCTCGATGGTCAGCGACAGACGGTCATAGTCCAGTTCCTGGCCGACGCGGGTGTTTTCCACCTTGTACGACACCTGACGGATCGGCGAGAACAGCGAGTCGACCGGGATCAGGCCGATCGGCGCATCGACCGGACGGTTGGCCACGGCGGGGACATAGCCCTTGCCGGTGTCGCAGGTCAGTTCGATGTTCAGCGTCGCGCCATCATCGAGGTGACAGATCACGAGATCCTTGTTCATCACCTCGATATCGCCCGAAACCGCGATGTCGCCCGCCTTGACCTGAGCCGGGCCGGTGGCCGAAAGCTGCAGCCGCTTGGGGCCTTCGCCTTCCATCTTCAGCGCGATCTGCTTCACGTTGAGGACGATATCGGTCACGTCTTCGCGCACGCCGGCGAGCGAGGAGAACTCGTGCAGTGCGTTTTCGATCTTGATCGAGGTGATCGCAGCGCCCTGGAGCGACGAGAGAAGCACGCGGCGCAGCGCGTTGCCCAGCGTCAGGCCGAAGCCGCGCTCGAGAGGTTCTGCAACAAAGGTTGCCTTGCGCTTGGGATCGCCGCCGCTCTTGACTTCAAGACCGTTCGGCTTCTTCAGTTCCTGCCAGTTCTTGATGTTGACAGTCATGGACTTCCCCTGAGTGTTGGGCGGGGGCGACGCTCATATGTCGCGCTTGGGAGCCCCGGCCGGAAATTGTTTGGGTGGCGCGTCCGCCACCCCGAACGACCGCCTGGGTGTCAGACGCGACGCCGCTTGGACGGACGAACCCCGTTGTGCGGGATCGGCGTCACATCGCGGATCGAGGTGATGGTAAAGCCCACCGCCTGCAGCGCACGAAGCGCCGATTCACGGCCCGAACCGGGGCCCTTGACTTCGACTTCGAGCGTGCGGACGCCGTGCTCGGCAGCCTTGCGGCCCGCGTCTTCCGCACAGACCTGTGCAGCATAGGGGGTCGACTTGCGGCTGCCCTTGAAGCCCATCATGCCGGCCGAGGACCAGCTGATGGCATTGCCCTGGGCGTCGGTGATGGTGATCATGGTGTTGTTGAAGCTGGCGTTGACATGAGCAATGCCGGCCGAAATGTTCTTGCGCTCGCGCTTTTTGAGCCTCTGCGGTTCGCGTGCCATATATAATATCCTGGAATAAAGGGATTGCGGGGTAAGAAAACAAGGGCGGGACGCGGATGCGCCCCGGCGGCCTTATTTCTTCTTGCCGGCGATCGGCTTGGCCTTGCCCTTGCGGGTGCGCGCATTGGTGTGCGTGCGCTGGCCACGAACCGGCAGGCCCTTGCGATGACGCAGGCCGCGATAGCAGGCGAGATCCATCAGACGCTTGATATTCATCGCGGTCTGGCGACGCAGGTCGCCTTCCACGGTGTGATCGGCGTCGATCGTTTCGCGGATCTGCAGCACCTCGGCGTCGCTCAGGTCCTGAACGCGGCGGGTGTGGTCGATGCCCAGCTTGTCGGCGATTTCCAGTGCCTTGGCGGGGCCAATTCCATGGATATAGGTGAGCGCAATGATAACGCGCTTGTTGGTGGGGATGTTCACCCCGGCGATACGTGCCACTTAATAAGTCTCCTGCTCCACAGGGCGCGGCACCTGCCGCATGCCCCATCTCAACGCTTCAAAACCACAAAGCGCAAAAATCACAGGCCTCGCATATGGGACGATGCAAAGCCTGTTTTTAAGCCGCTCAATGAAAATGAAAGCCGCGCATAGGCGGAGTCGCCCATGCTGTCAAGCGCGGGACAAGACAAAAGCAATAAGGCGCACGACAAAGTGTTTGCGCCTGCTGTCACGCTGGCGTCATACTCGCTGCAGGGCCTGCGCGCAAGCCGGACGCATGGCCCAAGGCGACCAGGGGGCATGGATGACCGACGAGACGATAGCCGCGCGCGAAAGTGCCGCACCCTTCAAGCTTGCGGGCGTGTCGATCGACCCCGGCACCTCGGCGACGATCGCCATCCCGGTGAGCAACACCGCGACCGGGCTTCCCGCCAGCCTCTATGTCCGCGTGCTGCATGGCGCGAAGCCCGGCCCGTGCATCTTCGTTTCCGCCGCGATCCATGGCGACGAGATCATCGGCACTGCGGTGATCCAGCGCGTGCTCGCCAAGCTCGACGCGGAAACCATGGCGGGCACGGTGCTGTTCCTGCCCGTTGTCAACATCTTCGGGTTTCAGCAGCACAGCCGCTATCTGCCCGACCGGCGCGATCTCAACCGCTCCTTCCCCGGCAGCGCCAGGGGATCGCTCGCCGCGCAGCTCGCCAACAAGTTCCTGAAAGAGGTGATCTGCCATTGCTCGCTCGGCATCGATATCCACTCCGCCGCCGTCCATCGCTACAACCTGCCGCAGATCCGCATCGCGCCCGATAACGAGCGGTTGCGCGACCTCGCCATGCTGTTCGGCGCGCATGCGGTGATCGAGAGCCCGCTGCGCCCCGGTTCTTTACGCGACATCGCGCGCGGCGAAGGCGTCGACATGCTGCTGATGGAGGCGGGCGAGGCGCTGCGCTTCGACGAGCTGTCGGTGCGCTGCGGCGTCAACGGCGTGCTCAACGTGATGGCGCATCTGGGCATGATCCAGCCGCACCCGGAGGCGACCAGCATCACCCTCCCCGCCCGCTGCCGCCGCGCCATCTGGGTCCGCGCGCCGCGCGGCGGCCTGTGCCTGCTGCAGCGCACCTCGGGCGACGCGGTGAAGAAAGGCGAGGTCATCGGCCGCGTCACCGGCATATTCGGCGACGACGCCGAAGAATTCCGCGCCCCGATCGACGGCATCATCATCGGCCACGCCGTGCTGCCCGTGGTCAACCAGGGCGACGCGCTGGTGCATATCGCCGAGGTGATGCGGTTTGGGGATGTCGAGCAAAGGGTGGATCAGATTACCGAGGCGCTGCTTAACGACCGGCTGCTGGATGAGGATGAGTTGATTTGAGGGGGGACAGTTGTAAAGCGCGGCACCTGTGATAAAGTACTTTCTAACAAGGACGACCCATGGCCCAAAAATCCGCCATTGAATGGACCGATCTCACCTGGAATCCAGTTGTTGGCTGCTCAATTGCCAGTTCAGGCTGTAAAAATTGCTACGCAATGCGCATGGCGGCGCGGCTGCAATCGATGGGCCATGAGAAATATCTAAACCTTACAACCAGTTCCAAGCGCGGAGCAGTTTGGACAGGTGCTGTTCGCAGCCATGAACCATCTTTGAGCATTCCGTACACTTGGAAAAAGCCCCGCCGAGTATTCGTAAATTCGATGTCTGACCTTTTCCATCCTGATGTCGATGTCGATTTTATTGCTAGAATTTGGCAAGTAATGGAAAGAACGCCGCAGCATCATTATCAGATTTTAACGAAGCGTCCGGAGCGAATGCATCTTATCTTAAGTGTAATTTCACCAAAACCGTTGAAAAATGTTTGGGTTGGAACAAGTGTTGAAGATAGAAATGTAATCGATCGGATTGATTTTTTAAAGAAAACCCCTGCATCTGTGAGATTTATTTCTTTTGAACCACTGATCGGTGACGTTGGATCGGTAGATTTGACAGACATTCACTGGGCAATTGTTGGTGGGGAGAGTGGTCCGCGCGCCAGGCCAATGAATGAAGAATGGGTCGAGGCTATTTTAGACCAATGCTTAGATCATGGGACAGCATTTTTCTTTAAACAGTGGGGTGGCGTCAACAAAAAACGGACTGGCAGGATTCTTAGAGGCCAGACTTTTGACGAGATGCCGGAGTATATTTTCTAACCACATGATTAACGCCCCGCTTGATGAGCGATATTGCTGGCTTGTTATTTGAGAAGCAGTATAGCTCAAAAAAATCTCGTCCATTGACGAGAAGAGGTAGAGGATCAGAGACGAAGGCGAATATTTCGCCAAACCTTTCGCGCGCAAACGACGCAATTTGATTTCCGGATACAATCCTTGTTGCATTCGCTGGTTCATCGCTTCCAAACAAATTGCCTTGCCTTGGTTGCGCGCGATAGAATCTCTTCTCCCAGTCTGAGCAGCCAAAAATCCGTGTCAAACTAGACCGCTTGTCATCATCAAGCCCGGAGGCCTCGTTTGCCAACTGTTGTATCACAGCCTTCCTCGGAAAAAGGTACCATACGTCAACTCTCTTGGTTTCGGCCAACATTTTTAAAGTATCGAAACTAACACTCATTCCATATGGATCTAAAAACACCACTGCACGCTGCCTCCCTTGCTCTCGGTGACCTTGCCAAGGAGGACTAGTAAATAACTTATACAACTCGTCGTTAGCATCTCCTCCTCGGACAATTAAGTTTCGTTCATATTCAGCAGCTAGCCCTTCAAGGACCTTCACGCGACTAGGACGCTGTTCAGAGAACCAGTAGTAGGAGAATGGCGGCGTAACTCCCAGCGCTCTGCGCGCACTCCCATCAAGTACCTCATCCACTTCTGCGATGGGCGTCGACTCAAATAGCCCACCTGTTAGCACTCGCGCATGACGCTCACCGGTTCCAGCGAAGGCATCAACATACCATGTAACAAAATTCTGATTTTTAAGCGCAATCTGATAAAAATTAAGATATTCTGAGATAGCATCTAGCTTGATCTCAGTCCATGCGCCTCCGAAAGCATGCTTAGGCTTATCTGACATGAACAGGCCTCACTTTTCTAGGAACGACTATTTAATGACGCTCACATTACCTGCTCAACGGATAGTTGCAATTCACAAAGCATCAAGATTGAAGACAATTCCTGCGCGGAATTTATCATTGGCTCAGAAGCCGACAGCCGTGTAAGGAGCCGCATTGACATTTTTCGCCAAATCGGTTATAACTTACCCCGCCGCCGCACCAAATCTGCCCGGTGCGGAGCTGCGGCACAGGCCTTCGCAGTCGTTGAGGGTGGCGGGTCGGGATCAGGTGGCTTTCGCGAGGCGATCTGGAGGAGGCCGAACCGAAGCGGCAGACGGTCAGCGCGCGGGGCTTGACGCTTCCTCCCCCATGCAATGCCGCCGAAAGCGCAAGATGGAAGCATCGGCCCGTGGCGGAGCGGCCGTAAATCTCCGCCGATCCTCGCCGCCGTCCGCAAGGACGCCCGGCCCGCCGCTTGCGCGCATGATCGCTCGCCAGGCAGGCGCGCGCCGCCAAATCCAACAGCACGGGCCGTCACGGCGATGAAGCTTGCGCGACTTTACCGCTTGACGCTCGCGCACCGCACAGGGCAGATTACAGGTCTGGCTTTCGTGAAAGGTGCCTCATGTTGAAGATGCTCAAGCTCGCCGCGCTCGGGATTGCGATGTCATCTACCGCCGCCTTTGCCGCTGCACCCGCCCAGGTGACGCAGATGGTCGCGGCAGGCTGCTGCGCGCTGGGTGCCTGTTGCGGCATGGGCTGCTGCTGATCGCTCTTCCGATAAGCGCCTGACCAGGCTGGCGATCCGCTGGCCGCCGACCCCATTCGGTTTCGCTCCTGTCGCTCGCGCGCTCGCCGGCCAACGGCCGCGCTTCTTTCAGCCTGCATTTCCGGCCGCCTCCCCCGTCATCCCGAGGGAGGACCCTGCCGGACCTGATCAGCGCGCGATCACGTCCATCGGATCGTCGTCGCCTTCGTCGGCAAGCTCGCCGAGTTCGCTTTCCTCATCGTCATCGTTGCGCTCGCCGGCAAAGGCGTCGGTGTCGATCCGGCCGGAGCGCACCATCTGCTCCATGCGGTCGACCAGATCGGGTTCGTCGAGCGGCATGACGCTGACGCCGCTGGCGACCTTCTCGCTGTCCTCGCTGGGATCGTCGGTGCGGTGCAGCGCGTCCTCGGCGATATCGTTCGCCTGGGGCTTGTCGCGCTGCGACTGGTTGATCGTGCCGAAACCGTTGTCGTCGGGGAGTTGGGCCATGGGGAAATTCCTTCGTGCTGGGTCTGCCCAACACTACCCGCGTGGGGGGCGTTGCGTTCCGGTGCGCACCCTCGTTCAAATCCTCCCCGAGCTCGTCTCGGGGAGGGGGACCGCTGACCGAAGGTCAGAGGTGGAGGGGAAGCGGGAGGGCGCCATCGCTCAGCCGGAGCACGCACCCGCTGCCCCTCCACCACCCGCTTCGCGGGCGGTCCCCCTCCCCCAGCAAGCTGTGGGAGGATTTGA
>LSHP01000058.1 GCA_001555775.1 Acidovorax delafieldii | reverse complement strand
CACCAGCAGCACCTAAATCTCCACCGAAAATTACACCACGAGCGCGGACGCTAACAAATCTACGCAAGAGGGTGAACACGAGAACCTTGTCACCATCAATTTTCACCTTTCTTGCTTTTATATCATTCATCGGAGTTCCAATCCAAAATACTGCTAACAGCTTCCTCGCCAGCGAACCCTCCGACAATACCGCCAGCAATCCCTCCAGCGGCTGCTCCCCAAGGACCTCCTAGCGACCCGATCGCCGCTCCGGCTTCGGCTCCAGCTAAGGCCCCAGCGATCCCCCCACCAACGCGCGCGGCTTCTTTCCCGGGGGTGTCGGAAGTCGCAACTCGGGCAACACCGACAGCAAGGCCGGCAGCACCTGCTACTCGACCAGCGGTTCCCAGTCGACCGGCCAGTCTGTCCGCCCCAGAATTGGTCCGGTTTGCCGTACCCCCTGACCCAGCTTTTGGACCTAAGCCAGGCCGAAGCCCTTGGATAACACCTCGCGTAATTGGGGGGGGCGGCCCTTGCAGTTTCCTTGGCAGCAGAGCGTCCAGCACTATCGTTGGGAGCAAGTTTCCCCGTCGCGTTTTTATATTGAGAACGTGCACGCTCGGCTCCGATGCCTTCCCTTGCCGCAACAGCTGTGGCCGCAGTGGCTGTTGTTTCGGTTGGCCGACAAATGAGGCTGCCGGTGGGCGTTTCACATGATCGAGTGCCCGTCGGATCGCTCCGATTGACCGGATCGTTCCCGACATAAGCGTAGAGATTGATCTGATCCTCATAGCCGATCGGGTCGGTCTGCAGGAACCGGCCCAATGTCGGCGAATAGATGCGAGCCTTGTAATGGTACATGCCCAGATCCTCAAGCCAGGCTTGGCCCGTATACTGGAACCGCCCGATATTGCCCGTGCCAGGGATGCCGTATTCATCATAGCGGTTGATCGCGATGGTATTGCCCCAGCCATCGGCAATCGCGGTGACCGATCCCTGGTGGTTGGTGAACAGGAAGCGGCGTTCGGATGCGCTGATCCCTGCGCCCTCGAACCACACCTGCGGCGTATCTGCGCCCTGCCCATGCACATAGCGCTTGAGCATATTGCCCCACTGGTCATATTCCGCGACCAGCGCATCGCCGTCGTAAAGGAACCTGCGGAACTCCTTTACCCCGTTGACCTCCCACAGGCGGCCGAGCGGGTCATACGCCCGTCTCCCGCGCAAATTCGCGATGGACCCGCTGCGCATCGCCGGTTAACCTCACGGTTAAACAGAACCGAGAGGGATTTGCCAGAATGACCGAAGCCGCTGAGATCGAACGCGAAACCACGAACGCGGATGCCCCGTTCGTCCGCCCGGACGTGGCGATGATGCTGGCGATGATGTCGGCAGCAGGCGCGCCTGCGATGAGCGAAATGGTGCCCGCTGACGCGCGCGAAGCCTATCGGATGATGCGGTTCATGGGCGATGCCGATCCCACGCCGCTGGCCATCATCCGCGACCTGACCTGCCCCGGACCACAGGGCGATATTCCGCTGCGCTATTACGACGCGCGCGAAACCCGCGAGGCGGGGCCGGCGATCATGTTCTTCCATGGCGGCGGCTTCGTCATCGGCGACCTCGAAACACATCACCCCTATTGCACCGAGCTCGCCGCCAAACTGGACTTGCCAGTGATCGCGGTCGACTACCGCCTCGCCCCCGAACACCCCTTCCCTGCAGCACCCGAGGATTGCGAGGCGGCGGCGCGCTGGTTGGCGGAAAACGGCAAGGCGCTGGGCCTCGATATCACGGGCCTGGTGTTTACCGGCGACAGTGCGGGCGGAAATCTGACGATCGTGGTTACCCAGGCGCTGGTCGCTCGGCCCGCGGCCGTGCCGGTGATTGCCCAGGCCCCGCTCTATCCGGTCGTGGATTCGAGCCAGACCGGCGGGTCGTTTACCCAGTTTGCCGAGGGTTATCTGCTGACTGCAGACACGATGAACTGGTTCACAGACAATTACGCCGCGACGCCGGGCGATGTTCGCAACGACTGCATTCTGGGCGATCTGGCGACCCTCCCGCCGACGCTGCTGGTGACCGCCGGGCTCGATCCTCTGCGCGATCAGGGCCGTGATTTCGCTGCACGCTGCATCAAGGCGGGTGTCGATGTCACCTATATGGAGATGCGCGGAACGATCCACGGCTTCATCTGCCTGCGCAAGGGCATTCCCTCGGCGCAGGACGATTGTGATGCCATCTTCCGCGGCATGAAGGCGATGCTGAACCGGTGAAACAGCGGCGCGCGATGGCCAGACGGACACTCCTCGCGGCGATTGCGCTGCTCGCCCTGCCCTTTGCCTTGCCGGATTCCGCAATTTCGCAAACTGCTCCACAGGTTCGCAACGCGCCCGACTTTGCAGACATCATCGGTGCCTATCGCGCACAGCGGACGACCGATCCGGAAAGCTGCTGTACCTATTCGGCCTCGGTATTCGGGCGCGAGGTGCAATTTCACGTCTTCGATACGTTCGAGCCCGCGTATGAGGCGAAGAACGACCGACAGATGATCGTGGAATTCGTGCCCAAGGGCGAAACGGTGGAGACCTGGACCCGGATGATCACCTTTTCAGCGTTCAAGGGTCCGGGCAGCGCCCCGGTTTCCACTGCCGAAATGCAGCAGCGCTTCTTCAACACCGGCCGGGGTTGCGAAGTTGCGAACTTCTCGCGCGTGATCGCCAGCGGAAGACTGGCCAACGGCGCCGAATACAACCTTTCCAGCAATGGCTGCGGCTCGACCGCCGCCGGCGGCTATCCCGGTGCCGTATCAGGGCGTGGCGAGCAGTTCATCGCGCTGTTGCTGCGGGACGATCAGAATGTCGCCGTACTCCAATATGCCGAGCGCGGCGCTGGATTTGACGCCGACAAGCCGCCGATCGGCGATGCTGCGGTCGAGGCGCTGATGAGCCGCTTTCGCTCCATCGCATTTTGCCGCAGCAAGGCGGTCAGCGGCGATTGCTCCATTGCCTTTTCCGCCCGCTGACAGCTAAGGCTGGACGCATGAGCGAATTTGACAGCCTTCCCTATCGTCCGTGCGCGGGCATCATGCTGGTGAACCAGGGCGGCAAGGTGTTTGTCGGCCAGCGGCTCGACAGCATGGTCGAGGCCTGGCAGATGCCGCAGGGCGGTATCGATCCGGGGGAAGAGCCGGAAGCAGCCGCCTATCGCGAGCTCAGCGAGGAAACCGGCATCGCCCCGCATCTGGTCGAGGTCATCGCGCGTTCGCGCGACGAGCATCTCTATGATCTTCCGCCCGAACTGATGGGCAAGATTTGGGGCGGAAAATACCGCGGCCAGCGGCAGATGTGGTTCCTGATGCGATTCATGGGGACCGACGCGGACATCAATATCGAAACGTCGCACCAGGAATTCCGCAGCTGGCGCTGGGCCGATCCGGACAGCCTTGAGGGACTGATCGTGCCTTTCAAGCGACGGTTGTATCGCGCGGTGGTGGAAGAGTTCCGTCCGCTGATCTAGGCTCTCGGCTCGTTCTATCGACGGGAGGTCCCAAACAGATGCTGTTGCGCAGCGCCCCGACCAGCGCTTTTGTGCTGTGCGCCTGCGCGGCGCTTCCGCTGGCAGCGCAAACGCCCGAGCCGGTTGCAAAGCTGATCGATACCGCGTTGCAATCGGGCGATGCCGCAGGGCTGGACGCCGTCGTGCGCTATGCCAAGCAGGCCTATCCCCAATCTGCCGAGGCGATCGATGCCCAGGTGGCAGCCTTTCGCGCCGCCAATGCAGCCCCCGCGCCGACTCCAGCTCCAGCCCCTGCCCCGGCGCCCGTCGTGACTGCCGCTGCCGAGCCCAAGACCGAACAGGCCAAGGTCGAGCAGGCAGCCGCCGTCAAATATTCGGGCGAAGGCGAGCTGGGCGCGTTCACCACTACCGGCAACGCCCCGGGAATCGGGCTGGCGGCGGGGCTCAAGCTGGTGGCCGAGGGTGAGGATTGGCGGCTGGGGCTGCTCGGCCGCGCCGACTATCAGGAAACCAGCAACGTCGTGGTGCGCGAGCAATATCGCGTGAGCGCCGAGCCCAATTACAAGTTCAACCAGCGCGGTTACGTCTATGGCCTGGGCCAGTACGAGCAGGATCGCTTCCAAGGCTTTCACGCGCGCTACAGCCTGTCCGGCGGCGTCGGCTACAGCATCCTGACCGGCGAAAATGCGCAACTGAGCGTGAAGGCCGGCCCCGCCTGGCGCTTCACGCGGCTGGTTACCGGAATGGATGAGTCGGTGCTGGCGGGTCTGGCCTCGGTCGATATCAAGCTCAAGCTGACCCCGACGATCCAGCTGACCGAAGCCGCCAGCGCCTATGTCGACGAGGAGCGCAGCACGCTCTTTTCGGTCGCCGCGCTCGATTCGCAGCTGATCGGCAAGCTCAAGGCGCGGCTATCCTACACCATCCAGTATGAATCGAACCCGGCGCTGGGCCGCGCGCCTACCGATACGACGAGCCGGCTGACGCTGGTCTATGGATTCTGATCGCGATCAGCGGCCGCCGCTGGCGACGATATCGACTTCGGTTCCGCCATTGGCCATGGGCTTGAGGAACAGCACATAGGCTGCATTGCCCTTGGTCCCTCCGAGAACATGATCGCCGCCGTGCAGCTGATATTCCGCAGAATAGCCACCGCGCTTCGCCTTGGTCCAATAGAAGTCGACGACATTCCTGACTGCCGCGGGCGTAGTGAAATTGACTACCCGGATGTTGCACTGGCCGTTGGCGACGCCGGCGGCTTCCTTGACGTTGGCGCGCGGATAGACCGCGAAATCGGCGGGCATGCGGCTCGCCCAGGTCATCGCGTAATCGAGCTTGCCCTGACATACGCCATTCTGCTGGCCGGCCTTGGCACCCAGCGTGCTGCCCTGATTGCAATCCTTGCAATCTTCGGTGGCCACCTTGGTCGGTTCGGGCGCCTTGATCAGCCCGCGCGGACCGATAGCCGCTGCGACAGCCCTTTCGGTCGCCGCGAGCTGGCCCTTGGCCGCCCCTGCCGACGGAACCGAACCATCGCTACCTTCGCCGAGCACGGCATTGCGATTGGATTTGTCGACCAGATCGGGGTCCACCAGGATCTGGTCTTCCAGCGCGCCCTTCATCGCCGGGTCGGCGGCATCGGCCAGCAGCGCTGCGTCCTCGTTTTCCGCTGCCTTGTCACCGGCATTCTGGCACGCGGCCAGCGTCAGCGCGGCAGCGCCCAGCGCCAGCAGGTTGCGCGTCGTCGCGAAGGAAAGTCGGGCCATGGCTGATATCCTGTACAAGATCGGCTTCATGCCTCTCCATGCCAGAGAAGGCGTTAGCGTTACGTTAGCCATGCCTTGCGGCGTGCGAAACTGTCCCGCGCAAAGAGGGTTAACCCGCGCGCTTTGGCATGCCAGACCGTCCCAAATCGGGATTCATCGTTAAGTCGTTTCAAAACCGGACAAATTTCTTCCGGTTTTCCTGCCACTCAGCCTTGGTCTGACCATAGCGGTCGACCGGATGGTCCTGATAAGGCTCCGGCAACCGGGTTGGCCCCTGATTGTAAGAGCCCAGACGTTCGGCAAGCGCGATCGAGCCCTTGTTGTCGGGATCGATCGTGTGAATGATGCTGTCCCAGCCGAGCAGATCAAAGGCGTAATCGATCGTGGCGACGGCGGCCTCCAGCGCATAGCCCTTGCCGGCATGGCTGCGCAGGACGCCCCAGCCGACCTCCTCGCCGGGCCAGCCATCGGGATACCAGGGGCCGACGCGGCCGATCCATTCGCCGGTGTCGCGCGTGATCAGCGAGAACATCGCATATCCACGGATGTGCCAGGCACCCGCCATCGAGCAGAGACCGCGCCAGGCGACTGCGCGCGGCTGAACCCCGCCCAGAAAGCGCATCGTCTCCTCGTCCGCGCAGAATTCGGCCCAGCGCTCGAAATCCTCCGGACCCGGTGGGCGCAGGATCAGGCGTTGGGTTACCAATATCGGTCCGTTTATCATCGCGCCCTCCCGTTTTGTCCGTCTGCCGGGATAGGCAGGGGCTTACAGCTTGGCAAGCGCGGCGCACAAGCGAAACCCCTCCCCGCCTCGCGGCAAGAAGGGGTCTCCCCGTTCACCCTGCCGCGAACATGCGGCAGGAGCGACACCTCTTAGCGGCAGCGGAAGCCGTTGCCGCTGTTGCGATCGATCGAGCGACCCAGCAGCGCTCCGGCGATGCCGCCGATAACCGCACCCGTGGTGCGATCACCGCGGCCCGCAATCTCGCTACCGGCCAGAGCGCCCGCTGCGCCACCGATCAGCAGACCCGTGGTGCCGTTATCGCGGCGGCAATAATAGCGGCCATCATCGCCGCGCCAGGCCCGGCCGTTCCAGCCGCGCGCCTGGCGGCGGTCGAAACGACGGTCATAGCGGTCATCCCAGCGGTCGTTGCGGCCATAGCCACGGTCGTAGCCACGACGGTTCCAGTCATCGTCATAACCGCGCCACTGATGGGCAACCGGCGCGCGATAATCGACGCCATAAGACTGGGAAGCGCTGGGCGCGTAGCTGGCGACCGGCGCTGCCATGGCAGGGGCGGCCGAAATGGTGACTGCACCGGCGGCGGCAGCAGCAAGAATGAACTTCTTCATGATCTGTCTCCCTTGAGACCGGGACAGCGCCGATTCGCCATCCGTTGTGTTCATATTTAAGGGAGTGAAACTGAACGGACCGTGGGAAGGCTGTTCATCTGCCAGCAGGTTTTGATGAAGGGTGCGCCAGTGCATGCAATGTAAGGGCGGATCCATATTTCGTCACCCCCGCGAAGGCGGGGGTTCCGCTTCAGCTGCCCAAAGCTCGGAAAAAGCGGGATTCCCGCGTTCGCGGGAATGACGTGGAAGGGCGAGGAAGGCTGGTGCCCCCTCGCCCCGCTCGCTCACTTCTGCGGGCAGATCAGGAATTTCTCGCCGGTCGCCTTGGCATAATAGCGTGCCACGACATCCGCCTGCAGCGCCTCTTCCAGCGAAAGCTCATCGGTATAATGGCTCGCAAAGGTGGTCTTCAGCTCGTCGGCGACGCGCGCGCGAAGCCGCATGGCGACCTCGACACCTGCCTTGGCGAGGAAATTGGGAAGCAGCCAGCCACCGACGCCCCAGGCCATGCCATAGCCGCGGCTGAGCACCGTCGGCGACGTGTCGAGCCCGCCGTAAAGATAGACCTGCTTGTGATGCACCGAACCGTAGATGCTGTAAGCGCCGGGCGTCCGCGCCGCTGCGCCCTCCATCGCGGTCAGGATGTTCGAGGCGAGATTGCCGCCGCCGGTCGCATCGAAGGCCAAAGTCGCGCCGGTGGCGTGAATGGCATCGGTCAGGTCGGCCATGAAGCTATCGCTGCTGGAATCGACGATATGCTTCGCGCCCATGCCGCGCAGCAGCTCGGCCTGTTCGGGCTTGCGCACCACATTGACCAGCTCGACGCCATCAGCCTGGCAGATACGGTTGAGCATCTGACCGAGGTTGGAGGCGGCCGCAGTGTGGACCAGCGCACTATGCCCTTCCATCCGCATCGTCTCGATCATCGACAGCGCGGTGAGCGGGTTGACGAAACACGATGCGCCGTCGCGCGCGGTGTGGCCGTCCTGCAGCACCAGGCACATCATGGCAGAAGCCTTGCGATATTCGGCATACATGCCGCCGCCCATCACCGCGACGACCCTGCCGATCAGGCTTTGCGCATACTCTCCCGATCCTGCGGCGACCACGGTGCCCGCGCCTTCATTGCCGACGGTGAGCGCCTGACCGATGCGCGCCTTCATCACGCCCATGCCCTGAGGCGAGACCGGCGCCGTCAACTTCGTATCCTTGCCGCTACCGCTGCTCGTCGCCTTGGCCATGCTGGCCCAGCCGAACATCACGCCCTGGTCCGACGGATTGATCGGCGTCGCCTCGACGCGGATCAGCACCTCGTCCTCGCCCAGCTCGGGCATGGGCTTGTCGACCAGTTCCATGGTCAGCTCGCCCTCGGCGCTGACGGTCGAGATCATCTGCTTGTAGGTTGACGGAAGCGTCATGGCACGGCCTCTCTCTAAAGGGGTTGTTGTGTGATGCTCCCATGTGCCAAGCCTTGGACGACAAAGCCACCCATGACGCGCAGAAAGTGCCTTTTCCTTGCCCCGGCTGATCCTGTTCAACAAACCCTATGGCGTGATCTGCCAGTTCAGCGGCGATGGATCGCGGCCGACCCTGGCCGATTTCATCGACGTGCCCGGCGTCTACCCCGCCGGTAGGCTCGATCAGGACAGCGAGGGGCTGGTGCTGCTCACCGATGACGGCAGGTTGCAGGCAAGGATCGCCGATCCCCGCCACAAGCTCGCCAAGACCTATTGGGTGCAGGTCGAAGGGGCGATCAGCGACGAGGCACTTGCGAAATTGCGAAGCGGCGTGGCGCTCAAGGATGGCATAACGCGCTCTGCCCTCGCCCATCGGCTCGATCCGCCCGATCTGTGGCCCCGCGACCCGCCGGTGCGCTTTCGCAAGACTGTGCCCGATGGCTGGATCGCGCTCACGCTGCGCGAGGGGAAGAACCGCCAGGTGCGGCGGATGACGGCGGCAGTCGGCTTTCCGACGCTGCGGCTGGTGCGCTGGCAGGTGGGCGACTGGACGCTTGAAGACCTCACGCCCGGGGCATGGCGGGCGCTCGACGTCCGCTGATCGACGGCTCAGTCGTCCTCCTCAAAGGCGATAGCACCACGATTGGCTAGGTCGAGCAACAGCGCCACCACTGCGTCATCGATCTCGCCGACCTCGATTTCATGATTGGCGCACAAGGCCTCGGCAAAGCGTGCTGCCGCGCCGGTGCAGGGATAGGATTCGCCATCGACGAACAGCAGCAACCCGTCGTCTTCACGCACGAACACGAACCGGCTTGCGAAGTTGCGAAGCACACGGCCCCGCTTGGCCGCCTCGCGCACCTCCGCCACGGTCAGGGACCGCTCTGGGCTCCAATCCATGTCCGGATATTTGGGGGCGCTGTTGAAAGCGCCGAACCAGCGGGCAAATTCGGTGCGATCGGCGAGCTTTTCGAGCACCATCGCCTGCAATCGCTCCAGCGCCTCGCCGGTGATCTCCCCGGGGTGCGCCTGTAACGGTAACATGGGATCGGAATAGCGGTCGTCCTCGCCCAGCCCGTCGAGCACATGATCGCTCCATCCGGTGATCAGCTCGGCGCACGATGGCGCACGGAAGCCGATCGACAGCGTCATGCAGTCATCGTCCAAAGCCACGCCGTCATGCGCGACACCCGGCGGCACATAAAGGATATCGCCCGGCCCGAGATCATAAACCGCCTGCTCGTCGAACTCAGCCAGCAGTTTCAGGTCGTCATACGGGCGCAGCGTCGTGTTGTCGTCGCAACGCTGCCCGACCCGCCAGCGACGCCGCCCTCGCCCCTGGATCAGGAACACGTCATACTGGTCGAAATGCGGCCCCACCCCGCCACCCGTAGTGGCGAAACTGATCATCACATCGTCGATGCGCCAATCGGGCACGAAGCGAAATTGCGAAAGCAGCGCGGCGACTTCGGGCACATGGTGGTTCACAGCCTGCACCAGTAGCGTCCAGGGCACCGACCCCAGCCCGGCAAAGCGCTCAGCATCGAACGGCCCCTGCTCCAGCGCCCAGTTTTCCGGGCCCTGCTGCACGATGAGCCGCGATTCCACCTCGGGCTCGCACGCCAGCCCCGCGAGCTCGTCCGGATCGATCGGGCATTCCCATTCATTCCACGGATTGCAAATCAGCAAAGGCGCCTGTTGCCAGTGCGAGGCAAGAAAGACGGCGGCATCGAAGCGAACGAGTTTCATGGCGCCCCCCTTTCAGGCTTGCCGCGAGCCGTCCAGCAGAATCACCCCAGCAGATCGTGCTTTTTCAGGCAGTGGCGCAGCTGGTCATAGCTAAGGCCGAGCGCCTTGGCGGTCTGGCGCTGGTTGTAGCGGTGGCGGGCGAGCGCGGCCTGCAATATCCGCTTCTCATGCGCATCGACCGCGCCGCGCAGATCGTCGATCGCGTCAAAATTGAGCGTGTGCTCCATCGTCGCGCGCACGCCTGGATCGGACAAGGCGGCGTCGATCACCTCGTTGCAGGGCGATTCCCCGCCTGAAGGCGCGCCCGAGCGCGTCATCGGCTTGGGTTTCCACGGCGATTCGAACGGATCGAACACGATATGGTCGACCGGCCGCTCGAAATCGTCCCAGCGATAGACCGCACGCTCGACGACATTGCGCAGCTCGCGAACGTTGCCGGGCCAGTCGTGCCGCTGCATCGCCTCGGTCGCCATCGGGCCGAACCCGGGCCAGCGGTCCCAGTCGAGCTCTGCGGCCATGCGCCGCCCGAAGAAATCGGCGAGCACCATCACATCGCCTTCGCGCGCGCGCAGCGGCGGCAGGGTCACCACCTCGAACGACAGCCGGTCGAGCAAATCGGCGCGAAAGCGGCCCTTGTCCACCAGCTCGGGCAGATGCTCGTTGGTGGCCGCGACGATGCGCACATCGACCTTGATCGAGCGCGACGAGCCGATGCGCGTCACCTCGCCATATTCGACCGCGCGCAGCAGACGCTCCTGCGCGCCCATGCTGAGCGTCGCGAGCTCGTCGAGAAACAATGTGCCGCCATCGGCCTCCTCGAACCGGCCCTGGCGCGCGCGCGTCGCGCCGGTGAACGCACCGGCCTCGTGCCCGAACAGCTCGGCCTCGATCAGCGTCTCGGGCAGCGCGGCGCAATTCAGCGTGATCAGCGGGCCATCCCAGCGCGACGACAGGCGGTGGAGGCGCTCGGCAATCAGTTCCTTGCCCGTGCCGCGCTCGCCGATGACCAGCACCGGACGGTTGAGCATCGCCGCGCGGCTGGCGCGTTCGACCGCGTCCAGAAACGCCCCTGATTCCCCGATGAACTGACTGCCCCGTTCCATGCACCAAGAGATAGTGCAAATTCCCAACTGGTGGCAATCCTAACCAACAGCTTTGTTCATGAAAATTTTCAAATCATTGATATTCAATTGTTTTTCAGTTTGGCACGCTCTCTGCAACGCTTTGGACAACACCGACACAAGGCGGTCCAAGGGAGAAAGACAGTGAAAACCACCAACGCTTCGAACGCGAACAGCCAGGATCAGGACAATGTCCTCAAGTCCACGCTGATCACCACGGTCGCAGCACTGGCGCTGATCACCACGCTGTTTCTCACCGCCTTTGCGAGCATCGAGGCTGCCGCCTCGCCCGTCCATCATGATGGAGATGCCCGCGCACTCGTTTCCGTCCGGTACCTTGCCTGACGGATTTGGCCGGGACGCTTACCCCCCCCCTTGCCCCGTCCCGGCCAATCACTTTCCACTAGAATGCAAAAGGGGGTAAGGTGGACGCCGGATCCAGTCCGCCTGAATTTACGAAACGGAGTTTTGGCCATGGGAATTTTCTCTCGCACCCGCGATATCATCGCAGCGAACGTTACCGAACTGCTCGACAAGGCCGAAGACCCGGCAAAGATGATCCGCATGATCATCCTGGAAATGGAAGAGACGCTGGTCGAAGTCCGCGCTTCGGCTGCCCGCACCATTGCCGATCAGAAGGAAATGAAGCGGCATGTGAACAAGCTGGAGCAGCTGCAGGCCGACTGGACCGACAAGGCGGAACTCGCGCTGTCCAAGGACCGCGAAGACCTGGCCCGCGCCGCTCTGCTCGAGAAGAAGAAGGCTGCCGATATGGCCGATCAGCTCAATGTCGAAATCGCGGTGCTCGATGACGCGCTGCGCGCTTCGGAACAGGATATCGCCAAGCTGCAGGCCAAGCTGCGCGAGGCGCGGATGCGCCAGAACAACATCATGAGCCGCCTGGAAAGCGCCGAGAACCGCGTCAAGCTGCGCACCATGTACAATGGCGACAAGGTCCGCGAGGCTTTCAGCCGCTTCGACCTGCTCGAGCGCCGCGTCGACATGGCCGAGGGCCGCGCCGATGCGCTGGGCATGGCCGAGGATGAGCGGAGCGAACGCAAGGCGCTCGGCCAGCGCAGCCTGGACGACGAATTCGCCGCGCTCGCCGACAGCGACAAGGTCGACGAGGAGCTCGAAGCCATGAAGCGCGCGCTGAAGAAGGAGGGCTGAGGCGATGGAAGATATTCTGGTTCCCATCTTCGTCGTCGGCATGTTGTTCATCGGCCTGCCCTGGCTGATTTTCCACTATATCACGAAATGGAAGACCGCCGCGACATTGACCAATTCGGACGAGCACCTGCTTGAAGAACTGCATGCGATGGCCCGCCGTCTGGACGATCGCATGGACACGGTCGAGCGGATCATTTCCGCCGACAATCCCGACTGGCGCCCGGCGCGGCTGACCAGCTCGGACGACCAGGACGACTATGGCCTGGAACAGGTTGAGCGCCTGCTGAAGGAAAGGGTGAGGAAATGAGCCGGCTGGACAAGTATAAGTATGACGCCCCTGCTCCGCGCAAGACGAAATTCTATCGCGACAAGCAGAACGGCAAGTTCATGGGCGTGTGCGCCGGGATTGCCGACTATACCGGGATCGATGTGGTCTGGATCCGCGTTGCGGCGGTCCTGCTGACGCTGATGACCGGCTGGGCACTGGTGGGCTATTTCGCCATGGGCATGTTCGCCGACAAGAAGCCCGCGCATCTCTATGCCGACGACCTGGATCGCAAGTTCTGGCAGGGCGTGCGCCAGTCGCCCACCCGCACCGCGCGCGACGTCAAGGCCCGGTTCCGCGAGATCGACCGCCGCCTGGCCGATGTCGAGCTGTTCTACACTGCCAAAAACACGCGTCTGGCCGACGAGATCGAAAGCCTGCGCTGATCAAGGCCGGGCACAACCAAAAGGTATCAGGAGAATATCATGAGCTGGGGTGGACCGGGTTTCGTCCTTACGATCATCATGCTGTCCATGGGAGCCTGGGTCATCACCACCTGGATCCGCGCCAAGCATGGCTATCCGCTCGAAGATCAGTGGACGGGCAAAGTCATTGAACGAAGCGATCCCGACGCTGATCGAAAAATATCGCTGCTCACCAATGAAAACGAGCAACTGACAGGCAAGATCGGACGGCTGGAAGAGCGGATCGCGGTGCTGGAACGCATCGCCACCGACGCCAACAGCTCCAGTGTTCGCCTGGCCGATGAAATCGAACGCCTGCGCATCGAGAAGGACCCCGCATGACCGAGAAGATGATGTTGTTCCAGACGCTGGGCCCGATCATTTCGATCGTGGTGGCCATCGGCACCGCCGGATGGGTTGCCAATACCTGGCTGCGGATCAAGAATGGCTATCCGCTGGAAAGCAGCTGGGGCAAGCCGATCTATCCCAAGGCGGACCTGGAATCGGTCGAGCGGATCAAGCTGCTGAGCCAGGAAAACGCGCAGCTGCGCGCCGAACTGGGATCGATCAAGGACCGTCTGGGCAATGTCGAGCGCATCGTCACCGATGATGCGCACCGCCTGACGCACGAGATCGAAGCGCTTCGCGACAAGCGGGCCAATTGAGCAACACTCGAGGATAACGGGAGGTCATCATGCCGGACTGGGTTGTGTTTTTCATGATTGTCGTCGGCCTGCCGGTTCTGGTTGGCACGATGGGCGATGCCTATAAGCGGCACCTGAAGTTCAAGGAAAAGCAGCTCGAGGCGTTCAACAAGGAAACCGCGGAAAAGGCGGCACGCTATGCGGCCCAGACCGAGCGGCTCGAGCAACGGGTGCGGACGCTCGAACGGATCATCACCGATGGCCGCAGCGACCTTGCCCAGCAGATCGAGGATCTGCGCGACGCTCCGCTGAACTGACAGAATATACGGGGGTTTTTGAAATGTTCGATCTTGATGCGCTGCTGGTCCTCATTCCGCTGGCTCCGTTCATGCTGGGCGGGCTTGCGATCTGGACCAAGCATCAGCGCAAGACATTGGAATTGCAGATCGAACTGGCCAAGGCACAGGCCGCAGTCCGACCGCCTGTCGATGACCGAACGGAGCAGCGCTTGCGCACGCTCGAGCGGATCATCACCGATGGTCGGGGCCGCGACGACCTATCCCAGCAGATCGAAAATCTTCGCGCCAAACAGCTGAGCTGACAGCAAGGGATCACAGAATGTTCGACAATCCTTTTTCCATGGTCGTCGCGATCGTCTTCATCGTGATGATCGCGAGCGTGCTGAAGGCCCGGTACAAGGCGCAGCACGGCATCGTCGAGGACGCGATGGGCAACCAGAAGCGCACCACCCTGGCGGACAATGCCGAAACGCAGCGGCTACGCGAAGACGTCCGCGCTTTGAAGGAGCGCGTTCAGGTGCTGGAGCGCGTGATTACCGATCAGCGTCAGACCAGCGATTTGAGCCTTGAAATCGAGAAGCTGCGCGACCGCTGAGGCGGACACGCACATCACCAACCGGGCGGCGGGGGCCGTAAAGGGAAGAAGATGGAAAGCGCCTATCTGTACATGACCGTGGCAATGTCGGCCTTGCTTGGGGTTGCCCTGGTATCATCGACCATGCTGCGCGGCTGGCGCGAATGGCTGGCGTTCAAGCGCCACGAAATGGAGGCGCATGCGCCGCGCCATGACGGCGGTTCGCCCTCCACCCATTCGCGGATCGAGATTGCCGATCTCAAGGAACGCATCCGCAAGCTTGAAGCGATCGCCGCCGGCGTGGAATTGTAATTTGTGCGCGGCGGGGTGACTTTGCCCCGCCGCCTCGCTATCTGCGCGGCCATGACGAGCGCACCTGCAAGCATTGCCGATCTGGCGGAAGAATACGAATTTCTCGATGCGGATGACCGCTATCGGCTGATCATCGATCTGGGCCGCACGCTCGATCCGATGCCCGATGCGCTCAAGACCGACGCGACGCTGGTCCGGGGCTGCTCGGCCTCGGTCTGGGTCTATCCCACAAGGCTCGACGACGGCCGACTGCATTTCCTTGCCGATAGCAACGCCGCGATCACCAAGGGCATTATCGCACTCGTGCTGCTCACCGTTCAGGACAAGTCACCGGATGCCGTCGCGAGCGCGGATATCGAAGCCGCGCTCGCCCCGTTCGATCTCAGGAACCAGCTTTCGTCCAACCGAACGCAGGGCATCCCCAACATGATCGCCCTGATCCGCGAGACGGCGGGACGTTATACGGGTTAGCCTGTGGCCTGCCCCTCCGTCACCCTGAACTTGTTTCAGGGTCCATTCATCGTCTTGGAGCTTCGGCTGATGGGGCAAGATGGATCCTGAAACAAGTTCAGGATGACGGGTGGTGGCCGAGTGCAGTTTGACGCCTCGACATCTCGACACCATATAGCCGCCCATGAGCACCGCCTTCGACACTCCGCCCGTCCATTTCACCCTTCCCGGCCAGGATGCGCGCGGGCGGTTTGTGCGGCTGGACAGCGTGCTGCGCGAGATCCTCGCTGCGCACGATTACCCCACCTGTATCAAGCTCGTCCTCGCCGAGGCGATCACCATCTGCGCGCTGATCGGGTCGCTGATGAAGCAGGATGGCGGTCAGGTGACCATCCAGGCGCAGACCGAGGGCGGCATCGTCGAGCTGCTGGTCGTCGATTATCGCGGCGGCGAGCTGCGTGGCCATGTGCGGTTCGATGCCGAGCGACTGGCACGGCTGGGAGCAAACCCTTCGCTGTTCGCGCTGTTCGGCAAGGGCTATCTCGCGCTCACCTTCGACCAGAGCTTTGGCAAGGGCCGCTATCAGGGGATCGTGCCATTGGACGGGGATTCGCTCGCGCAGGCGTGCGAGAGCTATTTCACCCAGTCCGAACAGGTGCCGACGATGATCCGTATCGCGATCGAGAGCGATGCCACCGGCTGCCGCAGCGCCGGGTTCTTGGTCCAGCATCTGCCCGAGGGCGAGGAAGGCCGCGAGCGGCTGCACGTGCGGCTCGACCACCCCCAATGGGAGCATGTCTCGATCCTTGCGGGGACGCTCAGCCATGGCGAGATGCTCGACCCCAACTTGAGCGGTCGCGATATCCTGTGGCGGCTATTCCACGAGGAGGACGAGGTCCGCACGGTCGATGGCGCGCCGCTGGTCAAGGGCTGCCGCTGCAATATCGACCATATCCGCGATGTCATCGGCCGTTTCCCGGCTGAGGAACAGGCCGAGATGGTCGGCGAGAGCGGCACGATCGCGGTCGATTGCGCGTTTTGTTCGCGCATCTTCCATATCGAGCCGGTCACGCCTGCAGGCTGATCGACGCATCATCTGCGTCGCAAACCCGCCACAATTATCGGATGATTTTGCCATCATCGCGGGCTAAGACTGTTGCATTGCCTGGGGCAAGAAACCTGAATCGGGTCGCACGCCATTGACTGTGCCTGCCGCGCTGAACGGCAGGAGCCAACGACAGGGTTTACCCGAATGAATGCTTCCCCCACCCTTTTCAAACTGCTTGTCGTGCCCGCCATCGCGCTGGGGCTTGCCTCGGTTTCCACGCGCGCCGAAGCGCCCGAACTGGCGATGCTCGGCAAGCTGCAACCGGGCTTGTGGAACCTGAAGGAACGTGGCAGCACCGATGCCAGCGACAAGCTGTGCGTGCGCGATCTGCGCAAGCTGCTGCAGCTGCGGCACCGCGACCAGCAATGCAGCCGCTTCGTCGTTTCGGACCTTCCCGATGAGGTAACCGTGACCTATCGCTGCCCCGGCGGCGGATCGGGCCGCACCACGATCAAATATGAAGGCCGCGGGCTGATCCAGATCGACTCGCAGGGTATTGCGCAGAACTCGCCCTTCGCCTTCGCCATGGAAGGCCGTTATGCCGGCGCCTGTGACGGCTGATCGTTAGCGCGGCTGCACCATTTCTTAACCATCGCCGGGTTATGACCGTCGCGTGCCGGACTCGGTACGCTTTCCTCCATTCAGGTCGAGAGACCTCACTGGGCCGCCGGACCTGTCCGCGCGGCCCGATTTTTTTTGAATTGCCCGCACCGCGGCGGCGCAATATGCGCGAGGCATGACTGATCTGCGAAAAACCGCTGTCGTGCTGCTTTCCGGCGGCCTGGACTCCATGGTCTCTGCCGCCCGAGCCAAGGAGCAGGGCTTTGACGTCGCTGCGCTGACCATCGATTACAACCAGCGTCATCGGGTGGAAATCGAAGCTGCGCGCACGATTGCGGCACATATCGGCGCGGTACGGCATATCGTGCTGCCGCTCGATCTGCGCCAGTTCGGTGGATCGGCGCTTACCGACGATATCGACGTGCCGAAGACGGGCGTGGGCCAGGACATTCCGGTGACCTACGTGCCCGCGCGCAACCTCATCTTCCTCTCGCTGACGCTCGGCTGGGCCGAGGCGCTGGGTGCGCGCGACATCTTCATCGGCGTCAACGCGCTCGACTATTCGGGCTATCCCGATTGCCGTCCCGAATTCATCCAGGGCTTCGAACGGCTGGCGGACCTTGCCACCAAGGCGGGCGATCAGGGCGAACCGTTCACCATCCATGCGCCGCTGCAATATCTGGGCAAGGCCGAGATCGCGGCCGAAGCGGTGCGACTGGGGCTCGATCCGGCGATGAGCTGGTCCTGCTACGACCCGCTGCCCGATGGCCGCGCCTGCGGCTTGTGCGACAGTTGCCGCCTGCGCAAACAGGGTTTTGCCGATGCCGGGCTGACCGACGGAACCGTGTACGCGGCTTGAAGCACCGTGCATTCCCGCGCTCGCGGGGATTCCGCTTTTGCGCAGTCGCTGACACAGTAGCGGGCCCCCCGCCTGCGCGGGGGTGACGGCAAAACGTCGCGGATTTACTCCGCGATCGAGCCTTCGAGCTCCGGTTCGGCAGGCCTGGGCGCCGGTGGTGCTGGCCTGGGTCTCTCGGCAGGCTCAGCTTCCGCATCCACCGCCGCCGGTGCGACCGGCGCGGCAACACCCGGAACCGGTGGCAGGTCCGATGGATCGGCGAGCGGCGCGTCGTTGGGCAGCAGATCCAGATCGGGCAGCTCGTCGCTGATCGTGCCTTCGGGCGTGCTGCCCTGCGCGACGGCCGTCTTGTCGGCCGTTTTCTGGTCGCAGGCCGTCAGCGCGAGCGCTGCCAGCACGATACCGATGATTGCAGGCTTCAGCGTCATTCCCTACCCTTTCCTTCGGCACCGCTTTGGCACGCGCCGCCCAGTCCTGCAAGGAACGCCTCTGTGTGGCGCGCGAGCGCGGCGTCCAGATCGGCCATCGATGCATCGACGCCCAGATCAGCCAGGCTAGTCACCGGATATTCGGCGATTCCGCACGGTACGATCCCGCCGAAATGCGCGAGATCCGGGTTCACGTTGACCGCGAAGCCGTGCATCGTCACCCAGCGGCGCACGCGGACGCCGATCGCGCCGATCTTGGCCTCCTGCCCAAGCCGATTGTCGGTCCAGATGCCGACGCGCCCCTCGGCCCGGCGCGCCGACACGCCCAGATCCGCCAGCGCCGCGATCACCCAGCCCTCGACCGCATGGACGAAACAGCGCACGTCCTTGCCGCGCCGACGCAGATCAAGCAGCACATAGCCGACGCGCTGGCCCGGCCCGTGATACGTATAGCGCCCGCCGCGCCCCGTATCGAAGACCGGGAATTGCCGGCTCAGCAGCTCGGCCGGATCGGCACTGGTGCCTGCCGTGTAGAGCGGCGGGTGCTCCAGCAGCCAGAGCAGTTCGCCCGCCTCGCCGCGCTCGATCGCCTGGTTGCGCGCCTCCATCTCGGCCAACGCTTCGGGATAAGGCGTCAGCCCGGACGACACGCGCCATTCGGGGGCTGCGATCGCCCCGGTTTCGACATCGCTCAAGCCTGGTGCCATATGTCCTGCCCATTGACGCGACGGATGGTGCGGCAAATGCCTTGCGCAGCATCCGTACGGCGTTTAGCGCAGGCCTTTAGTCGCTTTAGCCAGTGAGGCCAATCCCGCCATGACACGCAAGCTCGATCTTTCCGGCTGCTGGAACGACGTGATGCAGCTTTTCCGGACGCATCGCGAACTCCTGCTCAGCGTGGCGGGGGTGTTCATCCTGCTGCCCGGCCTGGCTTTTGCCATGTTCGTGCCGCCGCCGCAAAGCCCGCCCGATGCGGATCTGACGACGATCTATGCGAACATGCAAAGTTTCTACCAGGAGAATTTCGGCTGGATCATCCTTATCGGGCTGTTGAACGGTTTTGCCACCATCGTCATGCTGGTGCTGATGCTCGATCCCAGTCGCCCCAGCGTCAGCGAGGCGATGCGGCGCGGATTTTCGATCATCCTGCCCTATTATGCGATGGGCGTGCTGAGCGGCGTGCTGACGTTTCTCGGCTCGCTGGCATTCATTCTGCCGGGGATCTACATCTTCGTGAAGCTGATCGTCGCAGGACCGGTGATGGTGGCCGAGCGCGCCCACACGATCATCGCGCCGATGCGCCGATCCTGGGCGCTCACCAAGAACAATAGCGGGCGCATCTTGGTCTTCCTGCTGGTCGTCGCGGTGACAGCATTCTTCGTCTATATCACCAGCGTCACGGTGTTCGGCATCGTCATCCGGCTGGCTCTTGACGGCGAAATTGCCGGGACGCTGGTCACCCTGGTCGACGCGGTGATCAGCATGCTGCTGACCGTGCTGATGGTGTGCGTCTATGCCGGCATCTATCGCCAGCTCGCCGGCCCGGGTCCCGAGGATATTGCACGCGAATTTGCCTGACCGGGTGGAAACTCGGCACATGCTCCCTAAGTTGCCGCCATCACGATCAAAGGGGTTTTTCAACATGCGCGCATTTGCAATTTCGCTTTCCGCTCTTGCCCTCGCCACCGGCTCTGCTGCGATACTGGCCGAGGCCCCTGCCCTGGCTGCGGACGCCGGCAAGATCGCGATCGGCGGCAAGGCCCCGATGTTCACCACTACCGGGGCAAAAGCGGGCAAGGCCTACAAGCTCAGCCTCGCCAGCGAGCTGAAAAAGGGCCCGGTTGTCCTGTATTTCTTCCCCAAGGCCTTCACCAGCGGCTGCACCGCCGAGGCGCATGAGTTCGCCACGCGCATGGCGGACTTCAAGAAGGCGGGCGCGACCGTGATTGGCCTGTCGGCGGACGGGATCGACGAGCTCAAGAAATTCTCGACCGAGGCCTGCCAGAGCAAGTTCACCGTCGCCCAGGCCACGCCCGCGATGATCCAGGCCTATGGCGTCGGACTTGCGGGTCGCCCGAACATGACCGGACGCACCAGCATGGTCGTGGCTCCCAACGGCCGTGTCACCTTCGTGCACGACGACATGGACTATCGCGATCATGTCAAACTGACGCTCGGCGCGGTCCAGTCGATGGCCAAGAAAAAGGGCTGATATTCGTGCGTGACCGGCGGGAGCTGCCGCGCTAGCGTCGGCCCCATGAGTTGGCAGGAAGAGATCGACGAGCTTGCCCGGCGCCGTGCGCTGGCCGAGAAAATGGGCGGGGAAGACAAGGTCGCGCGGCAGCATGCGCGCGGCAAGATGGACGCGCGGGCGCGGATCGACGCACTGCTCGACCCGGGTAGTTTTCGCGAGATCGGCAAGATCGCCGGGCGCGGCAGCTATGATGAAAAGGGCGATCTGGTCGATCTCGCTCCCTCCAATTTCATCTTCGGGCGCGGCGATGTCGAAGGCCGTCCTATCGTCGCCAGCGCCGATGATTTCACGGTGCGCGGCGGTGCCGCCGATGCGGCGCTGCACCGCAAGTTCGTCCAGTGCGAGGCGATGGCGCACGAACTGCGCCTGCCGCTGGTGCGCATGATCGATGGCACCGGCGGCGGCGGATCGGTCAAGACGCTCGAGACGATGGGTTATACCTATGTGCCGATGGTGCCGGGTTGGGAGCATATCGTCACCAATCTGGAAACGGTGCCGGTGGTCGCACTGGCGCTCGGCCCGACCGCTGGCCTGGGCGCGGCGCGGACGGTGGCGAGCCATTATTCGGTGATGGTCAAGGGGCTGTCGCAGCTGTTTGCCGCCGGTCCCGCCGTCGCTGCCGCGATCGGCGAGACGGTCGACAAGGAGCAGCTGGGCGGCACGGAGATCCATTGCCGCAACGGCGTGGTCGACGAGGAGGTGGCGAGCGAGGCCGAAGCCTTTGCTGTCGCGCGGCGTTTCCTCAGCTATCTTCCTTCCTCGATCGACAGTCTGGCAGCGCGCACGCCTTGCGACGATCCTGCGGACCGGTGCGAGGAGGCGCTGCTTTCCGCCGTGCCGCGCGATCCGGGCCAGGTCTATGCTATGCGCCGCGTGCTGGCCCAGGTGTTCGATCACGGCAGCGTGTTCGAGATGGGCCGCCGCTGGGGCCGCGCGGTCATTACCGCATTCGCGCGCCTCAATGGCTGGCCGGTCGCCGTACTGGCGAGCGACCCCAGCTATCTGGGCGGCTCGTGGGAGGCGAAAACCAGCGAAAAGGCCGAACGCTTCGTCAAGCTCGCCGATCAGTTCCGCCTTCCGATCATCCATCTGGTCGACAATCCCGGCTTCATGATCGGCGCCGATGCCGAGCGCGCGGGCACGATCCGCTATGGCGTCAACGCGATGAACGCAATCTATCGTGCCAGGGTGCCGCTGGCCTCGGTCATCGTCCGGCGCGCCTATGGCATCGCGGGTTCGGCCATGTCGAATGCCGAACGCTTCCAGTATCGCTTTGCCTGGCCCAGCGGCGACTGGGGATCGCTGCCGATCGAGGGCGGGGTGGAGGTTGCCTACAAGTCCGAGCTTGAAGCGAGCGCCGATCCTCAGGCGCATCTTGCGGCGATCCGCGCCCGGCTCAACAAGGTGCGCAGCCCGTTCCGCAGCGCCGAGCATTTTTCTGTCGAGGATATCATTGATCCGCGCGACACGCGGCCGTTATTATGCGAGTTCGCGGACCTAGCCTGGGCAAGACTCTCGGCAGGTCGGGCATAGCCACCAGGCTTTGCGATATGCTTAACGCGGCGCATGCCAGTTTCTTCAAGCCCGCCTTAACGCCGGCCATGGCATCTTCAGCCTGAAAAACTATCAGGACCCCCGTGCCATGATCAACAATTCAGACCCCCCAGGCTCGCCGACGATGCGGACGGTCTATATCCGTCCGAACTATCAGGCGAATGATGTCGCGCCGCGCAATACCGACCCTGCCCCCGCACGGCCGGTGAACGACGGCGTCATCAATCTCATCAACCGCCCCACGGCGCCCAGCGGCGCGATGGAGAGCCTTGCCAAGGCCGCAGCGGCTGCCGAGCTTCCGCAAAAGCTTGACGATTTCGCACGTCAGGTCGCCAAGTCGATGCTGGGCGATCCCGAACAGGCGATGCGGACCTTGCGCCCGCCTACGGCAGAGCAGGTCACCGGATTGCTCGGCGCCGCCTGACACCTGCACTGCATCAGCTGTTCTTGTCCGCGCGCCTTCGGCCGAAACGCATGCCGCGTTCCAGCCGGGCGCGCAATTGCGTGTAATAGGCCTCCAGAAACGCGCGCTCGTCGCCGACCGGCGCTGTCCAGCCGATCTTGCTGCAAATCGTCGTCGCCACCGCCTGCATCGACTCGGCATTGGCCGTCCGCAGAACCTGTTCCAGCGTCTGCAGTTCGTATTCGCCATAGACCGCAAGCTCGGCTTCGGTGAACCGGTAGCGATCGGAAGGAAGCGCTGCGATCAGGTCATTTTCGGGCACCCCTGTCGCCACCAGTCCCGCCAGCTGCGCCTTTGGCGCCTGCACCACCCAGGTTCCCGCGATTAGGTCGCCGCAGCGCAGCCGATCCTTGTTGAGCAGCGGGAACAGCGCGAAACTGCCGACCCAGAACAGGCCCGCCCAGGCCGCGAACTCGCTGAGCGAGCCCTGAATTCCGCTCGACGTCATGAACATCACCGGCAGGAACAGCTCGATATCGCGAAGCAGGTTGCGCGCGATCACCGCCTCAGCGGTCAGCCGCCCGCCATCACGCACAGCGACGCGAATGCCTAGTGCGCGCTTGCCCCAGGTCGCCGCGCGCTGGCCCAGCTCAAAATACAGGAAATAGGCGTTCCGCGCGAGAAACGTGCCGATGATGAACAGCACCACGAGAAAGCCGCCGATGCTGTCGGGTATGGATGGCAGATTGGCGCGTTCGAACATCCAGACAGTCAGCACGAGTGCCAGGATGAAGGCGATATACATGCCGAACAGAGCGGCCAGATCGATGAGCAGCGCACCCGCACGCGCGCTCGCCGATGCCACCTGGACATCGAGCGCGACGCCCTCGGGCGTGATCAGGGTGCGCTGAAGCCTCGCATCCCTGCCCCGCGTCCGGCCTAGATCGGCAGCGCCCGCCATCAGGCCCGCCTCGGGCGGAAAGCGAAGAAATAGGCGAGCCACAACGCCAGGATGCCATAGCCGATGGCATAACGGATCGCCGTCGACTGAATCAGCTGGCGGCCAAAGCCCTCGAGCAAGCCGGCGCAGATCAGCATCACGACAACACCCGCCATGACTTGCGCAGCAGTCCGCCCCGCCTGGCTGAGCGCGACCATATGGCTGCGCTGCCCGGGAAATCCGAGGGCACGGCCGATATGCAAGCCCGCCGCCCCGGCGAGCAGGATCGCAAGCGATTCGGTCGTGCCGTGGATCGACAGCCAGCCGATGAACTCGACCGCAAGCCCGCGCGAGGCGAACAGCCAGACCATCGCGCCGAGCCCGATCATGTTGTAGACGAGCAACAGGATCGACGGTACCCCGAAGGCGAAACCTAGCGCGAAGGCCATGATGGCCACCTGCGCGTTATTGCTGAACAGATAGGCGGCAAACACCCCCAGGCCATCGCCATCGGTCTCGCCGAACAGCGTGCTCAGCAGCGCCTCGCGCGAGGCGCCAGGCACACGGACATCGCTGAACTGCGCCGGGACGAGCCGGAAATACCAGTCGGTCTCGGCATCGACGAGGAAGAAGCCGAGTACGGCACCTGCCATCATCGCTGCCAGCGCAACCAGCAGATCGGGCCAGATGGCACGCACAGCGCGGCTGAGCCCGCCGCCGAAAAAGCTGCGGCACCAACCGCCAAGGCTGGTGCGGGTGCCATAGACCATGAAATAGGCGCGCAGCGTCAGCGATTCGAGATAGGCGATCAGCCCGGCGTCGAGCGAGCTTTCGCGGGCAATCGACAGGCTGGACAGCAGGTTGCGGTAGAGCACCGGCAGCGCCAGCACGTCGTCATCGGACAGCTTGCGGAGCTTGCCTTTCTCCATGGCGGTGACCATCGCATCGAGCCGCTGCCAGTCGCCCTCGCGTTCCAGCCGGAAGCGGTCGCTGCGCAGCGCGGCGGCCGCGACCGCCTTTTCGCCCGGGAATTTCATCACCGCCTCGCTCACAGCTGCCCGCGGCGCTTGATCTTGAGATAGGCGTTCATCAGCCGCGTGCCGATCTCGTCATGCCGCCCCTCGATCACATCGATGCCCATGTGCCGCAGCCGCGTGATGACCAGTCGCCGCTGCGCCAGCAAGCTGGCAGCGGCAACGCTTTCGGCCACCTTCTCGCTCGTCGCGGGCGCCTGATCGACGATCGACAGCAGTTCCTCATCCTCCATCGCGACGAACAGCAGCAGATGCCGGTCGATCAGCCGCCCGACCGATTCAAGCATCAGTTCGGCGCTGGTGGGGTCGGTGAAATCGGTGAACACCACGATCAGCGACCGGCGCTGCAACTGCGCCGCGAGCGTGGACAAGGCGAGCGTGTAATTGCTTTCCTCGAACCGGTAGTCGATCCCTGCCGCCTCGGACTGCAGGCGGAAGAAATTGCGGCTCCCGGAAATGAACGGTGTCGCGCGCTCGGGCTGGGCAGCAAAGGAAAACAGCCGCACCTGATCACCCGCCTTGAGCGCGACATAGCTGGTCAGCAATGCTGCGGAAACAGCACGATCGATGCGCGGCAGGCCCGCGA
Organism: Acidovorax delafieldii; assembly: GCA_001555775.1. Lineage (GTDB taxonomy): Bacteria > Pseudomonadota > Alphaproteobacteria > Sphingomonadales > Sphingomonadaceae > Blastomonas > Blastomonas delafieldii_A. The sequence continues at coordinate 90,994 of LSHP01000058.1, read as the reverse complement.
CCGGCTCGCACATGTCCGATCCGCTATCGAGCGCGAAAACGATCTGGTTGTTGCGCTCGGTATCATATTCGCGCGCGAGCAGCTTAGAATGGCGCGCCGAACTTTTCCAGTCGATCGAACGGCGGTCGAAGCCGGGCTGATATTCGACCAGAGCCTCGAACTCGCTCCCCTCGCCGCGGATCTGGCGCGCCAGGATGCCGTAGATCGCCTCCTTGATGAAAACCTGCAAAGCGGGCGCGCGCACCGCCGCGATATCGGGCAGGATGGCGATGGTCTCTCCGCTCGGGCGCACGTCCTGCCGCCAGCCCAGACCCAGCGGCCCCTGCCAGCGCAGCCATAGCCGCTCGATCTCCAGCGCGCCGCGCCGCACCGGCGACAGCGCGAATTCGCCGCGCAGCGCGGCCTCCGGTCCCGATCTTTGCAAACTTGCAAAGCCCCTGCCGCCGGGCACGATCCGGCTGGTCACCGCCAGGCTCGCCTCGGCGCGCGCGATCGGCACCTGCGCGGCCAGTTCGGCCTCGATCGCGATCCGCACCTCGCTCCCCAGTTCGCTGCTGGCCGGCACGATCAGTTCGACATGCCGTGCCTTGCCCGCGATCAGCGCATCGAGCAGCGCGAGCAGCAGCACCGCGCCCGACCAGGCCGGGCCGAGCGGCCACAACCCGGGCGCGAACGCCGCCAGCAGAATCGCCAGCGGCGCCCCGCCCGCGATCAGCAGGCCCGCGCGCAAGGTGGGATAGGCTCCGATCAACGCGGCGCCTCGGTGCGTTCGACCAGATCGGCGACGATGGTCTCCACCCGGCGACCTTCGATCTCGGCGGCGGGCGACAGCAAGGTGCGATGACGCAGCACCGAGGCAGCGAGCTGCTTGACGTCATCGGGGATCACATAATCGCGCCCCTGCAGCGCTGCCCGCGCGCGCGCCGCATTGGCAAGCATGATCGCCGCGCGCGGAGAAGCGCCGCTCTCGAAATCGGCGGTTTCGCGCGTCGCGCGCACCAGCCGCACGATATAGGCGACGACCTCTTCGACCAGCTTGACCTCGCTGACGGCGGCGCGCGCTGCACTCAACGCATCGGGCGTCACCTGAGGCTGGATGGCAAAGGCATCGGGCCGCTGCACGCCGCTGCGCTTGCCATATTCGGCGACGATCCGCGCCTCTTCGTCCGCATCGGGATAGCCGACCAGCAGCTTGAACAGGAAGCGATCGAGCTGCGCTTCGGGCAGCGGGTAGACGCCCTGCTGCTCGATCGGGTTTTGCGTCGCCACCACCATGAAATGCGAGGACAGCGGGTGCCGCGTACCGTCGAGCGTGACGCTGCGTTCCTGCATCGCTTCCAGAAGCGCCGCCTGGGTCTTGGGCGGGGTGCGGTTGATTTCGTCGGCCAGCAGCAGATCGGTGAAGATCGGCCCGCGCGTCAGCGTGAACTGGCTGGTCTGGAAGTTGAACAGGTTGGAGCCGACAATATCCCCCGGCATCAGATCGGGCGTAAACTGGATGCGCCCGTAATCGAGCGACAAGCACGCGGCAAAGCACTGCGCCATGAAGGTCTTGGCGGTCCCCGGCGGGCCTTCGAGCAGAACATGGCCGTTCGAGAGCAGCGCGATCAGCAGATGATCGATAATCTCGTCCTGGCCGATGATCGCCTTGGCCATCTCTGCGCGGATACGATCCCCCAATGCGTTGATATCGGCCAGGTTCATCCCATTCTTTCCTTTTTCCAGCGATAGAAGGCGCGCGCTGCGGCCGCGATGGCCGGACGGTCGCGCGCGCTTCGCAAATTTGCAATGAGGGTCTCGTAATCGCGCCCGTCGCTATCCGCGGGCACGAGGGACAGTCGCGCATCGACCTGCTCCGCCGGCAGCGCCGACGGCAGACCCAGCGCGCGCGCCGCCCTGTCGCGCAGCAGATCGGCATAGGCCGGTCCGATAAGGTGCTCGCGCCCCAGCCTGCGCACCAGAGACGCGCTGCCCTTGACGAGCGCCGTCTTGCCAAAGCCGAACGGCCGTTCTTCGGAGAGCGACGGGCCGAAGCGGAAGAACGCCATCCAGGCAAAGGCGATCGCCGCCAACACCAGGCTCGCCACCGCGCCGACAAAGGGCGGACGAAACGCGACCGAAAGCAGGTTCTCCGAGGCGCCGAGGCCGTTCTGGGTCAGGTCGAACACCACGCCCTCCCCGCCGCCGGACCAGGCCGAATCGATGATGTTCAGCGCCTGTTCGGCCGTCTTGCGGTTGGCGAGGCCCAGATTGTTCATCAGGTCCGCATCGGCGACGATGACCACCGGATAGCGGCCCTGCTGGATGCCGGGCGCTTGCGGCGCCTCATCGGGCGCATCGGGATCGAGCGAGGGATACCAGCCGCCATCGTCGATCACCGCCACCCGCGCCGCGCCCGTCTCAGCATCGGCGAGCACGGTCTTGAGCTTGTCGCCGCTGATCGTGACGCGCGACTTGAGCGCCTGTTGGAGCATCGCGTTCTTCTGATCGGCACTGTCGGGCTGGACGAACAGCATCGAAGCAAATCGACTGTCGACGCCTTCGATCCGGGTCTTCACGGCGACCAGCCGAGCCAGCACCTGCGGCGCCTGAAGCGCTGGGAAAGGCGAATCAAGCTGGACCCAGCCCCGCTGCATCCCATCGAGCGGCGTCACCTGCCATTTGGGCAGGATGATGATCGTCGGCCCGGTGAAGGCGCGCTGTTCCACCATGGCCTGCAATTCTTCAGGCTCGCTGCTCAGCTGCGGCGTGACGATCAGCAAATCCTGCTGCGAGAGCGCGGCAGGGTTGCGGCCATAGCTGACCCTGGTCCCGGTCTCTTCAAGCAGATGCGCCAGCGCCGAATAGCCTACCAGGCTCGACGAAGCGCCATGCGCCTGGCCGTTATTGCCCGATCTGAGCGCACCGCCCGCGCCCAGCGCGTAGAGCAGCGCGATGAAGGCAGCGAAACCGATCGCGAACATCAGCAGCACCGTGCCGCGTGCAAAAGGGTTGGCGCTGGTTTCTGTCGCCATTTCAGCCGCCGTCCAGCGCAAAGGCGCGATAGGCTTCGCGCGAACTATCCCATGCGCTGCGATCGAGCGGGCGGCGCGCGAAGAAGCTCGCTTCGACATGGCCTGCGATCACGCCGAACGCCTGGCGCGCGCGCTGCGACAGCGCATCGAACGCGCCGATCTCGCGCGTGGTCGTGGATGGGCGCAACAGCTCGGGACAGCGGGCGGCAATATCCTCGATGGATCGGTACAGCAGCAGATGCGCCGCCTCACCAAAGCGCCCTTGCGCCGCCAACGCATCGGCTTCTTCCAGCAACTGTCGCGCCACTGCCTGATCGGGCACCCAATCGGGCTGGGCCGCGCCGCGCCGCTCGCGCCAGTCGGCGATATAGGGGGCGAGGATCACCCACAGCAACGCCAGCACGCCGACGACCAGCGCCACCAGAAGCAGCTTGCTGAGCCACGGCCAGGCGGCAGCCAGAGCCTGGGCAATCGGTTCGAGTAACTTGGCTAGCCAGCGCGAGACATCCTCCCACCATTGCGGCGGCGGATCGGCGGGCTTTGCGAATTCGGGGGCGAACTGAATGCTGGCGTCCCCGCGCACCTGCTCATAGGCCGCATCAAAGCCTTCGCGGCGGGGTGCATCAAGGATGGGGCCAGCGGTCACGTATCCGGTGATTGCAGATGCCGGGAAACGGAGCAAGGCGATTTGGCAGTGTCGCACTGGGTTTCGCGCATTAACGCTGTTTTATGCCCAGAACTGGTATAACGCCCCTACAACACAGAATTCGGATGCATGAAATATGGACAGCCAGCGCCGCAATTTCAGTATGGGCAATGTAATTTCCAGCACATTCCGTCTGATTTTCCACAATTTAGGGCTCGTATTCGGCGCTTCGCTAGTTTTCTTTGGCTTGCCACTGGCAGCGATCAAGGTTTTTGGGCGCAACGGATCGAGCGATATCGCAGCGGTGCCCGCTCAGGAAATGCTGTGGATGGGCATCACGGCGATCGTGGTCATCGTCCTGTTCGCCCCTTTGCAGGCGCTGGTGGCGATCATCGCGATGCGAACGGCGACGGGGGGCTCCGCCGATCTTCGCTATACCGTAAAGGGTGCGGTCAGGCAGGTTCCTGGAAGCATTGCACTGGCCGGAACCTTAGCTTTGGTGCTGCTGGCGGTCATTGCCATCCTGATTCCCGGAACCGGTATCTTCCTGCCGTGGGCCTTTGGTGCCGAGAGGCAAGAAGAATGGGCCTGGGGTTTTGGGTTTGGGGTGATCCTGGGCTTGGGCGTCGCCGTAATTGTCCTGCACGTTCTGTACGTCCTCTGGATTGTAGCTCTTCCCGCCAAGGCCATAGAAAAAGTCAGCGTTCTGGGAGCCTTGCGTCGAAGCAGGCAACTGACATGCGATGCGCGGTCCAAGATCACAGTACTCATCTGGGTCTATTGGATTTTCTCGGGCATCGTCACCCTTTTCAGCGGGCTCTTGATGATGCTCGGCGGGCTTGGCGAATTTATCGCCACAGGGGTTACCTTCGCGATCAACGCGGCAATGGCCGCTGCTGGTAGTGCGGCGATTTATGCAGAGTTGAGGGGGACGAAAGAAGGCCCTGATACTGACGAACTCGCCAGCGTCTTCGCCTGATGATTTGTCCGGGCTCTGCCGCCAGAGCCCGGACGCGGGACGTCAGCCAAACAGCCCTGCCAGGTCCTTCTTCAGGATCTTGCCGTTCGCGTTACGCGGCAGCGTCTCCTTGCAGAATACGATCCGCACCGGCACCTTGAACGCGGCGAGCCGCTCGCGCACCCAGGCCTGGAGCTCCGCCTCGCTCGCCTCGGCACCGGGGGCGAGATGCACCACCGCGGCCGGCTCCTCACCCAGGGTACGATGCGGCAGGCCGATCAGCGCTGCGTCGGTCACCGCAGGGTGGTCATAGAGCACGTTCTCGACCTCGGACGAGTAGATATTCTCGCCGCCGCGGATGATCATGTCCTTGGCGCGATCGACGATATAGCAAAAGCCCTCCTCGTCCAGCCGCGCCAGGTCGCCGGTGCGCACCCAGCCATCGACAAAGGTCGCCGCTGTCGCCTCGGGCTTGTTCCAATAGCCTTTCACGATCTGAGGGCCCCGCGCCCAGAGCTCGCCCACCTGCCCCACGGGCAGTTCGGTCTGGCCATCGGCGTCCATGATCTTCAGGTCGCTTACCGGCACTGCAGGGCCGCAGCTGTCAGGACGGTTGAGATAATCCTCGGCCGTGTGGCTGGTCACGGTCGCCATCGTCTCGGTCATGCCCCAGCCATTGCCGGGCAGTGCGCCGAACACCTCGCGAATCTTGCGCACCAGCTCGGGCGCGGACGGCGCGCCGCCATAGGAAATCGACTTGAGCGAGGACAGATCGTACTTGTCGCGTTCCGGGTGCTCGATCAGCTGCCAGGCGATGGTCGGCACGCCGCCGGTCGCGGTGACCTTCTCGCGCTCGATAATCTCCAGCGCGCGCGTCGCATCCCATTTGTGCATGAACACAAGGGTCGATCCGGCGAACATTACCCCGGTCATGCCCGCGCTGCACGCGGTGACGTGGAAGAGCGGGATGACGGTGAGCATCACCGCAGGCTCGGGCGCGGGCGGCGCCTCGCCCCGGCGCAGCGAGGATCGTACCCCGGCATAGGCCGTGGTCATGATATTGGTTGTCATGTTGCGATGGCTGCCGAGCGCACCCTTGGGATTGCCGGTGGTGCCCGAAGTGTAGAAGATCGTCGCCGCATCGTCGGGCGCGATTTCGACTGGCGGAAGCTCGGCCGGGGCCAGCTCGGCATAGGCGGGCGGCGCGCCGATCACGTCCTCCAGCGCCTTGGCCCCATGCCCCAGTTCGCCCTGGCTCCGGCTGATCAGCATCGCTTGGAGCGCGTCCAGTTCAGCGAGATGCGGCGCGATGCGATCCAGCCGCTCGGCATCGGCGATCAGCAGCTTTGCGCCCGAGTCCTTGAGGCCGTACGCCAGTTCCTGCCCGGTCCACCAGGCATTGAGCGGCACCGCGATTGCGCCGATGCTGACGATCGCGAAAAAGGCCACCGGCCATTCGGGCAGGTTGCGCATCGCCAGCGCTACACGGTCTCCCTTGCCGATGCCTGCCGACTGCAGATGCTGCGCGAGCGTAGCGGTCGCGCGGAACCAGGCGTCATAGCTGACCCGCTCGCCCTCATAGACCAGGAAGGTCTTGTCGCCATGGCTGCGCGCGATCTGCGCCAGCGCGGCCAGGCTTGGCGGCGCGTTCTTCCAGCAACGCGTGGGCACGCCCTCGACCTCAACCGTCTCCATCTCGAACGGCTGGCCGGGCGCGCACAGCATCGCCTCGATCTGTTTCAGCGACAGGGCGGGCCAGCCTTCCGGCGCGCTCCAGCTTTGGCTGGCGGCGACGGGGCTGGTCGGGCTCTCGGTGAGCATGGGCAAGCGATCCTCTCGTTTCTGAATTTACGTTTGCGTCAAGTCTATGGAATTGGCCGCGACACGCAATGGCTGATTTTCAGGATCATTTACCCTGCTGGCGCGTACCTGGTTTTTGCGGGAGTCATCGCAAATATAACATATGTTAATAACTTGATTTTGCTGGATATTTGTAGCTGCACGCCTAAAAGCACGCGTGCCGAGTATGAGACCAGGTTGAATTGACGGGGCGGTTCGGCGGGTCGGCTGGACGCCCCTATCTGCAGGAGCCCGACCATGTCAGACAGTTGTTTCGTTGTCCGGCTGAACCGTTATCTTGACCTTACCCCCACCGAGAAAAAGGCTGTCGCCAGCCTCGAGCGCGAGCCTCGCGACTATCCGTCGGGCAGCATGCTTTGGCAGGAAGGCGATGATCTTTCCGAGCTGCTGATCGTGCATCAAGGCTGGGCGCTTTCGGAAAGCAGGCTGCCCGCGGGCAAGCGACAGATCCTGCGCTTTCACTTTTCGGGGGACATGATCGGCGCGTCCGGCATCGCGTTTCGCGATGCGCCGTCGAGCATCGTCGCGGCGACCGACATGGTGGCATGCCGCTTCCCGCGCCGCGCGCTGGGCGAGACGTTCATCGAGCATCCGCGCCTTGCCGCCTTGTTCTTCTCGATCAGCCAGATGGAAAGCATTGACCTGTACGACCGGTTGCGCGCCCTGGGGCGCAGCGAGGGCAAGGCGCGGCTTGCCAACCTGTTCCTGTCGATCGCCGCGCGGATGCGCGCCGTCAGCGGGCAGCACAATTCGGTAATCCGCATTCCGCTGACCCAGAGCGATCTCGGCGATGCGGTCGGACTGACCCAGGTGCACGTCAATCGGCTGATCCGGCAAATGACCGAAGAAAAACTGATCACACGGAACCGCAGCACCGTCACATTGGTTGACGAGCCGAAGCTGATCGAGCTCGCACGGTTCGTAGATCGCTTTAGTGCGCTCGATTCCAGCTGGTTCCCATCGCCTCGAGGATAGTCGAGGCACCCAAATTGCACTTTGGCGGGTCGGTCCGCTAGAAAGCTGATCGATGTCTGAACTCGACTTTCTCGCCCACGCCTTCAAGGTTACTCGCGCCAACGGCGCTGACAACGGAGAGAACGGGGTCGTCGATGCCCGCGACACGCTGCAACGGATGAACTCCGCGTTCCGCATCCTGACCGACGCGATGCCGCAGATGGTGTGGTCGACCCTGCCCGATGGCTATCACGACTATTATAACGCTCGCTGGTACGAGTTCACCGGCGTTCCCGCCGGATCGACCGACGGCGAGGGCTGGAACGGTATGTTCCATCCCGACGACCAGGACCATGCGTGGAGCATCTGGCGGCATTCGCTGGCCACCGGCGAACCTTATGAGGTGAACTATAGGCTGCGCCACCATAGCGGCGAATATCGCTGGACGCTGGGCCGCGCGCTCCCGTTGCGCAATGCCAAGGGCGAGATCGTCCGCTGGATCGGAACCTGCACCGATATCCATCAATCCAAGATGATCGCCGAGGAAAACGAGGTGCTCAGCCGGGAACTGAGCCACCGGATCAAGAATATCTTTGCGGTCATCAACGGCCTGATCGGCATGTCGGCGCGGCAGAACCCGGAATTGCGACCGATGGCTTCGGAATTGCAGGATCGAATCGCCGCGCTGGGGCGCGCGCACGAATTCGCCCGGCCCCACAGCGAACAGTCGCGCCCTGTCACCATCGAATCCTCGCTCAGCGGCTTGCTCACCGAAATCCTGGCGGCCTATCCCGCCCTGGGCGAAGGACGGCTGACAATCTGCGGCGACGACCCTCAAATCGACGACCGCAGCGCCACCCCCATCGCGCTGGTATTCCATGAGCTCGCCACCAATTCCGCGAAATACGGCGCCTTGTCATCAGTCACAGGTTCGGTTGCGATCCAGGTCGCGCAGGATGACGATATGGTCTCGATCAACTGGATCGAGACGGATGGCCCCGCAGTGGCGGGAGAGCCGGCAGCGACCGGGTTCGGTACGCGCCTCGTTCAGCTTGCGATCACGCAGCAGCTTGCGGGCTCAATCGAGCGTCATTGGCTGCCACAGGGGCTGCGCGTCGACATGCGCGTTTCGGCTGGCAGGCTGAAGCGCGCCGAGGGAGCGCCGGTCTGACTTGCGACGCCTGGTACGCCGATCCCGACGGATATCAGTGTGAAAGCAGCGTCAGCCCCGCAGGCGGCGTCGGCGTCGGCCCGCCATCGCGCGCGGCCAGCGCAAAATCGACGGCTTCAACGACCTGGCGGCTGTCCGCGGGCTTGATCATCACGCCCAGCGCGCCGGGGATCGGGACATCGATCTGGCGCGGGTTGGCCGTCACGAAAATCACCGTGCAGCCGATCTCCTTGCCGAGCCAGGCACCGATCGAAGGGCCGGTCGCGCCATCGCACAGGTTGATATCGACCAGGGCGACAGTCGGCGCCCGTTCAGCCAGGCGCATCGCCGATTTCCAGTCATCGCCGACGCCAACGACCTCATAACCTGCATCCTCGAGCCCGACCTGCATGTCGAGCGCGACGAGGAATTCGTCTTCAATGATGAGGATACGGGCAGTCATGGTGATAGCGTTGTCATCTTCCTGGGGACCGGGCCAATCCGGTCGGCTTCTGGGACATCAAACCATTGGCGTGGCATAAAGTTTCATCGATAAGTTGATCCATGTTAATCGAGCGCATCAATTCATCGCGCTTTTCCGTGCTGGCTTTCCACGAACGCTAGCTCCGGTTCGACCAGCGGATAACGGCACGATTGCCGCACGGTTAATCGCGTGTTAGCGGCATCGTATACGCTCCCGTCCCAAGTCAGGGGCCGATGGCGCGCTCATACAAACGGGGAATTTCTTCACATGCCATCCTTCCGCCAGACCATGCTGTTGCTGGCCAGTGCCGCGCTTGCCGCGCCGCTCGCAACCACGCCCGTGCTCGCGCAAAACGCGACCCAGGCTGCCCCGCAATCGGAGGATGCGCGGCTGACCGCGCTGTTTGCCGCCGACGACGAAGCGAGCCTGAAGCGCAACCCGCTCAACGGCCTCTTCCGCGGCGATACCCGCTATGCCGATCGGCTCGGCGATTATGTCACCGACGCTTATTTCGATGGCGAACGCAAGGCGGCCGAGGACAATCTGGCAGCGCTGGCGAAGATCGATCGGGCCAAGCTGACCGCAACCAATCAGCTGGCCTATGACATTTTCGAGCGCAACCAGAAGGATACGATCAAGGGTCTGTCCGCCGACTATCTGCCGCTGACGGTGGTCCGGCCGATCAACCACTTTTTCGGCTTTCACACATTCTACCCGAATTTCGCATCGGGCACCGGAACTGCGCCGTTCAAGACCGTCGCCGATTACGAGAACAACCTGAAGCGTCACAAGGAGTTCGTGACCCTGCTCGATCGCTCGATCGAGCGGTTCAGGCAGGGCCAGGCCTCGGGCGTGGTCGAGACCAAGCTCACCATCCGCAACGTGATCGAGCAGCTCGACACGCAGCTCGCGCAGAAGCCCGAGGAATCCCCCTATTTCGGCCCGGTGAAGCAGTTTCCGGCCGATTTCAGCGAGGCGGACAAGGCGCGTTTCACCGAAGCCTATGCCAAGACGATCACCGACGACATCTATCCGGCCTACAAGCGGCTGCGCGATTATCTCGCCAACGAGTATCTGAAGGATGCACGCGAGGGCGTCGGCCTCAAGTACATGAAGGGCGGCGACAAGCTTTACGCCTATCTGATCGAGCAGACCACCACCCTGCCCCTGACTGCAGATGAGGTCCACAATCTGGGGCTGAGCGAAGTCAAGCGCATCCTGACCGAGATGGAAGCGATCAAGACCGAGGTCGGTTTCAAGGGCACGCTGCCGGAATTCTTCAACTATCTGCGCACCGACCCGAAGTTCAAGATGCCGACCCGCGAGGCGCTGACCCAGGGCTATTACGATATCGGCAAGAAGGTCGATGCGGTCATTTCGACCCAGTTCAAGGTGCTGCCCAAGACCCCGCTGGAAATCCGCCCCTATGAGGAATTCCGCGAGAAGTTCGAGGCGGGCGGCAGCTATCAGTCGGGCAATCCCGATGGGTCCCGCCCGGGCATTTTCTATTTCAACGCCTATGACCTGCCCAGCCGCACCACCCCGGGCATGACCACCTTGTACCTGCACGAGGGCGCGCCGGGTCATCATTTCCAGATCAGCCTGGCACAGGAAAACGAGGCGCTACCCGCGTTCATGCGCTTCGGCGGCAACACCGCCTATGCCGAAGGCTGGGCGCTCTATGCGGAGAAGCTGGGCTATCCGATGGGGCTGTTCACCGATCCGTATCAGCGCTTCGGTCATCTCGACGACGAGATGCTGCGCGCGATGCGGCTGGTGGTCGACAGCGGCATCCATTCAAAGGGATGGACCCGCGAACAGGCGATCAAGTACATGCTCGACAATTCGTCAATGGGCGAGACCGACGCGACCGCCGAGGTCGAACGCTATATCGCGATCCCCAGCCAGGCGCTGGCCTACAAGATCGGCGCGCTGACCATCCAGCGGCTGAAGGCCAAGGCCGAAAAGGAACTGGGCCCGAAATTCGACCCGCGCGAGTTCCACGACCAGGTGCTCAACACCGGTGCACTGCCGATGAGCGTATTGGAAGCGAAGATCGACCGCTGGATCGCCGCAACCAAGGGCTGACATCCCCTGCCTGCGTCACAAGCTTCGCAAGATCACAAGGCCCCGCCCTGGCGCACCGTGCCGGGCGGGGTCTTGCTGTTTGTGCGAGCGACGCCGCGCGCCAGCCGCAGCATGGTGGCGGGCGTCGGTCAGGACGCCGATGGGCGGCCGGTCTTGCAGCTTCGGATCGCCGCGCCGCCCGTCGATGGAGCCGCCAATGCAGAATTGATCGCGCTGATCAGCACGGCTTTGCAAGTTCGCAAACGCGATGTGACGGTGCAATCCGGCGCTACCGGCCGCGCCAAGCAATTGGTCGTGCAAGGCGACAGTGCCAGGCTGATTGCGCGATTGGAGGACTTGATTCGGGATGACGCCGCCAGATCAGCGCAATAACATTTGCCAGCCTGCCGCATCTTATGCAGTGTTTGCCCCGTAGCTGGCACAGGTTCAGCACTGGGGGCAGGCACATACGATCATGGACATCCAGCACGACGCTTGGCCACCGCGCACCGATGACCGTCCGCCTACGTTTCTTTCCCGCATCGTGCGCCGGTTGCTGCTGCTGCTCTATCGCAGCCATGGCTGGCGCGCCGAGGGCGTGGTGCCCGAGCCGCGCCGCTTCGTCATCATCGCCGCGCCGCATACGAGCAACTGGGATTTCCTCTACTTCCTCGGCTTGACCGGCGATCTCGGCATCAAGGCGCATTTCATGGCCAAGACCTCGCTGTTCCGCTGGCCGCTCGGTCGGTTCATGCGCGACATGGGGGGCGTGCCGGTCGAGCGCAGCTACAATCGCGGCCAGGTGCAGCAGATGGTCGAGGAATTCGCGCGGCGCGACGAATTCATGCTGACCATCGCACCCGAGGGCACGCGCGGCAGTGTCCGCCAGTGGCGCACCGGCTTCTACCAGATCGCGCTCGCCGCGCGCGTGCCGCTGGTCTGCGGGCTGATGGACTATGGCCGCAAGGTCGGCGGACTGGGCCCCGCGATCATGCCCACCGGCGATTATGCCGAGGACATGAAGAAGATCATGGAATTCTACAAGAGCGTGACCCCGCGCCACCCCGATCGCGCGGGCACCGACATCATCAAGGACAGCCGCCTGTGAGCCCCGTGACCGACGCCATTCCGCTGTTGCTGCACAATCTGGTGCTGATTTTCGGCGTCATGATCGTGCTGTGGGGCGTTGCCGTCGCGATCAAGGACGTATCGTTCATCGATGCCGTGTGGCCGATGGGTATGGTGCTGCTCGCGGCCACCACCTTCTGGCTGAGCGGCGCGGCCTCGCCGGTGGCGGTGATGCTGCTTGCCCTGACCGCGATCTGGGGACTGCGGTTGGGGCTTCACCTGTTCGTGCGCTGGCGGCGCAATGGCGTCGATCCGCGCTATGCCAAGATCATCGCTTCGGCGAAGGATAAAAAGGGCTGGAGCTTTGCCAAGACCGCGCTGCTGCAGGTCTTCCTGCTTCAGGGACCGCTGCTGTTCATGGTCTGCCTGCCCGCGCAGGTCGGGATCTGGCGCGGAGGCGAGCTGGGACCTCTGGCGCTGCTCGGATGCCTGATCGCGCTTGTCGGCATCGCGTTCGAGACCATCGGCGATGCGCAGCTCGAGACATTCCGTGCAAACCCGGCCAACAAGGGCAAGGTGCTCAACACCGGCCTGTGGCGCTACACGCGCCATCCCAATTATTTCGGCGACGCGTGCACCTGGTGGGGCATCTGGCTGGTCGCCGCCTCGACCGGCTGGGACGTGGCGCTCGCCAGCCTGATCGGGCCGCTGTTCCTCAATTTCACCCTGGTCAAATGGAGCGGCGCCGCGATGCTGGAACGCGGCCTGAAGAAGACGCGCCCCGATTATGCCGACTATATCGCGCGCACCTCGTCCTTCTTTCCGATGCCGCCACGCGGAGAGTGAAATCGCCCTGCTGATTACCCACTCTTAAGCCTTGTGCGATAGTGTCTGTCGCGAAGCGAAATTGCAGGCAGCGCCAATCCATGACCAGACCGCTCGACGATGTATCCGCGATGATCGCCCAGAGCCGCGCGCTTGGGCCGGACGAGACGCTCGCACTGCGCCGCGTGGTGTGGCCCGATGGCCGGATCAGCGCGAACGAGGCCGCCATCCTGTTCGAACTCAACCGTGCCAGCAGCGCGCCGAGCAGCGAATGGGTCGATTTCTTTGTCGAGGCCATCACGGCCTATGTCGTCGAGCAGGCCGAGCCACGCGGCTATGTCAGCGATGAGAATGCCGACTGGCTGATCGCGGCGATCGATCAGGACGGCCGGGTCGATACGCTGGCCGAGCTCGAACTGCTGGTGAAGGTGTTGGAAAAGGCCGAGAACGCACCCGAACGCCTGAAGCGCTATGCGCTCGACCAGATCCGCTTCGCCGTCCTGAACGGCGAAGGTCCGACGCGCTGCGGCGGAGGTCTGACGCCGGGCAGCATCGGCACCACCGAGGTGCGGTTGCTCCGCCGCGTGCTCTACGCGACCGGAGGCCAGGCGCCTGCGCATATCAGCCGCGAAGAGGCCGAACTGCTGTTTGCGATCAAGGACGCCACGCTTGCCGGCCAGAACGCGCCCGAATGGCAGACGCTGTTCGTCCAAGCGATGCGGCTGCATCTGATGACCGACCAGCGCTTCCGTGCGCTGAGCCGCGAGGATGCGATGCGCCTCCATGCGTTCATGGCCGATACCAAGGCCGGAATGGGCAGCTTTTTCGGGCGCATGTTCCAGTCGCTCGGCGATGCCCCTGCCCGGCCCGCGGCAACGACGCCATTGCCGGTCATGGAGGAAGGCATCAGCGCAGAAGAGGACAGCTGGCTGCAGGCGATGGTCGAGGCCGACGGCGCGCTCGATCCGCTCGAACGCGCGCTTCTCAAGGCTCTGGCCGAGGATTGACGCCATCGCTCTTGCGCTGAGCGCCCGCTGCTGACAGTTTGGACGGACAAGCCGGAAAGCATATCCGGCAAAACCCCTGTCATCTGCGGAACTGTCGCCATGCATCACGATGCCGCGCTCGAGAAACTGACGCACGATCATGTCTTTGCCGGGGCCCGCGCCGACGAGAGCGAGCGCCGCACCTGGTATGTCGTTGCGCTGACCGCTGTCACCATGATCGCCGAGATTGCTGGCGGCTGGTGGACCGGATCGATGGCGCTGCTTGCCGATGGCTGGCACATGGGCAGCCATGTCGCGGCGCTGGGTCTTGCAGGTTATGCCTATCATTTTGCGCGCACCCATGCCGATGACCGGCGCTTCTCGATGGGCACGGGCAAGGTCGGATCGCTCACCGGGTTCAGCAGCGCACTGCTGCTGGGCGTGGTCGCGCTGCTTATGGTCTGGGAATCGGGGCACCGGCTGCTCGATCCGGTCGCGATCGACTATCGCGCCGCCATCATCGTCACGGTGATCGGCCTGGCGGTCAATGTGGCCAGCGCCTTCCTGCTTGGCGGGCACGAGCACCATCATGGCCACGAACATGGCCATGAAAACGGGCATTACGATCATGACCATGACCATGATCACGGCCATCACGATCACGGCCATCACGATCACGCACATCATGCCCATCATCATGACCACAACCTTCGCGCTGCCTATGTCCACGTGCTGACCGACGCACTGACCTCGGTGCTGGCGCTGGTCGCACTGGGCGGCGGCTTGTGGCTGGGCCTGGCCTGGCTCGACCCGCTGATGGGGATCGTCGGCGCAGCCGTCATCCTGTGGTGGGCGGCAGGGCTGGTGCGCCAGTCGTCGCGCGTGCTGCTCGACATGGAAGCCAACCCGGCGATCGCGCAGCAGATCCGTCAGCGGATAGAGGCCGATGCCGACAATCGCGTCGTCGATCTGCACCTATGGCAGGTCGGCACCGGGCACCTTGCGCTGATCGTCTCGCTCGCCACGCATTTCCCGCGTCCGCCCGCGCATTATCGCGCGCTGCTGGGCGACATGCCCGCATTGTCGCACTGCACGTTCGAGATCATCCCTTGCGACGATGCGCGCTGCTCGCCCGCACCGGGGTGACAAGCATCCTTTTCGCCTGCCTTTATCGATGCTAAGCGCGCCGCCATCATGAACCAATATTCCTCCGATCTGCTCCGCCTGCTCGATGCGCGCGGCTATATCCACCAGCTGACCGATGCAGCCGCGCTCGACGCGCTGGCGACAAAGCAGGTCGTGCCCGGCTATATCGGGTTCGATCCGACCGCGCCGTCGCTGCATGTCGGGTCGCTGGTGCAGATCATGCTGCTGCGCCGCCTGCAGCAGACCGGGCACAAGCCGATCGTCGTCATGGGCGGTGGCACCGGCAAGATCGGCGATCCCAGCTTCAAGGACGAAGCGCGGCGGCTGCTGACCACCGACACGATCGCGTCGAATGTCGCGTCGATCAAGCGCGTATTCGAGCGCTTCCTGACCTTTGGCGACGGTCCCACCGACGCGATCATGGTCGACAATGCCGAATGGCTCGACAAGCTCGAATACATCCCGTTCCTGCGCGACATCGGCCAGCATTTCTCGATCAACCGGATGCTGAGCTTCGACTCGGTAAAGCTCAGACTCGACCGCGAGCAATCGCTGAGCTTTCTCGAGTTCAACTACATGATCTTTCAGGCCTATGATTTTCTGGAGCTGTCGCGCCGCGTCGGTTGCCGGTTGCAGATGGGCGGGTCGGATCAATGGGGAAATATCGTTAACGGCATCGAGCTGGCGCGCCGTGTCGACGGCACCGAGGTCTATGGTGTGACCACGCCGCTGATCACACTCGCCGATGGCGGCAAGATGGGCAAGACCGAGAAGGGTGCGGTCTGGCTCAACGAGGATGCGCTGCCCGCTTATGATTACTGGCAGTTCTGGCGCAACACCCAGGATGCCGATGTCGGCAGGTTCCTGCGGCTTTTCACCGACCTGCCGCTCGACGAGATCGCAAGGCTTGAAGCGCTGCAAGGTTCGGAAATCAACGAAGCCAAGAAGGTGCTCGCGGATGCGGCGACCGCTATGTGCCGCGGGTCCGAAGCTGCGAAAGCTGCAGCGGAAACCGCACGCGCGACGTTCGAACAGGGTCAGGCAGGCGGCGATCTGCCCAGCATCCGCGTTCCCGCCGAAGGGATGTCGATCGTTCAGGCGAACACCGCGCTCGGCTTCACCGCATCGAACAAGGAAGCCAAGCGCAAGATCGAGGAGGGCGCCGTCAGGGTTAATGGCGAGAAGGTGCAATCCTTTGAATTCATGGTTAAAGCCGGTGACAAGGTGAGCCTGGGCCAGAAGAAGCATGGACTTGTGCTGGCCGAGGATTGACATGCCGAGCCCCAAGTAACCGGTGGCACCATTTACACTTTGTTGGTAAATTTGCTCGAAGGTGACCTTCAGCAAACATGCTTCAACGGGTGGAAAATATGTCCAGGGGTGCGAAACTAGCCGTCGTCGAAAAACGCCAGGCGGCGCGACATGTCGTCAGTCATCCGACGATCGCGGAGCATCGGCATCTGGGCGATATCAAGACGCATATCGTCAACATTTCCGCGAACGGTTTCATGACCGAAGGCGAAATGCCGCTGGCCAAGGGCGAGCGCATCACTGTCCGACTTCCCGTCATCGGGCGGATCGAAGCGCACCTCATCTGGTCGCTCGGCGGTCGTGCCGGCTTCCAGCTCGAACGCGTCATCCGCTTGAACGAGTTCAACCAGATGGTCGAGCAGCTGGGCGGTAGCCCGCCGCCGTTCGGGCGCCGTTAAAGGCTATTTCCGGCCGAAAAGCCGTTCGATATCGCCATGCGCCAGCTTGACCCAGGTCGGGCGGCCATGGTTGCACTGGCCCGAATGCGGGGTGACCTCCATCTCGCGCAGCAGCGCGTTCATTTCCGCGACCGATAGCACGCGCCCGGCGCGCACCGACCCGTGACAGGCCATGGTCGAGGCGACCAGATCGAGCCGCTCCTTGAGCGACAGCGCAGCATCGAAGCTCGCGAGTTCGTCGGCCACATCCTGCACCAGGCCGTGCACATCGCCGCCCCCCAGCAGCGCAGGCGTGGCGCGGACCAGCACCGCAGCCGGACCGAAACGTTCGACCTCCAGCCCGAATTCGGCAAGCTCGGCCGCGCGCTCCTCGATCCGGTCGCAGGCGGTCTCGTCCATCTCGACCACTTCGGGGATCAGCAGCGCCTGCGCCGCCACCCTGCCCCCGTCCGCCGCCTTGCGCATCCGTTCGAGCACCAGCCGCTCGTGCGCGGCATGCTGGTCGACGATCACCAGCCCGTCCTCGGCCTCGGCGACGATATAGGTCTTGGCGATCTGCCCGCGCGCGATGCCCAGCGGATAACGCTCGGCCATTGGCACCGGCTGCGCGGCCGGCTCGGCGCGTCCCATCGGCGCGGCCGCCATGAACGGCTGGCTGCGCTCGGCGAAGCCCGATGCCGCGAGCCAGACAGGTTCCTGCTGGGGGGCAGCCGCCATCATTGGCGCAGGCGCGCTGAACATGTCCGGATCGCGCAGCGGCGGCGGCGCGACCGGCTCGCTCTGCCAGCGCGAAAGGGCACCTTCGGCCGGACGCTGCACCGCGCGAAAACCGCCCTCGTCGAGCGCGCGCCTCAACCCTGAGACGATCATCCCGCGCACCATCGCCGCATCGCGAAAGCGCACCTCGGTCTTGGCGGGATGGACGTTGACATCGACATCCTGCGGCGCAACCTCGAGGAACAGCGCGACCACCGGGTGCCGGTCGCGCGCGAGCATCTCGGCATAGGCGGCGCGCACCGCGCCGATGAGCAGCCGGTCGCGCACGGGCCGGGCGTTGACGAACAGGAACTGGTGGTCGGCCACCCCGCGATTATAGGTCGGCAGCCCTGCCACGCCGGTGAGCCTGACGCCCTCGCGCTCGAAGTCGAGCAGTACCGCATTATCCGCCAAGGTCCGCGCGGTGAGCGAAGCGATGCGCGTCAGCCGCGCCTCGCCCGGCTGGACCGAGAACACCCGCCGTCCATCCGATTCGAGGCTGAAAGCGATGTCGGGTCGCGCCATGGCCAGCCGCTTCACCACATCGCTGCACGCGGCATATTCGCTGCGCGCAGACCGCAGGAACTTGCGCCGCGCGGGCACGCGCGCGAACAGGCTGTCGACGCGGATGCGCGTGCCGGGCGGCAGCGATGCGGGGCCATCTTCCACCACATCGCCATGATCGACCACGCGCCGCCAGCCATCGCCTGTGGCGGTGCGGCTGGCGATCGAGAGGCGCGCGACGCTGGCGATGCTGGGCAAAGCCTCGCCGCGAAAGCCCATGGTGGTCACGAGCTCGATCGCATCATCGGGCAGCTTCGACGTGGCATGCCGTTCGAGCGCCAGCGCGATCTCGTCCGCCGCCATGCCACAACCATTGTCGATCACCTCGATCCCGGCCAGTCCGCCATCGGTCAGCGCGATGGAAATGCGGTCCGCGCCGGCGTCGATCGCGTTCTCGACCAGCTCCTTCAACGCACTGGCTGGTCTTTCCACCACTTCGCCTGCTGCGATCCGGTTTATCAGGGCGTTTGGCAGCCTTCGTATTGACATGGACACGCCTCTAGCCCAAGCGCGGCTTGGACGCGACTCCCGAGTTCCCAGCATTTTTCTGCCTTGGTCTGGCCGGGCGCACGGGTTAGCCTCCGCCCCGGGATATCTGCACACATCACGGTCCGTCAGCCGCTCCCTCCATTTAGTTCTGGAAAGTCTGCATGTCGTTCATCTCCAAACTCTTCCGGTTCGGTTCGCACAACATGGCGATCGATCTGGGCACCGCGAATACGCTTGTCTATGTCCAGGATCAGGGCATCGTGCTGAACGAGCCTTCGGTGGTGGCACTGGAAACGCTGAACGGCATCAAGCGAGTCAAGGCCGTGGGCGTCGATGCCAAGATGATGATGGGCAAGACCCCGGATTCGATCGAAGCCATCCGCCCGTTGCGCGATGGCGTCATCGCCGACATCGAAGTCGCCGAGCACATGATCAAGCACTTCATCCAGAAGGTGCACGGCAAGCGCAGCATGTTCAGCTATCCCGAAATCGTGATCTGCGTTCCCTCGGGCTCCACCTCGGTCGAGCGCCGCGCGATCCGTGATGCCGCGTCGAACGCGGGCGCGAGCCAGGTGATGCTGATCGTCGAGCCGATGGCCGCTGCGATCGGTGCCGACATGCCGGTAACCGAACCGGTCGGATCGATGGTCGTGGATATCGGCGGCGGCACCACCGAAGTCGCGGTTCTCTCGCTGCGTGGCCTTGCCTATACCACCTCGGTGCGCACCGGCGGCGACAAGATGGACGAAGCGATCGTCTCTTACGTGCGCCGTCACCACAATCTGCTGATCGGTGAAACAACCGCCGAGCGGATCAAGAAGGATTTCGGCATCGCGGTCGCTCCGCCCGACGGCATCGGCCACACCATCCAGATCAAGGGCCGCGACCTCGTCAACGGCGTGCCCAAGGAAATCTCGATCAACCAGGGCCAGATCGCCGAGGCGCTGTCCGAACCGATCAGCACCATCGTCGAGGGCGTGCGCATCGCGCTGGAAAACACCGCGCCCGAACTGGCCGCCGATATCGTCGACCAGGGCATCGTGCTCACCGGCGGCGGCGCGCTGATCGCGGGCCTCGATGCGCATCTGCGCGAAGAGACCGGCCTGCCGGTTTCGGTGGCGGAGGATCCGCTGACCTGCGTTGCCATCGGCACCGGTCGCGCCATGGAAGACCCCATCTTCCGCGGCGTGCTGATGACCGCCTGACGGGCGACTAAAGCATGGCGCCGCCCCGCAATCGGCGCCCCGGGTTCTCCCGCAAGGCGCAGCTGCAGATTTTCACCGGGTATTTGCTCGCCTTCACGGGAGCATTTGCCGGCTTGTTGCTGCTCGCGCTGTCGCATTTCGACCCCGCCGCCTTTTCCGCCGTGCGTTCGGTCGCAGCAGAACTCGGCGCGCCGCCCGCGCGCCTGTTCACCGGCATGCGCGTTGGCGTGCAGGACGGTTGGCGCGAAGTTGCGGCCTATTTCAACGCTGGGTCCAAGAATGCCGAGCTGCAGCGCGAGGTCGAGCGCAACCGCATCCGCCTGATCGAGGCCCGCGCGCTCAAGCAGGAAAATCGCGAACTGCGCCGTCTGCTCGGACTGATCAAGCAGGAGGGTCGCCCGGTTGCCACCGCACGCCTGATCAATTCGAGCGCCTCGAGCAGCCGCCGCTTCGCCACGCTCGATGTCGGATCGCGCCAGGGCGTGCAGCGCGGCCAGCCGGTGCGCGCGCAGCGCGGGCTGATCGGCCGCGTGCTCGAGACCGGGCCCAATACCTCGCGCGTACTGCTGCTCAGCGATGCCGAAAATGTCGTGCCCGTCCGCCGTGCGCGTGACGGCATCGTCGCCTTTTCGCAAGGCCGCGGCGATGGCCGGGTGGATATCAAGCTGATCGATATCGGCATCAACCCGTTCAAGGTCGGTGATGTCATGGTCACATCTGGCAATGGCGGGATCTATCCGCCAAACGTGCCCGTCGCGATCATCGAGAAGCTGACCGGCGATGGCGCGATCGGCAAGCTGCTTGCCAACCCGGCGGGCACCGATTTCGTCATCGTGCAGGAAATGTACGAACCCGAGCTGGTCGATCCCGAGGCGAGCGGCCTGCCGCCTGCGAACACCGAGGCCGCCGCGCCGCTATCCGCGCCGCGCAAGAGCGAGCCGGTGAAAAAGCCGGCAGCCAAGGTGCCAGAGCCGGCCGCACCAGCGACGACGCCCGCGCCCGGCGCATCGACGACGCCAGCCCAGCCCGCAGGCCAGGTCCAGCCATGAACGCGCCGTATCGCGCGCGGCTGAACCGCGAGCCCTCCGCCTTTCGCAAGGCCGGCGTCCCGATCGCCTCGGTGCTGATCGGGTCGATGACCCCGTTGCTGCCGATCGTCGCATCCGCGCCGGTGCTGCCGCCCTTCGGGCTGGTCGTGCTGATCTGCTGGCAGTTGCTGCGCCCCGGCATCTGGCCGGTCTGGGCGGGCGTTCCGTTCGGCATGTTCGACGATATCATGAGCGGCCAGCCGGTGGGCAGCGCAGTGCTGCTCTGGTCGATCATCCTCATTGCGCTCGATCTAATCGAGCAGCGCTATATCTGGCGCAATTACTGGCAGGACTGGTTCATCGCCGCGCTGTGCCTTATATTCGGGCTGGCAGGAGGCCTTGCGATCAACAATTTTCTTGTCAGCGACACGCGCCTTTCGGTGCTGTACCCCCAGATGATCCTGGCGATCTTCACCTATCCGCTGGTGCTGCGCCTCGTCGCGCGGCTCGATCATATCCGCCTCAAGCGTTGAGGACGGAGCAGCCATGATACGTCCGGGCAAGCTGATCACCCGCAACTCGCTGAACATCACGTTCAACCGTCGCACCATGCTGATCGGCGGGGCGCAGGGGCTGGTCGGTGCGATCCTGGCGGCGCGCATGGCCTATATCTCGGTGGTCGAGAACGAGCGCTACAAGATGCTGTCGGAGAGCAACCGGGTCAACCTGACGCTCATTCCGCCGCGCCGGGGCTGGATCATCGACCGCAACGGCAAGCCGCTCGCCAACAACAAGGCCGATTTCCGCGTCGACCTGATCCCGCAACGCGTGCGCGATGTCGATGGCACCATCGACCAGCTGGCCACCATCCTGAAGATGACGCCCGACAAGGTCGATGATCTGCGCGCAGCGATGAAGGACGCGCGCGGGCTGCAGCCGGTGCCGGTCGCGGCGGGGCTGAGCTACGAGGATTTCGCCGCGCTCTCGGTGCGCCTGCCCGACCTGCCCGGGGTCGCGCCGCAGCGCGGCTTCTCGCGCCAATATCCCACGGGCGCGGCGGTCGGCCATCTGCTTGGCTATGTCGGCATCGCCAATGCCGAGGAATATGAAGAAAACAAGAACCCGCTGCTGATCACGCCGGGCTTCAAGATCGGCAAGGACGGGCTGGAGAAATATTTCGAGCCGCAGCTTCAGGGCAAGCCGGGCGCGCGTAAGGTCGAGGTGACCGCGCGCGGCAAGATCGTGCGCGAACTGGGCGTGCAGG
This sequence comes from Acidovorax delafieldii, assembly GCA_001555775.1. Lineage (GTDB taxonomy): Bacteria > Pseudomonadota > Alphaproteobacteria > Sphingomonadales > Sphingomonadaceae > Blastomonas > Blastomonas delafieldii_A. Next base: position 68,821 of record LSHP01000058.1, on the reverse strand, counting down.
AGGACGTGCCCGGCAAGCCGCTGAAACTCACCATCGATGGTGGGCTGCAGGAATTCGTCGCGCGCCGCATGGGACGCGAATCGGGCGCGGCGGTGGTGATCGACTGCCAGACCGGCGGCATCCTCGCCTTCTCGTCGATGCCCTGCTTCGACCCCAACAGCTTTTCCGACGGCATCGGGCGGCTCGAATATTCGATGCTGTCGCAGGACGAGCGCGTGCCGCTGCTCAACAAGGCGACGCGCGGGCTCTATCCGCCCGGATCGACGCTGAAACCCATGGCCGCTGTCGCGTGCCTGCAGCATGGCGTCGATCCCGAAGAGACGGTCAACTGCCCCGGTGGCTATCGGCTCGGCAACCGCTTCTACCAGTGCCTGGGCCGCCACGGCCCGGTCAACATGGTCCGCGCGATCGAGAAGAGCTGTAATACCTATTTCTACGCACAGGCGCACAGGCTTGGGTACGACAAGATCGCGATGGTCGCGCGCGAAATGGGTCTGGGCGAGGATTTCAACCTCGCCGGGCTCAATCAGCGCTATGGCACCATTCCCGACAGCGAATGGAAGATGCGCAAGTTCAAGCAGGCGTGGACGGCATCGGACTCGCTCAATGCGATCATCGGCCAGGGCTATGTGATCTGCAATCCGCTGCAATTGGCAGTGATGGTCGCGCGGCTCGCCTCGGGTCGCAAGCTCTATCCGCATCTCATCCCGGACAACAAGGTCGCCCCCACCCTGCCCTATCCGCCCGAGCATCTCGCGGTCGCGCACCAGGGCATGGCGCAGGTGGTAAGCCAGGGGACGGCGGCACGCTCGAAACTGCCGCTCGAGGGAATCGCGATGGCGGGCAAGACCGGCACCGCGCAGGTGCGTGGGCTCGGCTCTGGCAGCAGAGGCGGCGCGGGCGTGCCGTGGAAATATCGCGACCACGGCCTGTTCGTCTGCTTCGCGCCGGTCGAGCAACCGCTTTATGCCGCTGCCGTGGTCATCGAGCACGGCCTGGGCGGATCGCGCGCCGCAGCCCCGGTCGCCAAGGATTTCATGACCTATATGTTCGATCCGCAAAAGGCGATGGATAGCCTTCTCTCGATGGAGGCCGGTTGGGGCGGCAACATCCAGGAGCGGATGGCGGCGGAATTCGCCTCGTTCCGCGCACGCGCCGAGGGCCGCGTGCCCGAGCCACCGCCGCAAGAGGCCGCCGACTGATGCTCGCCTTTGTTCCCCGCCCGGTGGCGGAGCTGCCATGGCAGATCATCTTCATTACCGTCGCCATTGCCGGATTCGGCGTGATCGTGCTCTATTCGGCAGCCGGGGGCAGTGTCTCGCCCTGGGCAGGCATCCATGCGCTGCGCTTCGTGGTGTTCCTCGCAATGGCGCTGGTCATCCGGCTGTTCAGCGAGAATTTCGTCAAATGGGGCACCTTCCCTGCCTATACGCTGTTCGCGGTACTGCTGCTGCTCGTCGAGTTGGCAGGCGCGGTGAAGGGCGGCAGCCAGCGCTGGATCGAACTGGGCTTCATCCGATTGCAGCCATCCGAATTCATGAAACCGCTGGTGGTGCTGGCGATCGCGCGCTTCTACGAGATGCTGCCTATTGGCCAGGCGCGCAGTTGGTCGGCGATCTGGCCGCCGCTGGTGCTGATCGGCGTGCCCTGGTTCCTCGTCATGACCCAGCCTGACCTTGGCACCTCGATCGCGGTGATGACCGGGGGCGTTACCGTGATGTTCCTTGCCGGCGTCCCCTTGCGCCTGTTCATCGGTGCGGGCCTCGCGGGCGCGGCCTTCGTGCCCTTCGCCTTCTTCTTCCTGCTCAAGGAATATCAGCAGAACCGCGTGCTCATCTTCCTCGATCCGGAAAGCGATCCGCTGGGCACCGGCTATCATATCAGTCAGTCCAAGATTGCGATCGGATCGGGCGGCATCGGCGGCAAGGGCTATCTGCAGGGCTCGCAGAGCCATCTCGACTATCTGCCCGAGGGCCATACCGATTTCGTCTTCGCGACGATGGCGGAGGAATGGGGCTTGATCGGCGGATTGTTCGTGATCGTGATGTTCGCCCTGCTGCTGCGCTGGTCGACCGCCGTTTCGCTCAACGCGCCCAGCCGCTTCGGCAAGCTGGCCGGCGGCGGCCTCACGATGGTCATCTTCTTCTATATTGCCATCAACATGCTGATGGTGATGGGCCTTGCCCCCGTGGTCGGCATCCCCCTGCCGTTCCTGAGCTATGGCGGGTCGTCGATGATGACGATCATGATCTGTATCGGCCTGCTGATGGGCATCGAACGCAACACCAGGCAGGGCGGCGGCGGCGGTCGACTGCTCGCTTGAGCGACGAAGAAAGGGCCCTGCGTCCCAGGCTCTCGAGTCGTCGCTGCGCCCACCACAAAATTCTGCAAAAAAGCCAAAAAAGCTCTTTCCATCCCCGTCCGATCCTATATAGGCAGCGCTCTCCCGGCGGTCGCTGATTCGAGCGAACCTGCCAAGGATGGATGGACGCATAGCTCAGTTGGTAGAGCAGCTGACTCTTAATCAGCGGGTCCTAGGTTCGAGCCCTAGTGCGTCCACCATTTTTTTCATATAGATCAAAGATCTGGGTTCATCCTAGGATGATTGCAGCGCTTCCTCGCTTGATTTAGGTAGCTTTCTAGGTAGCTACGCAAATCATATCCGGCGCTTTTTTTTCGGTGAACTGATGGGTGGATGGCCTGCTGCGTTATTCGAGGCAATGGCTGACAGCGTTCACAATCTGCGATTAGGACTGTTACGTCCCTGATGTGGATGAAGGCCAAGGCCAATAGCGCAATCTGAGCTTGGTTGGCTTGGGCCGGGGCATGAGCAAGCGCTCATCCTCTGAACAAATGCCGACGCTATGCCGTAATCACAGATCACGCCCGATCAAAATGGCTGCGCCAACCCAACTGCCTATCGCTGGATAGGAACGCGATCCCCAACGCCTATATATTTGCACAAACATCGAGGTCGGACCCGCACAGACGGTCAACCGGAAAAAACAACGGGGAGGATGATCATGAAAATTTCTAGCTTCAGACTGGCACTCGCATGCTCTGCTTCAGTTCTGCCGATATTGGCGACACCAGCGATGGCACAGGATGCGCAGGAAGAGCAGGCGTCATCGCAGGGCTTTGAGACGATTGTCGTGACAGCCCGCAAGGTCGAGGAGGACCTTCAGTCCACGCCGCTGGCGGTGACCGCGCTTTCGGCCGAAGGGATCGAAACCCGGCAGATCATTATGGTGCAGGACATTCAGCGTGTCGCTCCCGGTCTTTTGACGCGCGGTGCCGGAACAGGACCTTCGGCCATCGTCACGTTCGCCATTCGCGGCAATGCGCAGAACAGCCCGAACTCGGTTTCCGACTCGGCCGTCGGCATTTACGTCGACGGCGTCTATCTCGGTCGACCGATTTCGAGCAACGTCGGGATTTTGGATGTAGCCAATATCCAAGTGCTGCGCGGGACCCAGGGTACACTGTTCGGTCGCAACACCACGGGCGGTGCAGTACAGTTCACCACGGTCCAGCCCGACGGAGAGTTTGCAGGTCATATCAAGGCGACTGTAGGGAATTACGAGGCAAGACAGATCGAGGCGGCAGCGACATTGCCCATCGTCGGCGAAGAGCTCTCGCTGCGCGTGGCAGGGCGCTATGCAGAACGCGGCGGCTTTGGGCTGAATTTTCCGACCGGTCGCGTCCTCGGCGATCTTGAATCCGATGTCGCTACCCGTGCGACCTTGCGCTGGGCCCCTGAAAGCCTACCGCTGACCGTCACACTGGCAGCTGATTATGTAAAGTCCAACGACAACGGTACGATGACTGCCCTGATCGGTGTCAAGCCGACCGGTCCGCTCGCCACGCTGTTTCCCGGTCAATTTTCACCGAATTTCCTTCAGACACCGCGCAATTTCCATGATAATTTCGGCAATCCCAGAACTGGCAATGCCAACATCGATACGCCGCTCAACCGCAACAAAGCCTATGGCTTTTCTGGGACTGTTGAAGTCGATCTGGGTGCCATAAATCTCAAATCAATAACCGCATATCGCGACTCCGACTCTGAAAATACTTTGGATTTGGATGGTACACCGGCGGGTGGCATTGCTTTCAATTCTCGCTATTTACAGGAGCAGTTTAGCCAAGAGTTGCAAATGTCTGGTGAAATTGGTAAATTTGATTGGATTGTTGGGGCCTATTATTTCCGTGAGGAGGGCAACGAACGATCCGACTCATTTGCACTCTATAATGTGCCGGCACTGGGCGGGCTCAACCTCGCGCCGTCGGGTCGCAACCTCACCGATTTTGTATCTAAGTCAACGGCGCTGTTCGCGCAGGTCAATTATCAGCTTACCGACCGGTTGCGGGCTACAGCAGGATTTCGTTACACCTGGGACAAGCGAAATGTCGTCGGGCGCGGTGTCAACAACATTCGCGGTGTACCAGAGCCCGTGTTTACTGGTGGACGTGTGGTGCTGATCGCACCCAATACCTGCCGCGTCGGACCGAATGCCGGAACCACCAACCCTGCCCTATGTACTGATCCCAACAGCGCCAGCTTCAGCTATCCCGCCTGGACATTCAGTCTCGATTATCAGGCTACGGACGATATCCTGCTCTATGCTCGAACCGGCGGCGCTTCGCTTTCGGGTGGCTTCAACACCCGTCCCACGCCTCCCGGCCTGCAATCTTTCTCGCCAGAAGATGTCCGTGATGTCGAGGCCGGCATGAAGGGTGAATTTCTGGACAACCGTTTGCAGGCGAACCTTGCGGTTTTCCACGTCTGGCGCAACGGCGCACAAAATATTGTTAACGGTATCGTCAACGGCGGGCTGACCCAGTTCGCACAGAACTCCGGCAACATTCGCGCTTATGGACTGGAACTGGAAACTCGGGCCCGCCCGTGGACTGGCATGGAGCTTACCGCTTCGGTGTCCCGCCTAAAGGCCGAGTATGAGTCTGGCAGCTTTATCGATATCGGCACCAATGGAACCTTCGACCGCAGCGATGAAGTTGTCCCGCAGACCCCGAAATGGACATTCACTGCCGGTGCTACGCAGGAGATCGAGACCGGTATCGGCAAGTTTACGGCCCATATTGACTATGCGTATATTTCATCGCGCAATTTCGGCCAGGAAACCGCCGATCTTACCAATCCTGCTCTGACAGCAGCTCAGCGCACGGCCCGACTGGCTGATGCTGCCATTGCCAATGCCTTGGGCACATTGCCGGGATACGGCATCTTCAACGGACGGATCAGCTTCGAAATTGAAGATCCCAATCTGGAGATCGCACTATGGGCACGTAACATGTTCGACAAGAATTATTCGCAGAACCTGTTCAGCAGCTACAACCAGCTTGGCTTCACATCGGCCAATCCCGGTGACCCTGCAACCTATGGCATGACCTTCTCCTTCCGCTTCTGAAGCGGCTAGCATTTCTCTGGAAGCTGAACGGCTTCCTTCCTGAGACTTGAGCCGGGCCACTTGGTCCGGCTCAACTTCGTGTGCCTTGGATCAGCAGGTTTTGTGAAACTCGCCACTGGGCGTCGGCCTTTCCGTCGATAGGTGTCGGAAGCACTCCTGTGATGAGGAGACAAGGACAAGATCTTCTTCATCATCCCACAGTTGGCAAGGAGCGGCTCATGGAAGCCTATATCTACGATCACGTCCGCACCCCTCGCGGCAAGGGCCGTCCCGACGGCGCGCTGCACGAAGTCACCTCGGTTGAAATGGTCACGCAATTGCTTGAGGCGGTGCGTGAACGCAACAGCCTGGACACTGCGTTGCTGGACGATGTCATCATTGGCACCGCCCAGCCTGTGGGCGAGCAGGGCGGGGTTCTGGCCCGCGCCGCTGTGCTCAACGCTGACTATGCCCAGTCGGTCGGCGGGCAGCAGGTGCATCGCTTCTGCGCATCCGGCCTTGATGCCGTCAACCTGATCGCCGCGCAGGTGCACGCAGGCGTGATGGAGGCCGGGATCGGCGGCGGCGTCGAGAGCATGAGCCGCACCGTCATGGGCTATGACAGCGGCGCATGGACGTCCGACCCGGCGGTTGCCTATCACAATTACTACGCCCCGCAGGGTATCGGCGCCGACATGATCGCGACGCTCGACGGTTTCAGCCGCGACGATGTCGATGCCTATGCCGCCGAGAGCCAGCGCCGCGCCGCACAGAGCTGGGAGGAAGGCCGCTTTGCTGGCGCGATCGTTCCGGTCAAGGATGCGATCGGCGAAGTGCTGCTCGATCATGACGAACATATGCGCCCCGGCACCACGGCAGAGAGCCTCGCGCGGCTCAAGCCCGCGTTTGAGGGGATGGGCAAAGGCGGCTTCGCCAACATTGCCAAGGCGCGTTATCCCGAGATCGAGGAACTCAATTACGTCCACCACGGCGGCAACAGCTCTGGCATTGTCGATGGATCGGGTGTGGTGATGGTGGGATCGAAGGCCTTCGGCGAGCGCGCCGGGCTGAAGCCACGGGCGTGCATCCGCTCCTACGCATCGATGGGTTCTGAACCCACGATCATGCTGACCGCGCCTGCGGACGTAACTTTGAAGGCGTTGAAGAACGCCGGGATGAGCGTGGCGGACATCGACCTGTTCGAGCTCAACGAGGCGTTTGCCAGCGTCGTGCTGCGCTACATGCGGGTGCTCGACATCCCGCACGACAAGGTCAACGTTTGCGGCGGGGCGATCGCGATGGGCCACCCGCTGGGAGCCACCGGCGCGATGATCACCGGCACGGTGCTCGACGAGCTTGAGCGCACCGGCAAGCAGACCGGGCTGATCACCTTGTGCGCCGCCAACGGCCTGGGCACCGCCACCATCATCGAACGCGTCTGAGACGCCACCCTTATTCAGGATACCCGATATGCGACATCTCAAGATCATCAGGGCCGATGACGGCTTTGCCACGCTTGTCATGGACAATGCCGATGAATCGATGAACCTCGTTTCCGACGCTTTCATTGCCGAAATGTGCGAAAGCATTGCGCAAATCGCGGCCGATGAGACGATCAAGGGCGTCATCCTGACGTCGGGCAAGCCGGCCTTCATGGCGGGCGCGGACCTCAAGCAGCTGGTGCAGGGCCACCCCACGCTGACGTTGAAACAGGCGTTCGATTTCAGTCAGAAAGCCAGTGGCATGCACCGCGCGATCGAAACCTGCGGCAAGCCCTGGGTGGCAGTGATCAACGGTCTGGCGCTGGGCGGTGGCTTTGAACTGGCGCTGGCCTGCCATTACCGCGTTCTGATCGATGATCCGCGCGCCGTCGTCGGTCTGCCTGAGGTCAATGTCGGGCTGCTGCCTGGCTCGGGCGGAACCCAGCGGATGCTTCGGCTGGCCGGCGTGCAGGCGTCGATGGACCTGCTGCTCAGCGGGCGGGCGGTTGCGGGCAGCGAGGCGCTGAAGCTCGGCATCATCGATGCGGTGGTCGCGGCAGACCGGATGGAAGGCACGGCACGCGCCTGGTTGGCCACAAGCCCCGATCCGGTCAAGCCGTGGGACGTCAAGGGCTATGCGATACCCGAGGCGCGCGGACTGATCGTGCCTGAATATTCTTCCAGCATGATGTTCGCTGCCGGATCGATCACCAAGGCGGGCTATAACATGCCGGCCCCGGTCGCGATCCTGTCGTGCATCTACGAAGGGTCGATCCTGCCGTTCGACAAGGCACTTTCGGTCGAATCGAAGTATTTTGCCAAGCTGCTCACCAGTCCAGTGTCGCGCAACATCATCCGCACCACCTTCCTGTCGAAGGGTGCAGCAGAACGCGGCGCGCGCAGACCCAAGGGAATTGCGAAGACCGAATTCAGCAAGATCGGCGTTCTGGGTGCGGGCATGATGGGCGCAGGGATAGCGCTGGTATCGGCGCAGGCCGGATGCGACGTGATCCTGATCGACCGCGATGTGGAGACGGCGACCAAGGGCAAGGCCTATTCGCAAACCGCGCTCGGCAAGCTGGTCGCACGCGGATCGATGACGCAGGACAAGGCTGATGCCGCGCTTGCGCGGATTACCCCCACCGACGACTTCGCGCATCTCGCCGGATGCGATCTGATTATCGAGGCAGTGTTCGAGGATATCGCCATCAAGGCGGAAACGACCCGCAAGGCGGAGGCGGTGATGCCTTCAACCGCCGTTTATGCGTCCAACACATCGACATTGCCAATCACCGGGCTGGCTGAGGCATCGGCCCGCCCCGACCAGTTCATCGGGCTGCACTTTTTCTCGCCGGTCGAACGGATGGGGCTGGTGGAAATCATCAAGGGCGAAAAGACCAGCCCGGCAACGCTTGCGGTGGCGCTCGATTTCGTCGCCAAGTTGCGCAAGACGCCTATTGTGGTCAACGACAGCCGCGGGTTCTACACCAGCCGGGTGTTCCAGACGTTCATCCACGAAGGTGCGGCGATGCTGGCGGAGGGCGTGCCGCCTGCGGTAATCGAGAATACGGCAAAAGCGGTGGGCATGCCGGTCGGGCCGCTCGCGCTGCTCGATGAGTTGACCTTCGACCTGCCGTTGAAGATCGTCGACCAGGCCATCGAACAGGTCGGGGACAGCTACGTGCTTCCGGCCGGTGTTGGCGTGCTGCGCACGATGAAGCAGCATGGCCGCTCGGGCAAGAAGGCGGCAGCGGGCTTTTATGATTATCCGGTCGAAGGCGGCAAGCACCTCTGGAAGGGGCTCGCCGAAATATTCCCGGTCAGCCCCGGCTATGACGTCGAGCAGCTGAAACAGCGCTTCCTGTATGCCCAGGCGATCGAGACGGCGCGCTGCCTTGAGGAAAACGTGATCGAGACATCCGAAGACGGCGATCTGGGAGCCGTCTACGGCTGGGGCTTCCCTGCCTGGACCGGCGGCACGCTGTCGTACATCGACACGGTCGGAACCGCGACCTTCGTGCGCGAGTGCGACCGGCTGGCGCAAAAGCTGGGACCCCGGTTTGCCCCGTCGGCCTGGTTGCGCGCGCGGGCCGCGAGCGGCCAGGGCTTTTACTGAACGAAAGGAACTGCGATGCGCCGCACTATCTTCGAACCCGAGCACGAACAGTTCCGCGATTCCGTCCGCAAATTCATGCAGACGGAAATCGGCCCGCATGCAGACCGCTGGCGCAAGGCGGGCCAGGTCGACCGCGAGGCTTATCTGAAGGCGGGCGCCAATGGCTTTTTGTGCACCTGGGCGGATGATGCCTATGGCGGCGCCGGTATCGACGATTTCCGCTTCGAGCAGATCATCATCGAGGAGAACATGCGCCACGGTGATATCGGCTTCTACATCAACCTGCACAATGATCTGGTCGCCCCTTACATCGCGACGCTGGGCAATGATGAGCAGAAGGCGCGGTTCATGCCCGGCATCGTTTCCGGCGAGACGATCCTCGCTGTCGCGATGACCGAGCCAGGCACCGGCAGCGATCTTGCCGGAATGAAGACCCATGCGGTCGACATGGGCGATCACTGGCTGCTCAATGGATCGAAGACCTATATCTCCAACGGCATCCTTTCGGATGTGGTGGTGGTTGCGGCGCGCACGGATCCGCAAGCCAGGCACGGCCTCGGCCTGTTCCTGGTCGAGCGCGGGATGCCTGGCTTCGAGCGCGGTCGCAGGCTGGAGAAGATGGGGTTGAAGTCGCAGGATACCGCCGAACTGTTCTTCAACGACGTCAAGGTGCCCAAGGCCAATGTGCTGGGCGAACCGACGATGGGGTTCAAATATCTCGCGCGCTTTCTTGCCCCCGAACGTCTGGTAGCGGCCATCGGGTTCATGGCCAATGCGCAGGTCGCGTTCGATCTGACGCTGGACTATGTCAAGGAGCGCAAGGCCTTTGGCCGACCGATCGGCACCTTCCAGAACAGCCGCTTCGTGATGGCCGAAATGAAGGCGCAGATCGACGCGCTGCAATGCTATGTCGACCAGTCGGTGCTGCTGCTGAACGATGATGCGCTGAGCGCAGAGGATGCGTCGGCGGCCAAGCTGCTGACCAGCGAACTGGAGGCAAAGGTTATGGATGCGTGCGTACAGTTGCACGGCGGGGCGGGCTTCATGGAAGAGTACCGCATCTGCCGGATGTACCAGGATGCACGGATCAGCCGCATCTTTGCCGGCACCTCGGAGATCATGAAGGAGATCATCGGGCGCAGCCTGGGCCTCGACGATCGCAGGCTGGCTTGATGCGGACCCGCCACCTCGTCGATCCGCAGTTGCTGCCACTGATCGACAACTTTGTTCCGATGGTGCTCTCCGACGAGACCCTGCCCCTGATCCGCTCAGCCCTGCCCGCGATGGTCGCGGCCCAGCCGCTGCCCGATCTTCCGGTCACCGTCGCCCAAATCCATATCGATTCCGGCGAGGATGGCCGCACGATCCGCTGCCTGCTGATCCAGCCTGAACAGCGCTCGGGGTTTGCACCCGCCATCCTGCATTTTCATGGTGGTGGCCATGTGCTTGGCGTACCGGAAATGGATCTGGCGCAACTGATGGTCTGGGCGAACGAGCTTGGGTGCCTGATACTGTCGGTGGATTATCGGCTGGCACCCGAGAATCCCTTCCCCGGCCCGATGGACGACGCCTATGCTGCGCTGGGGTGGTTGCACGGACAGGCGCAAACGCTGGGGATCGATCCGGCGCGCATCGCGGTCAGCGGGACAAGTGCTGGCGGTGCCATGGCCGCCTGCCTTTGCCTGATGGCACGCGATCTAGGCGAATTTCCCATCGCATTCCAGCATCTTGAGGCGCCTCGCCTCGATGATAGGCTGCCCGATCCTGCAAACCCGTTCACCGGCGAGTTCGTCTGGACGGCTGAAAACAGCACCTATTGCCGCGCAGCCTATCTTGGCAGTGGCGATCCGTCGCCCTACGCCTCGGCGGCGCGGGCCGACGATCTGAGCGGTCTGCCACCAGCCTGTATCGCGGTGGGATCACTCGATCTGTTTGTCGACGAATGCCTTGCCTACACCGCTCGCCTGACACGCGCAGGCGTTCCGGTTGAGCTGATCGTCTATCCGGGCTGCTGCCACGGCTTCAAGATGGCGCGTGACGCCCCGGTCACCTTGCGGGCGGAACGGGACAACGTCCACGCGCTGCGGCGCGCCCTGTTTGCATGACGCGCCCGCTCGATCTCGACAGGCTGCTTGCCTACAAGGTGCCCGATGCGCGGGATGACTATGATCCGCGCGATGCCATCATCTATGCGCTGGGGGTAGGTGCTGGATTGCGCCCGGACATCGACGAAAGCCGCTTTCTGTTCGAGCGGTACCTTGAGGTCCTGCCGACGATGGCGCTGGTGCTTGGCACGCCCGGCTTCTGGCCGATGGACCCGCAATCCGGCCTCGACTGGCTGAACATCCTGCACGGAGAACAACGTCTGCGGCTGTATCAGCCGCTCGATCCCGCAGGGATGGTTCATGGCGAGACGCGCATTACCAACGTGGCCGACAAGGGACCCGGCAAGGCAGCGCTGATCCGCGCGACCAAGACTCTCAGGACACTGGGCGGAACCCTGATCGCCGAGGCGACCGAGACATGGGTTGCGCGCGGTGCGGGCGGCTTCGGCGGGGAACGCGATCTGCCCGGCGAGGCTCTGCCCCCGGTGCCCCAGCGGTCGCCGGATCTTGCTATTACATTGCCGACCTCGGTCGTGCAGGCAGCGACCTACCGCCTGTCGGGCGACCGCAATCCGTTGCACATCGATTCCCAGGCAGCGCAGCAGGCGGGCTATGATCGCCCGATCCTGCACGGGCTATCGACCATGGGGGTGATTGCCCGCGCGTTGATCCATGCCTGTGCCGGTGGCGAAGCCCGAGCCTTGAGCGAAATCGCGCTGCGCTTTACCGCGCCGGTCTTCCCCGGCGACACACTGGCCACGCACATCTGGCAGGAGGGTGAACGGGTGCGATTTCGCACCTCGGCGAACGAACGCGGAGTTGTGGTCGCCGACAATGGGGACGCTTTGTTGGCCGGCTAGGCGTCGGGTGCGACACCATCCGCAAGCGGCGACTTGAAGCAATAGGCGCAAATCTTGTTGCCATCCGGATCAAACAGATAGGCACCATAAGCATGCGGCACTGCGCCGCGAGGACCTGGTGCTCCGGCATCGCTACCGCCCGCTGCCAGCCCTGCAGCATGGAAGGCATCGACCGAAGCGCGATCCGGAGCCTTGAAGCCGAGCGTTATGCCGTTGCCCGGGCTGGCGGGCGCGCCATCCAGCGGCCGCAGCACCAGAAACTCTGCGGCGCGCGCGCCATAGGCCAGCCCCTGATCGAGGAAATCGCCCAGTCTGCGGATGCCAAGCGGGGCCAGCGCCGCGTCGTAGAAGCGACCGGCCTGCATCACATCGTTGGTGCCCACACAGTTGTGCGTGAATATCCCCATCAGCGTTCCTCCGCCTCCGCCTGTGCCGGTGCCCGGACCAGATAAATTGCCACAATCGCCAGCAGCGAGCCTGCCGAAATGATCAGCGAGAAACCCTGCAAACCCATGCCGCCTGCAAAAAGCATCCCGGCCACCGCAGGCCCCATTACGGCCCCGGCCCGCCCGAAGCCGATACCAAAGCCTGTGCCCGTCGCCCTGACGTTCGGCGGGAAGGCCATCGCGAGCAGCGCGTAGAAGCCGACCGCAGCGGCGTTCGAGAAAAATGCGGTTCCCGCCGCGATCCATCCGAGCACCTGCAGATCTCTTGGTGCCATGCCGAAGATGTTGAGCATGACGAAAGCCCCGGCCAGCGCGCCGATCGTTGCCCAGCGCATTCCGGTCTTCAAGGCCACCAGCCCCAGTACGCCGCCGCCGACCGCTCCGCCGAGCATCGCGTTGGTCAGCACGCCTGCGGCCGCCCCCGGATCGAACCCCATGTCGACGATCAGCTTGGGCACCCATTTGACGAAGTAATAATACGCTGCGACGTGAGTGAGATAGGCAAGGGTCAATAAAAGGGTCGTGCGGATGAGCGCTGGCCGAAAGATCTCGATCAGTGCCGCCCGTGACTTACCGGGTTTGATATCTGGAAGCGCGGTCATGCGAGCGAGACCAAAACGGGTCAGCACCCGGTTGATGCGCCCCAGCGCATCGGGGGGTCGCCGCGCATAGAGCCAGCCGGGCGATTCCGGGATGAGCCACAGCGCAAGCGGAATGCTGCCAGCAGTCAGCAGCGCACCCAGATAGAAGACGCTGCGCCAGTCACCCCCGGCGAGCAGCGCGCTGACCCCAAGTCCGCCGAAGAACGCGCCCAAAGGATAGCCGATCACCATCAGCGGCAGCACCAGGTTGCGGTAGCGGGCGTTGGAGAACTCAGCCACCGAGGCATTGAGCGCGGCCAGCATGCCGCCAATGCCCAGCCCCGTGAATAGCCGCCATATCGAAAGTTGCACGACATCGGTCGATTGCGGGGCGAGCAGCATGCCGCCCGCCATCACGACAAGGCAGCCGATGATCGTTGGCTTGCGACCGATCCTGTCAGCCAGCCCGCCCAGCAGCAGCGAGCCTGCCGCCATGCCGATCAGCTCCATAGACAGCACCCAGCCCAGCACGTCGCGCGCCACGCCCCATTCCTTTGCGATGCCGGGGGCGGCAAAGCTGATCGACATGACATCGAAGCCGTCGAGGGCGTTGAGCAGGATCGTCATGGCGATCGCGGCAATCTGCCACCCGCCCAGTCGCCCGGAATCGATGATCGTCTGCGGGGTGGGCGGTCCGGGTCTTTCAGCCACTTGCGGCGGAGGATGTTCGGGAGCGGTCATCGCCGAACCGCCGACCGAGAGCCCAGCCCCATCGTCATCAATCCTGCTTCTGTTCGACCGGGGTCATGTTGCGCATGAAAGCATAGAAATCCGGACCAAGCTCAGGCAGGTCCATGCCGAGCCGTTCGGCAAGATACAGCGTCATGAAATTGGCGTTCAACGACTTGTTGTCCGCTTGAATGTTGCCGATGCCGACCTGACGATCAAACGCTCCGACCACCACCAGTGCCATGCGCAGCGCGACCACAACGTCGAAATAGGCCATATGTTGCGCGGTGCGTCCGACCGCCGCTTCCCAGATGGCGATGCTCTGCTCGCGTGTCGGCAGGCCTTCCAGACGGGCCACGCCAAAGCGGCGACTGAACAGGTCGTCGAAATACAGCCACCAGGCAAGGTCAAGCTCAGACGGGCCGAGCGCCGCCAGTTCCCAGTCGATCAGCGCATTGACCCGGCCGTCGTCTGAAAACATCACGTTCGAAGGCGTGCTGTCGCCCCACAGGACGTTGACGGTCGTATCTGCCGGCTGGTGATCGCGGATATAGATCATCGCCGCATCGATATAGGGCAGCACCCGGTCCTTGCGGCATCCATGATACCACGCCTCGAGATGGCCCAGATACTGGTCGAGCCCGGGGGCACCCCATTCCGGGCGGGCCAGGAAGGTGAATCCGTCCCGTTGCCAGTCGATCCGGCTCATCTGGGCAAAGGCCTCGATCGCGTTCCGCCAGGTTGCGGCGCGTTGCGGTGGCAGCATATCGGCCAGCCATCCGGTCATGTTGTAATTGGGCCGCTGGGTCGCCGACTGGCCTTCGACGCGGCCCATCACCAGGAAAGGCATGCCGAGCACCTCGGGGTCGAATTCCATGCCGATCCACTCGGGCACCGGGGTCACCTTCAGCCGATCCAGCGCAGCCATCATGTTGCCCTGGAGGGCAAGGCTCGATCCCAGCACCACCTCGAAGCTGGTCGGTTGCCGGCGCACCACCAGGGTCCTTGCCTGCACACCCGAGGCTGTTTCGAATTCGACATCCACAAAGAATATCTCGGCGGAAAAGCCCGAACCCAGCGACACCTCAAGCGGACGCAGCCTGACGTTCCGCCAGCCCGCGACATGCGACTCGAGCCAGTCGCGAAGCCGCGCCTGCACCTGTCCCGTCGACAGTGCCACGGCTTATAGCCCCTTTGCAGCCAGCGCGCGCCGAAGCTCTTGTGTCAGCGGGCCCATGTCCTTGGGCGACGCGCCGTGCAGCAGGATTTCATCAGCGCCAGCATCCAGATAGGCCATCAGCTGATCGGCGCACTGCGCCGCGGTCCCGACCGCCGCACCATCATCGATCCAGTGCTGCGGCAGCAAGGCGCCGACATCGACCAGTTCCTGGCGGGTATAGGCCTGGTCGGCGGGTCTGCCATTGAGGGCGGCAATCTTAGGATGCGCGCGGATCAGGTCGAGCACCGATTTGTCCCATTCGTTGATCTCGACGATCAGATCGCCAAAGCCGGGCAGCTCGAAATAGGTGATGGCGCGACCGCGCACCACCGCATCCTCTTCATCCTTGGGGAGGTCGGGCGCCACGATGATGTTGTGATAGATGCGCACCGACATCGGGTCGCGCCCTGCCTTTTCGGCGGCGTCGCGGACAATCTTGGTGCTGTTCCGCACCCCGGTGGTGGACACGAACGGGTGCAACAGCACGCCGTCGCAGTACGTTCCGGCAAACTCGAGCGATTTGGGACCGATCGCGGTAAAGATCACCGGGGGCTTTTTGCCCGCATGCATGTCTGTGAGTTTCAGCATCGGGAATTTGCCGAGCACACCTTCGTAGCTGACCGTCTCGCCATCCCACAGCCGCCGCATGATCGAGATATAGTCGGCAAGCCGTTCCATCGTGATGGCGGGCGCGCCCAGCATCTGCATATAGGTGGGCACCGCGCGCGCGAACATGATGCTGAACCGGTCCGCACTCACCGCCTGCATCAGGTTTGCCACGCTGGCTGTCACGATGGGGTGCCGCATGGTGGCATAGAACGTACCGTTGATCCTGATGTTGGACGTCGCCTGGCTCACGGCCCCGGCCAGCACGGCAGGCTCTTTCAGTGCAAAGCGCTCGGATATCCAGATCGCGCCAAGCCCGATGCGCTCGGCCTCCTGCGCCTCCTCGATGCCCCGCCTGGGATCGTCCACCCGGCCCGGGAGGATGTAGGTTCCGAATTTGTCGAACAGTGCCTGTGCACCGGGTTCCTGCGCCATCATCCAGCTCCTTGATTTTTCTGTGATCGTCCTAGGCCAGAAATTGTCGCAACGTCTGAGCTGTCAACCTGTCGCAAGGCAGGACGGCACTCGTCTTTTGCCGCGATGATGTCAGGTCTGAAGGAGATTGTCATGGACGGATTGGCCCGCCTGCTCGACACCGAAGCAATCAAGCTGGTCAAGGCGCGCTATTGCCGGCTGCTCGACACCAAGGACTGGGATGGACTTGCCGCTTTGTTCACCGACGACGCGGTGATGGACGTGGAGCAGGATACCGGCAACCCGCCGATGACGGGCGTTGTCGCCATTATCGACCAGATTAGGTTCGCGGTGATCGATGCCGCCACCAGCCATCAGGTGCATTCGCCCGAGATCATCCTGACCGATGCCGATGCCGGGCTATGGGCGATGCAGGACCGTGTAGTCTGGAAACCGGGCACATCCCCGGTTGCCGGGGTCGGCTCGATCACCGGCTATGGCCAATATCACGAGCGGTACCGGCGCGAAGGCGGCGACTGGAAGATCGCCGCGCTCAAGCTCACCCGTTTCCACGTCGACATGCACGCGGATTGACCATCAGTCCCATTGCAGTTCGAGCGCCGGAACGAAGGTGATGTTGCCGACGAAATAGCCCAGATCGAAGCCGTCGCGGATACGGAACAGCGGCACAGCCTTGAGCATTTCCTCCAGCGCGACCTGCAGTTCCAGCCGGGCAAGATGCATGCCCAGGCATTTGTGGATTCCTCCGCCCAGCGCGATGTGCGCAGCCTTGCGGTCGAAACGCACCTGCGAGGGGTGATCATGAACCTTAGGGTCCTGATTGGCCACCGGCGTGCAGACGGACACATATTCGCCCGGCATGATTTTCTGGCCGTGAATCTCGATCTCGCGGGTTGCGATGCGGAACGCGGTGACGGGGCCGAAGATGCGCAGGAACTCCTCGACCGCCAGCACGATGCGATCAGGATTGTCACGTAGCTCCTGTTGCTGCTCGGGATGCCGGGCCAGCCAGGCAAAGCTGTTGCCCAGCATCGTGGTCACCGTATCTAGCCCGCCCAGATACAGGTTGAAGCAGTGGCCCAGCACCTCCTGGTCGTTCCACTTGCGGCCGTCTTCGGCCTCGAAGTCGAAGATACGGGTGATGTAATCATCCCGCGGGTTTGCCCGCCGGGCGGAGATCTCTTCGACCAGATAGTTCTTCACCGCACGCACGGCGTTGCTGCGCACTTCCCAATCGTTGGTGTGCAGCATCTCCTTTTCCCATTTCAGGAACTCGGCCATCCGGTCCTGCGGCAGCCCCAGCAGATCAAGCACGATGTAGATCGGGTAGCGCTCGGAGAACTCGTTGACGAAATCACAGCTGCCACGATCCTGGAACTTGGCGATCAGATCGCGCGCGCGCTTGCGCAGATCGTCCTTCATCGCGGCCATCTTCTGCGGCGAAAAATGCGGGTTCAGCGCCTTGCGATAAGCGGTGTGCATCGGCGGATCGACCTCGGTGGGGATCACCAGCCAGTCTTCGCCGATGCCTTGTGCCCATTGGCCCATGCCGTTCTTGGTGAAGTCGTCGGCATTGCGCAGCATCGCCATGGTGTCTTCATAGCCGGTGAGCAGCCAGCCCGGCTTGTCGCCGGGGAAGATGTTGGTGACATAGGTAATCGGCCCCAGGCTGCTGTGCATCTGGGGGATCAGCGTTTCCTGCGGGCAATCACTGACGACTTCACGGGCAAAAAACGGCAATCGCAGCGCCTTGTCGGCAGGGACATGGGGCGGAAGCGTGGTCGGAAGCGGAAGGGTCGTGGTCACAATTCGGTTCCTTTACCAGATGGTGCGCATTTGGGCGGCCAGCCTGCGTTGCCGCAAAGCTTCGGCGCGCCCGGCGCGAGAAATAAGGGTCGTGTCGCCCGGCAAGGCGGACAGGACATCGGCCAGCTTCACCTTGCGCAGGGTCGGCATCGGCTTTTCATTCGCCTCGAACCAGCGGCCCTGCAAGGCGCCGCTGCGATAACCCGAGGTATCGAGCCAGTTGTGAACGCCCGGATCCCGCGCCGAGATGACGGTGCGAAACACGCCGTCGCTGTCCACCACGGCCTGGGCGTCGTTCAGGCTCGACTGGTTGTTGTACCAGTCGGTCGTTTCGTACAGATCGTTCGTTAGGATGATCGACCAGTACCGGCAGCGCGACGGCACCTTGACCTCGGTGATCAGCGCCTCGTCGTCCGCAAGCTCGTAAGCGCCTTCGTAATAGAACTGCCCGGCCAAGCCCGACATCTGCGAGACATCGAACACCTTCAGGCGGTTGAGATACCCCTCGTCGCGCAGTTCCTGAACATGGGTTGGGAACGCCAGCGCGCACACGGCGGTGATGCCGGGCATTTCGGCAAAGCGGCGGTGCAGTTCTTCGGTCGCAGGCCGCCCCCTGCCCTCATCCACATCGAGCCGGACAATACCGAAACGCGGCTCGCGCTCGACGCCCCAGTCGCATGCGACGATGCGTACCATCAGCTTTTCGCATTGCGGGTCCAGTGCGAACCAGTCGCCGGCATGATCAGCGGGCCGCTCGGGCGACAGCAGCAACTCAAAATGCCCGTGGCTATCCAGCGTAAGGCTGTCGAAATCGATCTGGCCGAGCAACGGATGGTGCTTGCCGGTGCGCAATGTGTCTGGCCCCATCTGCGCCAGGATGATCATGCGCACGCTGCCGCGGTCGCCCTTGAGCAGATAGCTGCCACCTCTCTCGATCAGGCAGCTTTTGTAGATCGTGTCCGCATTCGGCTGGAAGATGTTCTGCGCGACATTGAGCTCCGGCACGAACATCGGGTGGCGGCGGTCGCCCACCAGCGCTTCCGAACTGGCTCGCGCCAGTCCGGCAAGCAGCAGGCGCATCGATTCGGCCATCACCTGCGGGTCGCTCCGCAACCGCTCAGGCACCCGCGCGCGCATTGCCTGCCCCAAGGGACGGAGCCCGTCGATCAGCGCCTCCCATGCCAGGCCGTCGTCTTCCATCCATCCTGCTCCAAGCCGTGTGTCGTTGTGGTCTTTGCCAAGCTGCTGCCCAAGCAACCTTTCGCCCGGTAGGTGAAGAGTGATGGCTGTCGCGCAGATTGCGAGCCTCAACAGCGATCGGCGGTCCATGAAATCGACAGACATGATGCTCGATGTAACCTCGGCTGCGGGACTGGATGAACCGACCCGGATCGCGGCCACATTGCACCTGCCCGATGATATGCCGGCCGGGCCGCTCCACCTGATCTTCGCGATCCATGGCGGCGGGTACCGACGGCTTTACTGGAATCCTCCGTTCGCTGATGACAGCTACAGCTTTGCCCACTGGTTCACAGACCGGGGCAAGGCGGTGCTCGCCATCGACATGCTGGGCATGGGCGACAGCAGCACCCCCGAGCCCGAACAGCGTCTGAGCACCGAGATAATCGCTGCAGCGCATGCCGATGCATTGGCACAGGTCGTGGCAATGCTGGACCGGCCATTGAGCATCACCGGCGTCGGCCATTCGATGGGGGGCATGATGATCATCGCCCAGGCCGCCGCGTTTCCGGTCTTTGACCGGGTCGCGGTTCTGGGCTGGGCCAACGAGCCGATGACGCTGGGCGATACCGACGTCGCAACGCTTACCGCAGGGCTCGTTCCCGGCGGCTATCTGGCGACCCCGCGAGAACCGATGCGTGCGCTCTTCTATGCAACCGATGTGCCCGCAAGCCTGATCGCTGCCGATGAAGCGCATGGATCGACCACGCCCGCCTGCCTTGGCCGGGCGGCGCTGACGCCGGGCATCGTTCATGCAGCAGCAGCGCAGATCGCGGTGCCGGTGCTGGTCGTGCAGAGCGAGGTCGACACCAGCCCGTCGCCCGAGCGCGAACCGGGCTATTTCACCGCGTCACCCGAAACAGGGTTGCAGATCTTGGCTGACGCTGCACATTGCCAGAACTTTGCCGGCACCCGGCACCAGCACTGGGCAGCCCTCGACGCATGGATCGACCGGACGCGCTAGAACTGAGTGCCGCGTAGCGCCGCTGCGGCACCGCCATCGACCCTGAGGTCGCATCCGGTGATGTAGGAGGCGGCATCCGACAGCAGGAACTGCGCCGCAGTGGCGATGTCCATCGCGGTGCCCCAGCGTCCGCACGGAGTCGCATCCACCATCGCCTGCGCACGTTTGCCGCTGGCGGCTTCGCGGCGACCCATCGGCGTCCAGACCACGCCAGGGGATAGCGAGACGATTCTAGCGCCACGCCTGCCCCAGCCGGGGGCGCTCTGCTCGCACAAACGGATGATGGCGCGCTTGGAGAGCGAATAGGCCTGGCCTTCGAGCGTCCCGCCATGCGCCGCTACCAATGCGGCGATGTGCGGGTGGAGCCTGCCGCACAGGTCGGGCTGCAGCGGATCATCGAGCAGCGCCTGCACCGCCGCATCCTGCGGGCCCAGATGCCCGGCGACCGACGCGATGAGGACGCACGCCGAACCCGGTGTCAGCAACGGTTCGATCGCTGCAAGCAGCCGCACCGGCCCGATGCTGTTGGCGCGGATGATTGTCTGCCAATCGGCCTGCACCGGCGAAAGGCCTGCTGCATTGACGATCGACCGGAGCGGCCCGGTGCGGGCGCAAAGCTCAGCCAGTGCCTGCGCGGTGTCGGCATCGCCCAGATCTCCAGACAGACAATCGGCGCGACAGCCTTCGTCGGTCAATGCGGCGTGCAGCGCGTGCAGCCGCTCCCTGTCCGCATCGGTGAGTATCAAACGGTGCGTATGCCCGAGCAGGCGCGCCGTGGCTGTACCGATCCCGCCGGCCGCCCCGGTTATGACCGCGACCTGCGTCAAATCGGGTCGGGCCAGCCGGGGATCGATCGCGCTCATCCCGCCTTGTCCTCCAGCGCGGCGATTTCCCCGGCAATCGACTTGGCGGCAAACCAGTAGCTGGCGATCGCGAGCAACAGGAATACCCCCAGCACCAGGAGCGCCTGCTGCAGCCCGGTCCCCGATGCCGCAGCACAGGCCGCAGGCGGCGGGCCGGTCCGGATGCCGATGCAATCCGCCGCATAGCCCGGCCCGTAAAGACTGCTCGCCAGACGATCGCTCATCCAGCCGAGGAAGACCGAGCCGAGACCGAGCCCAAACACCGTCTGGCCAAACGCATGGATCGCCGCTGCGGTGGCGCGCATCCTGGGTTCGACCAGCCTTTGAGTCACCGTCATGATCGTCGGCAGAAACGCATAGAGACAGAAGGTCGCGGCAAACAGCAGCACCGCCATGATCCGCCAGTCATCCTGATAGATCGCCGTCAGAAACAACGGGAGGGCCAGCGTCGATGACAGCATGGGGAGCAGCCCGTAGCGGCGGTGATCGTCCTTGGCATAGCGGTCTGCCAGAATGCCGCCGACCACACCGCCCAATGCTGTTGCCGCGCTGAACGTCAGCGCAAAGGTGATCGCCGCCTCCTTGAGGTCGAAACCGAACCGCCGGACCAGCAAGGGGATCAGAAACAGGTTCAGCCCGAACCCGACCAGGGCCACGATGCCGCTGCCGAAGGTGAAGGTGACAAAGGCACGCGAGCCCGACACCCGGCGCAGCACCACGGCGAACCCGGGTGCGCGTGCTTCGGCGTTCTGCCGGACGGGTTCCCGGATCGTCAGCCACAGCAGCAGCGCGAGCAGCAATCCCGGAGCACCCATCACCAGGAACGCCGCACGCCAGCCATGATTCTGCGCGATCCAGCCGCCGCCCAATGCACCGACCGCGCCGCCCACCGATACTCCCACCGCGATCAGCGAGAACACGGTGGCGCGCTTTTCAGGCACGAACCTGTCGGCGATCAGTGACACGACCGGCGGGGTGAAGCCGGCCTCTCCGATACCCACCCCCATCCGCGCCAGCAGCAGGTGCGTGTAGTTTGCCGCAACACCCGACAACATCGTCATCACTGACCACATTGCGGTAGCGGTGGCGACGATCCCGACCCGGCTGATACGCTCTGCCAGCCGCGCCAAGGGTATGCCAATGCCGCCATAGAACAGCGCAAACGCCACCCCGCCCATGATGCCGAGCTGCAGGTCGGACAATCCGAACTCCCGGCGGATCGGTTCTCCGACCACCGAGATGATCATCCGGTCGATGAAGTTGAACATGTAGATTGCGCCGAACAGGAGGATGAACCACCAGTCACGCCCGGAAAAGCGGTTCATGCGTCTGCCTTTGTTGTTCAAGCCTTGTCTATGCGCGATAGCACGGCTGGACTGTCCGGCCAGCACAATCGCTGAAGGTCTTGCACGCCCGATCGCGCTTGCATGGTCCGGGCGCAGACACCACAGCATCACAACGCGGTCATACAGACAGGGGTGGTCCACCAACCTGCCCTCGGGCAGGTTGAGCGACCGCGTTTGTGTGGCTGGCCTTCGACTTCAAATACAAAGAAAGCGCCATCGGGAGGGTTTCATGGCAGGCAGGCTTCAAGATCGCATGGCAATCGTCACCGGCGCAGCGGGCGGAATCGGGGCTGCCACCGCAGCGCGTCTCGCCGCAGATGGCGCGACAGTGGTGATGGCCGATATCGACATGGAGCGCGTCATGAACGAGGCCACAAAAGTGCCTGGTGCGGTGCCGATGGCGATCGACCTCACCAGCGAGGCCGGTGTGCAGGCTATGGTCGAGAGCATTGCCGCACAGTTTGGCCGTATAGACATCCTGCACAACAATGCGGCCATCCAGAGCGAGGCACAACGCCAGCAGGATCTCGATGTTGTCAACCTCGACACCGCCGCCTGGGACATGGCGATGTCGGTCAATGTGCGCGGCGCGATGCTGATGTGCAAATACGCGATCCCGCACATGATTGCCTCCGGCGGCGGGTCGATCATCCACAGCGCATCGGGCTTCGGGGTTGCGGGCGAAGCGACGCTGACCGCTTATGGCGCATCCAAGGCGGCGCTGATCCAGCTCAACCGCATGGTCGCAACTCAGTACGGACGCCAGAACATCCGCTCGAATTGCGTGGTCATCGGCTTCGTGCTCACCGAAATGGCAATCGAATCGACGCCCGATGTTGTGAAGGACATACTGGCATCGCACCATCTGACGCCAGAGCTTGGCCGCCCGGAAGATGTGGCCAATGTCGTCGCCTTCCTTGCCTCCGACGAAAGCCGATTCATCACCGGCGCAGCGATCCCGGTGGACGGCGGCTTTACCGCCCACCAGGCAAGCTATGCGGATTTCCAGAAGCTGTTCGCGCAGATGGGAAGCGGCAAGCTCTAAACCGCCACTTCGGCAAGCCGGTCCATGCCGCGCACCGGATCGGTCATGCTATCCCATTGCACGTGCGCCTTGTGCATCAGCGCCAGCGAACCGAGCATGGCGGGCGAAAGCTCCATCAGTTCGGTATAAGCCCCGTTTACAGCGCGCGTGTCGAACAGGCAGAATCGTTCGCCCGAAGGCATCGTGCCGCCATAGGCGATGCGATGCCCGGCCGCCGAAAGCCTTGCGTGGCCGATATCGAAATCGCAACGCGGCATGACATGGTGCAGCCCCTCGCCCCGCTCGGCGAGGAAGTCGCGGAAAGGCGAAGCACCGTCATTGGTCTGCTCAAGCAGTTCGATCAGCAGGCCGCCCGAGAACCCGAAGCCGACACGCATCGAGACGGCGGTCGGCTCGCCATAATAGAGCTGACCGGGCAACACGGGTACTTCGAAGACGAAGAACGGCCCCGCGCCCAGATCGCGCGTCCAGTGGCGCAATGCCGCGTCCAGATCGCGCGTGACATGGCACAGCTCGATGATCGCACCTTCAGCCTGCATTGGCCCACCCTTGAGGGTCTGTTCGCTGGGCAAACCCCTTTGCCCGCGCCGCGATCTGTGCCCGGCGACCGGAAAGGTCGATTCTCGGAACATGGGGAGGAATGGCGTCGAACGTCACCAGCCTCACCTCGCGGATCATGCTGTCCAGCGGCGCGTCCGCCGGCACACCCTGCCAGCGCGCCATCATCCAGCCTTCGTGCAGCCCGCAGCAGTCGATCCAGTTGGCAATTCCCGGGTCGGCCAGCGCAATTGCATAAGTGACGGTGCCATCAGCGTTGGCGCATGTCTGGCTTTTGTTCAGGCTCGCCAGACGCAGCATCGGGTCGGGCGCGATCGTCCACGGGTCGGTAATCTGGAAACCGGTGTAATAGCTGCCCACCGGGTCGAGCGTCACCAGCAGCGCCTCATTATCGGCAATGTGGAAGCGGCCCCCCGCCAGATACCCCCAGTTGCCGTCGCGGCCATTGGGGCCGACCAGCCGGTTGGGCTCGGGATAGCCCAGAAAATCGTCCTTGAACCCGCTCCAGAAGCGGACCCAGGCGGGCATGTCCTCGATGATCGCGGCGGCTATGGCATCCTCGCTGCGCGGCTGCCATCCGGCCGGCGGGTCCAGCCGCCGCACGGCAACCTCTGCCGGGCGCTGGTTCCAGTCGACCTGGCTGTCGCGGGTATAGATCTGGATGCGACCCGGCTGGCTTTGCAAATGCAGCGGCCCGCCCGGTTGCGGCCCGACCGTCAGCGTCACCGCATTGTCTGCATCGCAGTGCGGCAGCAGCTGCTGCAGGGTCAGCGCACCGATATTGTGACCAAGTCCGGCATGATGCGCGGGCTCCATCTCGATCACGATGCTGAACTGCGGCGGGTCAGCCGAAAAGCGAATGTCGATCTGGTATTGTCCGCTACCGTCGATCGGAATTTCGCGGTTGAAATTGTCCGGATTGTCCACCGCGACCGCAGCGCCGTGATAGACATGCCCGAACCAGTGGCGCGGCGGATTGGAAACGTTCCACACGACGCGCGGGTCGGCGGTATCGCCATTGGCCTCACGCATCGCCAGCGCAAGCACCCATTGATCGAGCGCGTTGTCCAGCCGAAGCGCGCCATCGCCGGTCCGGCTGACCGGGTCAGCCAGCATGTGCCGCCTTGCCGCCTCACGCGCGGCGCGCACATCGGCGCGTTCAACGAGGCGCAGTGCCCGCGTCTCGGCGGCCTGCTGGTCGCGGGTATACAGCGGGTTGGTCATGCGATCGTCCCGACGCGGCCACCTTCGACGAACACCGTGCTTCCGGTGGTATAGCTCGACGCGTCGGAGGCCAGCAGGATCGCTGCCCCCACCGCCTCGTCGGCAGCGCCGAAGCGCTTGATCGCGTTGCGTTCCGCCAAGCCCAGTCCCTTGTGGATATCCGCCTCCTGGCCATCGGGGCTCATCGAGCCGACACACAGGCAGTTGACGCGCGTATGAGGTGCCTGTGTCTTGGCCAGCTCGCGCACCAGAAACAGCAGCGCCGCCTTGCTCACGCCATAGGCCACCGCAGGCGGGATCGGGGTGAAGCCTCCGCAGCTCTGCACCGAGATGATCGAGCCACGACCGTGCGCCTGCATGTCTGTCTCGGTCAGCTGGGTCAGCCACCACGTCGCCATCACGTTGACATCCATAGCGGTTTTCCAGACCGCATCGGTATTGGCCCAAAGCCCGCCATCATGGGCGTAGACCACGCCGGCGGCGGCATTGTTGAACACGATGTGGATCGCGCCGAACGTTGCACGGGCGCTGGTGACGAGCCGGTCGAGGTCCGCCCTGTTGCCTGCGTCAGCAACAACCGCGAGCGCCCGTCCGCCGCCCAGGGCGTTGATCTCGCCGGCGATGCGGTCAAGCCGATCCTGCGATCGTGCCGAGATGACAACATTGGCGCCGAGTTCGGCATATGCCTTGGCGACGTGCTCGCCGACGCCAGGGCCGACTCCAGTCAGCACCGCAGTGCGCCCATCGAGGCGGAAGCGATCAAGCACGCTCATTGCGGCCTCCCCAGCAGATCGCCGAAGCGGTCGTAGTAATCCTTCATGCGCATGCGAACTTCGGCGACATCGATGCCGTATTGTTCGGGCGAATGCTGGTGCCTGCCGATGCGCTGTGCCGCGGGATTGTCGGCCAGAAACCGATCGATCCGCAGCTGGTGGGCATCGCTGAAATCCAGCCCGAAGCGTGTGTGGATCCGCCGGATCGCGCCCATTGGATCGGCAACGACATCCTTGTGCGCCAGATCGATGATGCGGCTTTCGATGGCCGGATCGGCGCGTGCGGCGAGCGCACGGTTCATCCCCGCAATCCAGGTTTCCACGACATCGCGGCCGATGGCCGCCTTGTCCTTGTCTCCGCCGAACGCCGCCAGAAAGCCGGCGATGAAGCTGGAGAGCGAGGAGAATGTCAGAGCCGGGTCGCGGTGTGTCCATACCAGCATCGCGCCTGGATAGGCCTCGAGCAATGCGGGCAGATCGAACAGGTGCTGCGGCGATTTGAGCGTCCAGCGGCCTTTGGGTCCCTTCCACTGGAAATTCTGCAGCAATCGTCGGTGCGAGACATACTGCCCTTCCACCCGGCCTTCACGCAGCCAGCGCGCATAATCGGGCACACCAAGTTCGGCCGGAAAATTGGTGCTGCCGAAGTGGTACTGCATGCCATGGTTGCATTCGCCCGGCTGGGTGCAGTCGAAACGCTGGATGTCGAGCAGTTGCGGCGCGTGCTGGAGCCAGTTGTCGTACATCGCAGTGACCTCGGCGATGCGCGGGTCGGTATCGAAACGCGCCGTCTCGGTCGGCGGCCAGGGAATGTACCATTCCCATTCGCGCGGGGCGCGGGCAGCAGGGTCGAGGCACAGCAGATCATAGCTGATGGTTGTACCGGTGCGCGGCAGGCCAACAACGATGAGCGGCGGATCGATCGCTTGCGCGGCAATCTCGGGGTGGAGGCGGTCATCCTCGACGAACCGCAACCGGGTGCTGAGCTGCCCGACGATATTGTGCGTCGCCAGATGGCGCAGCTGGTCATTGGGCCCCATCGCCTCGACTGCCGCGACAAGCCGCTGGAAGCCCTCGCGCCAGCCGGTGTCCGGACCGAAATCGGTCAGCCCGGTAGTCTGACGTGCTGCGGCCTCCAGCCCGGCGACGGTCAGCGGCGGACTCACCCCATCGCCTTTGCCATAAGGTCCATCAGATCGGCATAATGCGGCTGGTGGATCAGCCCGCCACCCGAGATCGAGATGTTTTCGCCGGTGATGTAGCGGCTCTCGTCCGAGGCCAGA
Source organism: Acidovorax delafieldii (assembly GCA_001555775.1). Taxonomy (GTDB): domain Bacteria; phylum Pseudomonadota; class Alphaproteobacteria; order Sphingomonadales; family Sphingomonadaceae; genus Blastomonas; species Blastomonas delafieldii_A. Next base: position 41,734 of record LSHP01000058.1, on the reverse strand, counting down.
AAGGCGACCAGCGCGGCGATGTCATCGGGAGTCCCGAACTCGGGCGTCAGGACATGGCGCTTGATGATTTCCTTGAGCCCGGGCGCCGTCTTCTCGAGCGCCGCGGTCAGCACGACTCCGGGCGCGACCGAGTTGCACCGGATGTTCTGGTGGCCGTGCTGGGTCGCGATATATTTGGTCATGGTGATGATCGCGCCTTTGGACGCGCCATAGGCGATACGTGCCAGATCGCCTGCCGAGCCGCTGTTCGATGCGGTGTTGATGATCGATCCGCCGCCGCCGCGAATCATGTGCGGAATCGCGTATTTGCAGCCGAGCAGATAGCCGCGCAGGTTGATGTCGATGATCTCGTTCCAGATATCGACCGGGATGTTGACCGCATCGGTGTCGAGCGGATGCTTGGCCGGATCGGTCATCGCGGCGTTGTTGTGGAGGATGTCGAGCCGGCCGAAGTGGCTGACGGTGCGTTCGACCATCGCCTCGATCGAGGCGGGATCGAGGGCATCGAACTGGATCGCAATCGCGGCATCGCCCAGCTGACCGGCAGCCGCCTGCGCGGAATCGAAAAAGACGTCGGCAATGGCCACCTGTGCGCCTTCGTTCACCATCCGCCGCGCAACCGCCGACCCGATACCGCCGCCACCGCCGGTCACGATGGCGACCTTGCCCTGCAAACGCTTCATGCCCCTGATCCTTCGGTAAACATCTTGTTGAATTCGACGAACCCCTGCAGCCGGGCCTTGCGCGCCGCTTCGACCTGCGGCTGGATTTCCTTGCCCGGACCGTCAGGGACGATCTGCAGCGGCTCGCCTGCGAGCAGCCCGGCGAGCGCATTGTGCACGACATCGGCAGGATCGAACGCCGCCGACAGGTCAAAGCCTTGAGGCACGGTGCGCAGCAGCATCGGTGTCTTCATCAATGGGGCCGCGATGCCCATGACGTCGATGCCGCGCTCGTTATACTCTGCCCACAGGGATTCGGCGAAGTTGATCTCGAACGCCTTGGTCGCCGAGTACAGCGCCAGGTTGGGCTGGCCGCCCAGCCCCGCGCCCGATGCCATCACGATGATCCCGCCGCTGCCGCGGGCCAGAAAGCCGCGACCGAAACCATGTGCGGCATCGATCAACGTGGAGATGTTCATTCGCACCAGCCGATGTGCAGCCTCGATCTCATCCTCGAAGAAGCGGGCAAAATTGTCGGCACCAGCGTTGGAGACATAAAGGCCGACATCTAGACCGGCTGCAGCCTCCACGATCCTGAGCCCTGCATCCGGCTCCGCCAGGTCCAACGCCAGCGGGTGGACAGCGACACCGTGTTCGGCAGTCAGCTCGGCCCCCAGCGCCTTCAGCGCATGAAGGCGTCGCGAGACGAGCAAGAGGTTGAACCCCATCGCGGCGAGCGCGCGCGCATAGCAGGCACCCGATCCTTCGGACGCCCCGGCGATCACGGCCCAGGGTCCGTATCGCCGGGCGAAGGCGTCGGCATCGAGCGGCAGCCGGGCGAGCGACTGCACCGTCAGTCTGCCTTCTTCATGGCCGCCACTCGCGCCCGCGCCGCCTCGATCCCGCGGAACAGCGCGGTGCAATTGCCCGCACCGGCATAAAACAGCATGAACAGCGGGATTTGTTCGAGCTGCTCGTCGGTGAACTCTCCATTGATCAGCGCCCCGGTCATCTGGATTTCGACCAGGTCCTGCCGCCCCAGCATCGCCGTTGCCCCCAGCACCATCAGCCGCTTCTCGCGGATGGTAAAAGCTTCGTTGCCCCACAGATTGGCGAACTGGTTGCCGACGATTTCCTGGTTGAACGGCGAGTCCTTGAACGGCTTGACCATTTCCGACGCACCCGGCCCATAGACCGCGTCAAACACGTCCAACCCTTTTTCCCAGTTTTTTTCTGTCATGGCTTCGTCCTTTGTTGGCGCCAGTAAATCACAGCGGTTGGCCGAGTGGATGTTCCAGCCCGGAGGTGGACCGCGCATTGGCGCAAATCATCTCGACCATCGGCAGCCGCACACCAAATTTGGCGGCCTCCTCGATCGCAACTTCAAGGTCCTTGACCATCAGCGACATGAAGTAGTTGCGGATGCCGGTTTCCTGCGCATCACCCTCCGGATCGGGCCGCAGAACCATCGACAGCGCGCCTTCCAGCCCGCCGCCGGCATTCGGGTCACCGGCCAGCGCCATGCGCAGCTGCGTCAGATCGACGCCGTAGTTGCGGGCAATGACCGCGCCTTCGTATCCGGCGCGCATGCACCCGAAATAGGTGGTGTTGCGCGCAATCTTGGCTGCCATACCGGTGCCCGGCCCACCCATGTGGATGACCGATCCGGCAAAGCCATCGAAGATCGGCTTGGCGGCAGCCAGGTCAGCCTCGCTGCCGCCGGCAAGGCAGATCAGGCCGTTCTGGCCCGACTTGGGCCCGTTGGTGACACCGCAATCGAGCAAGGTCACACCTGCATCGGCACACAGTTGCTGTGACGTCGCCAGGTCGGTCATCGATATCGTTGACAGCAGGATCACCATCTGCCCCCGCTTGCCGGCCGCAAGAACACCATCCGGACCCGACAGCACCTCGACCGTCTGTGCGCCGTTGAGCACCGCGATCAGCACGCAGTCCGACGCTGCCGCCAGATCGCGTGGGGTCGCCGACATGGCTGGTGCGCCAGGCACAGCATCTGCTGCTTCTGCCCGGACATCATAGATTGCCGCCAGCTGCCCTGCGCGCTGAAGGCATTGCGCCACGCCGCCGCCGATGCCGCCCAGCCCGATTACACCACCCGTTTTCATCTGCTTGTCACCCTTCATGCCACAAGGGCTGCGCGCAGCGCAGATTGCGCTTTGCGGTCCAACCCGGCTTCTTCAAAATAAGCGCCGATGCCATTCCACTTGCGATCGACCTCCGCCCAGGCTGCTTCAAGATATTCCGACCGAACACCGACAAGAGCATCGATCTGCCCGCGGCTTGGCAAAAAACCATAGCTGCCCATGAACCCCGGCTCGATCGTGCCATCGCGCCACATGGTCTCGCCAAAGACGCGCGAGAGCAGATAGTCCTGCATGATGACCTCGCGCGGCACCTCCGCCAGTTCGAGCAGGAAGGCAATGGCAACCCCGGTGCGGTCCTTGCCTGCGGTGCAGTTGACCATCATGGGCGCACCCTCGCCGAGGAGCGGCTCGGCGATGCGGGTCCAGTGGCGGGCGAGCGCTGCGGGAATCGACCGGTAGGTTTCCTTCATCGTCTCGATCGCGATCTCCGGCTCGGGCCCCTGGCGCAACCGCTCGCGGCCTTCATCGCCGAACACCCGCAGATCGGCATCGACCTCAAGACCCAGCCAGGTGCACTGTGCTCCATGCCAGTCGTGCGGCGCTTCGGTGCGCTCCGCTGCGGAACGCAGATCGACGATCGTGCGGATACCGAGCCCTGCAAGATAGCTGCAGTCTGCCGCAGTGAAGTTGCGTGGCCCCTCGCTGCGATAGACAAGGCCAGAGCGCACCCGCCCGCCTGCCGCTGGGAGATCCCCCAGGTCGCGAAAATTCAGGTTGGCGGCAGGGCGCGTCATTCAGGCGGCCGGGTAGACTGGTACAGCACCGGCCATCTGCGCGTAGAAACCCGGATCAAACCAGACGTGCTCGATGTAATGCCCCAGCGTTGCCCGCTCGTCGGTATAGGCAAAGCGCATCACCTCGCCCATGCCGCCTCGGTACACCAACGGATGTCGCTCCGGGTCGATCGACGCCATGTGCGCATCGAAGTCTGCCAGCGCACCTTCGACACGGATGCAAACATGGTGAAACCGCATGGCGAAGCTGCCGTCGGCCGGTAGGCTTTCGGGATACATGGCGTTGCCGTCCAATGGCTCGATCAGCTCGATCTCGGTGCCGCCGACATTCGCCAGCGCAATTCGCAGACGATAGGGGTGCGAGCACACCATGCCCGGCGCATCGTTGGCGAAGACAAAGAACGCAGGCACGTCGAAGGCATCGCGCCACAGCGCCATCGCCTGGTCGAGATCGCTGGTGACATAGGCAATCTGGCTATGCCGGGCTTCGGAGCGCGCGAACACCGTCCATTCCTCCTAGTTGCTGATGATCTTGCCGCCATCGATCACCAGCGTATCGCCGGTATGATAGCGCGAAAGATCGCTGGCGAGATAGACGGCGGCGCCCCACAGATCGTCGGGATTGCCGGCCCGGCCCAGCGGTGCCTTGGCCGCAACCATGTCGGCGATCATGCTGCCGACCGCCGGGTCGGCCATCGTCATTTCTGTGATGATGAACCCAGGAGCGATGACGTTGCAGCGGATGCCATACGGGCCGAGCTCTGCGGCGATCCCCTTCGCCAAGGCAGCGAGCGCGCCCTTGGCTGCGCCGTAATGCGTCATCGTCGGCACGCCCTGAAAGATCGACCCACTGCCGCAGACGATCATCGATCCGCCACCCCCGCGTTCGACCATGTGCCGGGCTACCTCGCGCAGGGTAAACACCACACCGTGCTGGTTGACATTGATCAACTGGTGATAGGTATCGGCATCCATCTCGATGAACGGCTTCTGGCTGGCGATGCCTGCATTGGCGACCACCGTGTCGATCCTGCCCATGATTCGGATCGCCGATTCGACACCCGCCACGATAGCAGCCTCGTCGGTGACATCGATGCTATCGGCATGCACCCGCACGCCCAGCGCGCGCAGCTTTTCCATGGCACGCGCATTGGCATCGGCGCGGCGACCCCATAGCACGATGTCGCTCCCGGCGCGGGCAAGCCCCTCGGCAAACCCGAAGCCGATGCCCGAATTGGCACCGGTCACCAGCGCGACCTTGCCGGTCAGATCGAACAGATTTTCGGCCATGCCGCGCTTGCATCCCCACACATGTCTTATGGCACCGGGCTACGCCTGTCGCAGCGTCAGGCGGCATATCTTTTGGTAGGCCAACACCAGAATTTATCCCTGTTTAGGCTGGGCAGGCCGAGGGAGGGAAGAAGGCATGGGCGAAAGTGCACGGCAAGGAGAGGTGTTCGACATCGTCGATATGCACGCACCCGTGCTCAGCGAGGTGCAGCAGGCGGCGCTGACGCAGGCGGCGCAAATGCAGTTCGACTTCACGTCGGAAGCGATATTGGACGCTGCCCGGACCGGGACCGGCCTTTCCGACTTCGGCGCCATGGATTTCGTCGAACGCCTCGACCTGTGGTGCGAATGTGTCAAGGACGATGCCTTTCTGTCGCCGGTGTCGCATGCGGCCCTGTGGATAATGTTCGTGCGCTATGCGTCGGACCGGTTGCGGGTCGAGGATATCTGCAAGCGCCATCCCGAAATTCTGGACATCGAGATCGATCGCCCGATCATCGTCGCCGGACCCCCGCGATCGGGAACGACCCATCTGCTCGGGCTCCTGTCGGCGGACACCCGGCTGCGTTCGCTGCCATGGTGGGAGGCGATCGCGCCTGTACCGACCGAAGCGGATGCGCCTACCCCTGCAGATGCCAACCCCCGCCGCTCCCGCGCCGATGCCGCATGGCAGCAGCAGGACGCGATGATGCCACTGTTCAAATACATGCACGAATTCTCGCCAGATCACATCAGCGAGGATATCGAACTGCAGGCGCTCGATTTTTCATCCTATCTCATCGAATGGATGGTGCTCGCGCCGAAATGGCGCGATTATTATCTGAGCCACGACCAGACCGGCACCTACGCCTATCTGAAAAAGGGCCTGCAGGTCCTCACCTTCCTGAAAGGCCCGAACCGCTGGGTGATCAAATGCCCGCAGCATATGGAACAGCTGCCGGTGCTGCAAAAGACCTTTCCGGATGCGACCTATGTCATCACCCACCGTGACCCGGTGGGCTCGATCCGCTCGACGCTGTCGATGTGGCTTTATGCTGCACGCATATTGCGCACAAGAACCGATCCGGAAGAGCCCAAGGCTTACTGGATCGATCGCTACAAAACCCTGCTGTCGCGGTGCGTGCGCGACCGTGACTGCCTGCCGCCCGAACAGACGATCGATGTCTATTTCCACGAATGGATCAAGAATCCCGATGCTATCCTGCACGAGATCTATCGCAAGGCCGGGATCACGCTCGACGATGCGACGCTGGCGACACTGCACGCGTACCATGCCGATCACGACCCGGCGGTGAAGGGCCGCGTGGTCTTCAACCTCGAGCGGGACTTTGCGATCACCGCCGACGAGATACGCCAGGACTTCCAGTTCTACTTCGACCGGCTCCCGGTGGAACGCGAAGTCCGCTAACTCTGCCCAAGGAGCAAGATTTCATGCCCAAAATCAATCTGGTCACGCGCGATGGAACAGCATCTGTCATCGAGGCAGGCATCGACCTGACGCTGATGGAAGCGATCCGCGACAATGGCTGTGAAGAATTGCTAGCGTTGTGCGGTGGCTGCTGTTCCTGTGCCACGTGCCATGTCCATATCGATGACGACTTCCTCGCCCGCATTCCCGCGATGAGCGAGGACGAGAACGATCTCCTCGACAGTTCCGAGCATCGCAACGCCAACAGCCGGCTCTCGTGCCAGATCGCGCTGACTGAAGCGCTCGACGGCATCACCGTGACGCTGGCCAAGGAAGACTGATCATGTCCGATGCTCTGGCCGAGGTTCAGGCGTTCTTCACCGAATGGCGGCCGACGCTGGCAGATATGTTGGCAGCGATGGATCGCCGTTTCACGGACGAGACAGTCTGGGAAAATGTTGGTCTCTCTAGAACCGTCGGATTTGCCGAGGCCAAGGCGTTAATGGACGGATTTGCCCAGATGTATCCGATCGAAAGCGCCGAGGTGATCGTCCACCACATCGCTGCGCACGGTAATGTCGTGCTGACCGAGCGTACCGACAATTTCTTCGATGGTGAGGGGCAGCAGATCGTCTCGATCAAGCTGATGGGGGTATTCGAAATGGATGGACCCAAGATCGTCGCCTGGCGCGACTATTTCGACACCGCCAAGGGCTTCTGAACTTGAATGCACCCCTTCCTGTCTGGGCCGAATTGCCCGTCCTGCCAGCGCGCGAACTGGTGCCATTGGTGCAGGCCTGGGAAGACGCTGGCGTGAAAGGGGTATGGGCACCCCAGATTTTCGGCGCTCCCTTTGCTACGCTTGCCGCCGCTGCAGCGGTGACCCGGCGCATCAAGCTGGGCACCGGGATCGCGCTCGCCTTTACCCGCAGTCCGCTCGAGACCGCCTGCAGCGCCATCGATCTGGACCATATCAGCGATGGGCGGGTCGTGCTCGGGCTCGGCTCCAGCGCAGAAAGCCAGATCGAGGGCAGCTTCGGCATGGTCTATGGCAAGCCGCTCGCGCATATGCGCGAGGTCGTGGCCCAGGTGCGTGCCGTCATTGCGCAGGGACACACAGGGCAGCTAAAGCGGCTGGAGGGAGATTACCACACGCTTGACCTGTCGCACTTCCGGCTTATCGCGCCGCCGCGCCGCTCAGCCATTCCGGTGTATCTGCCCGCGATCTTCGAAAAGGCCTGTGAACAGGCCGGCGCAATTGCCGATGGCCTGCTGGGGCATCCGCTATGGACCACCCAATGGATTGCAGACAGGGTTATCCCCCATCTCGAGGCCGGTCTGACCAACGCGGGGCGCCCGCGATCGGCGGTCACGGTCAACCTCATGATCTTCACCATGATCAACGACAACCGCGCCGAGGCCATTGCCGACGCGCGGGCCAATCTGGCATTCTACACCCAGTCCCCGCAGTATCTTCGATATTTCGAGGACATCGGTTTCGGCAAGGAAGCCAGGGCCATCCAGGCAGCTTTTGCCGTGCAGGACTTTGACGCAATGACAAGAGCCTGTCCCGACGAGATGGTCAGCGCCATCAATATCCTGGGCAGCGCCGATGAGGTGCGCGAGATGGTCGCGGAACGGGCAGTCTCGGCCGATGCCATTACCCCTGTGGTTCCCCAGTTCGGCATGCCACCCGAAAAGGCAGCCCTCTATCGCCAGCGCATCGCGGATCTGTTCTATGGTTGACGGCAGGGCCCCCGATGAACCTGCGCTGTGGTGGGCGGTCGCGCGGTCGGAAGAATTGTCGCAGACCAAGCCGATCAATGTCGACCTTGGCAATCAGCCGGTGGTGTTGTGGCGCGATGCGCAAGGAACGGCGCGGGCGCTGGAAGATCGCTGCCCGCACCGGCGGGCTCCGTTGTCGCTGGGGTGCATACTGGGAAGCGGCATGATCCAGTGCGGCTATCATGGCTGGACATTCGATGGTGCCACAGGCCATCTCAAGGACATTCCCAACCTCAAGAGCCAGCAGAAATTCCCGCCCTTGTACCGGGCGGTGGCCTTTGCCGTCGCTGAATGTGGGGGCTTTGTCCGGATCAGCTCTAACCCTTCGGCCACCGCTCCGGAGCTTGTCAGCAGCACCGATCTGCCGCTCGGCGGCACCAGCCAGCTTTCGCTGCCGCATACCGAGTTCCTCAACGCGCTTTACGACGATCCTTCGCTGGTCATCGCCATCCGTGGGATCCGTTTCACCCCGTATCTTGCCACCGAACTGATGGAACAGAACGGCCTGTTGGTGATGGAACGCAACTGCCAGTGGGCGGGCCCCCGCTGGCCGGCACCGTTCGTGCCCGAATTTCCGGTATCGCTGCGGATCGCGACCCAACCCGACACTGGTGAGAGCGAGCTTGTGCTGCGCGATACCGCCCACAACGAACTGCTGCGCGTGATTGTCGCCCCGGTCCCTGCCGGACGAGGGGTGACGCAGGTTCGCTGGCGCGCAAGGCTTGCGCCCGAGCGATCAGGATTGATGGCACGCTTCATGGGAACCGGTGCCCCGTTCTCCATCCGCCCGGCGGTCGATGGAGCCGCTTTGCGCGTGTTGCGGCCCTCGGTTTCGGTGCATGCCGAAGCCTTGCGACAAAACATTCTTGAGCGGCGCTCCGCCGCATTATTGCAGACTGATCCGGGAGATTGACCATGCTCGATACAGACCAGAAAGCCGCCAGCATCGACAATGGATTGGCCGAAGTAATGCAGCCAGCCGCTTTCCAGAAGGCGGTCAACAGCTGGGTCCCGCATGACATTGTGCTGAAGGACGCCTGGTTCCCGCTCGCCCACAGCTTCGCTGTCACGGCAAAGCCGGTCCGGCGCTCGGTCTATTCGCAGCCGTTTTTCCTGTGGCGCGAAGACGGGAAAGCGGTTGCGGCCGAATGTCACCCCCATGAAGCCGACCGGGCCGATACCAGTGCGTTCAGCGACGCGCGCGGCCGCTATCCGGTGCTTGAACATTACGGCTATGTCTGGGGATGGTATGGCGACCCTGCCAATGCCGACCCGGCGCATCTGCCCAGCATCCCCTATCTGCCCGATGACGGCAACCTGCCGCGCCACATGCTGGGCACCGTGCGCTTCGATTGCTGCGCGCCGCTCAGCCTCGAAAACCTGATCGACCTCACCCACTCGGATTTCCTGCATGCCGATGTGGTGGGAGACGAGAAGATGGACAAGGAAGTCGTGGAAGTATTCTACGACACCGAGACGATCACGATGGTGCGAACCTGCACCAACAAATCGGTTGCCCCGATCATGAAATGGTTCGGCGGCGTGAAGGCGGACGTCCAGCAGGTTCGCCAGGTGATCCGCATCTATCTGCGCAGTCACGCAGCGATCGCCTATGGACGCTTCAGCCCGGGCGACAATGTGCAGCTGTTCCACCCGTGCGTGCCCGAAACCCGCGATCGCACCCGGCTGGATTACGCGATGAATACGTCAAACGTCAAAAAGACGAACCCCTTCCGCTACATGATGCCCAAGGCCAGCTACAAGGTATCGCGGCAGGACAGCTCGATGACCAGCCCGCAAAGCCCGCGCTACATGCACCCGGAAAGCCGCAGGGACCTGCACTCGCCGCTGGACGAGGCCGGGCAGAAATACCGCGTGCTGATGCTGGCGCTCGCGGAAAGGCAGGCGCGCGGCGACTTTGCCTATCGCGACAATGTCAGCGCCGATTGCAGCGCCATCATCGGATATGACGGCAAGTGAGCGGCCTAACCAACGCCGTCGGCGGCGAACGCAAATGGTGGGGCGTCATGCCCGTGCTGCCCGCTCCGGTGATGGGCGGCATGGCAAAGCAGATGGAAGCCGCAGGGTTTGAGGGCTGTTTTTCGCTGCAGATCTACGGCCCGCCGTTCGTGCCAATGGCTGCCGTTGCTGCCATAACCGACACACTCAAGGTCTCGACCGGAATCGCGGTTGCCGGCACGCGCAGCCCGGTAGAAACCGCCTATGCCGCGATCGAGCTCGACACCATCAGCCAGGGCAGGTTTGTCCTGGGACTGGGCACGTCGCTGCACAGCGCGCTGTCCGGCATCTATGGCGAACCCAAGCGCAAGCTGCTCACCCATCTGCGCGAGGTCGTCAAGGTGGTGCGCTATGTCAACGCCAACGCGCACAAGGGCATGGAGCCGGTCCATGGCGAGTATTTCAACGCCGAATGGACCGAGATGATGCTGACCGCGCCCCCGGTGCGCGAGCATATCCCGATCTGGATTGCCGCGCTGAAGGACAAGCTGACCAGTATGGCGCTGGAGATCGGCGATGGGCTGATGGTGCACGCGCTGTGGACGGTGGATTACACCGTGGGCAAGAAGCCGTTCATCGAGGGCGAACTGGCGCGCTTTGGCCGCAAGCGCTCCGATGTCGAGGTCAACGCCTGGCCCTGGGTCGCGATCAACGACGACAAGCAGCAGGCGATCGACGACAGCCGTGCCACCGTGGCGGGCTATGCCGGCTACAAGGAATATGAGCCATTCTTCGACGCGATCGGCTTTGGCGATCTTGCGCGTGCATGCCAGTTGGCGGCGGGCGAGCATGGCGATGTTGCAGGCGTGATCGACAACGTGTCCGACGAGATGGTGCAGGCCTTCGTGAAATGCGGCCCGGTCGATGAGGTCCTCGCCCAGATCGAACCGTTCTGGGAGGTGGTCGATTCGCTGTGCCCGATGACGCCGTATCGCAACCTGACGATGGACCAGCTCACCACCTACAATATGGGAATATATGCGATGGTGGCCGAAGCGCGGCGGCGCCAGGCGACCAGGTAACGCGTCAACCGGCAGGACAGCTCAGGCTACGCCAGCCACCGATTTGCCTGCAATATAGCCGGTGACCATCGCCGGGCCGATGTTGCAGCCATGCGCAGGCGATTTGCCCTGCCAGATCGAATTGGCATCCAGCCCTGCGGCCCAAAGACCGGCAATGGGCATGCCATCGTGCCCCATCACGCGGCATTGGGCGTCAATCTTGACGCCAACGGTGGTGGACCCGTCACCGGGAAAGATCTCGATGGCATAATAGGGCCCGTCTCCGACCGGGCCGAAACAGGCATTGGGCTTGTGCTTGGGATCGCCGATCTCGATGTCGATCTGGGTCTCGCCCTTGCCGAACTGCGTGTCCCTGCCGGTGGCCGCATCGGCATTGACCTTCGCGACCGTCGCGGCCAGCCCCGCTGCATCGACCCCGATCTTGCCAGCGAGTTCGGCCAGCGTGGCGCCGGTTTTCATGTATCCGCAGGCAACCATCTGCTTGATCTTGCCGCCGCCGGGCAGCACCAGCCCCATCCCGTATTTCTTCACGAACGCCGCGTTGGCGATGATGTGCGCCGGCACGGTGCCGGTCGCGTGCATCGCCTCGACGAAGTGCACGCTCGCCTCGTTGCCGAACCGCTGGCCTGCGGCATTGACCGCAATGCAGCCGGGTTTGGACATGTCGATCAAATGCGCATAGCGCTCGACATAGCCATCGTCGCGGGTGCGTTTGGATACCACCGCCCAGACGGCGTTGACGTGGTTTTCCGCGCCCATCGCCGCGCCCGATGCGGTTGCCGCATTGATCCCGTCGCCCGTGTTTTCATAAGGCAGGATCGAGACGTGCTGTTCGGCAAACGGGATATAAGCCTTGCGCATCGCGGCATTGGCGGAAAACCCGCCCGAGGCCAGCACCACGCCTTGCCGGGCAGTGATTCCGGTCGGCACCCCCTTGATCGTGGCGCGCACACCGGTCACCCGGCCATCCGATGTCAGGAGGTCTTCCACCGGGCTCGCCTCGAACAGGTCTATGCCTGCATCGAGGCACGAATGCAAAAGCCGACCTGCCAGCGCGTTGCCCATCGTGAGCCTCGAGCCGCGGCCCAGTTTGCGCTTGTCGAACGCAAAGCGCACCGCGATCTTGGCCATGTACCAGAGTGCCCCCGGTGACGGCAGCCTTGCGATGTACTCGAGATCGAACAGGTCGATCATCATCCCGCCAGGGGCATTGAACTCCTCGCGCGGCTTTTGCAGCCTTTCAAAATTCTCGCCGAGACGGGTACCATTGTATTCGGTCGGGGCCAGCAACCGGCCAAAGTCGACCGCGCCAAGGACCTCGGGATACCAGTCGCTCGAGGGCGGAGAGATTCTGAAATCGACATGGCTGCTGCCGGCCAGCCACGCAACCATCTCGGGGCCGTTGGCGAGATAGGCGTCGATGAGGTCGCGTTCCGCACGGTTGCCGACCACGCCCAGCACATAATCGCGGGCCTTCTCGATGCTGTCGTCAACGCCCTCTGCCATGGCCTGCGGACTGCCTGGAATCCAGATGCCGCCTCCGGAGATCGCGGTTGTGCCACCGAAATGCGGTGCCTTTTCCAGGACCGCGACCGAATGGCCCGCCTTGGCGGCTACCAGGGCTGCTGTCAGTCCGGCCGCGCCCGATCCCATGACGACGACATCATATTGCATCCCGCTACCTCTCACGCGCACATCATCGCGCGCATCGCGCGATCATCGATGCCAAGCTGGCCCGCGCAATCGAGCGCATCCCAATATTCGCGCCACCACGCAATCTTGCCTTCTCCATCCAGATCGAACACTCCCACGACGTGCGTGGTCGTCGCCTGACCGTTGGCGAGTTGCCTGACGGTATCGACCCGTTCGGTAAACACCGTATCGCCGCTGACCGCGACGTGAAGTATATCGCAGGCACAGTCAGCATAGAGCTTATACTGCCGCTCCATTTCCGCGCAGATGGCATCCGCGCCAATCCGCACCGGTGCGATCGGCACGATCGGCTGGTAACGGGCATCGGGTGCCAGCATCGATCGCAACGCCGCACCATCCAGATTGCTGGTATGAAACAGCGCCAGAAACGCGCGCACTGTCTGTTCGTGGTTCATGCATCAGTCTCCCTGCGCGCCGAAAAAGGCGGCAACCTTGCTGGTGTCGAAATATTCGCGCCCGTGGACAATCTGCCCGTCGCGCAGGACGAAGAGGTCATGATATTCATTGGCATAGATGCGATCGCCGAAATGCATTTCGGATCGCACCTCGGCGGCCACGGTGTCGCCTTCTGCCACCATGCCGATGATGGAGACGCGGCGCGCGGGAGCGGTCAGCAGCATGCCCTTGACCGCTTCGGTGTAGGCCGCACGCGTCATGTCACCGCCGCCGACGACCCACCAGGTGCAATCAGGCGCCTGCAGCGCCTCGATGATCGAGAGGTCTCCGGCTTCGACCGCGCCCAGAAACTGGCGCACGATTTCCTTGTTGGTATCTGCCTGTCCCATCGCCTGCCTCTCCCTTCCTGGGCAGTGTCCGGCAGCAGGGCCGCTTTCGCGCCTTTCCTCTGGCAGGTTGCCTGCAGCAGGCCTGTGCAATGTTCGGCAGGCAATAGTCGATGGGAGCGGGATGGAATGACGTGACGACGGCCAGCGCGCCGCCAGGCATTTATCGCTGGTATGTGCTCGCGGTCCTGACGCTGGCGCAGACCTGCCATGGCATCGACCGGGCGATCATCGGGCTGGTCCTCAAGCCGCTGGGCGCAGAGTTCTCGATGTCAGGCACGCAGCTAGGGTTGCTCGCCGGGGTGGCCTATGGCGTGCCGTTCGCGATTGCTGCCATCCCCTTCGGCTACGCGGTCGACCGCATGAACCGCACTGCGTTGATGACCTTTGCACTGGCGGCGTGGAGCGGAGCAACGGCGCTGTGCGGCGCTGCGACCGGCTTTTGGACCTTGGCCGCCGGGCGTGCGGCGGTCGGCGTGGCAGAGGCGGGTGGCTCACCAACCGGCATGTCGCTGCTCTCGGACTATTTCGGCACCGACTGGCGCGCGACCGCCATCGGCATCTGGTACCTCAGCGCGGGCGTAGGCTTTGCGCTCGCCTTTTTTGCCGGCGGCTGGATCGTCGCCGAACATGGCTGGCGCTGGGCCTTTGTCGCAGCCGGAGTTCCTGGCCTTATATTGGCCCCGCTGCTCTACTTCACCGTTCGAGAGCCGGTCCGCGGACGACAGGATGCGCCGCAGGAGCACGGCGATCACGCGCTGCGCGCGCGTCTGGGCATGCTGTTCGCCCGCCCGGGCATGGCCTATGCGATTGCCGCGATCACCTGCATCGCCACCGGCATTTACGGGATGAGCACCTGGCTTGCGACGTTCCTGGTGGACAGCCACGGATTCGGGCTGCCGCAGGCAGGTCTGGTCGTCGCGATTGCTTATGGCATTCTGGGCTCGGTCGGCGGACTGACGGTCGGCTGGGGCAGTGACAGGATCAACGCCAGCCGCGGCGGCTTCGATCCTGCAAACACCGCCTTGCTTGCATCGGCGATCCCCGTGCTCACCGCCATTGCCGGGCTACTCGCGGTCAGCGCAGGCAGCGCGACAATCGCGGTGGCCTGCCTGATGGCAGCAGGCATGCTCAGCGCATCCTACAACGGCCCGGTCTATGCGGTGATCGTGACGATTGCCGGGCCGCATCTGCGCGGCCTTGCGGTGTCTGCCATCCAGATGAGCGCCAACCTGATCGGCGTCGGCCTCGGCGCCTGGCTGATCGGCATGATCAGCGATCAGGTTGGCGGGAAGGACGGCGTCGCCTGGGGCATTGGCGCGGCCATGCTGTTCTGCATCGCCGGAGGGGTCCTGCTGCTGCTCGCCAGCCGCGCGATCCGCCGCCACGACGCCACGCCCCATCACGCTTGAACCAAGGACGAAATGATGAACGATCCCCAGGCAGCGCCGCAATATCACAACCCTGTCGTCGATCCGAACTGTGTGCCGCGCCCCTATCCTGCGCGCACCGATCATATTCCGACGACGATGGACCAGATCGATGCAGCCTGGCTCAGCCGCATGATGGGCTACAAATATCCCGGCGTGGTCGCACGCAGCATGGAAACGGTCGAACTGCTCAACAGCCACACCACAAAATGGCGGATCCGGGTGGACTGGAACGATGCGGGAATCGCAGCTGGCCTGCCTGCCAATCTGTGCATGAAGGCGAACTGGTCGGGATCGTTCGACAATGTCGACATCCATGCGCTCGAGGCGCGGTTCTATCACTTCATGGTGCATGAAATGAAGGTGCCGACCGCGCGCTGCTACTATGCAGACTGGGATGACGACGGCAAAGCGCATGGCTTCATTGTGCTGGAAGACCTGCATGACCGCGGCGGCAAGTTCGGCCACAGCACGCACGCCAACGGCGTCGAGATGATCATGGAGAATCTCGAGGGTCTCGCCAAGCTGCACGGCAGCCTGTGGGGCAGCGACAAGATCAGCCCGGCCAACGCCCCCTGGCTCCAGACCCAGATGGACACGCCGGTCGACAGCGATCAGGTGCGCATCATGTGGCAATGGATCGCGCTCAATCTGGAAGACCCCGCTTTTCGCGGCATCGCGCCGCAGCATTATCTGGACGATCCAAAAAAGGTCGAACGCGCCTTCGACCGGCTGGGCGAAATCGAGCGCGCCAACCGCTCGCCGCACTGCATCGTGCTGGGCGACTGCCATCAGGGCAACACCTACATCCTGCCCGGCGGGGAGCGATTGTGGCTCGACTGGCAGCTGGTTCGGCGCGGGCGGCCCTGGCGGGACCTTACCTATTTCATCGTCGGCGCGCTCTCGATCGAGGAGCGACGCAGGCATCACAAGGACATGGTCAGGCAATATCGCGAGTATCTGATCGCCACCGGCGCGCAGGGCGTGCCCGACTTCGAGGAAGCGTGGGAGCAGACCCGGTTGTTCGTGATGTACGGCCTGCAGGCGTGGGTCGCCAATCTTGACGCCTGGGGGCAGAACGGAGTGCCGATGAACGAGCGCTTCTTCACCGCTGCCGAGGATTACGGAACGTGGAAGCTGCTGGGAGAATGAGCATGGGACTGGTTGAAGGAAAGGTCGCGATCGTCACCGGTGGTGGAGCCAATATCGGCGAGGCCTGTGCCAGGATGCTGGCAGCGCATGGGGCGCAGCTCATCATCGCCGATGTCAACGCCGATGGGGCCGCCCGGGTGGCACGGGATATCTGCTCGAACGGGGGCAAGGCGGTGGCGCACTCAGTCGATATTGCGGACGAAGACAGCATTGCGAAGCTAATTGAAGCGGTGACCAGCCAGTTCGGCCGGATCGACATTCTGCACAACAATGCCGCCAACACGGCAGCGGCGCAGATGATGCGCGACGGGGCAATCACGGTAATGGAAAGCGCGGTCTGGGATGCTGCCTTCGACGTCAATGTGCGCGGCACCATGCTGATGACCAAGCACGCGGTGCCGGCGATGATCGCTGCAGGTGGCGGGTCGATCATCAACACAGGCTCGGGTGTCTCGCTGCTCGGCGATGTGCTCAACCCGGCCTACAGCGCCTCCAAGGCTGCAGTGAATGCGCTTACCCGCAACACGGCGGCACAGTTCGGGCGGCTGGGCATCCGCTGCAATGCCGTGTTGCCCGGGCTGGTGCTCAGCCCCGTCGCCCGCGCGCAGATGAGCGAGGCGCAGCTTGCGATGATCCAGCGGCATGTGTTGCTGCCGCGCGAGAGCGTCGCCGATGACATCGCAGGCGCGGTCCTGTGGTTGGCCTCAGATCTGGCCGGCTTCGTCACTGGCCAGATCATCTCTGTCGATGGCGGCATTTGCCATCATCAGCCACATTACGCCGACATGGTCGACATGATGGGCGCGGCATAGGCTATCGAGGCAAAGCGCCAGCAACTGGGGTGCCTCACACCAGCGGCATGATCTCCTCGGCCACCCATTGCTGGCGGTCGAGCCACGCCTGGCTGTTCTGAATGCCGGGGGGTAGCGGCACGATGGTCTCGGTAATGCCAAGCTCCGCCAGCCAGCCGATCTGATCGAGGATCTTCTGCTTGTCGGCCGTTCCGGGTGCCCGCGGATCGTCGAGAATCTCGTGATGCGCGCCCACGTTGAGCATTTCCAGCGCAAAGAACACGTCGATCGGGCGCCCGTCATATTCGGGCTGCGACTTGATGAATTCGATGCACGCGGGAAATGTCTCCGGCGGGGTGCGGAACGGCGACCAGCCATTGCCGAACTTGGCCACACGCTTCTGCACCGCCGGAGCATCGCCGCCGAACCAGATCGGCACGCCCGGTTTCTGGACGGGCTTGGGCGCGAAGCCGCAATTGCTGAAATTGACGAACTCGCCTTCGAATTCCGGCTCATCCATGGTCCACAACGCGATCATCGCCGCGACATATTCGTCCGCCATCTTGCCGCGCTTGTGGAAATCCACCCCAAGCATGTCGAATTCCTCTTTCAGCCATCCGACGCCGAACAGCGCCTCGGCACGGCCGCCGGTCAGCCAGTCGAGCGTCGACCAGCCCTTTGCCTGCACGATCGGATTCTGGAGCGGCAGGATCGAGACCGAGGAGGAAAGCCGCAGATTGCGCGTCTGCCCGCCGATAAAGCCCAGTGCAACGACGGTATGGAAATACCAGTCGCCCGACAGCGCGATATGCTCTTTGGGGATGATGAAGTGCTCGCCGAGCATGCATTTGTTGAACCCCAGCGCGTCTGCCGCCGCCATCAGCCGCCCGACATCCGCCCCGGTCAGCGCTCCCTCCCAGGGCTGGACCATGGCGGCGACCTTCATGCTGTTGGGCACACCGATATTCAGCTTCATTGCCAGCTTTCCCCTGTTCGCGATGACCACAGGTGTTTGCGGGCTGCGGCGCCGGATCGAACCTTCCCAAGGGCAGGACGATCAGACTGCGAAACCGCGCGCTTCGATGAATCGGGCATCGTCAGGAGTATCGAGATCGGCCATCAGCCCCTCACGCTCGATCACGTTGATGTCGGGATATTGGTCGCAATGGCGCGCGCGACTGCCGGTGCCAAAGCGCATCTCGAACGGTCGGCCATCGGCGATGGCAAGCGCATTGCTGCCCTGCCCTGCCCGGTCGGTGGCCAGCGCCGCCCCCCAGGAGGCCACCGCAAGCAGGGCATCGATATCCTCCGCGTCCAGCAACGGCAGATCGGCATGCAGGATCAGCACCGGCGAATTGCCCTGCGCAGCACGCCAGGCGGCGAGCTCGGGATTGAGACCGCGCCCCTGATCGCGCATCCATCGATGCGCCCAGCCTTCGGGCCGGGCCGGCGAGAGGATGGTGATCTGCTCGGGCTCGAAACGGTCCTGCAACACGGCCAGCACATGGCCCGCCATCCGCTCTGACAGACACATGCGCCCGTCCTTGTCCATCATTCCGCCGAGACGCGATTTGCAGTCGTGACCCTGCTTGATGGGAACGCAAATGCGCCAAGGGGTCATGCTGCGCATTCCTCGGCCAGCACCAGCGCGGCGCGGGCCACGCGGGTTCGGTCATCGGCGGTATGCATCAGCGTATCGGTGCGCGCATGCGCGACCCCGGCGGGGGCATCGTCATCGCCGTGGATGAGCAGGCCGTCGAGCCAACTGCCATAATGCCCAGCGATCGCGTCATTGGTGATCGCAAGCCCGAGTTCGGCCATCAGCTTGGCGGTCGGCCCCTTGACGGCTGTGCCACCAACCAGCGGCGACACCGCAACGACGGGCGCGGGCGTTGCGGCCAGCGCCGCGCGGATCGCCGGGATGGCCAGCAGCGGATCGACGCTGAGCCAGGGGTTCGAGGGCGCAATGAGGACAGCATCGCTGGTCATGATCGCCTCGACCACCCCCGGTGCGGCAGCGGCTTCATGCGCTCCGGCGAACTGCACGGACCGCAACCGGGGTTCGCATCTCCGCTCGACGAAATAGCGCTGGAAGGGCAGCAGACCTTCATCGGTATCGACGAAGGTAGCGACGGCATCGTCGGTCATTGGCAGGATGGTCAGCGCCAGATTCCATGCCGCTGCGAAGCTGGCGATGACGGACGTCAGCGTTTCGCCCGATGCCAGCTTGTGCCCGCGCAGCACATGCAGCGCCAGATCGCCATCGCCAAGGTTGAACCAGTTCTCGCCGCCCAGCGAGGTCAGCGCTGCCATGAAGTTCCACGTCTCGCCCTCGCGGCCCCAGCCCAGAGTCTGGTTTGACCGCCCCGAAAGCGTGTAGAGCAGCGTATCGATATCGGGCGAGACCGGCAGGCCGTAATGGCGGAAATCGTCGCCAGTGTTG
Organism: Acidovorax delafieldii; assembly: GCA_001555775.1. Taxonomy (GTDB): domain Bacteria; phylum Pseudomonadota; class Alphaproteobacteria; order Sphingomonadales; family Sphingomonadaceae; genus Blastomonas; species Blastomonas delafieldii_A. The sequence goes on along the minus strand of LSHP01000058.1, from coordinate 22,338 downwards.
ACGATCGCCGTCAAGCTGTGCGGCGCAAGTATGCGATACATGCCATCCACCAGCTTGGCGCCCCCCACGCCCCCCGTCAGCACGGTGTAGCGCGCGCTCATTGGAACAGGTCCTCGGCTTGCGGACGCAGGATCATATTGCTCCCGCGCGCATCGTGTGGAACCTTCAGTCCGCGGACGATGCAGGCCGGGATGCCTTCTGCACCCTCGCCCATCGCCAGACCCGCAGAAGCCGCCACTGCGTCGGCAATGGCGATATGGGTCACCTCCAAACTCCGCCCGTCGCGATCGGGTGTGCCGCGCATGTCGAGCATTGCAGCCATCCCGGCGACCCCGATGGCGACGTTGACGGTGCCCAGCCGCCAGGGTCTCCCGAAGCTGTCCGAGATGATGACGCCAGGGGCAAATCCGAGCCTATCATAGCAGGCATCCGATATTCGCTGTGCGCTGGCATCCGGATCGACCGGCAGAAGCAGGACTTTGCTGCTGTTGCCGCAGCCGATGTTGGAGGCATCGATCCCGGCATTGGCCATGACATGCCCCAGCCGGTGCCGGGTGATCAGCACATTGGGTGCCTTGCGGACAATGGCCGACGATTCGCTCAGCACCACCTCGACCAGCGCGGCAGGCTTGTTGACCTCAAGCCCCAGCGCGATCGCCTCCGCTGAAGGGCTGATGTCCGCCAGATCGACGAAACGGTCTTCCGCCTTGGAGACGATCTTTTGCGTCACGACCAGCACGTCATCCGGCAGCAGATGCACTGGACCTGCTTGCAGGAGCGCCGCCAGCCGCCGGGGCAGATCATCGCCCGCCACGATTTCGGGCAGGCCCTGCAGCGGTAGGATCTGGATCATCGCTGGCTCATGCGAACGGCAGAAGCTCGCCGGTGATGCGGATGCCGGCGCCATCGACGCGATAGTTCTTGTTGATGAAGATCAGCAACGAGGTCATCGCCTCGGCCGCAGCCGCGTTGACCAGCGCTCCGGCGTGGATACCGCGCAGACCGATGGCATCGGCCAGCGCAACCACTTCGGCGCGGGCGGCCTTGTCGTCGCCGAACACCAGTATGTCGCAAGCGACGTCGATGTCCTGCGCCAGCTTGTGCGCGGCTACGTTGTGAAATCCCGAGACCAGTCGCACGCCATCGCCCAGCACCGCCGCTGCACGGGCAGCCGCCGATCCTTCCACGGGCAGTTGCACGCGCATGACCTTTGGCGGCATCAGGGGCACTGTGGTGTCGACCACAATCTTGCCGGCAATATGCGGCGCGATTTCGGCAAGCGTCTGCGCTTGCGCGGCAAAGGGCACCGTCACGATCACGGTCCCGGCTGTGGCAGCGGCATCGGCATTGCTCATTCCGCGCAGGGCATGGCCAAGCTCTGCGGCCTTGTCAGACGCAGATTGCGCTGTGCGCGAACCGATCACGACGTCCTTGCCGGCGCGAGCCAGCCGCCATGCAAGCGCGCTGCCGAGATTTCCTGTTCCGCCGATAATGGCGATGGTCGTGTTCATGCTGCTGTCCTGTCGTTAGTCTGCATAGGCCATCTGCCCAATGGGCTGGCCATAAATCGTCTCGCGCTGGCGCAGGGGGCGTCCGAGCCGGGCTGCCAGTGCCTGCATCTGCGGTACATCGAAGATCTGGCCGTTTTGTCCTCCGGCTGCGCGCGTGATCGATTCGTCCATCAACGTCCCGCCTAGATCATTCGCACCCGACTGCAGCATTGCAGCCGCGCCATCGGGACCCAGCTTCACCCAGCTCGTCTGAATATTGGGGATCGTGCCATCCAGGGCGATCCGCGCCACCGCGTGCATCAGCACTGCCTCGCGCCAGGTCGGGCCGGATCGGGTTTCGCCGTGCCGCCAGTTGGGCGCTTCCATGTGCACGAACGGCAGCGGCACGAACTCGGTAAACCCGCCGGTTTCGCGCTGCAGGGTCCTCACCTGCAACAGGTGCTCGGCCCAGTGCTCATAGGTTTCGACATGCCCGAACATGATCGTCGCGGTAGACTTGAGGCCGACCGCGTGCGCTGCCCGCATCACGCCAAGCCACTGGGCGGTATCCACCTTGTCGGCACAGATGATCGCGCGGACGTCGTCAGAGAGTATTTCCGCCGCGGTTCCCGGCAACGTCGCCAGCCCGGCCGTCTTCAGGTCAGCGAGATACGCTTCATAGCTCATGCCGAGCGTGGTGGCGCCATGGTGGACCTCGAGTGGTGAAAACGCATGGACATGCATTTGCGGCACGGCCGCCTTCACCGCCTCGACGATGCCACGATAGGTGTTGCCGTCATAGCTGGGATGGATTCCGCCCTGCAGGCACACCTCTGTGGCACCGCGATCCCACGCCTCGCGGGTGCGCCGTGCGATCTCTGCATGGTCAATGTTGTAGGCTGGCCCGCGCTCGCGCCGGGTGCTGCCCTTGGAAAAGGCGCAGAAGCCGCAGCGATACAGGCAGATATTGGTATAGTTGATGTTCCGGTTGACGACATGGGTGATGGTATCTCCGACCCGGTCCCGGCGCAGGTCATCGGCAAAGCTGCGCACATGGTCGAAATCGCGGCCTTCTGCGCTGAACAGCCGCGCGATCTGCACCTTGTCCAGCTCCTCGCCCTGTTCCACCCGGCCCAGCGCCACGACGATCTTGGGGTCGCGCCCGGTGACCAAAGATGGCATCGCATCGGGGACTTCGTTGCCGCTTCCCGCATGCCATGGCGTCTCGCGCACCAACCCGCGCGTGTCCACCGCGCGGCGGATCGCGGTCTGCAGCGCTGGGTCCACCCACCGCGTCAGATCGCGCGCATGGCCGGGTCCGATCGCCAGGCGCTGGCGCAGGTGGCGCCCTGCCGCTTCGGTCTGCGTCTCAAGTTTCTCGAGATGCGGCCATGGGGCCTCGGGATTGACATGGTCCGGCGTGACGGGAGAGACCCCGCCCCAGTCGTTGACCCCCGCACCGATCAGATCGGCCAGTTCGCCCGCCCGCAGATTCGGCGGCGCCTGGATTGTCATCTCCGGCCCCAACAACAGCCGTGCGGCAGCGATCGTCCAGCGGTGCTCATCGAGCGATGGCTCGGCAGCGCCGACCATCCGCGTCCCGGGCTTGGCGCGGAAGTTCTGGATGATGACCTCCTGAATGTGGCCATAGCGTGCATGCAGGTCGCGGATCGCGAGCAGTGCCTCGATCCGCTCTTGCCGGGTCTCACCGATGCCGATCAGCAGGCCGGTGGTGAACGGAACGCTCGCCTCTCCGGCTAGCCGGATCGACCGCAACCGTGCCGCCGGACGTTTGTCGGGCGATCCGAAATGCGCCATGCCCTTGCTGCACAGTCTGTCGGATGCGCTTTCCAGCATCAGCCCCATCGACGCCGAAAGTGGTCGCAACGCGGCATAGTCCTGCGCTGCCATGAGACCGGGGTTGAGATGCGGCAGCAAGCCGGTCTCCTTGAGCACCAGTGCCGCTGCATCGGCAAGATACTCAAGCGTAGTGGCGTAACCGCGATCCACCAGCCAGCGTCGCGCCACAGCGAAGCGGGCTTCGGGCCGGTCGCCAAGCGTGAACAGCGCCTCACGGCACCCGGCAGACTCACCGGCACGTGCGATGTCCAGCACCTGTGAAAGGTCCAAAAAAGGGGCTGACAGCTGCGAGGGGCGGTGCGCAAACGTGCAATAGTGGCAGACATCCCGGCACAATTTGGTGAGCGGAATGAAAACCTTGCGCGAATAGGTACACACGGTGCCGTGCCCCGCCAGCGTCATCGCCTCGGCCCGGTTGAACAGCTCGCCCGGCGGCATCGCCTGCAGCCAGGCCATCCATTCGCGGGCTTCGTCGGGGTTCCATGCGGAGGTCATCTGCGTTCAAACTGCCTTTCCGGCGGCCAGCGGGTCGTGATTGGTAACCGTAAACTGCTCGCGAGTGCGCACGAGGGTCAAATCGCCGTGCGGTCGGCGCCCTTGAGATGCAATATTGCGCGCGCTTCGTCGGGGGTGGCCACTGAAAGACCCATATTCTCGATCATCTCGCGCGCCATCCTGACCTGCTGCGCGTTGGTCTCGGCCAGCTTGCCACGCCCGGCCCAGAGCGAATCTTCAAGTCCGACGCGGACATTCCCGCCCATCGATGCGGCCATCGCCACGATGCTCATCTGCCGTGCACCGGCCCCCAGCACCGACCACTCGTACTGGTCGCCGAACAGCCGGTCGGCGGTCCGCTTCATGTGCATTACATCATCGGGATGTGACCCGATGCCGCCCAGAATGCCGAAGCAGGTCTGGATGAACAGCGGTGCCTTGACCAGCCCGCGATCCAGAAAATGGGCCAGGTTGTAGAGGTGGCTGGTGTCGTAGCATTCGAACTCAAACCGGGTACCACTGGGCGAGAGCAGGGTCAGCAGATCCTCGATGTCTTTGAAGGTGTTCTTGAAAACCAGGTCGCGCGAACCTTCAAGCGTCGCAGGCTCCCAATCGTGCTTCCAGTCCTTGTACCTCTCCAGCATGGGAAACAGCCCAAAACCCATCGTTCCCATGTTGAGTGAAGCGACCTCGGGCTGGAATCGGGTGGCGGGGCGAAGCCGCTCCTGCAGCGTCATCGCAGGGTGGCCCCCGGTCGTCAGATTGATCACCGCGTCGCACCGCTGCTTGATGACCTTGAGAAAGGGTTCGAACAGATCGGGGTTCTGGTCGGGACGGCCATCGACCGGATTGCGCGCATGCAGATGAATGATTGCAGCCCCGGCCTCGGCTGCGCCGATTGATGCCTCGGCGATTTCCTCTGCAGTTATCGGCAAGAATGGCGACATAGAGGGGGTGTGGATCGCCCCTGTCACGGCACAACTGATGATCACCTTGCCTTTTGCCACATGCTTCTCCCGCTATCGCGTTGGCTTTGGGGCTTTTCTAGCGGGCAAAGCCGCTGCACCAATCTTCCCTTCGATAGGGTGGCGCAGTAGTTTGCCGAATGGTATCAGGGCAGGATTCCCAGCTGGCGTGCCCTGATTGCCGCCTGCGGACGGCGCCGGACGCCCAGCTTGTCGTAGATTTGCTGCATATACCATTTGACGGTGCCTTCGGTCAGGCCGAGCCTGTCCCCGATTTCGCGGTTGCGCAGACCGCCGCTGACCATCGTCAGGATTTCCACCTCGCGCAGCGACAGGCCGCTGCCCATGCCGAAGTCATCGTCATCCGCTTCGTCTTCGCTGATCTGCGGCGTGCCACGCAAAACCGAAACCAGCCGCGCCGCAAACCGGTCGACCGGGGTGTCGAGCACCGGCCCATTGGCGTAGGATTCGATCAGCAACGATGCGATGGCTTCGCCCTCGTCGACAAACGGCCGCAGCCACCCACCAGGCTCCGCCAGTTCCACCGCCGACCGTACCGAGCGCCGAGCCTCCGAGCGATTGCCGGATAGAACAGCGATCTCGGCTAGCAGCAGTTCGAACGTTACTGCCGATCGAACTGCTCCGCGCTTGCGGACAAATTCGAGCCAACGCTTGGCAATCTTGCGCGAACGCACCAACCGGAACCGTTGCATTTCGAGGCGCAGCCAAGCGATAGCCAACCATTCATTGAGCCGCGTCGGATTGAGGGTCGGCACGGGTTCGCCCTCGACACACAGGTCGCTGGAATGGAACAGTTGCTCGGCCTGCTCCAGCTGCCCGGCTTTCACCAGCATCCGCACCTGTTCCGACAGAACCAGCGCCCGCAAGCGGTCAAGACCACATTCGATTGCGACCAGCTGTGCCTCTTCGAGCCCCGAAAGCGCGCTGGCGAGGTCTCCTTGCGCCGCAGCTAGACGCGCCCGGACCAGAAAGCCTGACGCAAGCTGATCGACAAAGCCCCATTGCCGGATCGATGGCAGATAATCCTCAACCAGCCGTGCCGCCGCGTCCAGTTCGCCACATTCGTAATGCAGCTCAGCCAATGGAAGCGCAGGGAGTGCCGCAAGCCCTGAAATATGGCCGTCCATGCCGGTTGCCAGGCTGTGGGCCTCGGTCAGGAACTGGCGCGCCATTTGTGTCTTACCCTGGGCCACCAAAGTCGGCGCGACCGATGATTTCAGTGCGATGGAGGCAAAGTCCGATCCCGGTCGTCCCAGCGCCTTTCGCAGCTCTGCTTCAAGCCGCAGCATATCGTGGAAATGATAGAGTTCCCTGCGCGCGGACAGCAGCTGTGCCAGCAACGTGCAGCTCAGATAGGGGTGATCATCCCCCAGATCATCGAGCAAGGCCTCGGACTCCCGCTCGACATAGTGCATGTTGTCGCGCGCGGCCTCCAGCATGATCTTGCGGTGCCTGACCCTGAAGCCCATCTGTCTGGCTGCGTAATCGTCCATGTCGCCGCGCTCGACCTTGGCTGCGATCGTCGCTTCAGCGGCCTCAATCAGCCTTTCGGACGACTTGAACGCCAGCCGTCGGCTACATCGCCACGACATCGCAAGCAGCAGGGACGGACAGTTTTGCAAAACTTCCCAGGGCAATTCGCTGGCAAGCTCGTCGACCCTGTACAGCAGGCCACCATAGGTCATCTGTTCGGCCAACTGGTCCAGCTGCGCGCCCAGAAACGCGGTGTCCTTGCTCTGCATTGCATGATCAACCGCCCGCTCGTAACTGCCGATGGAGGAGTAGTAGCGGCTGGCCCTGCGATGAAGTTCAGCCGCGCGGGCGGGCGCGCGCATTATCAACCTGCCCTGCACCATCTCCCTGAACAGGGTATAATAACGATAGCGGCTTTGTTCGCGGTCGAGGTCGGCCAGAAATAGCCCGCGCTCGAACACTTCCTCGAGCATGGTCCGGGCGTCGTCTTTGTTGACTACGGCAGCACACGCCGATGGGCTGAGTTCCTCAAGTATTGAGGTATCGACGATGAAGTCGCGCAATGCCTGGGGCAGGCCTTCGATTACCTCCTCGTGGAAATAGCTGGCAAACTCGTTGCGAAGCCCCGTGGTGCTGCGTTGTGCGCTATAGTCCTCCTCCTGATCGCGCTGCCATGCTTTGACCGCCAGCACCAGTCCGGCCGCCCAACCCTGGCTGTCCGCGATCATGCGCTGCATTTCACCCGCCGGAATGGTCGGCTCACACTCCTGCTTAATCAGCCGCATGGCCTCATCATGGCTGAGGCTGAGATGGCGTACCGTGACTTCAGCAAGGTGACCCAGCGAGCGCATTCTGGCGAGATTGATCCCGCTTTCGCCGCGTGAGGCAATCACTGTGGTCAGGGAATCACGGGCGCTGGAGATCAATTGGCTGACAAATTCGCGCACATCTCGGGTGAGCAGCTGTGCATCGTCGATGAAGAGGACCGGCCGAGGGCCCGACTGCGCCGAAAGAGCGGCCAGCCAGCTGCGCGGGGTCAGTCCGGCGTTGAATTTCTCCGCGTCCAATCCCGCACCCACACAGGCCATCTGCAGCGCGTCAAGAAAGGTTTCGAGCGAATCCACCCCGGCGCGGGCCGCGATCCACAGCACTGGTCGCCCCTGCCCCCTTAAAATGTCCGCCCAGCGCAGCATCGCAGTGGTCTTCCCGAACCCTGCCGGGCTGCTGACTGTCACGACTCGCGCTTTTGCGACACTTTGAGCCAGCGTCTCGATCGTAGCCCGCTCCACGTAGCGGTGGGCCGCGCGCGGCGGCATGATCGTGGTCATTACCACACCCATTGCAGACATCCTCTTTGCTCGGGGGACCCGGAAGTTTACAAACTGCTCTCGTGTCCAACGTCTTGTTTATCGGCCACCCAAAGCGTGAGTGCAAGCCCCAATTCCTACCCGTAGATAGGTGGCTAGCGCCAATCCCCTATCCAATCCATCGTGGCAACTCAGGCGCAATGGCGACCTGAACGGATGTGAGGGTGCCCGACAATGGATTTTGAACTGCCCGAAGAGCACCGCGCGTTCCGCGACATCGTGCGCCGATGGGTCGATACAGAATGCCCCAAGGCCTGGGCGCGCCAGCTGGAAGCAGACGAACACAATTATCCGCACGCGTTGTGGGCCAAGTTCAGCGAGGCGGGTTTCCATGGCGTCGGCATTGCCGAGGAGTTTGGCGGTCAGGGCGGCGATGTGCTGATGCAGATGCTGCTGGCGCGCGAACTTGCGCGTTCGCTCGGTGGCCTCGCATGGATATGGGGCATCACCTCGTTTGCCGGGTCTAAATCGATTGGGCTGTACGGCACGCCCGAGCAACAGACGAAATATCTTCCCGAAATTGCGGCAGGCAGGCTGAAGGCCGCGATCTCGTTCACCGAACCCGGCGGCGGCACCGATCTGCTTGGCGGCATGACGACCAGAGCTGAAAAGGCCGATGGCGGCTGGGTGCTCAACGGCGAGAAGATCTGGAGCAGTTCTGCCCATGTCGCAGACTACCTGCTGTGTATCGCGCGGACCGACAGCAACGTCGAAAAGAAGCATCAGGGCCTGACCCTATTCTGGGTACCCACCAAGAGCGAGGGGATCAAGATCACCCCGCTGGCAAAGCTGGGGATGCGTTCGATGGGCAGCTGCACGGTTGTCTACGACAACGTGTTCGTCGCCGATGCCGATGTTCTGGCGGAGCCGAACCGGGCCTGGCACACGCTGCTGCCGACGCTCAACAACGAGCGCATCATGGTCGGCGCCTTCTGCCTGGGGGTGATCGACGGTGTTCTGGAAGATGCGCTAGCCTATGTCATGCAGCGCAAGGCGTTCGGCAAATACATTGGCCAGTTCCAGATTCTGCAGCATTACATCGCCGACATCGCCACGATGCAGCAGACCACCGAGTTGCTGCTTCACCATTGCGCCGCGAAACAGGTTCGAGGCGAGAATGTCGGCAACGAGGCGAACATGCTTAAGCTATTCGCCTCTGAAAACGCCAACAAGGCTGCCGACATGGGAATCCAGATCCTGGGCGGCATGGGCTATTCCGCCGAGACCGACATGCAGCGTTACTGGCGCGACAGCCGGTTATGGCGGATCGGCCCGGTCACCAACGAAATGGTCAGAAACGGAATCGCCGAAGCGCTCGGCCTGCCGCGATCGTTCTGAATCTCCAGGAAAGAAAAACAGATGAAAGCCCTTTTGCAGGAAACCAACGAAGGCACACAGGCTGTGCGGGTCGCCGATGTCGAAACACCGCTGCCCGGACCCGGCGAGGTCCGGGTCGCCATCAAGGCGGCATCAATCAACCATCGCGAGATGTGGATAGCGCGGGGTCTGTACCCGGGGATGAGCCTGCCCTGCACGATGGGCTGTGATGGTGCCGGTGTGGTCGACATGCTCGGTGAAGGGGTGTCGAGCGTAGCCATCGGTGACGAAGTCGTCATCTATCCGGGCATGCACTGGGGCACAAACCGTCATGCGCCGAGCCCAGCCTTCGGCCTGCTCGGCATGCCCCATGCCGGCACGATCGCCGAATATGTCTGCGCGCCAGCCGCGCACGTTGCCCCCAAACCCGCATTCATGACCTGGGAGCAGGCCGCAGCGACCGTGCTGACCGGCATCACCGCATGGCGCGCGCTGATGTTCAAGGGCCAGCTTGTCGCCGGAGAGACCTTGCTGATCAGCGGAATCGGTGGAGGGGTCGCCACCTTCGGGCTGGCATTTGCTGTAGCATTGGGCGCCAAGGTCTACGTCACCGGCGAAAGCGAAGCGGTGCTGGCGCGGGCGATGGAGATGGGGGCATCGGGCGGCTTGCTCTACACAGATCCAGAATGGCGCAAACAGATCGGCAAGCTCACCGGCGGCATCGATGTCGTGCTCGATGGTGCCCCGGCACCCAGCTATGCCAACTATGTCCGCGCCATCAACCCAGGCGCACGGATCGTGATCTACGGATCGACGGCAGGCGACAAGTTCGAGATTACCGCAACCGGCATCTTCCTGAAAAGTGCCAGCATCGTCGGCAGCCAGGTCGGCGACCTGCAGGACTTTGGCGAGATGCTGGCCTTTGTCGACAAGCACCGGATCGCCCCGGTGATCGAAAAAAGCTTCCCGCTGGCGCAAGCGCGCGAGGCGTTGCTCTACCTCGAACAGCAGCACAGCTTCGGCAAGGTCGTGGTGACGGTATGAGCGGTCTGTTCGAACTCACCGGCCACTGGGCTTTGGTCACCGGCGGCGCGCAGGGACTGGGGCGGATGATTGCCGAGGGCCTGTTGCGGGCCGGTGCCAGTGTGATCATTACATCGCGAAAGCCGGATAGCTGTGCGGCAGCCGAAGCCGAGATGGCGGCGCTTGGGCATTGCATTGGCCTGCCTGCCGATCTGACCTCGCCCGAGGCGGCGGTTGATCTTGCGGCAAAGGTGCGCGCCGCGACGCGCGGCAAACTCCATATTCTGGTCAACAATGCCGGCAAGACCTGGGGTGCGCCGGTCGATACCTTCCCCGACAAGGCGTGGCCCGGAGTGCTGGCGGTCAACGTCCAGGCCCCGTTCACTTTGGTCCGCGAGCTTCTGCCCGAGTTGACCGCATCGGCCAGCGCCGACGATCCAGCCCGCGTCATCAACATAGGCTCGGTCGCCGGCAAGACGGCGCAGCGTCTGAGCGCCTACAGCTATGCGGCGAGCAAGGCGGCGATCCACATGCTCAGCCGCGACCTTGCAGGCGATCTGGCCGATCGGCACATCACGGTCAATGCCGTACTGCCGGGCTATTTTCTCACCAGCATGACCGCGCACATGCGCGACGACGATGGTGTTGACGCCGGATTGCTCGCCAAGATACCGATGCGGCGCATGGGCCGCGCCGACGAGATCGCAGGCATCATCGTGTTCCTGTCCTCGCGCGCAGGTGGCTATGTCACCGGAGCCGAAATCCCCGTTGACGGGGGTATCATAGGATGCGGCTGAAGTCCGAAAAATCAAAGCCACCTATCGTCTGAAAGGATGAACGATCTTGGCACATTGCCAGACCTGAACAGAAACCAGATTACCGATTGATCTCCGACGGAAAGACACAGCTTGACTGCGACCAGCGAAAACCCTGCCCTGATGCGCATCACCGTCAGCCCGCTGGCGGACATGCTGCTCAACGCGTGGGACAAGGCTCCGGACAAGGAGGCATTGGTTTTTCCTACCGGGCGGAAGACATATGATGCGGTGGTGCTATCGGTCCTGCATCGCGCGCGCGGGCTCATCGGCCTGGGCATCGCACCGGGCGACCATGTCGGCATCCTGCTGCCATCGGGCATAGAATTCATCGAAACCCTGTTCGCCGTGGCCATGGTCGGCGGCGTATCTGTGCTGATGAATGCCCGTTACCGTGCGCCTGAAGTTGCCTATGTCGCTGAAAATGCCGATCTCGTTGCGATCCTCACCAACAGCCAAGAGGACGCGCATGTCGATTTCGTCGCACGCCTGACCGAGGCCTTCCCGGCGCTGAACGAGATCCGCGATCCGCTGGCGCTGTCAATTGCCGATGCACCCCGGCTACGGCGCCTGGTGGTGTTCGGCGACAGGCAGGCGCATGGTTTCGTAGACCAGGCCATGTTTGATGCAATGGCAGCCAGAATAGACGAGCGGGAAGTCCATGCAGCAAGGCTGGCTGTTCGGCTTCGCGATACCTGCATGGTGCTCTACACCTCGGGCACTTCAGCAAACCCCAAGGGCTGCCTGCTGAGCCACGAGGCGATTTGCCGCGAGGCAAGCAACCTGGCCCGCAATCGCTGGGCTTTTCACGAGGATGAGCGGGTCTGGTCGCCAATGCCGCTATTCCATATCGCCGCCATGCTGGGCATGCTGGGCGCGATCGAGGTGGGCGGGACCTTTATCGGCCAGCCGCATTTCGATGCGGGCGAAAGCCTCCGCCAGATCCAGGCCGAAAAGGCCAGCATGCTGTTCCTGCCGTTCGTGACGTTCCACCAGGCGATGATTGCGCACCCGGACTGGGATTCGACCGACATGTCATCGGTCCGTCTGATGAACAGCTGCTTCAGCCAGATGCCGCAATGGGTTGGCGATGCCTATCGCCAGAAGGCACCCAATGCACTCCAGGTCGGCACCTTCGGCATGACCGAGGCCAGCGGCATCGTCTCGACCGGCGGCTACGACATGGATCCCGAACTGGGCTTCCAGGCACTAGGCTACCCCATGGCTGGGGTCAGAGTGAAGATCATCGATCTGGGCACCGGTGAAGAGCTTCCGACAGGCGAACGAGGCGAGGTCTGGATAAAGGGGTACAGCCTGCTCGACGGCTATTACCGCGATCCGGTCAAGACCGCCGAGGCTCTTACCCCCGACGGCTGGTATCGCAGCGGCGACATCGGCTCGATCGATGCGCATGGCCATCTGCGCTTTCACGGTCGGTTCAAGGACATGCTCAAGGTCGGCGGCGAGAATGTTGCCGCAGCCGAGGTGGAGGCTGTGCTCGCCGCGCACGAAGGTGTCCAACTGGCGCAGGTGGTCGGGCTGCCCGACGCCAGGCTTGCGGAAATCCCGGCAGCCTTCATAGAACGCTCGGGCAAGTGCGATGTCAGCGCCGACGATCTGATCGCCTTTGCACGGACGCGCATCGCATCATTCAAGGTGCCACGGCACATCCGGTTTGTTGACGAATGGCCGATGTCGGCCTCCAAGATACAGAAGTTCAAGCTCCGCCAGCAATTGATGGCCGAACTTGGTCTTGCTGACTGAAGGAATGCCCATGCGCGTCATCATCACCGGAGCAGCCAGTGGCATCGGTCGCGCCGTGGCCGAGCAGTTGGCTGCCGGAACCGTGATCCCCGGCGGGCACAAGATGCTGCTGACGGACCGTGATGCCGCGGGCCTCGCCGCTGTCACCGATGCCATCGGCCAAGCTGCGGCAGGCTGCGTCGCCGATCTGGCCGATGCCGGTTGCGGCGACGCCATCGTTTCTGCGGCGATTGCCCATATGGACGGGATCGACGCGGTGGTCAGCAATGCCGGCATCATTGCTGGCGGCGCGCTGACTGCGCTCGGCGCCGAAGATTTCGACCGCGTCTTCGCCATCAACACCCGCGCAACCTGGGCGCTGGCCAAGGCCGCGCGCCCGCATCTCGCCGCCAGCCGGGGCGCGCTAGTTGCTACTGCATCGATGTCGGCGGCCCAGCCGACTCCGGGTCTGGGCTTCTACTCCTCCAGCAAGGCGGCTTTGGTGATGCTTGTCCGCCAACTGGCACTTGAGTGGGGCAAGGATGGCATCCGCTGCAACACGGTATCGCCCGGCCCCACCTACACGCCAATGACCCAGACCGGGTATGACGACCCGCAGCGCCGGGCCCAGCGCGAATCGATGATCCCGCTTGGCAAGCTGGGGACCGCAGATGACGTCGCCAACGCGATCCTCTTTCTCGCCAGCCCGCTGGCGGGCCATATCACGGGCATCGACATCGTGGTCGATGGCGGCATGAGCAACAACCTGATGCCCGCAACCGGCGGGGGCACCGGCCAGACGGCCAGCCGCTGAACTAATTTCGGAGAAGAACATGCGCCTAGCACGAGTCACCAAAGACGGAAAAATCGGCCTCGCCGCTAAGACCGGCGATATTGTCACCATCGCTTATGGGGATGATCTGGCCGATCTCGATGCGCACATCGCGGCAGGCACGCTTGTTGAGGCAGGCGAGAAGGCAACTGCCGGGGAGCCGGTCGACGAGGCAAGCCTCCTCTTTCTGCCGCCGGTCGTGCGCCCTGCCAAGATCGTCTGCCTCGGCCTCAACTACCGCGACCACGCAGAGGAATCAGGGCTTGGCATTCCGGAGCATCCGGTGCTGTTTGCCCGCTTCGCCTCCAGCCTGACCGGACACAAGGCGCCGATCATTTTGCCGAAGGTTTCTGAACAGCTCGACTGGGAAGCCGAGCTTGCGGTGGTGCTGTCCACTGGCGGCAAGGACATTGCCGAGGCCGACGCACTTGACCATGTCGCGGGCTATTCGGTGTTCAACGATGCGTCGATCCGAGACTACCAGCTGCGCACCCCGCAATGGACCGCAGGCAAGAATTTCGACGATACCGGCGCGTTCGGGCCCTATCTGGTGACACCCGACGAATTGCCAGCCGGGGCGGCAGGCCTGAAGATCGAATGCCGCCTGAACGGAGAGGTTATGCAGTCTTCGCACACCGGCAACCTGATCTTTTCGGTCGCAAGGACCATCCACCTGTTGTCCAGCTTCATGACGCTACAGTCGGGCGATGTGCTGGTCATGGGCACCCCCGGCGGCGTCGGCGTGGCGCGCAGCCCGCAGGTCTGGATGAAGGCGGGCGATGTCTGCGAGGTCGAGATCGAAAGTGTCGGTCTTCTCGTCAATCCGATCGTCGCACAATAGCCGCACCGGCAGGCCATCAAGGAGAGAACCATGCCGCAAAAGCGTGCCAACGCGTTGGCAGTCCACTCGATCGACCATTTTGGCCTTCAGGTCCCTGACCTTGAGGAGGCACATGCCTTCTATGATGCGTTTGGACTGAACGTGCGCAGTTCCGACGATGGCCTGGAGCTGTATACCTATGGCAACCCCCAGTGCTGGGGCAGGATCAGAACGGGTCCGGTCAAGCAATTGCGCTATCTGAGCTTCGGCGTTTATCCCGAGGACGAAGCCCCGATCGCGGCGCATCTGGAAAGTCACGGCGCAGCACGCATCGATCCCGTCATCGGAGCGCCCAAAGAGGGACTGTGGATCGAAGGCTTCGACGGTCTGCCGATCAACATCCGGGTTGCGGACAAATGTTCGCCTGCGGACAAGACCCGGTTCGAGACGCTGTCGTCTCCGGCTGGAACGTCGGGCGCGGTGTTCAATTCTTCAGCTCCGAAGACCTTGCCCCGCCATCTGTCGCACTTTGCCATCTACACCACCGACGTGATTGCCGCGACGCAGTGGTATGAAACGATGCTGGGCTTGCGGCTGTCCGATGGCAGCGGGCCGGTGGTCGCGTTTCTGCACGGCGCACACGGCAGCGACCATCACTTGCTGGCGCTTGTCGGTTCGACGCATCGCGGCATGCACCATAGCAGCTGGGATGTGGGCTCGTTCCAGGAGGTCGGCCTAGGGTCCGCCCAGATGTTCCGCGCCGGGTTCAAGCAGGGATGGGGCGTGGGGCGACATGTGCTGGGCGGCAATTATTTCTATTATGCGCGCGACCCCTGGGGCAGCTATGCCGAGTTCTCGGCAGATATCGACTATATCCCCGCCGATTGCGAATGGCCCGCCGCGCAGCACGATCCAGCCGACAGCTTCTACCTTTGGGGGCCGGATGTGCCGCCCGAACTCGTCGCCAATCTTGAACCGGGAGCACCTGCGTAATGGCAAACTTTCTCTTGATGCACGGCGGCGGCATGGGTGGCTGGACCTGGAAGCACATGCGTGCGGTGCTGGAGGCCGAGGGACACACCGTATTCACCCCGACCTTCACCGGCTTTGGCGAGCGTATCCATCTGATCGGCCGCGATGTCGGCAACGCAACGCATGTCACCGACATCGTCAACGTGCTGCATTATGAAGACCTGCACGACGTGATTCTCGTGGCGCACAGCTATGCTGGTACGGTGGCGCCAGGAGTGCTGGCACAGGCTGGCGAGCGCATCCGGCGCGTGATCTTCCTCGATGCGATCATCGCCCATGCGGGCGAGCGGATCCTGTCGCTGCTCGGCTTTGCCAGCGAGGCGGACATGACCGGACTGGATGCTCTGCTCGACAGTGGCCAGGGTCCGGTGGGGTCGGGTGTCCACGAACAGCAACGCGCCATGGCCAGGGAACATCCGCACATGATGGACCGGAATCGCGAGCAATGGCTGCTCGACCGCCTGTCAGACCAGCCGATGCGGGCGACCTGCTGCGCGATTGCGGTGGGCGCAGAGAGCATCACGCATCCGGCAGATTACATCGCCGCACAGCACACGATCATGACCCCGATGCACGAGCGCGCCCGCGCTCTCGGCTGGCCGGTGCATGATCATCCGGGCGACCATGCCTTCAACGTTGGCGATCCTGAGGGGGTCGCCAAGATCATGCTGGAGATCATCGGTTGATGGACGCTACGGGTCTTTTTTCGGTTGCCGGCCGAGTCGCACTGGTAACAGGCGGCAGCGCCGGCATTGGCCGGATGATCGCTACAGGCCTCGCAGCTGCGGGCGCTAGGGTCTATATCTGCGCGCGCGACAGCGACAAGGTTGCGCGCGCCGTTGCCGACATTGGCGGGGACTGCATCGGCCTGACCGCCGATGTTGCAACACTGGAGGGCATCACCGCGCTGGTGGCACAGATTGCGGCGCGTGAGCCGGCATTGCACATTCTGGTCAACAATGCGGGGACACTCACCGACGCCTCCCTCGATGCGTTCAGCGAAGATCAATGGGATGATGTCATTGACCTCAATCTTAAGACGCCCTTCTTTCTGATGCAGCAGCTTCTGCCGCGGCTGCGCGCCGGGGCCAGCGCCGATCGCCCGTCCAACGTCATCAACATCGGCTCGGTCGGTGCGCTCAAGATCGGACCGCGCGAGGTTTACAGCTATCAGGCATCGAAAGGCGCGATCCATTGGCTCACCCGCTCGCTCGCCAAGAAGCTCGGACCGCAGCATATCACCGTCAATGCCATCGCCCCTGGTTTCTTCGAAAGCGACATGACCGTGATCATCGACGATGCCATGCGCAAGATGGTCGAATCGATGGTGCCGCGCGGCCGCACGGGAACCCCAGAGGACATGGCTGGCGCGGCCATCTATCTCGCCAGCCGGGCGGGAGCTTATGTCACCGGAAGCGTATTGCCGGTCGAGGGCGGGCTGGCGATATGACCGGGCCGCATTTCGTTGCGCTGGGCGGAACGACGCGCGCAGGCAGCTCGACCGAACGCGCGCTGGTGGCCGCGCTCGGCTTTGCCGAGGCGCGCGGTGCCCGCACCACTCTGCTGGGCGCCGAGGCTCTGTGCCTGCCGCATTATGCGCCCGAAAACCCGGATCGCACAGATGCCGCCGTCCATCTGGTCGCCACTCTGCGCAGCGCTGATGCCATCATCATCGGCTCGCCGGGCTATCATGGCGCGCTGTCCGGGCTGGTGAAGAACGCGCTCGATTATGTCGAGGACACTAGCGGCGATCCGCGATGCTATTTCACCGGCTTACCTGTTGGCTGCATCGCGACCGCAGCGGGCTGGCAGGCTGCGGTGGCCACGCTGGGCCAGTTGCGGGCGATCGTGCATGCGTTGCGGGGCTGGCCAACGCCGCTTGGCGTGGCGATCAACAGCATCCCGGCCAATCCGGGCGACGATGTGATCGGCGCGCCTGCGACCCGGCAGCAGCTTGGCATGCTCGTCGACCAGCAGTTCGAATTCCTTCAGCGATAGGCGCACAGGTCTGCGCGCTTCCTTCCGGTCGATAGGTGCAGACCGGCGCTGCTGCTGTGAACAAGACTGCAGGAGAAAATGTCGACATGGATTTCAATCTTTCGGAGGAACAGGTCGCGTTCCGGGACGTGGTGCGTCGCTGGGTGGATGCGGAGCTGCCCAAGGACCTGATGCGGACGCTGGAGGCCGATGAAGAAAACTACCCTTATGTCATCTGGGACAAGCTGAAAGAGCAGGGCTTTTTCGGCATCGGCATTCCCGAGGAATATGGCGGACTGGGCGGCGATGTCGTCACCCAGATGATCTTTGCGCGCGAAATGGCACGCACCGCAGGTGGCCTGCTGTGGGTGTGGGGCCTCACATCCTTCGGTGGTGCAAAGACCCTTACCGTCGCAGGTAGCGAGGAACAACGCCGCAAGTGGCTACCGGAAATGGCAGCGGGCAACATGCGCGTTTCGCTGTCGATGACGGAACCCGATGGCGGCACCGACGTGCTCGGCGCGATGAAGACCTATGCCGACAAGGTCGAAGGAGGCTGGGTAATCAACGGTGCCAAGATGTGGACCACAGGTGCGCGCGCGGCAGACCGTCTGCTGGTTTTGTGCCGGTCGGATCGCAATGCCCCCAAGAAGCATCACGGCCTGACGGCGTTCTTCGTCGATGCCAAGTCGGACGGCATCACCGCAACCTTGCTGCCCAAGCTTGGCATGCGGGCAATGGGCAGCTGTTCGGTCACCTATGACAATGTCTTCGTGCCCGATAGCGATGTGCTGGGCGAACCGCACATGGCGTGGGGCGCGATGCTGCCCAGCCTGAACAACGAGCGCATCATGGTTGGTGCCCAGTGTCTGGGCGCGATCGACGGTGTGCTGGAAGATGTGCTTGCCTACATGAAGACGCGCAAGGCATTCGGCAAATTCATTGGCGAATTCCAGATCCTGCAGCATTATGTCGCCGACATCGCGACCTCGCAAAAGCTGACCGAATTGCTGCTATACAACGTTGCCTGGATGCAGGCCCAGAACATGCCGTGTGGCAACGAGGCCAACATGCTGAAGATGGTGGCTACCGAAAGGGCGGTCGAGGCGGCAGACCTGGGTATCCAGATTCTGGGGGGCATGGGCTATTCGGCAGAAACCGACATGCAGCGCTACTGGCGTGATCACCGCATCCTGCGCATGACGCCCATCTCGAACGAAATGGTCCGCAACAGCATTGCGGAGAACCTTGGCCTTCCCCGGTCGTTTTGAAGTCGAGGCGTTTGACATGCAACAGACCGAACTGCCCCCTGCCCCGGACGTCGCTGGCACATCGCTGGACGGCACGAAAATCTTCACGATCACGGCCGAGGAAAACGCGGAATTGTGCCGGTCGACAGGTATGGAACCGGCAGGCGACGGCAGCGCGCATCCTATCTATTACTACATCGCCACCCAGGTCGCGATGGGCAAAACCGTCGCCGGCATGTGCGAAACCTGCGAGTTCGACGTCGAGGAAGGCCCGATGATGGGATCGTCCAGCGTGCGTTTCCAGGCGCCGCTGATGGTCGGAGAAAGCTATCGAGTGACCGGCGAGATTCTGTCGCTGGTGCGCAAGCTCAGCCGCAAGCTTGGGGTCATGGATGTCCTGACCTACCGCCTGCGACTGCACCGGCAGGCCGACGACAGCTGTGTTCTGGAGACCGACAATGTCTGGGTCCTTCCGCGCAAGGAGCTTGCCGCATGACCCATGCCGTCGGTGAAATCATTGCGCCGTTCGTGATTACCAGCGTCAGCGCGGAGGCGATGCGGCAATGGTCGGTGTTTCTTGCCGACCCGAATCCAATCCATCTCGATGTCGAAGTGGTCAAAGCCAAGGGGCTGGGCGACCGCGTGATCAACCAGGGGCCGATCAATGTCGCTTACATGATCAACATGCTGATGGCCGCATTTCCCGGATGCACCATCGAAACCATGGACTCGCGGTTCCTCGACAATGTCTATGGTGGCGACAAGGCGATTGCATCGGGGAGCATTACCGCCATTGATGGCAACCGCATTTCGTGCACATTCACCCTGGACGTCGAAGGACGTGGCACCGTGAATGCCGGCACTGCAACCGTTCTGATCCCGAGTTAAGGAGAGTCGATATGCCAAGTGGTCCTTTTGCACATGTATGCATGGTCGTGCGCGATCTCGATAAAGCCATCGAGGACTGGACGAAGATCCTGCGCGTCCTCGACCCGCAGAGCCTGGAAAAGCGCATCGTCAAATATGACGAATTCTCCTCGGGCGATGATGCCGGGATGAAATGGGCGACCTTCGTCAACGAATATTCGACCGAGATCCAGTTTATCCAGCCCGCTCCGGGCACGCCGATGGGCCGCCGGCTCGACAAGGTTGGCGAACACGTCCACCACCTGTGCTTCACCACTGATGACGTCCCCGGCGCGATGGCAAAGCTCAAGGCCGAAGGCATCCACCTGCCCGGCGATGGCGAGTGCTTCAACGACCCCGACATGACCTGGCAGAAATGGAGCTGGGTAGGCGCCCAGAGCACCCACGGGTGCCTGATCGAGGTCGCTTCGCCCTATGAAAGCCGCAACGACGGCAGATGGCATCATGCGCCTGGCAAGTTCGCTTATGCTGGCCCGGGCGAACACCCGTCGCATGCAGAGACCGTCGCCATCGCGGCGGAATGATGTGTCACCCCAGACCATTCGCCTGAAGGCAGACGGGGTGGAGCTTGCCGGAGGCGCCTTTGGCGATCCGGCTGCTCCACCGGTGCTGTTCTTCCATGGCGGAGGTCAGAGCCGCAGCGCTTGGCTCGGCTCAGCCATGGCAGTGGCAAAGGCCGGATATTACGGCATCAGTTTTGACCTGCGCGGCCATGGCGACAGCGAATGGGCGGCGGATGGCGACTATCTGCTCGATGCGTTTGGCCGCGATGTCGAGCGTTTGCTGGCGCACTTCGTCCGGCCGGTAACGCTTGTCGGTGCTTCGCGCGGCGGTCAGGCCGCACTGGTCGGCGGATCGCGTCATCCTGGCCGGGTCCGCCTGATCATGCTCGCAGATGTCGCGCCGTTGATGGAGGATTCCGGCATCGACGGTATTCGAAATTTCTTCGCAGAAGGGGCAGCCGGTTTTGCGACGCTCGATAAGGCCGCGGATTCGCTCGCTCGCAATCTTGACCAGCCACGGATGGTCGATTCCGCAAAACTCGCTCGCGCCATGCGGCAGGATCCCTCAGGCCACTGGCACTGGCGCTGGGACCCGGCAACCGGCAAAGCCGAGTTCCTGCACCCGCCTAGCGAAGGCGAGGCTCTGCTGGATGCGGCCGCGCGGGTGACATCGCCGGTGGTGCTGGTGCGGGCAGAGCATAGCCACCTGGTCACCGATGCCGGAGTGGACCGTTTCCGCGCATTGGCCCCGCAGCTCGAAGTCATCATCGCCAGGGGTGCCGGGCACATGTTCACCGCCGACCGCAACGATGCCTTTGCAGCCGAGCTGCTGGCCTGCCTTGCGCGCATTCCCGAAGGAGCCCTTGCATGAGCCGCAACGCTGCATTTGTGGTCGGGGCGACCGGTGGGCTGGGTGCGGCAGCGGTTACGGCGCTGGCGCGTGACTGGCCCGGCATTGCCATCGGCTACCGGTCTTGCAAGACGAAGGCCGAGGCGATTGCAGCCGGGGTGCCAGGTACATGCGAGGGGTTGCCCGTGCATTGCGACCTGGCAGACAAAGCCTCGATCGAATCGGCGGTGTTGCAGGCCCAAGCCCAATTCGGTGGCATAGGCACCATGGTGTTCGCCTCTGGCGTGGCCATCGATCAGCCGTTTGTCAGCAAAATCGACGAAAGCCAGTGGCGCGAGGTGATCGAGACCGAACTCATCGGGCTGACCCGCATCGTCGCGGCCACCCTGCCGCTGTTCCGGGCCCAGCAGCAGGGCAATTTCGTCATCGTCGTTTCGGTTGCGAACTACTGCTTTCCACCGGGCGATGCACTTTCCTCGGTACCCAAGGCCGCCATGGAGGCGGTGGGCCGGGCGATTGCCAAGGAAGAGGGCAAGTTCGGCATCCGGGCCAATATGGTTGCCCCCGGCATCATCGATGCAGGACTGGGCAGCCATTTTCTGGAAACGCTGTATTCGCCCGATATCTGGGAGAACCAGAAGAAATCGGTAGCGCTGCGCCGGTTCGGCAGCGGCGAAGACATTGGCAATGCCATCGCCTTCCTCGCCTCGGACCGTGCGCGGTACATCACCGGGCAAACGCTGATCGTCGATGGCGGTTTCAGCCTCTGACCGAGCGTCGATCGTATCCGCCGCAACAAAAAGGGGGCCGGAGCCCCCTCTTCCTGACCACCCAGGCATGACACTTATTTATAGGGGTCGACCGGCTGCGGTGCCTTCATCACTTCCAGGTCGATCAGCATGGAAAGCACGTCCGAGATCGAGTAGATGTGAACGATCTTGTCCCCCACGAACTTGATCCAGCTGAACCACAGCACATCAAGTTGGTTGCCGGTAGGCTGCACGCCCATATAGGGGCCCCCGGTGTGCTTGCCGTGGTGATGGCACAGCACGCAGATTTCGTCGTCACCTTTGCCCCACGCCTTGAGCGTGCGGTAGACGCTCGGCGGAAAGGTCGTGAACAGCGCGCGCGGCGAGGTGTTCCATTCCTCGAACGTCCCCAGATCGGGCCGGTTCGGATTGTCGTAGGTCATCTTCTCGGTGTCCATGAACTCCTCGAAGCCGCCCCAGTCGCCCACGTTGAGCTTGTCGTGCAGGTTCATCCACTGATTGACCATGAAGGTCTGGCGTTCGGTCAGGCCATCGCAGATCTCGGCACGCTTTTTTGGCGAGAGCTTGAAATCGTCGAGGGTGAAGGGGGGAATGCGGCCAGCCATGTTGGGTCTCCAGTAATTCTGCCGTGATGATGCGGCCGTGAGGAAGATGCCGTCTGGTCCAGAAGGGCCAGCCAGCCAGTCAATACGCAAGCTTTTCCAGCATAGCGCCACACTGCAACCTACCTTCGGACAGGCCTGTAGCCTTGCCGGGGGTCACGTCCGTCAATGAGGTGTAATTTGGGGTGTGGTCACCGGGCTGCATG